>NZ_JADBQB010000006.1:0-425227 GCF_014895705.1 Enterobacter cloacae complex sp. P27C
ATCACCATGGGTAAAGGATGTTAAAAAGTGTTCACCATGTCCCCGAACACCTGTCTACCATGTCCCCGGACTGTACACGGGAGAGGGGCGGGTGAGGGTGTCATACCGCACGATGATTCTTCCGGTACTGCAGCGGCGTCTCGCCAATCCCCTTCTTAAATGCGCTGATAAACCAGGTCACGTCGGAAAATCCCACCCGCACGGCAATCTCCCGCACGCTCGCGTCACTGTGCAGCAGGCATTCGCACGCCTTACGCAGGCGGAGCGTGTTCAGGTAGTGGTGGATTTTCTCCCCCGTCTCCGCATGAAATTTTCGCGACACGTAGCTGCGCGATCTGCCCAGTTCCGCTGCCAGCGCGTCGAGGCGGAATTTCTCCTGATAATGCTCGTCCAGCCAGAACATCACCTGGCTGGCGATCCCCATGCTGCTGCCCGGTGCGCCGGTACGATCGTCAGGCAACATAGCAAACAGGCTAATCAGCAGCCCGGCGATGCTTTCGCTGCTCATCGGCGGCGGATAACAGCTGAACAGATGATCGACATGGCTGTGGCAGTGTGCCAGGTCAACCACCCATGCCTCTGAGCCGCGACGCGAGAGTTTCTCCAGCCGCTGCTGCGTGTGCGGAAAATCACGCAGGCACTTCAGCACCGCGTGGTGGTCGAGGTGAATAATCGTGCGCCGGTAAATCGCTTCCGCCTGTTCGTCCACCCTGACTTTATGCAGGGTGAACGGCGGAAAGAAAAACAGGCGTCCGGGGCGCATGGTGTAGTGACGGTTATCGACAATCGCGACGCCAAACCCTTCTTCCACATAGAGAATTTCAAGACACTGATGCCAGTGGTGGTAACGCACCGTGTTAGCAAACAGGCGGCTGAACGACGCTACGGTGTCGTTTAAGGTAATGAGCTCAAGACGATCGGTTATGGGCGCGTCATGCATAGTGCAATAAAACTCAACTTTTCCCCGTCAGAAGAGATTTATAAACCACCTTTTTAAATTTTATCAACCGCAGGTTTATCGAACGTTCTCACCTGTGACGTGGCTAACATTTCTCCACCTTACGCATTCACTATGCTTGGCCGCAGTTGATGACGAGGGTGGAACTATGCGGGCGGAAAGCGAAGAAAAATCAAATCTGTTGTCTTCACGCCAGGACGTCGTGGCGTCTCTGAATACCTTACTTGGCGCGCTGGATAAGCAGTTTCCGGTAAATCATTCGCGGTTCTCGCTGGGTGATACCTGCGCGCACTACGCGACGGATATCGCGCAGATGGAGGGGCTCTCCCGCGCGCTATGGGGGCTGTTTCCGCTGTTGGCTTCGGGCGATGCTTCGCCGTTTAGCGAGAAGTACATGCAGGCCATCAGGATCGGCACCAATCCGCAAAGCCCGGGCTACTGGGGCGAAACCGGTCCGTACGATCAGCGTCTGGTCGAGATGGCATCCTACGGTCTGGGGCTTTCCCTGCTGGGGAATAAACTCACCGATTGCTTCAGCGAGCGCGAGGTGATGAACCTGCACGCGTGGCTGAATCAGATTGCCGACGCGCAGATGCCCGACAGCAACTGGAACTACTTTGCCATTATGGTCCAGCTGGGCTTCAAACGCGCCGGGCTGCCGTACGACCAGGCCGCCATCGACCATCGGTTTGCGCTGATGGAGGCCTATTACCTGGGTGACGGCTGGTATTCCGACGGCGCCGGTCGCCCGAAAGATTATTACATCTCCATGGCGTTCCACTTCTACGGCTTGATTTACGCTACTTTAAGCGGCGACGAGGCGAGGGCGGAGGTGCTGCGCGAGCGCTCGCGTCTGTTTGCGGAGGACTTTATCTACTGGTCCGCCGCGGACGGCGCGTCGGTACCGTTTGGCCGCAGCCTGACCTACCGCTTTGCGATGGTCGCCTTCTGGAGCGCGGTTGCCTTCTCTGAACTTGACGTGTTCACGCCGGGTATTGTGAAGGGCATTATCCTGCGCCATCTCCGCTGGTGGCAGCAGCGGACAATTACCGACCGGGACGGCATTCTGACCCTCGGTTTTGCCTGTCCGAACCTCGCCATGTGTGAGGACTATAACTCTCCCGGCTCGCCCTACTGGGCGCTAAAAAGCTACCTGATTCTGGCGCTGCCGGAGACGCATCCGTTCTGGCAGGCAGAAGAACAGCCGCTGCCCACGCTGGCGGAGAAGCACGTCATCCCGCACGCGCAGCAGATCCTGATGCATTCGACGAACTCTCAGCACGTCACCATGCTCACCGCCGGTCAGCTGGAGCTGAATAACTACGTCAACACCGAAGCGAAATACACCAAATTTGCCTACTCCAGCCGCTTTGGCTTCACCATTGAGCGCGGGCGCTTTGGCCTGAAGCATGCGGCCTGTGATTCCATGCTGCTGCTGGCGGACGGGGATAACTATTTCCGCGGACGTCGCGAGTGCGACGCGGTGCGGGTAGATGAAAACTACATCTATTCACGCTGGTCGCCTTGGCACGACGTGCACATCGAGACCTGGCAAATCCCGTTTGGCGAGTGGCATTTGCGCCTGCACCGCATCAACAGCGCGCGCACGCTGCAAACGGCGGAGGGCGGTTTCGCCGTGATGAAAACGGAGCACCAGATCCGCGCGCGCGGCAGCTATCTGGCGGCAGAGAACGGCAGCAGTGCGATTGTCGATCTGTCGCCTTTCATTGAACGCACCCCGGACAGCATCGTCACGCCGCCGAACAGCAGCATCATGTTCCCGGAGTGCGCCTCCATTCCGCTGTTAAAAACCGATCTCCATCCGGGAGAGCGCTGGCTCTGCTGTGCCGTCATTGCCAGTGAGAAACAGAACGTTGAGGCCGCGCCGCAGCTGGATATGAACCATAACCGGGTCGTAATCCGCGACCCTGGAGGCGAACGTCTGCTGTCGTTCACGTTATAAAAATTCTGACCCTACACCTCGGCGAGGATGGTATGAAAAATATATCGACAACCAACAGAACCGAATATTACAAAATCAGCAGCTTTATTTTTCTCTATTTCTTTACCTGGTCCGCGAGTATTGGCCTGCTGGCGATCTGGCTTGGTCAAAAAGCGAATCTCAGCGGGACGGTAATTGGAACCGTGTTCGCGGTGAACGGAATATTTTCCGTTATTCTCAAACCCATCTACGGCTATATTCTCGATAAAATCGGCATGAGCAAATACCTGCTTTATTTTGTGGTCGCCATGTCGGCCCTGATGGCGCCGTTTTTTATTTACGTCTATCAGCCGCTGTTAATGTCCAGCACCTTGCTGGGGATTATTATCGGCGCGCTCTATTTAAGCTTTGCCTGGTATGCAGGCGTGGCGGCGTGTGAATCCTATTCCGACCGCTTCAGCCGCTTAAACGGCATGGAGTTCGGGCAAATTCGTATGTGGGGCTCGCTCGGCTGGGCGGTGGCATCGTCCTTCTCCGGCCTGCTGTTCAACCTCTCACCGACCTATAACTTCATTATGGGCAGCGTGGCGTCGATCGTGATGCTGGTTGTCCTGCTCAGCCTGAAAGTGAACACTAACTCCGTTCATGCCGATGCGGTACTGACCAAAGAGAAAATCGCCCCGGCAGATGTGTACGCCCTGCTGCGTAACCGTAAATTCTGGGCTTTTTGCCTGTACGTGGCGGGCGTGGCGTGGATGATGTTTATCGCCGAGCAGCAGTTCTCGCGCTATTTCGTCACCTTCTTTGACGATATTCATGAGGGCAACGCGGTGTTTGGCTATCTCGGCACCGTGCAGTCGGGCATAGAATTCGTCATGTATATGGTTGTCCCGCTGTTCGTTAACTTTATTGGCGCCAGGCGCGGGCTATTAATTGTCGGGCTGATCGTCGGGGCGCGTTTGATTATTTCCGGGGTGTGCGACTCGCATCTGTTAATTTCCGTGCTCAAGCCGCTATACGGTATAGAAATTTGCCTGCTGCTGGTGTCGGTCTTTAAATATATTGCGGAGCATTTCGACAAGCGCGTGAACGCCACCATGTATTTACTGGGCTATCAGGCGATGCTGTACGTGGGGAACGTGGTGGTTTCCTCGCCTGCCGGATATATGTATGACCGCATCGGCTTTGAACAGACCTATATCATCATGGGGGCGACGGCGCTGATCTTTACCCTTATTTCTGCTTTTACGTTATCCGCCTGCCAGAGTAAATGGCGCGGCCCCCGCCCGCTGAACGTAGCAGAACCTTCATCACGCTGACCACAAGGAACCGAAATATGTTAAGTCGTATCAGAGAGGAACGCCTGTCTGCCATTCCTGCTCCCGTAGACTCGCGCCTGTTTAGCGATGAACTGATCTCTGCGCGTAGCCACGTCCTCGAGTTGATTAGCCGTCATTTAACGGCATTCGGAGAGCAGTTCCCGGCGGAAACCTGCCGGAACGGTTATTACCCGCTGACCGACAACGTAGAGTGGACAACCAGCTTCTGGACCGGCCAGCTGTGGCTGGCGTGGGAGATGAGCGGCGAGGAGAAATTCCGCTCGATGGCGGAAAAACACGTGCGCTCCTTCGGCCTGCGCATCGCCGGGCGCAGCGACACCAACACTCACGATCTGGGCTTCCTGTACACGCTCTCCTGTGTGGCGGCCTGGAGACTTACCGGCAGCCGCGAGGCGCGCGGTTTCTCCCTGCTGGCGGCTGAAGCCCTGCTGGAGCGCTTTCATGAGAAGGCGAAAATCATTCAGGCGTGGGGCGATCTTTCAGACCCGGAGCAGGCCGGACGGATGATCATCGACTGCAACATGAACCTGCCGCTGCTCTACTGGGCGACGGAGCAGACGGGGGATCCGCGCTTTGCTGACGCCGCAAAAGCGCACGTCATGCAGGCGGCAAACTATCTCATCCGCGACGATGCCTCCACGTTCCACACCTATTATATGGACGTACAAACCGGCGCGCCGCGCTACGGCAATACCCAGCAGGGCTATGCCGATGACTCCTGCTGGTCGCGCGGGCAGGCGTGGGGGATTTACGGCTTCCTGCTGAGCTATATCTATACCGGCGACGAGACGATGATCGCCCTGTCGAAGCGGCTGGCGAACTACTTCCTCAACCGCCTCCCGGAAGACTACGTCTGCCACTGGGATCTGGCGCTGGTGGGGACCGACGCGCTGCGCGATTCGTCCTCGGCGGCGATTGCGGTGTGCGGGCTGCTGGAGCTGGTGAAGCAACTGCCCGTGACGGATCCGGACCGGGAGCGTTATCTGGAATGGGCCAAAGGCATTATGTCGTCACTGACGAAGCACTACCTGATGGGCAAAGAGGAGAAGGGCACCGGGCTGCTGAAGCACTCGGTCTATCACCTGGCGAACAACAAAGGGGTGGACGAGTGTGCGAGCTGGGGAGATTACTTCTACGTGGAGGCGCTGGTGCGCTTTACGCAGAGCTGGAAACTGTACTGGTAAAAACGGTCGGGGGGCGACCCCCGACTCGCGGATCACGCTTTAGGAATACGTAGCGTCTGGCCGGGGTAGATTTTATCCGGGCTGGAGAGCATCGGGCGGTTAGCCTCAAAAATCTTATTGTACTGGTTGGCATCGCCGTACACGGTTTTGGAGATAGCGCTCAGGGTGTCGCCGGATTTTACCGTGTAGTAGGTGGCTTCATCTTTGGCATCGGTCGTGGTGATGTTGTTCTCCACCTCGCTGACGCCGGCGATGTTGCCGACGGCGACCTGGATTTTTTCTTTCTGCTCCTGGGTCAGCCCGTCACCCGTCACGCTGGCCTTGCCGTCGGTAACGTTAACCTGAACTTTGTCTGAACCGGGAATGTTGAGTTTCTTGAGGTGCTCGGTGATTTTGTCGCTCTGACCTTTGTGGTCGGTCAGGTTATCCCATAGCTTTTCGCCTGCTTCTTTCACGAAGTTAAAAAGACCCATTCCATCCTCCTGTTAATCATGAAGTCAGAATAAGCATAGCAGGTCAGAGAGAATTCCCTCCCCGGAAGGAGAGGGAAGGCAGGTTTTAAACCCCTTGCTCCAGAATACGGATGTGGGTCTCCAGCACGTCACCCTTCACCGCATCGCTCCACGCTTTCATGTGCGCGGTCTGCAGGTGTGCTTCGAGGTGCGCGACGGTTTCCCACTGCTCAACCATGATAATGGAGTCTGGCGCAGTGGCCTGGAAGCTTGCGTCGGTAGCGGCGTCCACCATCGGCGCGTAGCCGTGGCAGCCTTCTTCTTTCAGTACGGTTGGGATGATTTTCGCGAACTGATCCAGCACCGCCTGGCGGTGATGTTGACCTGGACGAGTACGGATTTCTGCGATTACTGTAAGCATGGTTACTACTCCTTTAATTCCAGGCTACCAGTTAAGCAAAAATTTTCGCGAGATGCTTGCGATATTCTGCGATATAGCTCGGGACGTCAGGCATTTTAATCACGTCGTTGACGATAAAGGTCGGCAGCGGATCCATCCCCAGGAACTGGTTCGCCTTGTGGAACGGCAGATACGCGCCGTCTACGCCCACGCCTTCGAAGAACTGATCTTTTTCGGTGAAGGCTTCCAGAGGGGCGTTCCAGGTCAGGGAGAGCATATATTTTTTGCCCTGAATCAGGCCGCCGGAGCCGTATTTTTTAGAGGCATCTGAGCGGGTGCGTCCGTCGCTGGCATACAGCGAACCGTGACCTTCGGTGAAGACGTCGTCCATGTATTTTTTCACGGTCCACGGCGCGCCCATCCACCAGCCCGGCATCTGCCAGACAACCACATCGGCCCACAGGAAGTTCTGCACTTCGGCCTTCACGTCATAGTTGCTGTCCGCGCGCACGACCTTAACATCATGCCCGGCGTCGCGCAGGAAACCGTCCGCGACCTCGGTCAGGGTGTCATTCAGCTGGCCTTTAGAGTGCGCGAACTCTTTCGCGCCGTTGATAATCAGAATATTGCTCATTATTTGTCCTCGGTGATGAGAGTATGCCGGGTATTCTACGCGCGAGGACGGAGCGGAAAAATAAGCAAAATGTGCAAAGTCTTTTGCGCTAAATGCAATAATCCCTTACCAGTTAACCTTCACTTCAAAGCCGCCTTCTGGCGCATTGCCCAGCGAGACGCGCATGCCGTGCAGCGCGGCAATGCGTTTCACAATGGATAGCCCCAGCCCGCTGCCCGTGGCGTCCTGACCCGGTGGACGATAAAAGCGCTCGCCGAGACGCGCCAGCGCATCGGGCGAAATGCCCGGGCCATTGTCGCGCACGGTAACGCTACGGGTGTTCAGCGTCACGTCTACCACGCTGCCGCGCGGGCTGTAGCGGGTGGCGTTATCCAGCAGGTTGCGCGCCAGCAGGCTCAGAAGCAGCTGCTGACCCGTTCGGGTCACCTCCGGCGCGTTGATGTGCAGGCGAATATCAATACCCGCCTGCTGTGCAGAAGGATAAATATCCATTACCGCAGACTGCAGCAGGTCGGCCATCGCTATCTGTTCTACGCCGTCCAGGCTGTCCAGCGAGTCCAGGCGCGACAGGGTGAGGAGCTGATCCACCAGCCGGGAGGCGCGGTCGATACCCGCGTGCAGCTGCGCCAGCGCTTTTTCCTGCGCCTGCGGATCGTCCTGAGAAAGCTGCGCCACGTCGGTTTGCACCTTCAGCGCCGCCAGCGGGCTGCGCAGCTCGTGGGCGGCGTCGGAGGTAAAGCGGCGCTCGCGGGTCATCATCTCCTGGGTACGGGTAAAAAGATGGTTCAGCGAGTCGAGCAGGGGGCGCACTTCCGCCGGCACGCCCTGAGTGGGCAGGGCGTCGGTGGCGTCCGGCGAGCGGGAGCGCAGGGTCTGGGCCAGCTTTTTAAGGGGCTTCAGCTCCCGGCTCAGCAGGACGATCAGCAACAGCAGCATCACCGGCAGCGCCACCAGCCACGGCGTCAGCTGCGAGCTGACCACGTCCAGCGCCATATCCTGTCGGTACTCCCACTCCTGGCCGACCACCACGCGGTATTTTCCGTCTGGCGACGTCAGCCATAAAAAGCGCCATTCATCGTTGTCATCCTGAAGCCGTCCGTCATCAAAGCCGTCACGACGATAGTGATATGGGATATCGCGCCCGTTTTCGCCGTCGTTAAGGAGCATCGTGCCGTCTGAAGCGTAAATAGCGAAGGCCAGCGCGTCATCGTCCAGATGCCCGTGTTTGGCCTTTTTCGGCACCTCGCGCATGCGCTGTGGCGCGCGGATCTCGTCCAGATCCATCGTCAGCAGCCGTTTGGCAAACAGCATCTGCTGGGTGTCGAACAGCTTATCGAGCTTGTGTGTGGTCTGCTGCCACGCCACCAGGCTGGCGGCAAACCAGGCCGTCAGAGACAGCGCTAAAAAGAGGAGCGTCAGGCGCAGCTTCAGGCTCAGCTTCATGCGTCACCCAGGGTGTAGCCGATGCCGTGCACGGTGCGGATAAACTCGCTCCCGAGCTTGCGGCGTAAATGATGGACATGGACTTCGACGGCGTTGCTGGAGACGTCATCGTCCCAGGTATAAAGCTTTTCCTCGATCAGCTTTCGCGGCAGCACCCGGCCCGCGTTGCGCATCAGCAGCTCCAGCAGGGCGAACTCTTTCGGTTTAAGCGTCAGCGTTTCGCCCTCCAGCGTGGCGACGAGGCTTGCCGGATCGAGCGTCACCTTGCCGTGGCGCAGCTCGCTGCGGGTCTGACCGTGGCTGCGGCGCACCAGCGCTTCCAGACGGGCGGCCACTTCTATCAGCGCGAACGGCTTACAGAGATAATCGTCCGCACCGAGGCGCAGCCCTTCAACGCGCTGGTTCAGCGCATCCCGCGCGGTCAGGATCAGTACCGGCTCGCTGCGGCCGCTTTCGCGCCAGGCGCGCAGGATCTCCAGACCGTCAATTCCCGGTAGGGTCAGGTCAAGCACCACGGCATCATAGGGCGCTGAGGCGAGCGCGGCCTGCCCGGTTTTCCCGTCGGTAAACCAGTCCACGCTAAAGCCCAGTTTGCTTAAGCCTGCTTTGATGCCATCGCCGATTAACCTGTCGTCTTCTACCAGTAAAATGCGCATGTTCCCTCCTTGATGCCGTCAGTAAACCCTCTGCAAGCGCCTGCTGTACAGTAAAAATAAATAAATTTTCCCCTTAAGAAGTTGTTAAGGTTTACCCTGTTTAATGGACTGCGAAACGACATTAAAGGGAGAGATGAAGATGAAAAAATTCGCTGCAATTGCTGCCATCATGATGATGACCACCGCGCCGGTCTTTGCTGCACAGGGCGGCTTTACTGGCCCATCTGCGACACAGACCCAGACGCAAACCCAGCAGGGCGGTTTTGTCGATAACAACGCCAACCTCACCACCGCGGCTAAAGTGAAAGATCTGAAGGACGATGCCTGGGTGAAGCTGCGCGGGAACATTACCGAGCGCCTGTCCGATGACCGCTACACCTTCCGCGACGAGTCCGGCACGGTGGTGGTTGAGATTGACCACAAGCGCTGGAACGGCGTGACCGTCACCCCGCAGGATAAAGTAGAGCTGCAGGGTAAAGTCGACAAAGACTGGAACGAGTTTGAAATCGACGTGAAGCAGGTTATCAAGCTGAACAAATAACCCGAAAAGGGCCGCTAATGCGGCCCTTTTTCTTTGTGACTCAATTCGTCAGATGAGGTAGTATCTGCGGCAATATTGCCTGAAACCCTTCGGTTTCTGAGTTGAGGAATCACACGTAATGAGCGATATGGCAGAGCGCCTCGCGCTACATGAATTCACGGAAAACGCCTACCTGAACTACTCCATGTACGTCATCATGGACAGGGCGTTGCCGTTTATCGGGGATGGCCTGAAGCCCGTTCAGCGCCGCATCGTCTATGCGATGTCCGAACTGGGGCTGAACGCTACCGCCAAGTTCAAGAAATCCGCCCGTACCGTCGGTGACGTGCTGGGTAAATACCATCCGCACGGCGACAGCGCCTGCTATGAAGCGATGGTGCTGATGGCCCAGCCGTTCTCTTACCGATATCCGCTGGTGGACGGGCAGGGGAACTGGGGGGCGCCGGACGATCCGAAATCCTTCGCAGCGATGCGTTATACCGAATCCCGCCTGTCCAAATACGCCGAAGTGCTGCTGGGCGAGCTGGGTCAGGGAACCGTTGACTGGGTGCCAAACTTCGACGGTACGCTGCAGGAGCCGAAGATGCTGCCTGCGCGTCTGCCGAACATCCTGCTGAACGGCACCACCGGTATCGCCGTGGGCATGGCGACGGACATTCCGCCGCACAACCTGCGTGAAGTGGCGAAAGCCGCCATCACCCTGATTGAGCAGCCAAAAACCTCGCTGGACGAACTGCTGGATATCGTGCAGGGGCCTGATTACCCGACCGAAGCCGAGATCATCACCTCGCGTGCAGAAATCCGCAAAATCTACCAGAACGGTCGCGGCTCCGTGCGCATGCGCGCGGTGTGGAATAAAGAGGACGGCGCCGTGGTGATCACCGCGCTGCCGCACCAGGTTTCCGGTGCCAAAGTGCTGGAGCAGATCGCCTCCCAGATGCGCAATAAAAAGCTGCCGATGGTGGACGATCTGCGCGACGAATCCGACCACGAGAACCCGACTCGTCTGGTGATCGTGCCGCGCTCTAACCGCGTGGACATGGAGCAGGTGATGAACCACCTGTTCGCTACTACCGATCTGGAAAAAAGCTACCGCATCAACCTGAACATGATTGGCCTCGACGGTCGTCCGGCGGTGAAAAACCTGCTGGAGATCCTCAGCGAGTGGCTGACGTTCCGCCGCGATACGGTGCGCCGTCGTCTGAACCATCGTCTGGAGAAAGTGCTTAAGCGCCTGCATATCCTCGAAGGTTTGCTGGTGGCGTTCCTCAATATCGATGAAGTGATTGAGATCATCCGTACCGAGGACGAGCCGAAGCCCGCGCTGATGTCGCGCTTCGGCATCAGCGAAACCCAGGCCGAAGCGATCCTCGAACTGAAGCTGCGCCATCTCGCTAAGCTGGAAGAGATGAAGATCCGCGGCGAGCAAAGCGAGCTGGAAAAAGAGCGCGATCAGCTGCAGGCGATCCTCGCGTCCGAGCGCAAGATGAACACCCTGCTGAAGAAAGAGCTGCAGGCGGATGCCGATGCCTTCGGTGACGACCGTCGTTCTCCGCTGCACGAGCGCGAAGAAGCGAAGGCGATGAACGAGCACGACATGCAGCCGTCCGAGCCGGTGACCATTGTGCTGTCGCAGAGCGGCTGGGTGCGCAGCGCCAAAGGCCACGATATCGACGCGCCGGGTCTGAGCTACAAAGCGGGCGACAGCTTTAAGGCGGCGGTGAAAGGCAAGAGCAACCAGCCGGTGGCGTTTATCGACTCCACGGGCCGCAGCTACGCCATCGACCCGATTACGCTGCCTTCCGCGCGCGGCCAGGGCGAACCGCTCACCGGTAAGCTGACGCTGCCGCCGGGCGCAACGGTTGACCACATGCTGATGGAGGCCGACGACCAGAAGCTGCTGATGGCGTCCGATGCGGGCTACGGCTTTATCTGTACCTTTAACGACCTCGTGTCGCGTAACCGTGCCGGTAAAGCGCTGATCAGCCTGCCGGACAATGCCCGCGTGATGACACCGCTGGTGATTGAGAACGAGAGCGACATGCTGCTGGCGATCACCTCTGCCGGACGCATGCTGATGTTCCCGGTCAGCGATCTGCCGGAGCTGTCGAAAGGTAAGGGCAACAAGATCATCAACATCCCGTCGGCGGAAGCCGCGAAAGGTGAAGATGGCCTGGCGCACCTCTTCCTGCTGCCGCCGCAGAGCACGCTGACCATCCACGTTGGCAAGCGTAAAATCAAGCTTCGCCCGGAAGAGCTGCAGAAAGTGGTGGGCGAGCGCGGTCGCCGCGGTTCGCTGATGCGCGGCCTGCAGCGTATCGACCGCGTGGATATTGATTCGCCTGCGCGCAGCAGCGCGGGCGACAGCGAAGAGTAATGTCATAACACCCCCTCTGTCCGGAGGGGGTATTTCAATAAAATTTCCCGTAAAATCGTTGTTAATTCGTGCGTTGCGATTAACAATACGCGCTCGTAATAAAGTCCTTACCTGGCCACAGGTGAAGTATAATTGTCAGCTGTCAGGGCTTCAGAGGTCGCTATGCTATACATTGTTCGTCTCATTCTTACCGTTATTTACTGCATTCTGGTCTGTATTTTCGGCTCTATTTACTGCCTGTTCAGCCCGCGTAATCCGAAGCATGTTGCCACCTTTGGCCATATGTTCGGTCGCCTTGCGCCGCTGTTTGGTCTGAAGGTTGAAAAACGCCTGCCTGAAGGAGCGGAAAACTTCGGTAACGCCATCTATATCGCCAACCATCAGAACAACTACGATATGGTGACGGCCTCCAATATTGTTCTGCCTCCGACCGTGACGGTGGGGAAAAAAAGCCTGCTGTGGATCCCGTTTTTTGGCCAGCTGTACTGGCTGACCGGTAACCTGCTGATCGACCGTAACAACCGTGCAAAAGCGCACGGCACCATTGCAGAAGTGGTGAATCATTTTAAAAAGCGCCGGATCTCAATCTGGATGTTCCCGGAAGGGACGCGTAGCCGCGGCCGCGGCCTGCTGCCGTTTAAAACCGGCGCGTTTCATGCCGCAATTGCGGCAGGTGTTCCAATTATTCCCGTGTGCGTTTCCAATACTTCTAATAAGATTAATCTTAACCGCCTGAATAATGGTCTGGTGATTGTCGAAATGCTGCCACCCGTCGATACCAGCAAATACGGTAAAGACCAGGTGCGCGAACTGGCAGCACACTGCCGCGAGCTCATGGCTCAGCATATTGCGCTGCTGGATAAAGAAGTCGCAGAAAGAGAAGCCGCCGGTAAGGTTTAATTCGGCGTTAAAGGGAAAAAGAATTCCCGCGTTGTTAGTCGTTTCAGATGGAGCTTATATGTCACTCAGTCGGCGTCAGTTTATTCAGGCTTCGGGGATTGCCCTTTGTGCGGGTGCGATGCCGCTGACAGCCAGCGCCGCCGGGCAGCAGCAGCCGCTGCCCATTCCGCCGTTGATTGAATCCCGTCGCGGGCAGCCGCTTTTCCTCACGCTTCAGCGCAGCCACTGGTCCTTTACCCAGGGCACGCGCGCGCCGGTGTGGGGCATTAACGGGCGCTACCTCGGGCCGACCATCCGCGTGTGGAACGGCGATGACGTTAAGCTCATTTACAGCAACCGTACGGCTGAAAATGTCGCCATGACCATCAGCGGCTTACAGGTTCCTGGCCCTTTGATTGGCGGCGCGGCGCGAATGATGTCCCCCAACGCCGACTGGGCGCCCGTCCTGCCGATTCGCCAGAGTGCGGCAACCCTGTGGTATCACGCCAATACCCCTAACCGTACGGCGCAGCAGGTCTATAACGGTCTGGCCGGCATGTGGCTGGTGGAAGATGAGGTCAGTAAATCTCTGCCGATCCCGAACCACTACGGCGTGGACGATTTCCCGGTCATTATTCAGGACAAACGTCTGGATAACTTCGGCACGCCGGAGTACAGCGAGCCGGGCAGCGGTGGCTTTGTCGGCGATACCTTGCTGGTTAACGGCGCGCAGAGCCCGTACGTGGAAGTGTCCCGCGGCTGGGTGCGCCTGCGCCTGCTCAACGCCTCTAACTCGCGTCGCTATCAGCTGCAGATGAGCGATGGCCGCCCGCTGCACGTGATCTCCGGCGACCAGGGCTTTTTACCCGCGCCGGTCTCCGTTAAACAGCTTGCGCTGGCGCCGGGTGAACGTCGTGAAATTCTGGTGGATATGACCAACGGGGACGAAGTCTCCGTCACCTGTGGTGAAGCCGCGAGCATCGTTGACCGTATTCGCGGGTTCTTTGAGCCGTCGAGCATTCTGGTCTCCACGCTGGTGCTTACTCTGCGTCCAACCGGCCTGCTGCCGTTGGTCACCGATAGCCTGCCGATGCGCCTGCTGCCGCAGGAGATCATGAGCGGCTCGCCGGTGCGCAGCCGTGATATCAGCCTGGGCGACGATCCGGGCATCAACGGCGCGCTGTGGGATGTAAATCGCATTGATATCACCGCTCAGCAGGGCACCTGGGAGCGCTGGACGGTCCGGTCAGACATGCCGCAGTCGTTCCATATTGAAGGTGTGTCATTCCTGATCCGCAACGTTAATGGCGCGATGCCGTTCCCGGAAGATCGCGGCTGGAAAGATACCGTGTGGGTGGACGGCCAGGTTGAACTGCTCGTCTACTACGGTCAGCCTTCGTGGCCGCACTTCCCATTCCTGTTCCACAGCCAGACGCTGGAGATGATGGACAGGGGTTCCGTGGGGCAGATGCTGGTGAATCCGGCGCCGTAACGTGCTTTTCTCCCTCTCCCACAGGGAGAGGGTTGGGGTGAGGGCAACAGCCCGCATAATACCCCTTCATTTCCCACAATGTTCCAGCGTATAATCCCCGCCCTTTTGTCTATTTTTTCTTCGGAAGCACTATGAGCGCAATTTCCCTGATCCAGCC
Organism: Enterobacter cloacae complex sp. P27C; assembly: GCF_014895705.1. Classification (NCBI taxonomy): domain Bacteria; kingdom Pseudomonadati; phylum Pseudomonadota; class Gammaproteobacteria; order Enterobacterales; family Enterobacteriaceae; genus Enterobacter; species Enterobacter cloacae complex sp. P27C. Next base: position 14,456 of record NZ_JADBQB010000006.1, read on the forward strand.
GGATCGTGACCTCTTCTCCTGGCCCCAGTACTGGGCGGCCTGCTTTGGACCGGCGCCGTTCCTGCCGATGTCCCGGGAAGAGATGGACCAACTGGGCTGGGACAGCTGCGATATCATTCTGGTCACGGGCGATGCCTACGTTGACCACCCGAGCTTCGGCATGGCCATCTGTGGCCGTATGCTCGAAGCGCAGGGCTTCCGCGTGGGGATCATCTCCCAGCCCGACTGGAACAGCAAAGATGACTTCATGCGTCTGGGAAAACCAAACCTGTTCTTCGGCGTGACCGCCGGCAACATGGACTCGATGATCAACCGCTATACCGCCGACCGTAAGCTGCGTCATGACGACGCCTACACGCCGGATAACGTGGCGGGCAAACGTCCGGACCGCGCGACCCTGGTTTATACCCAGCGCTGCAAAGAAGCCTGGAAAGACGTGCCGGTGATCCTCGGCGGCATCGAGGCGAGCCTGCGCCGCACCGCGCACTACGACTACTGGTCAGATACCGTGCGCCGCTCGGTGCTGGTGGACTCCAAGGCCGACATGCTGATTTACGGTAACGGCGAGCGTCCGCTGGTGGAAGTGGCGCACCGTCTGTCGCAGGGCGAGCCGGTGAGCAGCATCCGCGACGTGCGCAATACTGCGATCATGGTGAAAGAGGCGCTGCCGGGCTGGAGCGGGGTGGATTCCCGCATTATTGATATGCCGGGCAAAATCGACCCGATCCCGCACCCGTACGGTGAAGATCTGCCGTGTGCCGATAACAAGCCGGTTGAGCCGAAGAAAGCGGAAGCGAAGGCTATCGTTGTGCAGCCGCCGCGCCCGAAGCCGTGGGAAAAGACCTACGTGCTGCTGCCGTCCTACGAGAAGGTGAAAGCCGACAAGGTGCTCTACGCGCACGCGTCCCGTATTCTGCACCATGAAACCAACCCGGGCTGCGCCCGCGCGCTAATGCAGAAGCACGGCGAGCGCTTCATCTGGATCAACCCGCCGGCGATCCCGCTCTCCACCGAAGAGATGGACAGCGTCTTTGCGCTGCCGTACAAGCGCGTGCCGCACCCGGCGTACGGCAACGCCCGTATTCCGGCGTATGAGATGATCCGCTTCTCGATCAACATCATGCGCGGCTGCTTCGGCGGCTGCTCCTTTTGCTCCATTACCGAACACGAAGGCCGTATTATCCAGAGCCGCTCTGAGGATTCGATCATCAATGAGATCGAAGCCATTCGCGACTCGGTGCCGGGCTTTACCGGCGTGATCTCCGATCTCGGCGGCCCAACCGCGAACATGTATATGCTGCGCTGCAAGTCGCCGCGCGCGGAGCAGACCTGCCGTCGTCTCTCCTGCGTCTACCCGAGCATTTGCGAGCACATGGATACTAACCACGAGCCGACGATCAACCTCTACCGCCGCGCGCGCGACCTGAAGGGCATCAAAAAGATCCTCATCGCCTCCGGGGTGCGTTACGACATCGCCGTGGAAGATCCTCGCTATATCAAAGAGTTGGCGACGCACCACGTCGGCGGTTATCTGAAGATTGCGCCGGAGCACACCGAAGAAGGCCCACTGTCGAAGATGATGAAGCCGGGCATGGGCAGCTACGATCGCTTTAAGCAGCTGTTCGACACCTACTCGAAGCAGGCGGGCAAAGAGCAGTATCTGATCCCGTACTTCATCTCCGCGCACCCTGGCACGCGCGATGAAGACATGGTGAACCTGGCGCTGTGGCTGAAGCAGCGTCGCTTCCGTCTGGATCAGGTGCAGAACTTCTATCCTTCACCGCTCGCCAACTCGACGACCATGTATTACACCGGCAAAAACCCGCTGAGTAAGATTGGCTACAAGAGTGAAGAGGTGGTGGTGCCGAAAGGGGATAAACAGCGTCGTCTGCATAAGGCGCTGCTGCGTTACCACGACCCGAAAAACTGGCCGCTGATCCGCCAGGCGCTGGAAGAGATGGGTAAAAAACACCTTATTGGCTCGCGCCGCGACTGCCTGGTTCCGGCTCCTACGCTGGATGAGATGCGCGAAGCGCGTCGCCAGAACCGCAATACGCGCCCGGCGCTGACCAAACATACGCCGATTGTGCATCAGCGTTCGAACGGTAATTCCAGTGTAAAGAAACCTGTGAAGCGTAAAGCGTAAAAGAAAACCCCGGCTTGCCGGGGTTTTTTGTAGGTCGGGTAAGGCGAAGCCGCCACCCGGCGTTTTAACGCGATTAACCGCCAAACTGATCCGGGTCCGGCCCAAGCCGCTTACCTTTATCCAGCTTCGCAATTTCACCCAGCTCGTCTTTGTCCAGTCGGAAATCCCAGACGTCGAAGTTCTCGGCAATGCGCGACGGCGTGACCGATTTCGGGATCACCACCAGGCCGTTGTCCAGATGCCAGCGAATGACGATCTGCGCCGGGGTTTTGCCGTATTTATCCGCCAGGTCGCGGATGATTTTCTGATCGAACACGCCTTCACCACCCTGCGCCAGCGGGCTCCAGGACTCGGTCTGGATCTTGTGGGTGGCGTTCCAGGCGTGAAGCTGACGCTGCTGCAGCAGCGGGTGCAGCTCGATCTGGTTAATCACCGGAGCGACGCCCGTTTCGTCAATCAGGCGCTGCAGGTGATGCACCTGGAAGTTACAGACGCCGATGCTTTTCACCAGCCCCTCTTTCTGCAGTTCAATCATCCCTTTCCAGGCGTCAACGTAATGGTCGATGGCCGGAACCGGCCAGTGCATCAGGTACAGATCGACGAAATCAAGCTGGAGTTTCTCCAGGCTCTCCTGCAACGCTTCGCGGGGGCGCTTTTGATCGTCGTTCCACAGTTTAGTGGTGATGAACAGCTCATCGCGAGGGACGCCGGCGCTGGCCAGCGCGGTCCCCACGCCGTCCTCGTTTTTGTACGCGGCGGCGGTATCAATCGACCGATAGCCGACTTCGAGTGCTTTATGAATGGCGGAGACGACCTCGTCGTTACCGGCTTTCCATACACCTAGCCCCAGCTGGGGCATCACGTTGCCGTCCTGCAGCTTGATTACGGTTTGGTTTGCCATTTTTCCTCCTTCAGGTGCGCATCGCCGGAGGGGGACTCCGGCGATGGGGTGTGCATTAAGTCTGGACGAAATGTCAAAAAACGAAAGTCAGGATGCCAAAAACGCTTAGCGTGCCGCTTCGTAGATTCGACGGCTGACGTCCAGCGTAATGTCTCCATGCTCGCCCAGATGGGTCATGCCGTGCTCTTCGAGTTTTACCAGCAGGGCAGGGATGGAGCTGCCGTCCAGGCCGTAGCCAGACAGACGCGTTGGCACGCCCAGGCTTTCAAAGAAGTTACGGGTCGCTGCAATGGCGGCATCAATACGCGCATCGTCAGAACCCTCGGTGATGTTCCACACGCGCTCGGCGTACTGCAGCAGTTTGGCGCGCTTGGTATCCCGTTTTTCGTTCCACAGCGCAGGCAGCACAACGGCCAGCGTCTGGGCGTGGTCCAGGCCGTGCATCGCCGTCAGCTCGTGGCCCAGCATATGGGTTGCCCAGTCCTGCGGCACGCCAGCGCCGATCAGGCCGTTCAGCGCCTGCGTCGCGGCCCACATGACGTTGGCACGCACGTCGTAGTTTTCCGGCTCTTTCAGCGCTTTCGGGCCGTCTTCAATCAGCGTGAGCAGAATGCCTTCCGCGAAGCGATCCTGAATTTTGGCATTAACAGGGTAGGTCACGTACTGCTCGACGGTGTGTACAAAGGCGTCGACCACGCCGTTCGCCACCTGACGTGCGGGCAGGGTGTAGGTGTAAACCGGATCCAAAATGGCGAAGACAGGCTGAACGTGTTCGTTCATGAAGGCCTGCTTATCACCGGTAGTTTTACGGGAGATCACCGCGCCCTTGTTGGATTCAGAACCCGTCGCTGGCAGGGTCAATACGGATCCCATCGGGATCGCGCTTTTAATGTCGCTGCCGCGGGTTTCGAGGATGTGCCACGGATCGATGCCATCAGCGTAGTGCGCTGCCGCCGCGATGAATTTAGTGCCGTCCAGCACGGAGCCGCCGCCGACCGCCAGCAGGAAGGTGATGTTTTCTTCGCGGGCGATTTTCACCGCGTTCATCAGCGTTTCGTAAGACGGGTTTGGCTCAATGCCGCCGAACTCACGCACGTCCAGTCCGTCCAGAGCGCTGTAAACTTGATCCAGCACGCCGGTTTTTTTCACGCTGCCGCCACCGTAAGTGATCAGCACGCGGGCGTCAGCAGGGATCTGCGCGCGCAGGTCGGCGATAGCGTCTTTACCAAACAGAATGCGGGTTGGGGTGTGAAGATTAAAGTTGTTCATTGCTCGTTCCCTTTAGTGGGTGAAAAACCGTGGTGGCGCTGATGGCTACCTGATGCTGCTCATTGTGGCCGTCCGGGGCCAGGCTCTCAATGCACATTCCTGCCGATGTCTTGCCCATTTCTACAGAGCGCTGGAGAAACTTCGTAAAAATGCGCAGACTGTGAGGGTCGGAAACCGTACCCGGAGTAACGTAAAATGAACCGTGAAGCGATCTGCCTTCAGCTTACCTCGCAGATTAAAATGCTGATAGATAAAGAAAATAATGTTAGCGACCTGCTGCCGGACATTCGCCTGCTCTACGGCACGCAGCCCGGGACGCGCACGCCGGTGATGTACCAGCCGGGCATCGTTTTTCTCTTTTCAGGCCATAAGATTGGCTATATCAACGAGCGGGTGTTCCGCTACGACACCAATGAATATCTGCTCCTGACGGTACCTTTACCCTTCGAATGTGAAACCTTCGCGACAGAGTCGGTCCCGCTGGCGGGTATTCGCGTCAACGTCGATATTCTTCAGCTGCAGGAGCTGCTGATGGAGATTGGCGAAGACGAGCTTTTCCAGCCGTCGATGGCCTCCAGCGGGATTAACTCGGCGACGCTGTCGGAAGAGATCCTCTGCGCCATTGAGCGCCTGCTGGACGTCATGGAAAGGCCGCTGGACGCGCGTATCCTCGGCAAGCAGATTATCCGCGAAATTCTTTATCACGTGCTGCTGGGGCCGGGCGGCGGGGCGTTACTTGCGCTGGTGAGCCGACAGACCCACTTCAGCCTGATCAGCCGCGTGCTCAAGCGTATTGAAAGCCAGTACACGGAGAACCTCAGCGTTGACCAGCTGGCGGCGGAAGCGAACATGAGCGTTTCGGCGTTTCACCACAACTTTAAGTCGGTGACCAGCACCTCGCCGCTGCAGTACCTCAAAACCTACCGTTTGCATAAAGCACGGATGCTGATGATCCACGACGGCATGAAGGCCAGCGCGGCGGCCATGCGCGTCGGCTATGAAAGTGCGTCGCAGTTCAGTCGGGAGTTTAAGCGCTATTTCGGCGTCACGCCGGGAGAAGATGCGTCACGTATAAGAACGATGCAGGGCGCCTGAGGGGAAACGTAGGCCGGGTAAGCGGTAGCGCCACCCGGCTTTTGTTTATGCACTGCAATACTTTTTCTTAATCACCACCGCAATGGTACCCACCAGCCCAGCAACCAGCAGGAATATCGGCAGGATCATCAGGAAGGTCATCACCTGATCTTCATGGTGCTTCACAAAGGGGATCATGTTCAGCGCGTAGCCGAGGGTGGTGACCACGCCAACCCACAGCAGGGCGCTCAGCCAGTTGAAGAACTGGAAGCGGCGGTTAGACAACCCGGAAATACCCGCCATGGTGGGCAGAAGGGTGCGAACAAACGCCAGGAAACGCCCGGCGAGCAGCGCCAGCAGGCCGTGGCGGTCAAACATGCAGGTCGCACGCTGGTGGTATTTATGCGGTAACTGCGCCAGCCAGCCCTTCACCACGCGCGTGTTCCCCAGCCAGCGGCCCTGCAGATAGCTCAGCCAGCAGCCCAGGCTCGCGGCGGAGGTAAGGATAACCATCGTTGGCGTAAAGTCCATGACGCCTTTGCCGATCAGCGCCCCGGCAAGCAAAAGCAAACTGTCACCGGGTAAAAACGAGGCTGGCAGTAATCCATTTTCCAGAAACAGCGTCGCGAACATCACGAAATAGACGACGCCTACAACGTGGGGATCCGCCAGGGCGGCAAAATCATGTTGCCAGAGCGCCGCGATAATATCTTGAATAACAGCCATGGACTTTCCTGTGGAACAGCAGAGATAACGCTATTGTACTCCCAATTTCACCTGTCGGGATTGATCGCAGGCGCAACTCATGCAGACTTTTCTGCATGCAGTGTTCACAAAAGCGTCCGGGGAGTACATTTTCAGCCCGCACTCTACACGATACGTTCAAAGCCTGCAGATAAATCCGCAATTAAATCGTCCACATTTTCTAAACCGATATGCAATCTAATGAGGGTGCCGCTGAAGTCCACTTCTCCGCCGGGGCGCAGGGCCCCGATCTGCTCCGGCTGATTCGGCAGGATCAGAGATTCAAAACCGCCCCAGGAGTAGGCCATGCTGAAGAGGGTAAAATTATCCAGATAGCTTGCCAGTTCGTCATTACTCAGCCGTTTTTTAAGCACAAACGAGAACAGCCCGCTGCTGCCCGTAAAGTCACGTTGCCAGAACTCATGGCCTTTACTACCCGGAAGCGCCGGATGGTTCACGCGCTCAACCTGCGGATGCTGCGCCAGCCATTCAGCGATTTTCAGGCTACTTTCATGATGCTGACGCAGACGCACGCCGAGCGTACGAATGCCCCGGCTGGTCATGTATGCCGTGTCTGCATCCACCATCTGGCCCATCAGGTAGGCATTTTCCCGCAGCTGGTCCCAGCAGCGCGCGTTGGAAACCGCGGTGCCAATCATCCCGTCAGAGTGCCCAATCAGGTATTTCGTTGCCGCCTGAATCGAGATATCAATATCGAATTCCAGCGCCTTAAACAGCACACCTGCCGCCCAGGTGTTGTCGATCATGATAATCGCCTCTGGCGCTTTGCTGCGCACGGCCTTCACGATAGCCGGAACGTCGTGCACTTCCATGGTGATGGAGCCGGGAGATTCCAGGAACACAATGCGCGTGTTTGGCTGGATAAGTTCAGCAATGCCTTCACCAATCAGCGGGTCAAACCAGCTGGTGGTCACGCCGAGCTTGCTGAGAATTTTGGTGCAGAAATCCTGGCTGGGTTCATAGGCGGTGTTGGTCATCAGGATATGGTCGCCCTGTTCGACAAACGCCAGAATGGTGTTGGCGACCGCCGCCGCACCGCACGGGAACAACGCGCAGCCCGCGCCCCCCTCCAGCTCGCACATCGCTTCCTGCAGCGAAAAATGGGTTAGCGTTCCGCGGCGACCGTAGAACAGCCCACCTTTTGCGCGGTTACGCGTGGCGATTTTTTTCTCCTCAACGGTATCAAACACCAGCGAGGAGGCGCGTTGAATCACGCTGTTGACCGATCCCTGAGTGTATTTCTTGCTGCGTCCCGCCTGCACCAGCGTGGTATCAAGATGCTTCTTGGTCATGTTCGCTAACCCTGTTTTTATACGTCTGGACGTCCAGACTACCACGATTGTAAAAAACTGCACCCGCATGCTTATCGAATAAGCAGAAAATATTAGCAAAAAAGCGCATAAGAAATTTTTACTGCGTAAGCGCAAGGAAACTGAGCGAAAATTACGGCACCATGTAAATACTAATGAGAACGACTATCAATTCGACGGCTTTTTGATATTATTACGTTCAGATTTTGTGATTTGCGTCCTGGAGATACAGAGTGGGTAATAATTTGATGCAGACGGATCTCTCCGTTTGGGGCATGTATCATCATGCTGACATCGTGGTTAAGATTGTGATGATCGGCCTGATTCTGGCGTCCGTTGTCACCTGGGCTATCTTCTTCAGCAAAAGCGCCGAGCTGCTTTCGCAGAAGCGTCGCCTCAAGCGGGAACAGCAGCAGCTGGCAGAAGCCCGCTCTCTGGATCAGGCTTCTGAGATGACCTCATCCTTCCACCCGAAAAGCCTGACCACCCTGTTAGTGAATGAAGCTCAGAACGAGCTGGAACTCTCCGCCGGCAGTGAAGATAACGAAGGTATTAAAGAGCGTACCGGTTTCCGTCTGGAGCGTCGCGTTGCGGCCGTTGGCCGACACATGGGACGCGGCAATGGGTATCTGGCGACCATCGGCGCGATTTCACCGTTCATCGGTCTTTTCGGTACGGTCTGGGGCATCATGAACAGCTTTATCGGCATTGCTCAGACCCAAACCACCAACCTGGCGGTAGTGGCCCCGGGTATCGCGGAAGCGCTGCTAGCGACGGCAATCGGTCTGGTCGCGGCAATTCCGGCGGTGGTTATCTACAACATTTTCGCGCGTATGATCGGCAACTACAAAGCCACGCTCGGCGACGTTGCCGCTCAGGTTCTGCTGCTGCAAAGCCGCGATCTCGACCTGAATGCCAGCGCCGTGAAGCCGGTGCATGCGGCGTCTAAACTGCGCGTAGGTTGATTGTATGGCAATGCGTCTAAACGAAAATCTGGACGATAACGGCGAAATGCACGAAATCAACGTGACGCCGTTTATCGACGTCATGCTGGTGCTGCTGATTATCTTCATGGTGGCAGCACCCCTGGCGACGGTCGACGTGAAGGTGAATCTGCCTGCCTCCTCCAGCCAGCCGCAGCCGCGTCCGGAAAAGCCAATTTATTTGTCGGTGAAAGCGGATAAATCCATGTTCTTGGGGAACGACCCTGTGACGGATGCCTCCGTTATTCCGGCGCTGGACCAGCTGACCGGCGGCAAGAAGGACACCACCGTCTTCTTCCGGGCGGACAAAACCGTCGACTATGAAACCATGATGAAGGTAATGGACACGCTGCATCAGGCGGGTTATCTGAAGATTGGGCTGGTCGGGGAAGAGAAAGCGGCCTCGAAGTGATAAAGAAGCTGGCGAAAGCCGGCTTTTTTTATGCCTGTCGGTTTATGCGTTTTTGCTGTCCGTCGGTGCGGTAGAGGGGGTGGTGGTCAGCGCGTCCTCATCGAGCGCAACGCAGGTGACGTTTGACGTACGGTACTCACCGGCTGACAGTTTGCGCGTCAGGCGCAGGGTGGCGACTTCTCTGGCAAGCAGATACTGATAGTTGGCCTCAAGACGTCCCAGCAGTTTCTCTTTCAGTTCTGGAAGCTGCTCGATGATGGCGTTCATCACGGCGCCGTAAATTTCTTCTTTAACCTGTAACGGATAAATCTCGCGGCGATTCTGCCATTTCAGACGCACCAGCGTTGCCGGGATCGATACCAGGTCTTGTGTAATACGCGTCATCTCGGCATTTTTTGCATTTCTTAGCGCCTCGATATTTTGCTTTAAGATAAATTCATCACTTTTTTTATCATCTAAAGTCAAATAAACGTTATTGTCTTTAACTTCTTTCACGTTAATCTTCCCCCAGGGTATAAAAAATAGGGTTGTTTGTTTCTCGTGTAATTAGATTAAGCCAAATTTCATTGCCGGCCTCATTTATTTCTTTCGTTTTTTCAGCCATTATTTGACTTAGTTTCTGGGCATCTATTTCGCCTTCTGCCTGCAGGTCATTCAGCAGGTGGACGAAGGCTTCAATTTTTATAGCGCGAAATAAGCGGTCTTTTATATGGCGATCGTGCTCTTCCAGCAGCATATTACGGGATTTGCCAGTGTGAGAAACGCCAATTAATATATCAGGCTCGAAATCAGAGAGCTTTCTTTTCCCCTGAGTGAAACTGGCCTTTTTTTCTTCTTCCGTCGGTTGCTGTTCCACAGGCGTAATGTGGTACTTAGCCGGGACGAGATAGTCGGGCAGCATTTTTAATTTCCTTTAATTTCAACAGGGTGGGGTTGGTAAAGGCGTGAGATTCGTTGACAATATCATGAGGCAATTTTAAAATCAAAAAAAATGGAGCCAACCCATGAACAGCATCTTTTTTACGGTCATCACATTACTATTACTGACCGCTGGTGTGCTTTTATTGATGCAGGAGTTCAATAAAACGAAAGTGTCGAAAGACACCAGTGAACCGCCACAACCTGAACTGATGACAAAAGAGGAAGGAGAAGATCATTTCTCTGTTTTGATGAACTCCGTTACGCCTGTCTGGTACTGGCGGGTGAATCATGAATATATCGACTTCTTACACGCGACAATTAAGCGCATGAAAATGTCGGAAATTAATGACACGCCCGGTCTGTTTGAGGCGCAGCGTCGCTGTAGCGATCTGAATTCAGCGGTTTATAAATATTACGACAACATCAAAAAGCGCTGTCTTAACGGTGAGAAGGTCTCGTATTCAGACCTGGACGTATTAAACCTTCGCCAGTGTTTTCGCGAGTTTAGCCTGGAAGCCTACCCGGAGCTGGTGGTGCTGGTCTGGCCGGAGTATGCGCGTCCTGAGGTTAACCCGGACGACGTCTGAGTGGCGTACTGGTTAGTTCTTGCAAACAGTCAGCGCCGTTGAGATATACTGAGCGCTGGTTTCGTTTGCAGACAGGATTTTATGGAACGCTTCTTTGAAAACGCAATGTATGCCTCTCGCTGGCTGCTCGCACCCGTCTATTTCGGTCTTTCCCTGGCGCTGGTCGCCCTGACGATCAAGTTCTTCCAGGAGATTTTCCACGTATTGCCTAACATTTTCTCCGTGGCGGAAGCCGATTTAATTCTGGTTCTGCTGTCGCTGGTGGATATGACGCTGGTGGGCGGCTTACTGGTGATGGTGATGTTCTCCGGTTATGAGAACTTCGTCTCTCAGCTTGATATCGCCGAGCATAAAGAAAAGCTCAGCTGGCTGGGGAAAATGGACGCCTCGTCGCTGAAGAATAAAGTTGCGGCATCTATAGTGGCAATCTCCTCTATCCACCTGTTACGCGTGTTTATGGACGCGAAAAACGTCCCGGATAATAAGCTGATGTGGTATGTGATTATCCACCTGACGTTTGTGCTGTCGGCGTTTGTGATGGGGTATCTGGATAAGATCAGTAAGAAATAAGGTACACATTTCTCCCCTCACCCTAACCCTCTGCCGGGGAGAGGGTTAGGGTGAGGGGAGAAAGCATCGAACCACACTATTTATCCGACGACGCCTGCCACAAATTCAGTTCCCCGTCCGCCACGTGCTGGTCAATCCGCGTCAGTTCATCTTCCGTAAAGCGCAGATTACCCAGCGCCTGAACATTCTCCTCCAGCTGTTCCGGGCGGCTCGCGCCAATCAGCACTGACGTCACGCGAGCATCTTTCAGCAGCCAGCTCAGCGCCATCTGCGCCATCGTCTGCCCGCGCGCCTGCGCCATCTCATTAAGCAGACGAAGACTGTTCAGGTTAGCTTCCGTCAGCATTTTCTGCGTCAGGCCGCGCACTTTGTTCCCCTCGCGCTGCATACGAGAACCTTCCGGAATACCGTTCAGGTATTTTCCGGTCAGCAGACCCTGCGCCAGCGGGGTAAAGGCAATACACCCCGTGCCGTTTGCTTCCAGCGTATCCAGCAAGCCGGTTTTATCGACCCAGCGGTTAAGCAGGTTATAGGACGGCTGGTGGATCAGCAGCGGGATCTTCCACTCGTGCAGCAGCGCGGCCATTTTTTGTGTGCGCTCGGTAGAGTAGGAGGAAATGCCCACGTACAGCGCTTTCCCACTCTGAACAGCATGAGCCAGCGCGGAGGCCGTCTCTTCCATTGGCGTATTTTCATCCACGCGGTGGGAATAGAAAATATCCACGTATTCGACGCCCATACGTTTCAGGCTCTGGTCGAGACTGGCGAGCAGATACTTGCGTGAGCCGCCTGAACCGTACGGGCCTGGCCACATGTCGTAACCGGCTTTAGTGGAGATAATCAGCTCGTCGCGATACCGGGCAAAGTCCTCACGCAGCAGGCGGCCAAAGTTCTCTTCCGCGCTTCCCGCAGGCGGGCCGTAGTTGTTGGCAAGATCGAAATGGGTAATACCGAGATCGAAGGCTTTACGCAGCAGCGCGCGCTGGGAGTCAAGGGGCTGAACGTGGCCGAAGCTATGCCACAGGCCCAGCGACAGCGCGGGCAGGCGCAGGCCGCTCTTGCCACAGTAGCGGTACTGCATATTCTCGTAGCGGGTAGCGTCAGGGTACCAGGACATGATGTCTCCTTTTCTTATAGATGATTTTTTGAAACGTCGTTTTCATTCTGAACTTATCACATCATGTCGTGCGAAGATAAGGGTTAACGGTGGCTGTGCGACCTGTGAAGCCACGCTAACTAAAAATAATCACAAAAGGTTATAATTTCCCTGCACCCTGCCGATAACGAGAGTAGCACTCGCCTCTGGGCGAATTCACCCTCACGGCAAGGAAGACTTATGAATATGCTCCGTAATTTCACGATCCGTTTCGTCATGCTGACGATCCTCGGGATTTTTTGTTTAATGTGGGCGGGCGTCGGGCTGTACAGCACCTGGTCCCTGTCACGGGTATCAGACGGCAATGAAGTCGATCGCCAGCTGGTCAAACAGATGATGGTGCTCAGCCAGGGCAACGATCAGTATTTCCGCTTTGTGACCCGTCTGAGCCGCGCCATGGAGGTCAAAGCCGCTGGCGGCACGCCGGATTTGTCCTCTGCCCAACAGGCGCTGGACAACATGGGTAAGAAACTGGCCGAAATGAAGGCGATCTCGCCTGGCCCAATGGATGAGCAGGTCTCTGCACAGGTGATCGGTGCCTGGCAGGCGCTGCTTGAACAGGGCGTGACGCCGCAAATGGAGCAGGCGAAGCAGGCGACCCTGGACGGCTACCGCCAGCAGGCCAACAACGTTACGCCGCCGCTAAGCCGTGCGTTCGGTGCCGCCGCCGAGAAGTTCAATAATGCCGCCGCGAAGACGCTCGACAGCACCCGCATGGTGGTCGACGGCCTGACCAGCATGACCCGCACGGTTATTATCGTCGCCACCATTATCGGCCTGCTGATCCTGCTCTTTACCGACCGCTACCTGGTGGCGATGCTGGTCAAACCGCTGGAGCGCATTCGCCAGCAGTTCCGCCAGATTGCCCAGGGCGATCTCAGCCAGCCCATTGCGCCTTTCGGCCGCAACTGCGTGGGACAGCTGGTGCCGCTGCTGAGCGCCATGCAGGACAGCCTGCGTGAAGCGGTCAGCACCATTCGCTCCGGCAGTGAGAATATCTGGCGCGGCGCGACGGAGATCTCCAGCGGCAACAACGATCTCTCTTCCCGTACCGAAGAGCAGGCTGCCGCGCTGGAAGAGACGGCGGCCAGCATGGAACAGCTGACCGCTACCGTGAAGCTGAACGCCGAAAGCGCGCGTCAGGCCAGCCAGCTTGCCGATGTGGCCTCAACCACCGCCAGCCGCGGCGGGTCGCTGGTGGAAGAGGTGGTCACCACCATGAGCGGTATTTCGGAAAGCTCGAAGAAAATTGCTGAAATCACCAACGTCATCAACAGCATTGCCTTCCAGACCAATATTCTGGCGCTCAATGCGGCCGTAGAAGCGGCGCGCGCGGGCGAGCAGGGGCGTGGGTTCGCCGTGGTGGCGGGTGAAGTCCGCAACCTGGCAAGCCGAAGCGCCAATGCGGCAAAAGAAATTGAGGGTCTGATTACCGATTCCGTGACCCGCGTCGAGCAGGGTGCGCAGCTGGTGAGCGACACGGGCACCACCATGGATGCGATTTTGCGCGACGTGACGGAGGTGACGACCATTATGAAGCAAATCGCGTCGGCTTCTGAGGAGCAAAGTAAGGGCATTTCGCAGGTCGGGATTGCCATTACGCAGATGGACGGCGTCACCCAGCAGAACGCCTCGCTGGTCGAAGAAGTTTCCGCGGCAGCCGCGGCGCTGGAACGCCAGACCGAAGAGCTTCAACGCTCGGTGCAAAAGTTCCGCCTGACGGCATAACACAACAGGCCGCCTGATGCGGCCTTACTTCTTTCTTTTCCCGATGCTGTTAGTGCGTCGCTTCACCAATCAGCGCGCCCGTGCCGGCACCCACGGCCGCGCCTTTCAGCACGCTATTGCCCGTCACCGCAGCCGCGCCCGCGCCAACGACGGCACCCACGGCACCGCCCTTACGTGCGTCTTTGCCTTTTTCGCCGTTTTTGAACATTGCACCCGTGCCTGCGCCAACCACGGCACCGCCCACGGTTGATTTCAGATCTTTGCCCGTGGCAGCGCCAATAGCAGCACCTGCTACCGCGCCGGCGGCGGTTTTGTCGATGGCCATTCCCGAGGTGGAAAAAATGAGGGCGCTGATAACCAGCGTTGTTTTAATAAGTCTCATAACAGATCCTTTGTGACTGCTGTCAGTTGATACGGCGTTTCTCATTCTGAGGTGAGAAAAACGTCCAGATAGTGCCAGCAATAGCCACTCAACCTTTAGGCTAATCATGCCCTGGGCAAGGATCGCGGCTGCCGGGCGGGGAGCCGCCCGGCGGAACGTTACGCCTGACGCTTGTCTTCCGTATTGGTATCGAAGTCGCTCGCCGCGTGGCGTTCGTGGAGCTGCTCGTTCAGCTCGCCGCTGGTGCGGTTAACGATGCGACCGCGCTTAACCGCATGGCGGTTCGCCACGTCCTTCGCCCAGCGCTGGACGTTAGTGTACTTCTCCGCGTCCAGGAACTCGGCGGCGTTATAGACGCTGCCCAGCGCCACGCAGCCGAACCAAGGCCAGATCGCCATATCCGCGATGGTGTACTCCTCGCCCGCCACGTAGCGACCGCGCGCCAGCTGTTTATCCAGCACGTCGAACAGGCGCTTAGCTTCCATGGTGAAGCGGTCAATCGCGTACTCGATTTTTACCGGCGCATAGTTGTAGAAGTGGCCAAAGCCGCCGCCGAGGAACGGTGCCGCACCCTGGAGCCAGAACAGCCAGTTCAGCGTCTCGGTGCGTCCCGCCGGATCTTTCGGCAGGAAGTGGCCGAATTTCTCCGCCAGATAGAGCAGGATATTGCCGGATTCAAATACGCGCGTTGGCGGGTTCGTGGAGTGGTCACGCAGCGCCGGTATTTTCGAGTTCGGGTTCACGTCTACAAACCCGCTGGAGAACTGGTCGCCCTCGCCGATGCGGATCAACCACGCATCGTATTCCGCGCCCGTCACGCCCAGCGCCAGCAGCTCTTCGAGCATGATCGTCACCTTCTGGCCGTTCGGTGTGCCCAGCGAGTAGAGCTGCAGCGGGTGAGAGCCGACAGGAAGATCTTTTTCATGCGTTGCGCCGGAAATTGGACGGTTGATGTTGGCGAACGCGCCGCCGCCGTTCTTTTTCCATTCCCATACTTTTGGTGGCTGATACGTGTTGTCTGACATGTTGACCTGCCTTTTTAGTGATGTGTTGAGGCAGTGTAGCAGGAGATTTGTGAAGCGTTTAACGTTGTGAGCGCAAGCAATTAACCGCTATTCCTTCTGCTGCTTATATATATCAAATCCGGCATAAGCTTAATCGAAAATCGCATTTTCATAATTAATGCGTAAACCGCTAAAGCTGAATATGATGCTTCAACATAAATAAAAGATGCAGTAATAAACACTTTATAAGGCAAGGAGTTAGTGAGATGCGCAAGCTTCTGTTATCGGCAGTGGTCGTTTCGCTCGCATTAGGCCTGGCGGGCTGTGATGATGCGAAAAATAAAGAGACAAATTCGGCCGCGGCGGCAAAAAGCGACGCGCCAAAAGAGGGCGGTTCGCTCATTATCGGGATTACCTCCGGCGACCCGTTAGCCGTTAATCCGCTCTACGCCAGCGACCGCACAACATTAACCATCATGCAGGCGCTTTATGCCCCGCTGTACAGCTTTAATAACGGCAACATTGAGTGGGGCCTGGCGGAAAGCCTGACGCCTTCTGCCGACAACCTGAGCTATACCCTGACGCTAAAACCCAACCTAAAATGGCAGGACGGACAGCCGCTGACGGCGGACGACGTGGTCTTCACCTTCAATAAGCTGCTGGATGCCAAACAGCACAGCTTCTTCCGCAGCATGTTTACCTACGGCGGCAAGCCTGTTGAAGTGAGCAAGGTTGATGAGCGCACCGTTAAGTTCACCTTACCGCAGGTCAGCGCGGCCTTTACCGGCACCCTGGTGCAGATCTACCCGATCCCGCAGCACGTGTTCGCCGGTGAAGGCGACCTGGAAAAGAGCACCAAAAACGATGCGCCGGTCGGTTCCGGGCCGTTCAAATTTAAAGAGTATCGCGCCGGTCAGTATTACGCCCTTACGCGCTTCGACGATTACTGGAACGGCAAACCGAAGCTCGATTCCGTCACCTACCGTTTCGCCAAAGACAGCAACGCCGCCAACCTGGCGCTGCAAAACGGTGAAATCAACCTCAAGATGGTTGACCCGCAGGATGTGAACCGCCTGAAAAATACCGGGAAATTTGACTTCGTGGTCTATCCGGAAGGCCGTCTGGCCTATATGACGTTCAACCAGAACGTGGCGGTGATGAAGAGCAAAGCGCTGCGTCAGGCCATCGCGTACGCCATCAACAAAGACGAGCTAACCCAGACCGCGTTTACCTCGCTGGACTACGCTAAACCGGCAACCTCGTTCCTGACGCCAGATACGCTTTACAAGACGGATGACGTTGAACAGTACAAATTCGATCTGCAAAAAGCCAAAGACCTGCTCAAGACGTCCGGCGCGCCGGACAACCTCAAGCTGCGCCTGGCGTATGTGAACACCAACAAAACCCAGGAGAGCATGGCGCTCTACATTCAGCAGGCGCTGAAGGGCATTGGGGTGAACGTGGAGCTGATGCCGCTGGACTCCAACGCCATGTCTCAGCGCAGTCTTGATATGAACAACACCGCGTGGGAACTGAACCTGGGCGGCTACATTATGGGAGCAGAGCCGGACGGTTACAAATCGCTGTTCATGAGCAACGAAGCCTATAACTACGCGCACTACAAAAATCCGCAGTTTGATGCCCTGTGGGATAAAGGTGCGGTGGAAACCGACGCCGCGAAACGTGCCGATATCTACAAGCAAATTCAGCAGACCGTGGCGAACGAGATGACCTACTACCCGATCGCCTACACCAATGCGACCGTCGCCGTGGATAAACGCTTCGGCGGCACGAAGGAAGCGGAGCCGAAGCCGGTTTATCTGTTCCAGGATCTGTCAAAAATTTATCAAAAATAGGCTGTTGCCCCGGTCGTAAGATCGGGGCCTTTTAAGGGCACGTCGTGAACACACTCCTCACGCGTCGGCTGCTGCAGCTGCTGCCGATGCTTTTCTTTATTTCGCTGGTGGCGTTTTTGCTGGTCAAGCTCGCGCCCGGCGACCCCGTGGCCGCGTACATCACGCCGCGTATGGCGCCGGAAGATATTGAGCGAATTCGCCAGAGCCTGGGGCTGGATAAGCCGCTGGTCACGCAGTACGTCCTGTGGCTGAAAAGCGTCCTGCAGGGCGATCTCGGCTATTCGTTGATTTACCACCGCCCGGTGCTGGAGATGATCGGCGAACGCATTCCGGCCACGCTGGGGCTGATGGGGGCGTCGCTGCTGATGGCTATCGTGCTGGCGATCCCGCTGGGGCTGCTGGCGGGGGCATTTAAGCACCGCTGGCTGGATCACCTGTTGAACCTGTTTGCCTATATCGGCATCTCGGTACCGATTTTCTGGTTCGGCATTTTGCTCATCACCGTTTTTGCCGTGCAGCTTAACTGGTTCCCCAGCATGGGGATGCGCACCATCGGCATGGAAGATAATGCGCTGGATCTGCTGCGCCACGGCGTGCTGCCGTGTATTGCGCTCACGTTTTATAATCTTTCCAGCTACGTACGCTACATCCGCTCCAACACCATCTCGCAGCTCTCGGCCGACTACGTGCAGACCCAGCTGGCCTACGGCGCCACGCGTTCCAGCATTCTGTTCCGCCACGTGCTGAAAAACGTGCTGCTGCCGGTGATCACCCTGTTCGGATTGTCGTTCGGTGAGCTGATTGTGGGGGCCTATGTGACGGAAAGCGTCTTCTCCTGGCCGGGGATGGGGCTGCTCGGGATCCAGTCGATCGCCTCGCTGGACTACCCGCTGATTATGGCGATCATCATGCTCTCGTCGATAATGCTGATCGTCGGTAACCTGATCGCCGACGTGCTTTATCGCTTCGCCGATCCCCGCATTCGTACGCTGAGGTAACCGGATGAGCAGACGCTGGCAGCAGGTTCGTCACCAGCTGCGCCGCAACCGTCCGGCGCAGTTCTCCCTGTTTGTGCTTTTTATTTTCGTTGTCGCCGCGCTCTGTGCGGGGTTAAGTCCGTACGATCCAGATCGGATGGCGCTCGGCGCGCGCACGTTGCCGCCGGATGCCGCGCACTGGTTCGGCACCGACGAATACGGGCGCGACTACTTTACCCGCGCGCTGTACGGCGGCCAGATCTCCCTGATGGTCGGTTTTCTTGCCATGCTCTTTTCCACGCTTATCGGCACGGTGGTAGGAACGGTGAGCGGCTATTTTGGCGGCTGGCTGGATAACCTGATGATGCGCGCCGTGGATATCCTGATGGCCATTCCGGCCTTCTTCCTGCTGCTGGTGGTGAATGCTTACCTCAAGCCGGGCGTGGATAACATCATTCTGATTATCAGCCTGCTGACGTGGATGAACATGTCGCGTCTGGTGCGTGCTGAAACCCTATCGGTGAAAGAGCGCGAGTACGTGCTTTATGCCCGCGCGTCGGGAGCGCATCCGCTGCGTATTATCGTGCGCCACATCATTCCCGGCGTGCTGCCGACCATTATCGTGGCGGCCACGCTGAATATCGCCTCGGCCATTCTGATGGAGTCTACGCTCAGCTTCTTAGGGCTGGGCGTGCAGGCACCGGCGGCATCATGGGGAAGCATGCTTAACAACGCCCAGTCTTATATTGGCGAAGCGTCGTGGCTGGCGATGTTCCCCGGCATTCTGATCCTGCTGACGGTGTTCAGCTTTAACGTGCTGGGCGATGTGTTCCGTACCGCCTTTGAGCCGGGAGCAAATCGCGATGAGTAACTTATTAGCGCTTGAGAACCTGCAAACCACGTTCCGCACCCGCGAGGGCGAGGTTCACGCGGTGCGCGGCGTGAGCTTTCAGGTTCAGCCGGGGGAACTCGTCGGTATCGTCGGCGAGTCGGGCTGCGGGAAAAGCGTCACCTGTAAGTCGATTATCCAGCTTCTGGGGAGCAACGGACGGATAACCGGCGGCAGCATTCGCTTCCAGAATGAGGACCTGGCGCAGAAAACGCCCGCGCAGATGCGTGCCATTCGCGGCAACGAGATCGCGATGATTTTTCAGGATCCGATGACCGCCCTGAACCCGGTGCTCACTATCGGCAAGCAGATGTCTGAGATCCTGGTGCGAAATAAAAAACTGTCGAAAAAAGCGGCCAAAGCGGCAGCAATAGCCATGCTGGATCAGGTGGGCATTGCTGAAGCGGAACGCCGATACGACCAGTATCCCCACGAGTTCAGCGGCGGGATGCGCCAGCGGGTGATGATCGCTATTGCGCTCTCCTGCAATCCGAAGCTTCTTATTGCCGATGAGCCGACCACCGCGCTGGACGTGACCATTCAGGCGCAGATCCTGCGCCTGCTGAAAAGTCTGCAACAGCAGACCCGGACCGCGATTTTGCTGATCACCCACGATCTCGGCGTGGTGGCACAGGTCTGCAGCCGCGTGGTGGTGATGTACGGCGGCCTGGTGATGGAGGAGGGGAGCGTGGAGGACATTTTTTATCGCCCTGCGCATCCTTACACCCAGGGTCTGCTGGCCTCGCTGCCGCGCCCGGATGAGGTGAATCAGCGTTTATCGCCCATTGAAGGTTCGCCGCCTGGCCTGCTTAACCCGCCGCCGGGCTGTCCATTTGCGGAACGCTGCCCGAAGCGCATGCCCCAGTGTGAACGGCAACCCGCATTTTACACCGCCGGAGAGGGCCATCGCGCCGCCTGCTGGCTATGGGCCGAGGAGATTCAGGCATGAGTGAACAACAGGCGCCATTAGTGAGCGTGCGCGATCTGCGCAAGCACTATCCGCTCAACGGCGGTTTGCTGCGTAAAGGCGTGGCCGTGAAGGCGGTTGATGGCGTGAGCTTTGATATCCAGCCCGGCGAGACGTTTGGCCTGGTGGGGGAGTCCGGCTGCGGAAAATCCACCCTCGGGCGCGCCATACTGCGCCTTTTCGATATTACCTCTGGCGAGATCCACTTTGCCGGACAGGCAATCGCCCACGCCCGCGAAAGAGAGCTCAAGCCGCTGCGTAAGCGGATGCAGGCAATTTTTCAGGATCCTTACTCCTCGCTCAACCCCGGTATGACGGTGCGACAGCTGGTGGCCGAACCGATGCAGATCCACGGCTACAGCCGCGAAGAACAGCGAGAACGTACGGAAACGCTGCTCTACAAAGTGGGGCTGAAGCACGAACATCTTGAACGGTTCCCGCATGAGTTCAGCGGCGGGCAGCGTCAGCGCATCAGTATTGCCCGCGCGTTGTCCGTGCATCCTGAATTTGTGCTGTGCGATGAGCCGCTCTCGGCGCTGGACGTATCGGTGCAGGCGCAGGTGGTGAATATTTTGCAGGACCTGCAGCAGGAGTTGGGGCTAACCTATCTGTTTATCGCCCACGATCTCTCCATGGTGCGCCATATCTCCAGCCGCATTGGGGTGATGTATCTCGGCAAACTGGTAGAGGTGGCCCCGGCGAATGAACTGTATCAGCGCCCGGCACACCCTTACACCCGCGCGCTGCTGGCGGCGGTTCCCCAGCCCGATCCGCGCATCCGCAATCTGGAAGACGCCACCCTGCGCGGCGACATTCCAGGCCCCACGTCCGCGCTGTCGGGCTGTAAGTTCTGCAGCCGCTGCCCGCACGCCATGCCGGTTTGTCAGACGCAGGAGCCTGCGATGCAGGAGATTGCGCCAGGGCATTTCGCGGCATGCTGGCTGTTTTAAATGTTATTCACGCGTCGCGCAGGTGTATGATAAACGCTCCTCTGTCAGGTTAATTACAACGTGCAGACGACGACAACCCATAAAAAATTGCCGCCTGCCTGTTTTAGGTTGGATACATGCGTAAAGGAAAGTTAAGCAGTGATGCGCCATTCGGGACGTTGTTAGGCTATGCGCCCGGTGGCGTGGCGATTTACTCATCAAATTACGGCAGTCTGGACCCGCGTAACTACCCGGAAGACGCGGACTTTCGCAGCTATATCGGCAATGAATACATGGGCCACAAGTGGCAGTGCGTTGAGTTTGCCCGCCGTTTCCTGTTCCTCAACTATGGCTTCGTGTTTACCGACGTCGGCATGGCGTGGGAAATCTTCTCCCTGCGCTTTTTGCGCCAGGTGGTGAACGATAACATTCTGCCCCTTCAGGCTTTTGCCAACGGCTCGAAGCGCGCGCCGCGCGCCGGGGCGCTACTGATCTGGCAAAAAGGCGGCGAGTTTCATGAGACCGGCCACGTTGCGGTGATCACCCAGCTTCTGGACGATAAGGTGCGTATTGCGGAGCAGAACGTTATTCACTCGCCGCTGCCGCTCGGACAGCAGTGGACGCGCGAGCTGCGCATGACCGTGGAGAATGGCTGCTATACCCTTCATGACACCTTCAGCGATACCGAAATTCTCGGCTGGATGATCCAGACGGACGACACGGAGCACAGCATTACCCAGCCTGAACCGGACGGTGAACTGCTGAAAATCCGCGGCGCGCGGCTGAAAAACAAACGTCAGTTCGACGGAAAATGGCTGAACGAAAATGACGCGCTGCAGCAGGCATATATCCGCGCCAACGGCCACGTGATCAACAAGGATCCCTGCCAGTACTTCACCATTACCGAAAGCGCCGAGCAGGAGCTGATCAAGGCCACCAACGAGCTGCATCTGATGTACCTGCACGCCACCGACAAAGTGCTGAAAGACGACAGCCTGCTGGCGCTGTTCGACATCCCGAAAATCCTCTGGCCGCGCCTGCGCCTCTCCTGGCAGTGGCGCCGCCACCATATGATCACCGGTCGTATGGATTTCTGCATGGATGAGCGCGGGATTAAGGTCTACGAGTACAATGCCGACTCCGCGTCTTGTCACACAGAAGGCGGGTTGATCCTCGAAGAGTGGGTCAAAAACGGCTATCGCGGCAACGGGCACAACCCGGCGGAAGGGCTGCTTGAAGAGCTGACCGGCGCATGGAAGCACAGCCACGCACGGCCGTTCGTCCACATCATGCAGGACAACGATGTCGAAGAGGACTATCACGCGCTCTTTATCCAGCGCTCACTGATGCAGGCCGGGTTTGAAACCAAAATTCTGCACGGGCTTGGCGCCCTGAGCTGGGATGCTGCCGGGCAGCTGATTGACGACGAGGGTCGCCACGTCAACTGCGTGTGGAAAACCTGGGCGTGGGAGACGGCGATAGAGCAGATCCGCGAGGTCAGCGAAACCGAATACGCCGCCGTGCCGATCCGCACCGGGCATCCTGAGGGCGAAGTGCGCCTGATTGATGTTCTGCTGCGCCCGGAAGTGCTGGTCTTTGAACCGCTGTGGACCGTTATTCCCGGCAACAAGGCGATTCTTCCGGTACTGTGGCAGCTGTTCCCGAACCACCGCTACCTGCTCGACACCGATTTTGAGGTTAACGACCTGCTGAAGCAGACCGGCTATGCCGTCAAGCCGATTGCCGGACGCTGCGGCAGCAATATCGATCTGATCAGCGCCCAGGACGAACTGCTGGATAAATCCAGCGGCAAGTTTGTTGACCGCAAAAATATCTACCAGCAGCTCTGGTGCCTGCCAAACGTCGACGGCAAGTACATACAGGTCTGTACCTTTACCGTGGGCGGAAATTACGGCGGGACCTGCCTGCGCGGCGATGACTCGCTGGTGGTGAAAAAAGAGAGCGATATCGAGCCGCTAATTGTACTGAAGGATAAGTAACGAGCATCTGCGCTAAAAAAGCCCCCGCAGGGTATTCTCTGTGGGGGCTTTTTGTTACTGCGCTTCCTCGTCCTGCTGCGCGCTGGTTTTCAATTCGATGATGCGTCCAATCTGGTCATGATAAACCGTCAGCAGGTTGTGCTGGCTCATCTCCGAGATGAGCTGCGGTGAGACGTTAAAGCTGCGGGCAAGTTCGTCATGATGCAACAAGCCCGGCTGACGTCGTCTTACGTTCGCGCGGCGGCGGTTGTACTGATACCACAAAATCAGCAGCCAGCCGTTGAGTGCGGCGAACAGCAAATAGATCAACACCGTATTAAAGGAGGCAATAATCACGCTCCACCGGTGGTCGCTCTCCTCGGTTAACTGCATCCACAGCCTGGCATACAGGAAGAACAGAAACCCGCCCCACGCCACCACGGTTAACGCGGCATCAAAAAGTCGTGGCAGCAACCGATGTTCAGTCAAAATTAAGGTATTTTCATTCATTGAAGGCTTCCTTTTCCCCTGTCCGGACTGATCCAGCGCGCGCGGGCGCGCTGACGTTTAAGCATGACTTTTGGAAATGCGACGAGGGTGGTGAACAGACCAATCATCCAGTAGACCATCGGGAACCAAATCACCCAGAAAAGCGAGCTTGCCACCTTGCGCTCATAGCGCCGCTCGATGTACAAGCTGACCAGGAACTGCAGCAGGCACATCACGCCCAGCAGCAGCCCGGTAAACGCCGGGGGAAACAGGGTTTCAACGGTCAGCCTGGCGGGAATGGGCGCGACGTGGCTGATGATGTACAGCAGCACCGTTATCGCATACGCGAAGGCCCACAGCGTTGACAGCGCGTACTCCAGAAACAGGGGCCACATGCGGTGATGCTCCCAGCGCACCATCTTGCGCAGGTTCACCAGAAATACCTCCGCGCCGCCCTGTGCCCAGCGCAGACGCTGCTTCCACAGGCCCTTCAGCGTCTCCGGCATCAGGATCCAGCACAGCGCCCGCGGCTCGAAAAAGATATCCCAGTGGCGCAGCTGGAGCTTCCAGCTGATGTCGATGTCTTCGGTGATCATGTCCGGGCTCCAGTACCCGACGTCCGCCAGCGCCTGCCGACGAAAGGCGGCGATGACGCCGGAGACGGTAAAGACCCGACCATAGATCCGCTGCGTCCGCTTGATGAGCCCAATGATGGACGAAAACTCGCCAACCTGAATGCGGCCAATCAGCGTGGAGCGCGTGCGAATGCGCGGGTTCCCGGTAACCGCTCCGACGTGGGGATACTGAATCAGCGGCGCGACCAGATAGGCCGCGGTGTCGCGGTCGAGCAGGGCGTCGCCGTCAATGCAGACCAGCAGATCGCCCCGGGCCGCCGCCGCCCCGGCTTTGAGCGCCACGGCTTTTCCCTGGTTCTCCGCGAGGTTAATCACCCGCAGGCGCGGCTGCTCCAGCGCCAGCTGCTGCAGCACCTGCGCGGTGTTATCAGACGAGCCGTCGTTGATGGCGATCACTTCGATATTCCCGTACCGCTGAGCCAGCGCGGCGCTGATGGTCTCTCTGGCGTTTCTTTCCTCATTGAAGCAGGGGATCAGAATTGAGATGAGCGGCTCGCCGGCGAGCGTCGGGGCGGGCGTGTCTTTATCCCACGACCAGCGGCGTTCAAGCTGAAACCAGAAATAGAGGCCGCCGGTGACCCAGAGCACGGACATAAACAGCGGCCAGAAAAAGACAAAATCCAGAATCAGCTCGCCGGTAAAGAGGGCGGCCACCCCTAACGGCAGCCCGAATACCAGACACAAAATTGAAAAGGCGATTATGCGATCAGTCATTGTCAGGGTACCAGTAGGAAGAAAAGACGGGCCTGATGCGCGAGATATCAGGCTGGTTATTGATGAAATCGTCAGGGTAGTAGCCGTAGTTTTTGATGCCGTTCAGCTGGAGGACGCGCATCCACGCCGCAAGCTGACTGTCGGAGACGGCGCGCTGCGGCTTCTGCTCCCAGTCTTTGGCCTGCAGCTCGAAAATGGTTTTATCCAGCGCGCCGGGCCGCGCGGCGACGGCCTTGATCAAACGCGTCAGCCAGGCATTGCTCTCGTTCGCCGGAACGGACTCCATCAGCGGCATTGCCATGGGCACCGTCCAGTCATAGGCCGCCAGAAAATCATCGAGATTCTGCGCAAACCACGCTTCGCTTTCGGGCTGCAGAATGGGAAGGACGAACATATTGCGCGCGGTTTTTATCTGCGGGCCGCGGATGTGCTTCACCGCCTGGCTCAGAGCGCGGGTAAATCCGATAAGCCTCCGGCTTTTCTGGCGCGTCGTGTCCTGCCCGGCAGCGTCAACGTCCGTCAGTACCGCATCGTCATGGAACAGGATCCCGTTGAAGCTGGCATAGCGGGCCAGATCTTCATAGATTTCCGTCACCTGCAGGCGAACCTGCGGGTCCCACGGTGAAAGCCTGATGTAGGGCTCATTGGCCTCGCGCAGCTGGCCGGTTCGATCGTCCCGGCGCTGCACGCGCGGCAGGGCAGGATCGAGATCGAACGAGAGCACCGGCATCCACGCGTAGACCTTCACCCCCGCGCGGGTTTGCAGCTGCCAGGATACGAAGTTAAAGAGATCGGCCCGGACCGGAAGCCGGCGGTTGGGGAAATAGAGCGCCCTGATCCTGCCGTCGCCCTGCGGGTCGGCAAACGCCTGCAGGAAGACGTGGCTGATTTTCATGTCGTAGACCCGCTGGATCAGCCTGTTGATGTTTTGGGTCTGCTGAGCCGGATCGGGATCGTAGACGTAGTCGAGATCGACGTGCATCACGCGCACGGGATCGTGCTCCTGAACCCGGCTGACCGAACTGGCAAACGCTTTGAGCGAGGGGTTGCCGGCGATCAGCAAACGGGGGATGTTGCCCAGCTCCTGCACGTTCCCCAGCCCGTCCTCAAGGGTAAAGGCCAGCTGATAACCCTGCTGCCTGGCGATGGCGAGTGACGTACCGCTGGCGGCACCGTAAGGCCAAACCCAGGCGCGCGGCGCTTTGCCCGTCACCTGCGCGATTTTCTCCGTCACCTTGCGGACGTCATCGCCGATCCGCTGGCTGAACTGCTGGTCAGTTTCATAGCGCCCCGTCGCTTTATCATAAAAGCGGTTGGCGATGGCCGGTTCCCGGCTGCCCTGCGGGTTGGCGACGATGCCGTAATGCGAGGCCCAGGTATGCGATCCGATCTCAACCAGCGGAGACTGGCTGAGCTCGCGCACCATGTCCCAGGTCGCGAAGCGATCCCGGGGCGTCATCAGGCCGCCAAAGTTCACCTTCTGGTTTGCTGGCGTATCCACCCAGCTGCCCACCGGCGCCCAGAGCGCAGGCACGTTCCAGGCCTTAAGCAGCGGCCAGACGCGGGTGTAGAAGCTGCTGTAGCCGTCGTCAAAGCTGAGCAGAACGGCTTTCGGCGGCAGCGATTTTTTGCCGTCATGCGCGTCCAGAATGTCCTGCACGCTGATGGCGTGATAGCCGTTGTGCAGAAGCCAGCTAATCTGCTCGTTTAGCGCGCTGGTGCGCACGGAGAGGTAGCGCTGATCGGCGGCATCGTCTTCGACGTCGTGGTAGGCCAGCACCAGAAACTGGTTCTGCGGCCAGGGTTTGCTCGCCTCCGGCTGCGGCCGCTCGCTGGGCGCAATGAACGAGATCGCCTGCGCCCAAACGCTCGCGCTGAGGCAGAGCCAGCCGATGAGGATCAGGCTCACGGAAAAACGTGTGTTCAGCATATTCATCCTTAAAAGCGTAAAGTCGCATCAAGCGTGACGGAGAGGTTGCTCTCGCGTTTGCCGTCGTAAGGGCGTTTATCCCAGTTCAGCATCACGCCGGTATCAATGACGTTATTCCACTGGATGCGTTGCCCGTAGCCCAGCAGGGCGATGGCGCCAACGGACTGGTTTTTCTGCCAGTAGCTGCCGCCTCCCGCCACCAACTGCTGGCTCCAGAGGGTGTCGTAATGGCGGTACATCTCATGGTCCACGGACAGGGCGGCCGTCACGGACAGATCCCGCGCCGGGTTGTAATAGAGCGTGTCCCGCAGGCTGTTTTTACTGGCGGCGATCCCCGGTTCAAGATCCAGCGTCAGGGTCGGGGTCTGCCAGAGACGCTCCTTACCCGTAAGGGTGTATTCCTGTCGGCGATTATGGTCTGAGAAGCGGCTGACGGCGGCGCTGAACTGGTACTCACGGCGCTCGTTTTGATACCAGCGGATCCCGCCTTCACCCCGGTTGGCGCTAATCCCGTTGCGTAATGCCCGTAGCGGCGCGGTGCGGGATAAGCGTTCAAGGCTGCCGCTGAACTGCCAGTTATCATTGAGAAAGTACGTGGTTGAGAGGCGAGCACCTGGCTTGTTTTCACCGTGATAGCGGTTGCTGGATACCTCGGCTTCGAGCTGAAGGTCGCGAGGACGCCACTCGACGCCGCCCAGGAGGTGACGGCTGGTGCCTTTGCCTTCATCGAAATTACCCTGCGCATAGCGGGTACCCGCAAACAGCCGCCAGCTATCCGCTACCGGTGGACCATAGAGCGTGGCATCCCCGTTCAGGTCGTGCGTCCCGCTGATGGGGTTATCGGAGTGCAAGCCCTTGCTCGCGTTAAGGCGCAGCTCGGACATGTGATGCACCGTTCTGAGCCTGTCCAGACGCCTGGCGCTGCGAGCAACGGGCGCGCGGGCAAGCACGTCGTCGGCCAGTAAATCCATCTGGCGCCACTCCTGCAGATCCATGGCGACGTAAGCCTGCTGCTGTTCCAGCTCCAGATTAGATGGCTCCAGCGCCTCCGCCCTTTTTAACGTTTGCTCGGCCGCGCGCGGCTGGCCCCGCGCCTGAAGCAGGGTGGCATAGTCAATCTGCAGCCCCTGATTGCCCGGCGCCGTTGTTGCCAGACGGTGCGCCAGCTTCTCCGCATCCGGCAGGGCGTTGGTTGAGAGCAAATAGTTAAATTTGAGCGACTGCCCGGTAAGCCACCGATCGTTGGGCTGCGGAGTGGGCGAGCCGAAATCGTAGCGGATCCACGGAACGCTGCGGGTCTGGCGCTCTACATACTGGCGAGCGGCCTGATACTGCCCCGTGTCCAGCCAGGCGTAGAAAAGCGCATGCTCCTCGTCCTGCGGATCGGCGGCGTATTGCGGGTAGCGTTGCAGCAGCGAGAAGGCGGCAGTGGCGTTTTTCTCCTGCAGATACGCGGAGATCGCCCAGCCTATGGCCCAGCCCGGCACCGGATGCTGCGCCTCCGTCAGCGACTGATATTCACGGATGACCTGCGGGTAATCGCCATGCGCGTACAGCGCACCCAGCCTGTCGATACGGGCGAGGATGATGTCTTCCGCTGCCTGCGGTTCGTGTTGCCAGCGTGAGAGCAGGGCGTCGTAACGATTCAGTGCCGTTTGCGCCAGCTGCAGGCGCTCCTTTTCCGTTCTGCCAGGCACGTCGGCAAGGCGAACCCATTCTGCGGCGGCATTAAGCTCCAGACGGCGGCGCTGCGCGGGGGTCAGCGTTACCCTTTGTGACAGCATCAGCGCGGGAGTGCTCACCCGGTTATCCGTTAGCGCGTCAATTAACTCGCTAAGGAGCGCGTTATTCTCCGGCGCGAGGGTCAGCGCGCGCGTGTCCGCTAAAAGCCGATCCCAGCTTTTTCCCTGGCGTAACCAGACGTACGAAAGCGTCTGAAGATGCGCCGGAGAGGGATCCTCCGTCACCAGCTGGCGGGCTTCCTGCAGAGCGAGCGTATCCATGCGGGCATCGGCCAGGGTTTTGATATAGCCGATACGATAATCGTCATTATGTGGCGCAAGGCTACGCGCCTCTTTCCACAGTGATAAGGCAGGCTGCCACGCTTTTTGATCTCTTCTGGCCTGCGCGACAGCCGCAACGCCGCGAGCGGGCAGCGGCATATAAATGCCATAGCGCTGCCAGAGCTGAATCACCTCGTCATTACGACCTGCCCACGCAGCCACCTGTAACCAGTCCGCCACTTGCTCGGGCGTCAGAGCATGCTGTTGCTGATACCGCTGAAGATAATTGAGAAACGGCGTGTAATTACCGTTACGTGCCTGTTGAATCTGTTGCTCATAAACGGATTCCGTTGCCTGAACGAGAACAGGAAACAGAAATAGCAGAAACAATAATCCTGGGGCGCGATAAAAGAATAACGTATTGAAGCGAAGCGATCTTTCCATATCTATTTGCCATTTGTTTATCATGAATCCATTGCATAACACGGCCGCCTTTTAACGCTGCGTTAAAGGCCATTAATGAGAACATTAAATCTGAATGCAGTAACGTTTGGGGTACTTACTTTAAGGTAATTATGGAACCTCCTCTTTGGGGACTGGGTGGAAGGTAATGTACACCTGATATGTTGCCGGATAAATATGGTGAAAAGCAGAGGGGTAGTTTTGGGATAATTCTGGAATGAGATGTCTTTTGTGATTATTTTGAATTGAATGCGTATTTGTAACTCTTTGATATTGATGTGTTTTATTTATCTCTTTTTGAGTTTGTTTATATTCCTGGCGAGGTTTTATTGTAGCAATTAAAGTACTTTCTGGTGCATGTTTGGGAAGTTTCATGACAAAAAGTCTTAATGTTCAACGAAGTGACTTTTCTGCGATTGTTTTTTATTTATAATTAACGCCAGCCATTGAATGAAAGTCTACAGGAAGTCTTACTCATCAATGTCTGTATTGAGGGATGTTCAACGCCAGAATACATATTGTCGTTAATATTACAGCGCTATAAAACGAAGGCGGCCTTCTTTCTGAAGGTGCGTTCTTGCTTTAATCTAAAAGGGATGGTTAGTGGCAACTTCAATAGTGTTAGTGACCCAGGATCGCTATCTTGTCAGGGGGATGAGGCTATTTTTCCCGGATATTATCCTGCTCGACTCGATTGACAGAAACATATTTGATAACGGTGCAGATGAATATTCTGTGTTGATTGATAGCCGTTCTCCGCTCCGTTTATATGATTACCTGATACGCCATCCGGCCAGAACAAAAAAAACGATCTGCTGCGTTATGCTGGATATGCGACATCGCGAGGAGAATCTACTCAGTATGAAGTTGTTTATGAACACGTCGCTTACGGCGCCGGATATGGCATCGTTATTTAACCTGGTGCTCAATATGAAGGGCAGGCGTCTGACCACTAAATGGCTGCTTAACTTACGGCTTGGCACGCACGAAGCGATCATGCTGCGGTTGTTGAGGGCAGGGATGTCGATGGAAGCGATTGCCGATGAACTGAACACGTCAGTGAAGAGCCTCTATCGCAAACGGACGGCGCTGTCGGAACGCCTGGGGGCGGAGAACTTCAACGAGGCGTGTTTGTTTATCTTTAAAAACAAACTGCTGGATGCGGTTGGGAACGATCCCTGAATTCCTGAGAGCCTAAAAGCAAAAACCCGCCACAAGGGCGGGTTCTTTTACTGGAAATAATTCAGAACGACCAGCGCAGATTAGCGTTAACCGAGTTGACGCGGGTATCCGCACCATATTGCCCCTGATAACCCACATCCAGCGTCGCAGCACGTGACAGCTGTACGCTCACGCCGATATCACCCACCATCACGTCCTCATCCACGGCCTGCCCCTGAGTAATGAACGCGTCGCTGCCCGCAAATGCCATGCGCGAAGAGGTATTCTTATCGCCATAGGCGTGCTGCCAGCCCAACGAACCGTAGAGGTTCACGTTCTTTGGCAGCTCGGTCACACCGCGCACCCCGAGGGTGGAGTAAAAGGTATTCATCGTTTCGTTACGCACGCTCAGCGCGGCGGCACCGCCGTCTTCCCTGAAGCTGTCGGTATGCAGTCGAATGTACGATAAATTGACGAACGGCTCGATATTCATATCAGGCTGGCCGAAGCGGTAGCCCGCTTCGGTGAATGCCAGCAGCGAGTTGGCGTCGTAATCCGACTTCAGCCGATCCGAGAAGCCGCTGAAATCAACGCTGCGCTCGCCTTCGATCTTGTGCCAGGTGTAACCCAGCGCGCCGCGAAGGGAGAACGCATCCTGTTGACCCGCCGCATACAGGCCAAGGTGGTAGTTATCGGTATCCGTTGAGGAACGACGGCTGTCGACGTCGTAATCACCGCGGCTGTAGCCGAAGTAGCCGCCGACACGCACGTTATGATCCGCCAGCTTGCGATCTGCCCCCAGCAGGAAGCCGGTGGTGTTGCCGTCCAGTTTGCCCACGTTACCGTCGCCGTCGTTTCGGCTCCAGGAGCTGAAGGTCTGGCCCCAGACGCCATTGTTTTGCGGCTCCGGCTGCTGCACCAGCGACATCGCTAACGGTGGTATCGGGAGGCTGTCGTTATCAAACGCACGCTGCATACGCTGGTTTAAGACGTTAAACACCTGCGTGCTGCCGGCGATCAGGTTGGACTGCATTGACGGATAAACTTCACCGGACAGCTGGTTGAACGCCTCGCGCGCTTCCGGCGCGCTGAGTACCAGCAGCGAGTTATATAGCGCCAGCGACGGGCCGCTTTGCGTCAGGGTGGAGAGCGCGCCGGCGGTATTCCACTGGTTGCTGCTTTTGGCGACGGTCTGGAAAATCCCCGGCTTGCCGCTGCCCGGATTCTCACTGCCAGGGTTCTCTCCGCCCGGGTTCTCTCCGCCCGGGTTCTCACCGCCCGGGTTCTCACCGCCTGGGTTTCCTCCTCCTGGATTTTCACCTCCCGGGTTTTCGCCTCCCGGATTCTCGCCGCCGGTCTCTTTCTGCGCGATGGTCAGATCGACGGCGTTGGTGCTCTGGTTGAGCGCCACGTCCAGGAAGGCGGATTTAGACACCGCCCCCGCGAACTGACCGTCAATTCCCCCGTCGGAGGTTAAAATGCGGTAGCTTTGGCCCGTTTTGTAGCTGGTTTGCGGATCCAGCGCGGTGACCTGTACCTGAGCCCGATCGCTGATGGTCGTTTTGCCTGCGACCAGCAGCTGGTCGCTGCGGCCATCACCGGCGATATCGACATCATAGAAAGAGTCACCCACAAAATTCAGATAACGTTTCAGCGTCAGCGTGCCGATATCGCCATCCCCGGGCGAGATATGCCCGCCGGAAAGGATCTCGGTCTGGCCCAGCGTGCCGTTCCCTCCCAGCGTTCCGCCGGCCTTGATTGAGGCGGCGCTGCTGTAGCCCAGCCCGTCGCTAACGTCGGATCCCGCCGTCGCGTTGAGGATCAGCGTCCCGCCGTTCTCGGCGCTAAGAGTTTGAATATCAAAAATATCGTCTTCTGGCTGGGTGTTGATGTTGCTGGCGATAATGACTTTGCCACCGCGCGCGGTCACGTTCGCCTGAAGGGCTGAAAGATCGCCATTCAGCGTTGTCTGCCCGGAAGTATTGATCACCTCACCTTCGCCGCTCATCTTGTTGCTGAAGACGTAATTTTCGTCGGTATGGTTGAAGTAGACATAGCTGCCGAACAGCCCGCCGCGCAGGCTGATTGCCGTATTCGCATCAAGAGTACCCGCTCCGCCCGCTGTGCCAAGCGTTGGCTCAGTTAAACCCGTTCCGGTGTCCATATTGCCGCGGCTGCCGACAATGAGCGCACCCCGGTTCGAGCCGGAACCCGAAGTCCCCACGATCAGCGTATTGCTGCCAGCGGAAAATGAACCGCCGTCAATCACCGACAGCACGCCATTGCCATAATCGCCCACGCTCACGCTGCTGCCGCTGGTAAAGCGCGAGTCTTTGCCCGCAATAACCAGCTCGGCGGTTTTACCTGCCCCGGAGACGCCCGCCACCTGTACGCCGCCAACGTTAACCGCACCGCCGTTCAGCACGTCCAGGTCGCCATAAAGCGTCAACGTACGGCCAACGTTCCACTGTGAGCCGCTCCCCGTGACGGTGGCTTTCGGGCTTAGCGTGTCGGTTTCACCCGGCCCGGTACCGTTGCCGATGCGCGCATCGTAGGCGGTGCTGAGCGCCGCGCCGTCTTCAATGGCCAGCGTGGAGCGTGCCCCCAGATCGGTACCTACGCTGAGAAAATTACTGGTCACGCGAGAGCCGGCGCCAGTGGCGATAAGGTGGCTGTCGTAGCCGCGGGTGGTGCCGACAACGATTTCTTTTGCGCTGGCCAGCGCGCCTTCTTCGACTCGCAGGGTGCCGAGGCCAAGATTCAGGTCGCCGCGCAGGACGTACTGATCGTTCACTGCGTTAAGCTCAGCGTTTGGCCCACGGACCGTGACCACGCTTTCATAAATTTGGCCGTCGAACAGCCGACCGATGTTGATGTTATAGGCGGTGATTTTGCCATTATCAATCAGCAGGTTTCCGGGTTGATTACGTCCAACGTAAACATCTCCGGTGTAACCCAGCGTTTCGGTTATACGCGCCTCGCCATCAAAAATGGCATCGGCTGCACGCGCGAAATCGGCAGGTGAAAGCAGTAACAGTGGCGCGGAAAATAGAGCGAGGTAAAGTCTGGAAAGCGGCGTCTTAACCGCTAAAGCATGCGATGTAGAGTTATTCACGGGCTATCTCCGTACTCATTAGCGTGATGTCTGGAAAATCGTTTTTATGAAAACTCAGATACGTCAGAAAATATAAAAGGCGTTATTTATGTACGCCTTTTCATTTGCCGTTAATTATTTATGCGTGACAACAGGGGTACAGGTTGGTGCGCTGAGCGTCGGGGCGGATCCTAAAATCCCCGGCATCATCATTGATGAGCAATCGAAAATACGCCCTTTTTCCGTCGTAGCGCGATAAGACAGTTTTTGCCCTCCCAGTGCGTCCGGCTGGGCGCCATTAACATTGGTCACGGTTATTTCATCCGATGAGCCCAACCCCAGCATTTTAGCGGTCTCCGCCTGCAGGAGTGGAATAGCCTGATCGGTTTTTAGCGTGGAACAACCGGCGAGCATCAACGTAACGCTTAAAAAGATGAGTGGTTTTTTCATAAATTATCCTTGATATCCAATCAGTTAATTTCACTGATTGTATTTATGTTTTCAATTACCCAAATCAGCGAATAATATATTTCCCTTTCCTAATCGAAAAAACCCTCCTAAAGTAGGGTGGGTAGATAATAATTCATCTGTACACTCAGATATGCGAAGGTAAAAGGAGGATCCTTTGGGGCAGAATTATGCGTTGGTCGTTGATGACCATCCATTGGTAGCAAGCGGCATCGCTAATTTTCTGATTTCACATTGCCAGTTTAAGCAGGCGAGCGTGGTGACGAATGAGGAAGATTGCTACCGTCAAATTAGGGATAATGGCCCGCCGCGTTTGCTGGTAATCGATTTTTGGCTTTCGTCCGGAACGGCACTGAAATTACTCAAAGAAGTAAAACAACATTACCCACAGGTACGGTTCCTGGTGGTCAGCGGGGACGACAATAATGACATCTGGCAGAAAGTTCACGCCGCCGGGGGACACGGATTTGTATTGAAAAGCGAACCGCCTGAAATGTTCTCACGGGCCGTTTGTGCACTCCTTGATAATCTGACCTGGTTTCCTGAGAGAAACGATTTTCCCGTTGAATCGAATAATGAGAAGTTAAGTAAATTTAACTTAACGCCGCGACAAATAGACGTTTTAAATATGATTATGCGCGGCCTGCCAAATAAACGAATCGCCGCGCAGCTTTCAATTTCTGAGCCCACGGTCAAAGAACACATCAGCAATATATTGAAAAAGATAGGCGTTAACAGCCGGGTCGAAGCCATCACGCTTCTGCATGGCAAGCGGGAATCATCGGAATGAGGTTTTTCCAGAGTTTACAGAAAGATGGTATCTCATCTCCCGCGCAGATCCGTTTGCTAAACAACACTTTTTTGCGGCTGGTGTTCAGCTTTAGCGCGGTGCCATTTGTCGGTATTCCTTTTGCCATCTGGATCTATTTGCTGGGCGATGAACTTGGCCCAACCATTATCTGGATAATTATTTACCTGCTATGTGCCGTGGCAATCCGCATATTGCACCGACGCTACCAGCGCGAAGTGAAAGAGCATGATGAAGAGGACGTCCTGCGCCGCTGGCTTCCGCGCATAAATAAGATCGCCTTTATTCACGGGCTGGGGATTTCATCTCTCTATTTAATTACTCCGCAGACGCAGAACTTTGACTTTTTCCTGCTCCTTAATATCAGTATTGCCGCCATCGTCGCCGCCAATGCGACGCATTTGACGCCGGTCATCAGCACCTTTACGTGTTTTTTCTTCGCCTCCTGGGGAGTATTGAATATCGGCATCATCTGGCGGCTGGACGAGCTGATATTCATTGTGCTGATGCTGAACCTGCTGTACGGCTTCGCCATTTACCGCCATGCGTTAACGTCGCACGCGTACTTTATTCAGCAAGCGCTGCTTGAGGAAAAAAGCTCGCGCCTGGCAGAACAGTTTCGCCAGGCCAAAGAGGAAGCGGAGCAGGCGCTGCTGGATAAAAATCAGTTCCTGACGACAGCCAGCCACGACCTGCGTCAGCCGGTACACGCCATGGGCTTTCTGATCGAAGCGATTATCCACCGAAACCGGGACGACAGCCTGACGCCCCAGCTGCTTGACCTGCAGCAGAGCGTTCGCTCGGTGCATTTGATGTTCAATTCTCTGCTCGACCTCAGCAAGATAGAATCCGGAAAAGTGCTCACTGCCCCTACCAAAGTGGACATCGGCGCTCTGCTCGACTCGGTGATCACGCTGTTTCGCGAAGAGGCCAACAGCCGTGCACTTAGGCTGTCCACCCGTCGGCCCAAACGCCGCATCCACGTGATGGGCGACCCGCTGCTGGTGCGACAATCGCTGATTAACCTGATTCAAAACGCCCTTCGCTACACGCAGCAGGGCGGCGTGCTGGTTGCCATCCGACCGCGCGGTGACGAGTGCCTGGTGGAGGTGTGGGACACGGGTGTCGGTATCGCTGATGACGAGAAAGGAAAAATCTTCTCCCCTTACTACCGCCCCGAACTGGCCTGGAAGATCGACAGCGCCGGACACGGGCTGGGCCTCGCCGTGGTTGCCCGCTGTGCCAGGCTGATGAAGGTGAAGTACGGGATGCAATCCATAGAAGGTAAAGGCTCACGCTTCTGGATGCGCTTCACTCAATATGCTGGCGAAGAGATCGCGACGGACATCCCGCCCGCCGATAACAACGCTTCTGCGCCGGTACGCTATGCGCCGCTGCGCGGTTCTTGCCTGGTCGTCGATGACGACCCGCTGGTGACGTCAGCCTGGGAGAGCCTGATGAGCGTTTGGGGAATCAAGGTGCGCTGCGCGGCCTCCGCTGAAGAAGCGTTCGCCATCATCGACGATGGCTTCACCCCGTTCGCCGTGCTGTGCGACCAGCGCCTGCGATCCGGCGAAAGCGGCTTCGACATCCTGAAAGCGCTTTTTGAACGTCTGCCGGACATGAGCGGCGCGATGGTCAGCGGCGAATTTAATTCGCCGGTTCTGCTGGAGGCGGAGCAGGAAGGGTATCTGGTGCTGCGCAAACCTCTGGAGCCGGCTAAACTGCATGCGCTGCTGACGCAGTGGTCAGGGTGTCGTGGATAGGGGAATAGATAACAGCAGCAGCGTTGCGCTTCACTGTTGGGCCAGATAGTACGCGGTGTCCTGCTGTGATGCCAATGTGTCGGTATGGTTGAGCCGCTGAGGGAGGATTTCGCGGGCCTGATTAATGATTTCATCGTGCATGATTCAGCCTCCTGTGGTGATCTGCATGTTGCTTCTACCAGGCAGGGCGGAAGATGTTGGAAACGGCCCCGAAGGAGTCATTAGAGTTGCTACCAGCGAAGTTCCGCAGTGGGCAATAATGTCAGTTTTCGAGCGTATACTCTAAGATATCTTCAACTCGTTGATATATATAAATTTGATGAATATCGCCAGGTAGCGATTTATCCGCCAAATTAAGTTAAACTTCGTCACAGGTTTCAGTGAGTTATGGGACGGATAACAGAATGACCAGCGAAGAGGCACTTTTAAAATCAGGTTTTAGCAAACGAGATATTCAAAAGCTAAAAAACAATATTGAAAATTACGGTGGTTCGTTTGATAGCGTAACTCATGATCTGGCCAATCGTTTTAAGGCTATGAAGTGGATAACTATTATTGCCTTCATCATACTGGCTTTAACTCTTTTACTTGCATCCAAGGATACAAGCCTGACACTTGCACTCACGTTATTGATTGTACTACCTTTCATCTGGTATATAACGCCAGCAAAACTTGGCTACAAATCCTGGCGTTATCGTAAAATGCTGACTAATTCTGGGACGGGTCGCTGACGGACAACAGATCAAAAATAATCTTAGCTTTCACGCCATAACCCGCTATTTTCATTGTAAGCTGCGGGCGGCTCAGTGTGCTCACCTTTCGGTAATAGTCAGCAGGGAGATAACGAAACAGTCGCCAGGTACCAGGTCGCCGTAACAAGCCAAAAATGGTGTACGCATTAGCGGCCAGTGAAATTGATTTGTAGACACCTAACCCATTCTCACGACTAAAGCCCATAAACTCAGCTGTAGACATCGCGGCATTCGCGACCAGCCCTTCACTGGTAGTGTTGTTAGTTGCGTAGCGAGCCACTTCTTTACTGATGCTGTTTGCCCCGTCAGTAACCAGAATCGCACCAGCAAGAACCCCGAGAGGGGTCATAGTGCCTATGAGGGTAAATCCTGCGGCTATTTCAGCACCGGCCAGGACAACACTAACAGCCGAGATCACATACCCAACAATTTTGTTATTCTCTCGGATAAACTCGACTTTAGCGTAAAGCTTCGCTGCCTTCGTTCTTAATAAACGCGCTTGTTCCAGCAGGTTACTGTTTTCTTCTCTGAGAGTTTTAACGCATTCCATGCATTCTTCATCTGATTTAGCCCGACGAGCTAACGTAAATTGTTCTTCTATGAGGTCCCGAATTTCCTGAACAAACTTCATTCGAGTCAAACTATCGCTGAGATGAAAAGCCGACAGAGTGTTGGCTGTATTTACCAGTTTCCTGGCTTCCATATTCACCATCGTTTCCGCCCAGGCTTTATTTCTTCCACCTGAGCGCATCATGTTAAGTAATGCTGCATCCATTGTAGTTCCTCTCAATTGCTTTACCGGCCTCTGCTTAGACTGATAAACGCCCCCTCGACAGCCATGCGTGCCAACGCACACACAAAATAGTAGCAATGTGGTTACGGTGTCTGAAGTAGAAGTCGCTTTTTACAGCTTCGTTCCTCGGCCTACTTTACTGCGGTTAGCCTGGGACTGTTCCAGCAGTGTACGGAACGCCGACAGGTCACTTTTCAGGATGTCCCGGATGGATTTACCACCAATCAATCTAATAAAACAGTTAGCCGATGGGGTGTAATCACGGATACGTGATGCCGCTCTGTCGGGCTCTGTCCAGTTGATATGTGCATTTGTAATGCTCAAATAGATCGGTGAAGGTCAGGTTTTTCTGCTTCTGTGTGGCGGTAAAGGCGATAAACACGCCAGTTGTACCACCGGGAAGCGGGGTCGGAGGAGAGATAAGGAGGGTAACTACTGGTAAACCTACAAGTTGCTGACTCAGAAAGCAAAAACCCCCGCCGAAGCGAGGGTTATAAATAAGTGGTGCCCGGACTCGGAATCGAACCAAGGACACGGGGATTTTCAATCCCCTGCTCTACCGACTGAGCTATCCGGGCAACGGGGCGCATTAAACCCGATCTGCCCGTTGCCGTCAACGAAAAATGTTGTTTTCGTTACAGACTGCGCAATCTCTCGCCATTTCGCCGCAATCTTAAGCGAAAAAGTGTGTCCAGAGCGCAGAGAGCGGCATGGCGAGCAGTAATGCGGGCAGCATATTCACCACGGCAAACATTTTGATCCCGCAAATACGTAGGCCTGTCGCCAGCAGCAGCAGGCCGCCGACGGCGGTGAAGTCCGCCATCATCGCTGGCGTGGTCAGCGGGAGAATCAAGGTGGCGCATGTGGCAAGCGCGAGTTGAATCAGCAGCATCGGCACGCAAATCGCCGCAACGGCAACGCCGAGTGTGGTGGCGAAAATGGTGGCGGTGAAGAAATCGAGAAACGCTTTTGCAATCAATATGCTTGGGTCGCCCGTCATCCCTTCCTGCATCGAGCCGAAAATCCCGGTGCCGCTTGCGCAAAACAGAATAATGATGGCGACGTAGTTCTGAATAAACGACTCGTGCGTGCCGTGTTTCGCCTTGCCCGGTCGGGCAATCAGGTTTTTGGCTTTGCCCACCGCGCTATTGATGCCTTTTTCCAGATAGCAAAACTCGCCAATCAGTGCGCCGAGCAGTGTAGCCAGCACCATGACGGGCAGGTTGGCGCATTTGATCACTAAAAGGATGCCGATGCCTAAGGATGCCAGGCCGAATATAGAGGGCATGGATGAACGGATACGCTCCGGCAGCCGCTGACTCAACACTGCGCCCAGTACGCCGCCCAGCAATACGGCTCCGGCGTTAATAAATGGCCCGATAACCACGGTTAACTCCTGTTATTTACTCATTGATATTGCATTATTATGGCACGTCAGGGCTGCGCGAGCCTTAGCTTTGGGTGGTTTCGTGCATACTGATTCCTTCTTGCGCCTGAAAATAAAAGGTGACATGATTGCGCGAATTTTCTCCTCCCTGTCTCACCGCTCGGTGAGGGTATTTGCGCTTATGAAAACCATGAAAATTGCCGTCAGCCATGAGCTGGTATCCAAAGTTTCTACGCACCGTGAAAAGGTGACGCTGGATAACACCGATTTCACCGATGTGGCGGCAGTCGTCATTAGCGTTGTTGAAAGCTACAGCGGCATTCTCGCGTTGCTGAAGCGTACGGGCTTTCAGCTACCGGTGTTTATGTTCTCGCAAGAGCCTGGAGAGGTGCCTGATGGCGTCACGGCAATTATCTCGGGTAAAGCTCAGGAGTTTCTGGAACTGGAGAGCGCCGCCTGCCGTTACGAAGAGGAATTGCTGCCGCCTTTTTTCGATACCCTGAGCCAGTATGTAGAGATGGGCAACAGCACCTTCGCCTGTCCGGGCCACCAGCACGGGGCTTTTTTCAAAAAACACCCGGCAGGGCGACAGTTCTATGATTTCTTCGGTGAGAACGTGTTTCGCGCCGACATGTGCAACGCCGACGTTAAGCTGGGCGATCTGCTGATCCATGAAGGCTCCGCCAAGCACGCGCAAAAGTTCGCGGCGAAAGTATTCAACGCGGACAAAACCTACTTTGTGCTGAACGGCACGTCGGCGGCCAACAAGGTGGTGACCAACGCGCTGCTGACCCGCGGTGACCTGGTGCTGTTCGACCGCAACAACCATAAATCTAACCACCACGGCGCACTGATCCAGGCGGGCGCCACGCCGGTGTATCTTGAGGCGGCGCGCAATCCGTTTGGCTTTATCGGCGGGATCGACGAGCACTGCTTTGATGACGC
This sequence comes from Enterobacter cloacae complex sp. P27C, assembly GCF_014895705.1. NCBI lineage: Bacteria > Pseudomonadati > Pseudomonadota > Gammaproteobacteria > Enterobacterales > Enterobacteriaceae > Enterobacter > Enterobacter cloacae complex sp. P27C. The sequence goes on from NZ_JADBQB010000006.1 coordinate 54,668, forward strand.
GTATCTGCGGGATCTGATCCGCGAGGCGGCGCCGGAAAAGGCCGACGAGGTCCGCCCGTTCCGCCTGGCGATCATTCAGCTTGGCACCTATGACGGGACGATCTACAACGCCCGCCAGGTGATCGACAAGATCGGCCATCTGTGTGACTACATCCTTTTTGACTCCGCGTGGGTGGGCTACGAGCAGTTTATTCCGATGATGGCGGAAACGTCCCCGCTCTTGCTGGAGCTTAACGAGAACGATCCGGGCATTTTCGTGACCCAGTCGGTGCACAAGCAGCAGGCCGGGTTCTCGCAAACGTCGCAGATCCATAAAAAGGATAACCACATCCGCGGTCAGGCGCGCTTCTGTCCGCACAAGCGGCTGAACAACGCGTTTATGCTGCACGCCTCCACCAGCCCGTTTTATCCGCTGTTTGCGGCGCTGGACGTGAACGCCAAAATTCACGAGGGCGAGAGCGGGCGCAGGCTGTGGGCGGAGTGCGTTGAGCTGGGCATTGAGGCGCGAAAGGCCATCATCGCCAACTGCCATATGATTAAACCGTTTATCCCGCCGGTGGTGGCCGGGCGGCCATGGCAGGATCACCCCACTCAGGTCATTGCGAGCGAGCGTCGCTTCTTCAGCTTCGAGCCGGGGGCCAAATGGCACGGGTTTGATGGCTATGCGAGCGAGCAGTATTTCGTCGACCCGTGCAAGCTGCTGCTGACCACGCCGGGCATTGATGCAGAAACAGGTCACTATACCGATTTCGGCATTCCGGCGACCATTCTCGCCCACTACCTGCGCGAAAACGGCATCGTGCCGGAGAAGTGCGACCTCAACTCGATCCTGTTCCTGCTGACGCCTGCCGAAAGCAGCGAGAAGCTGGCGCAGCTGGTGGCGATGCTGGGGCAGTTTGAGCAGCATATTGAAGACGACACGCCGCTCGCCGACGTGCTGCCGACCATCTACCAAAAATACCCGGTGCGTTACCGCGACTACACGATCCGTCAACTGTGCCAGGAGATGCACGATCTCTACGTCAGCTTTAACGTGAAGGATCTACAGAAGGCGATGTTCCGCCGGGAGAGCCTGCCCGCCGTAGTGATGAACCCGCAGGATGCCAACCAGGAGTACATTCGCGGGAACGTGGAGCTGGTGCGTATTCGTGACGCTGAAGGGCGCATTGCCGCCGAAGGTGCGCTGCCGTACCCGCCAGGCGTGCTGTGCGTGGTGCCGGGAGAAGTCTGGGGCGGGGCGGTACAGCGTTATTTCCTGGCGCTGGAAGAGGGCATTAATATGCTGCCGGGCTTCTCGCCGGAGTTGCAGGGCGTTTACAGCGAGAAGGATGCGGACGGGATTAAGCGGCTGTATGGGTACGTATTGAATGTCTGAACGTAGGCCCGGTGGCACAAGCTTACCGGGCCTATAATACTTCGTCAGGCTTCTGCGCGGCGGTACATCCTCCTCGGATGCCCAATTTTCCCGTACAGCATCTCCACCGTCAGAAAACCCACCTCCACGCAATGTTCCAGATAGCGTCGGGTGGTGGTTTTACTCAGTCCCGTCTCGCTCACCACCTCATCCACCGTAAAGCAGTGCGCCGCCTTGCTGTTAAACAGCGTTTGCACCCGCGCTAGCGTGTTCTCCTCTATTCCCTTACTGCCGTTGTCCAGACGATAGTTTTTCGCCTGTAACTGATAGAGTGAATCCACGTTCTGCTGGTCGACAATCTTCCAGACCCGCTGTTGTTCTGCAAACTGCACAAACCGCTCCAGGGACTGGCTGAGCCGCTTCCAGGAGACGGGTTTGAGGATGTAGTCGAACGCGCCGTTGCGGATGGCCTGGCTGCAGGTGTCCATATCGCTGGCGGCGGTGATGAAAATCACCGAGCAGTTGGCGCGGGCCAGCATCGGGTTGCTGATAAGCGTGATGCCTTTGCCGTCCGGCAGGTAGTTATCCAGCAGCATCAGCTTCGGCTGTTTGCTCTCCAGCTGTCGCTGCGCGTCGGCCAACGACGCGGCAATCCCCACCAGCCTCAGGCGCGGATGTTTACCGATAAGCTCCGCGTGCAGCTGTGCCAGTTCGTTCTCGTCTTCAACAATCAGTACGTCGATAAGTTCATGTTGCATAGTCGGTATCTTCCAGTTGCCGGACGGTTCCCGAGGCCGGGATAAACAGTGAGAAAATGGTCCCGTGCGGCATGTTATCGGCAACTTCTATTGTGCCGCCAGCCTGCGTGACGTAGCTTTCGATCAGATACAGGCCAATCCCGTGATCGCCCCGCGTTTTGGTGGTGATGCCGCGTTCAAATATCCGGTCACGGATCGCCGGGGTAATGCCAACGCCCTGGTCGGCTACTTCAATAATCAGCTCCTGCTCGCTGAGCTTTATCAGCACTTCCACTGGCGCATGCGGGAGCGGCGATCGCTGCGTCGCTTCGATGGCGTTATCCAGCAGGTTGCCAATAATCGAAATCAGCTCTTGCTCTCCCAGCGGCAGGAACGGTTTGTCCAGCCGACAGGCCGGGTCGAAACTCAGCTCGACGCCTTTCTCACGCGCGCGGGCGGCTTTTCCCAGCAGCAGCCCGCAAAGTGTCGGGGAACTAAAGCGGGAGGAGATAAAGTCCAGCAGCTCCTGAGCATGCTCCGACTGCGCCTGAATGTAGCGAATGGCCTCTTCATAGCGGCCCATATGCAGCAGGCCGGAGAGGGTGGTCATCCGGTTCAGCTGCTCATGACGCATAATGCGCAGGTTATCGACGTAGCGTTTTACCTGGCTGAGCTGGCTGCTGAGAGAGTCGATCTCGTTGCGATCGCGGAAGGTGATCACCCAGCCCTGCAGCGACCCCTCAAGCATGATGTGTACCCGGCTGGCAATCACCGTGAGATCGTTAAAGCGGCAAATCTCGTCATGGGTATCTTTCGCCAGCATCGTCTGCGTGTCGAAGAACGGGACCGGATCGATCACCTGGCTTATCAGTTGCCCGCGCAGTTCCCGGGCTGGCTGGCTCAGGCCCAGCAGCTTGCGCGCCGCCTGGTTGATCACCTCTATGCGCCGTTCGTTATCAATGGCGATCACGCCTTCGTAGATGGACTCCATCATCGCCTTTTGCTGGCGCACCAGCAGGCCGATCTCTCGTGGCTCCAGGGAGAAGATCTGCTTCTTAATACTACGGGTAAAGAACCAGGAGAAGACAAAGAGGGCGATTAGCAGCAGCACGGCGGCAATCAGGATATTGACCACTTTACTGACGGTAATGGTGTCCAGGTAGCTGGTGAGATAGCCAACTGAAACAATGCCGACCACCTGCCCGGCGTCGTTGAAAATGGGCGCTTTACTGCGCAGTGAAATGCCTAACCCGCCTTTACGTATGGTTGTCGTGCTTTTCCCCTGCAATACGGCTTCATTGTCGCCGCCGACCAGCGTCGTGCCCACCCTGTCGGCAAAGACGGAGTGAAAAAGATGCCGTCCCGTATTATCGCCAATGACAATAAAGCTGGCGTCGCTGTGCGCGGCCATTTTCTGCATGAAATCATGAATGGCGTTGATATCTTTTTGTTCAACTTCAGTACGCAATGACGGAATAAGCGCAATCTCTTCCGCCTGTATTTTAGCGCGCGCACTCATTTCCTGATAAAGCTGTTTTCCGACATCGGCATAATAATATCCGCCCAGCAGCACAAAAAGCACTGAGAAAAAGGCAACGAGCGAAATAAACAGCTTAATCTGGAAAGAGACTTTCATAACTATCACGCAAAGTAGCGGCAAAGATCGTCAATATATCATCTTTTTTCATGCGGATGTCCGCTTTGCGGGAAACTTGTGATCCCTTGCACAGCAAGGGCTGTAAATGATTTGTCCAGAAGGCTTATGATCTTCATGCTGCTAAGTTAAATGTTATTTGGTGGTTCAATTCAGAAAAGAAACCATAAAAACCACGATAATAAATAAGGCATAAATCACATTAAATAAAAGAAACCATAAAAACCATAGCTGCCATTAAAACTTCGCTTTTAATATGCCATTCCTCACATAAAGTAGGCCTTTGTGACTCTAAGCTGAACGCACAAAATAACTAAGGGGCTTATTATGAGCACAACTGACGATTCTTTCTCTGTTACCCACGACCCGATTGAAATTCAGCGGCCATCCCTCAAGGAGCGGTGGTGGCATATTATGGATACCTGGAAAATCGGGATTATTCCTCTGCCGCTGTTCGTTCTGGCGGGCGCGCTGATCGCGATTGATTGCCTGGGCGGAAAACTGCCGAGCGATATCGTGGTGATGGTGGCGACGCTGGCCTTCTTCGGCTTTGCCTGCGGTGAGTTCGGCAAACGCCTGCCGATTGTCGGCAAGCTTGGTGCGGCGGCGATTTGCGCCACCTTTATCCCTTCCGCGCTGGTCTACTACGGTTTGCTGCCGGACGTGGTGGTGGAATCCACGACCAAATTCTACAAATCCACCAACATTCTCTACCTCTATATCTGCTGCATTATCGTCGGCAGCATCATGAGCATGAACCGCACGGTGCTGATTCAGGGCTTCCTGCGCATCTTCTTCCCGATGCTGTGCGGCGAAATCGTCGGCATGCTGGTGGGGATGGGCGTCGGCCTGGCGCTGGGTCTTGAGCCGTTCCAGATCTTCTTCTTTATCATCCTGCCAATCATGGCGGGCGGCGTCGGGGAAGGGGCAATCCCGCTTTCCATCGGCTATGCCACCCTGCTGCACATGGACCAGGGCGTGGCGCTCGGCCGCGTGCTGCCGATGGTCATGCTCGGCGGTCTGACGGCAATCATCATCTCCGGCTGCCTGAACCAGCTCGGTAAACGCTATCCGCACCTGACCGGCGAAGGCCAGCTGATGCCTAACCGCGCGAATGCCGATGCCACCGTCTCTCAGCCTGCGTTCTCCGGTAAAGCGGACGTGACGACTATCGCCTCCGGCGCGCTGCTGGCGGTGCTGCTCTATATGCTGGGCATGCTCGGCCACAAGCTGATTGGCCTGCCTGCGCCCGTTGGCATGCTGTTTATGGCGGTGCTGGTGAAGCTCTGCAACGGCGCTTCTCCGCGCCTGCTGGAGGGTTCGCAGGTGGTGTACAAATTCTTCCAGACTTCCGTGACCTACCCAATCCTGTTCGCCGTTGGCGTGGCCATCACCCCGTGGCACGAGCTGGTCGCGGCGTTCACCGTCAGCAACCTGCTGGTGATTATCAGCACCGTCTCCGCGCTGGTGGCGACCGGGTTCTTCGTCGGTAAAAAGATTGGTATGCACCCGATTGATGTCGCCATCGTCTCCTGCTGTCAGAGCGGACAGGGCGGTACCGGCGACGTGGCGATACTGACCGCAGGCAACCGCATGAGCCTGATGCCGTTCGCCCAGATTGCTACCCGTATCGGCGGGGCGATTAACGTCTCTGTCTCACTGCTGATTCTGGGCAACTTCCTCGTCTAAGTATTCAGGAAAAAACAATGAAACTCGCAAGCTTTTTATACCAGGGAAAACGCAGCTACGGCATCGTTCAGGCCGAGGGCGTGATTGATTTAGGCCGCCGTCTTGGCGACCGCTACGGCGACCTTAAAGCGCTGCTGCAGGGCAACGGACTGGCGCAGGCCACCCGTTACCTGAACGACGCGGTGGATGTACCGCTGAGCGCCATCACCTTCTTACCGGTGATCGTGCAGCCGGAAAAAATCCTCTGCGTGGGCATGAACTACGCCGACAAACGCAAGGAGTTTGACCAGCACAACCCGGCTCCGACGCTGTTTGTCCGCTTCCCGGACTCACAGACCGGCCACAACGAGCCGGTGCTGAAGCCGCGCCACTCCAGCGAATTCGACTACGAAGGCGAGCTGGCGGTGATCATCGGTAAGGGTGGGGAGAACATCAGCCGCGATGACGCCCTGCGCCACGTGGCGGGCTACAGCTGCTACATGGACGGCTCCGCCCGCGACTGGCAGCACACCTGGTTCACCGCCGGTAAAAACTGGCGTCAGACCGGGGCGTTTGGCCCCTGGATGGCGACGGCGGATGAGATCCCGGACCCGCACAGCCTGGCGATCCGCACCTGGCTTAACGGCCGCATGGTGCAGGAGGACAACACCAGCAGCATGATCCACAAGGTCGCGGAGCTCATCGAGTACATCAGCACCTTTACCCGCTTAAGCCCGGGCGACGTGATCATCACCGGCTCCCCGGGCGGCGTGGGTAAAAAGCGTAACCCGCCGCTGTTTATGAAAGAGGGCGATCGCATTGAGGTGGAGATCGAGCATATCGGTCATCTGAGCAACGTGATTGTTGAAGCGCCAGCCGTCGGGCTTGCGGCGGCACACTGAGAAAGGCGGCATGAACAGTCAACCCATCGATTTTCGCCAGACGCTGGTGGCGAAACACCCGGAACGCTTAAGCCAGATCCGCTACCTGCTGGCAGACAGCGGCCTTGGCCTGGACAACGACATCACGCTGTTTGTCGAAGCCTGGTCCGGCGCGCAGCTGGTGGGTTGCGCAGGACTTGCCGGCAACGTCATCAAATGCGTGGCGGTCAACGAGCAGCTTCGTGGGGAAAACCTCAGCGCGCGGCTGCTGGCAGAGGTGGAAAATGCGGCGCTGGAGCGCGGCCATTTTCACCTCTTCCTCTGCACCCGTCCGTGCAACCGGGAGCGCTTTGCCCGCAGCGGCTTCTGGCCAATTGCCCAGAGCGGGAACAACGCAGTGCTGATGGAGAACACCCCGCAGGGGATCGCGCGCTACTGCCGTACCTTAAGCCGGATGCGAAAGGGCGGGGAGAAAACTGGCGCGATAGTGATGAACGCCAATCCGTTCACCCTCGGCCACCGCCATCTGGTGGAGCAGGCGGCGCAGCGGTGCGATGCCCTGCATCTGTTCGTGGTGCGTGAAGACGCCTCGTTCTTCCCGTTCAGCGCGCGTCTCGAGATGGTGCGCGCAGGCGTGGCCCATCTGCCGAACGTGGTGGTGCATGAAGGCTCGCAGTACATCATCTCCCGCGCCACCTTCCCGGCCTACTTCCTGAAGGAGACCGGCAAAGTGCAGCAGGCGTGGAGCGAGATCGACGTGCTGATCTTCCGGGACTTCATCGCCCCGGCGCTCGGCATCACGCACCGCTTCATCGGCTCGGAGCCGTTTTGCGACATCACCCGCCAGTACAACCAGACGCTGCACGATCTGCTGGCTTCGCATATCGAGGTGGTGGAGATGCCGCGCATCAAGGCCACCGGCAACGCCATTTCGGCGTCCGAAGTGCGCCGTTTACTCAAGACACAGCAGTTTTCCCGGATCCGGGAGATCGTCCCGGACTCCACCTTCGCGCATCTCGAAACACACTATCGTGCGAGTGCGGAAGTCGCATAACTATCAGGAAATTATCATGAATATTGTAAGGGAGGCGCTGGCCGGAACGCAGGAGTCCAGCGACCTGATGGTGAAAATCGCCCCCGCTCACGGCGAGCTGGAGATTGTCATCCACAGTGAAGTGATTAAGCAGTTTGGCGAGCAAATTCGCCAGGTGGTCAACGACACGCTGCGCGCCATGAACGTGCGCCAGGGATTAATCATTATTGAAGACAAAGGGGCGCTGGACTGTGTTATTCGCGCCCGCCTGCAAAGCGCGATGATGCGTGCCGCCGATGAACAGGCCATCAACTGGGAGGCGCTGAAATGAGCAAACTCCGCCGCAGTATGCTGTTCCTGCCGGGCGCCAACGCCGCCATGCTTTCCACCGCGTTTATCTACCGCCCCGACTCCGTCATGTTTGACCTTGAGGACGCCGTCGCCCTGCGTGAGAAGGACACCGCACGCATGCTGGTATTCCACGCGCTACAGCACCCGATGTATCAGGATATCGAAACCGTGGTGCGCATTAACCCGCTCAGCACGCCGTTTGGCCTGCTGGATCTGGAAGCCGCCGTGCGCGCGGGTGTGGACGTGATCCGCCTGCCAAAAACCGACACCCCGGACGACGTCTACGAGCTGGAAGGCCATCTTGAGCGCATCGAACGCGAGTGCGGCCGCGAGGTCGGCTCCACCCGCGTGATGGCGGCGATTGAGTCGGCCATTGGCGTCATCAATGCCGTGGCGATTGCCCGCAGCTCCCCGCGCCTCATCGGCATCGCGCTGGCCGCCTTTGACTACGTGATGGACATGCAGACCGAGCGCGGCGACGGCACCGAGCTGTTCTATGCCCGCTGCGCCGTGCTGCACGCCGCCCGCGCGGCGGGTATCGACGCCTTCGATGTGGTGTGGTCAGACGTTAACGATGAGGCCGGGTTCCTCCGCGAGGTCGATCTGATCCGCAAGATGGGCTTTAACGGCAAATCGCTGATTAACCCGCGCCAGATTGACCTGCTGCACAACGCCTACGCCCCGACGCAGGAAGAGGTGGATCACGCCAGAAGGGTGATTGAAGCGGCAGAAGAGGGCGAGCGTAACGGCCTGGGCGTGGTGTCGCTCAACGGCAAAATGGTGGATGCACCGATTATTAACCACGCGCAGGTGGTGCTGGAGCGCGCGGCGGCTTCCGGCGTGCGTCGGTAAGGATGACAAAATGAATCAAACAGAACTTCTCCACGTAAACTTCCCCCATCTGCGGGACCTGAAACCCTTTGATACTGCCCACAGCGCGACGCCCTGGCTGGCTGACAGTGACGCGAAGCACAACCGCAAGCTCTGTGCCTCCCTTGAAGAAGCCGTAGCGCGCAGCGGCCTGCAGGACGGGATGACCATCTCCTTCCACCATGCCTTTCGCGAAGGCGACCGGGTGATCAACACCGTTGTGGCGCTGCTGGCGCGGATGGGATTTAAAAATTTGACTCTGGCCTCCAGCTCGCTGATGACCTGCAACGACGCTCTGATCGAGCATATTGAAAGCGGCGTCATCACCCGGATTTACACCTCGGGCATGCGCGGCAGGCTGGCGGACGCCATCTCCCACGGGCTGATGGACGAGCCGGTACAGATTCACTCCCACGGTGGGCGCGTGAAGCTGCTCCAGGACGGCGAGCTGAATATCGACGTGGCGTTTCTCGGCGTGCCGTGCAGCGATGCGTTTGGCAATGCTAACGGCACGCACGGTAAATCGTGCTGCGGCTCGCTCGGCTACGCGATGGTGGACGCGCACTTTGCCCGCAAGGTGGTGCTGCTGACCGAAGAGCTGGTGCCGTTCCCGAATATGCCCGCCAGCCTGGTGCAGGACCAGGTGGACTACATCGTGCAGGTGGAGAGTGTGGGCGATCCGGCGAAAATCAGCGTCGGCGCGGCGCGCGTCACCAGCAACCCGCGCGAGCTGATGATCGCCCGCTATGCGGCGGACGTGATCGAGCATTCCGGCTACTTCAAGCCGGGCTTCTCGATGCAGACCGGCTCCGGCGCGGCGGCCACCGCCTGCACGCGCTTTATGGAAGAGAAGATGGAGCGCAGCGGCGTAAAGGCGCGCTTTGCGCTCGGCGGCATCACCGGCAGCCTGGTGGATCTGCACGAGAAGGGGCTCATCGAAAAGCTGCTCGACACCCAGTGCTTTGACGGCCAGGCGGCGGCTTCGCTGGCGCGCAACCCGAACCACGTAGAGATCTCCACCAACGTCTACGCCAACCCCGGCAGCAAGGCGGCAAGCTGCGACCAGCTCGACGTGGTGATCCTCAGCGCCCTGGAAATTGACGTTGATTTCAACGTCAACGTCATCACCGGCTCCGACGGCGTGATGCGTGGCGCATCCGGCGGGCACTGCGACGTGGCGGCGGCAGCCAACCTGACCATCGTGGTCGCGCCGCTGCTGCGCAGCCGCATTCCGACGGTGGTCAAGCGCGTCACCACGCGCCTCACGCCGGGGGAGAGCATCGACGTGCTGGTCACCGACCACGGTATTGCAGTCAACCCGGCGCGCCCGGAGATCCGCGAGCGGCTGCTGGAGGCCGGGCTGAAGGTAGTGGACATTAGCGCGCTCTATGAGCGGGCGATTTCCCTGACCGGCGTACCGAAACCGATTGAATTTACCGACAAAATCGTCGGGGTGATCCGCTACCGCGACGGCAGCGTGATCGACACCGTACGACAGGTGAAGGAGTCAGTATGATTTTAGCGACACCCGTGCGGGCGGGTGTCAGCCTGGAGGAACTGCTGGCGGCGAAAGAGCGTCGCGCAGCCCGTCAGGCTGACATGCTTGAGCACTATAAACAGCCGGTGATCTCCCTCACGCTGGTCACGCCAGGGGAAATCAAGGACAGCCTGCGCTATCGCAACACCATGGGCGTGGCGCTGCAGATGTGCGACCAGCTGCTGTGGGAGAACCGCTGGCAGGTGCTGGACCGCCAGGTGCTGTGGCTGCCCACCGGACCGGAAGCCTTGTGGTGCGTCGCCCATCCGGCGGCGGAAATCAAAGCGCACTGCGCGGAACTGGAGCAGACGCACCCGCTCGGCAGGCTGTGGGATCTGGACGTGATCTGCCCTCAGCATGGCCACGTGGGGCGCCAGTCGCTGGGGGCAAACCTCAGGCGCTGTCTGATCTGCGACGAGCCCGCGCATGCCTGCTCCCGTTCGCGCAATCACCCCGTTGAGCAGGTTGTTTCCCGCGTGGAGAAAACGATCGATGACTGGTTTGCTCGCGACTAAACCGCGCCCGGTTGACGTGCCCGCGCTTGCCGAAGCGGCGCTGTGGCAGGAGCTTGAGCTGACGCCCAAGCCGGGGCTGGTGGACAAGCTCAACAACGGTTCCCATCGCGATATGGACCACGCGCTGTTTGTCCGCAGCATTGCGGCGATTGCACCGTGGTTTTCGCGCTTTGCCGAGCTGGGCAGCGCGCAGGCGGATAAACCGGCTGGCGAACAGCTACGGCTTCTCCGCCCGATGGGGATGGCCTGCGAGCAGGCGATGTACTCCGCGACGAACGGCGTGAACACGCATAAGGGCGGGATTTTTGCTCTTGGCCTGCTATGCTTCGCTGCCGGGCGTGTGAAAAATGTCTCTGCGGACAGCCTCTGTTGTGAGGTGAGTAACATCTGCAGCGGGCTGGTGTCGCGGGAGCTGGCAGCGCGCAGCGGGCAGGCGACGGCGGGCGAGCGGCAGTTTCAGCAGTACGGCTTAACCGGGGCGCGAGGCGAGGCGGAGAGCGGCTTTGCGACGGTGCGTAAGGCGCTGGGGCAGTGGAACGGACAGTCGCTTCACGACCTGCTGTTGCGCCTGATGGCGGTCAATCAGGACAGTAATCTCGTGTCGCGCGGCGGCATTCAGGGGCTGCGCTACGTTCAGGGCTATGCGCGGGAACTGCTGGCTAACGGCTGGGATCGCGAGGCGTTGCTTAAGATGGATGAGGTACTGATTGAACGAAACCTGAGTCCGGGCGGCAGCGCGGATTTGCTGTCGGTGGGGTGGGTGCTCTCTGCAATAAAATAGCCGGGTGGCGGCTACGACTTACCCGGCCTACGGTCTGGTTTTGTAGGCCCGGTAAGCGAAGCGCCACCGGGCACAACAATTAATGCGCAATCGGCTGTGTACCGTGCGCTGTGCGAACGTGCTTGTACTTGAACAGCGCGAGGAACGCGAAGAACAGCACCAGCGAATACGCCGCGAAGATCAGCCACACGGGCTGCCAGTCGGTGATACCGTTGGTGGTGTACATCTCAACCACTTTACCGCTCACCACGCCGCCCAGAATACAGCCGAAGCCGTTAGTCATCATCAGGAACATGCCCTGCGCGCTGGCGCGGATTTCAGGCTTCACCTCTTTTTCCACAAACACCGAACCGGAAATGTTGAAGAAGTCGAAGGCGCAGCCGTAAACAATCATCGACAGCACCAGCAGCACGGTGCCGAACGCGCTCGGGTCGCCGTAGGCGAACAGGCCGAAGCGCAGCATCCACGCGGCGATACTGATCAGCATGACGTTTTTGATGCCGTAGCGACTCAGGAAGAACGGGATGGTCAGGATGAACAGCGTCTCGGAGATCTGCGAGATGGACATCATCACCGACGCATGCTCAACGATAAAGCTCCCGGCAAACAGCGGATCGTTATCGAAGCTGTGCAGGAAGGTGTTGCCGAACATGTTGGTGATTTGCAGCTCCGCGCCCAGCAGCATGGAGAAGATAAAGAAGATCGCCATGCGCTTGTTTTTGAACAGCGCGAAGGCATCCAGGCCAAGCATGGTGCTCCAGCTCTGGTTTTTCTGCTGGTTAGATACCGGAATGGTTGGCAGCGTCAGGGTGAACAGCGCCAGCAGTACGGAGAGCGCAGCACCAATATACAGCTGCATGTGGCTCAGCTCGAAGCCCGCGAAGCTCACGCCCCACATCGCCATGATAAAGCCGATGGTGCCCCAGATACGGATTGGCGGGAAGTCGGTGACGATATCCAGGCCGGCAGATTTCAGGCGGTAGTAGGAGATGGAGTTGATCAGCCCAAGCGTTGGCATATACGCCAGCGAGTTAAGCAGGATCACCATAAACATCGCCCCCGGCGTGGTCACTTCGGCCGCCATAAACAGCGTCCCCGCACCCACCAGATGGCAAAGCATATACAGCCATTTCGCACTTAACCATTTATCCGCCACGATACCGAGCAGCGTTGGCATGAAAACAGCCGCAATACCCAGCGAGCTGTAGACGGCACCGATTGACGCACCATCAAACTTGAGCGTCACAAACATATAGGAGCCGAGTGTAGTCAGCCAGCTACCCCACAGGCAGAACTGCAGAAACGACAAGATTTTAAGCTGCAGCTTAAGGTTCATGTTACTTTCCTCACAAGTGAGCGGGAGATATGTTGTTATAGGAACATTCAGGGTTGTTATTTGATGCAATTCTATCAGTTGGCAACGATATGTTTTGTTACCTCCCGCAAAAAAATGCAATCCACATTAATTTGCAGTTTGGATTGTGATGCAAATAACATTTTCGTATGGGTGGAGGATAGGTGCGGCCTGATGCCCTCACCCTGACCCTCTCCCTGTGGGAGAGGGGAAGCAGAACCCCTTCTCCCTGTGGGAGAAGGAGGGCCGATCACCGACGACGATAGTTTTTCTGCGCCGTATTCACTTTATACAGGTATCGGCGGGATTCCGCAGACGGGTGGCGGGTGGTGAGGGTGGAGTAAACATCCCCCGGCGCCATGCTGTTGATGATGTTCGCAGCCTGCACTTTGTCATTCGAGAAGACGCGCAGCACGCTGCCCGCGCCGCCGTTATAGGCGGTGATCACTGCATAGCGACGCGACGTCGGGTTATCAATTCCGCCGAGATAGACATTGTTCAGCATCGCCAGATAGGCCGTGCCGGTATCAATGTTGCTTTGCGGATCGAACAGATAGCTGCGGCTCGGCGTGCCGGATTTCCCCTGCGAGCGGAAGACGTCTTTACCGGCGCTGTGCTGGACAACCTGCATCAGCCCCAGCGCGTCGGAACGGCTCACCGCGTACGGGTTGAACGAGGATTCGGTCTGCATAATCGCCAGGATCAGCGACTCGTCCACGCCATACTTACGCGACGCCTGACGCACCATGCCCAGATACTTATGCGCACGCTTGTCGAGGTGGTTCGGGACAAGGTTAATGGTAACGCTGTAGATAATCTTCAGGCCGTTAGAGCGGCTCTTCAGGCGCGTCTGCAGCAGGTAGTCGGCAAATTTCGTGGCGCGACCTTCCCAGCGGATCGGCTGTCCGGTCTGGTCGACAACCTGACCGTACAGGAACGGCTCTTTCGAAATGGTGATGTCGTCCGCATCGGAGTAGAGATCGATAGATCCCGGATCGTCACCCATCAACAGGGTTTTGACGATCGCCTGACGCAGCCGTGCCGCAGGGTCGGTGCCTGCGATGGTCTCAATGGTGATCGTACCCTCATCAAAGTTGATGTGGCTACGGGTCAGATAGGCGTCGGTGTACTTAACGTAGTCCTTCGGTCCGGCAATAAGAACTTCGTTAAATCCCCATATGTTCTCGATGTTATGGGCAAACTGCCCCATCAAAATGTCAAAACCGTTGGTGTCCTTGACCCAGGCTTCATTGTAATCATCGCCTTTTTTGGACGAGCACGAGACCAGCAACGGCGCAACAAGGGCTAGCGCTAAAAGTTTTTTCATCATTCCGGGAGTGCGTGTTGTGTTTGCTTTAACGGCGGGGTTTCACCCGCACGCTGTTATTTTTCCGGCGGCGTATAGCCTTCGATGTGGACGTCTTTGCCCTCGAACAGGAAGTTCACCATCTCCTGCTCCAGCAGCTTGCGGTGCTCCGGGTTCATCATGCTGAGCTTTTTCTCGTTGATCAGCATGGTCTGTTTTTTCTGCCACTGTCCCCAGGCTTCTTTGGAGATCTCGTTATAGATGCGCTTGCCCAGGTCGCCCGGGTAGAGCTGGAAATCCTGGCCTTCAGCGTCGCGCTGCAGGAAAGTACAAAAAATGGTTCTGGCCATACGTATTCCTCTTTGTGTTGCCGATGCTAAACCATTGCACCGGCACGTAATTGCTGTAACAGGCGCTCCACGGGAGCCGCCAGCCCGACTGATGGCGGTTGCGCTAAGTTATACCAGAGAGCGGTGCCTTCATCCATGCAGGAGGTGAATGAGGACACGGGAAGCCACATCGGTACTATATCCAGATGGAAATGGCTGAAGGTGTGGCGAAACGCGGTCAGCTGCGTCAGGGTATCTGCCGCAATGCCGCGCTGTTTAAGCCATTCACGCAGCAAGTTTTCATCTTCAAACTGTGGGAAGCAGTATAGACCACCCCACAGACCGCTCGGCGGACGCTGGGCGAGGAAGACGTCGTCACCGTGCTGCATCAGCAGCATATAGCCGGTGCGCTCCGGCAGCGTCTGTTTAGGTTTCTTACCCGGATACTGCGCCCATGACTGGTTGGCATACGCCACGCAGAGGTTGCTCACCGGGCAGAGTTCGCACTTTGGTTTTGAGCGCGTGCAGACCATCGCGCCGAGATCCATCATCGCCTGGTTAAAACGCTCTACGCCCTTCGCCGGGGTGACCGCTTCAGCGATCTCCCAGAGGCGTTTTTCAACGTCTTTCTTACCCGGCCAGCCGTCAACGGCGTAGCAGCGTGCGAGCACGCGCTTCACGTTGCCGTCGAGGATCGGGAAATGCTTGCCTAATGAAAGGGAGAGGATCGCGCCTGCGGTTGAACGTCCTACGCCGGGTAAATCGGCCACCTCGTCGAAGGTTTTCGGGAATTTACCGTTGTGGCGGGTGGCGACCTGCTGCGCGGCCTTGTGCAGGTTGCGCGCGCGGGCGTAATAGCCCAGCCCGGTCCACAGGTGCAGTACTTCGTCCAGCGGCGCGTTTGCCAGGTCGGTGACCGTCGGGAAGCGTGCCATAAAACGCTCGAAGTAAGGGATCACGGTGGCGACCTGCGTTTGTTGCAACATCACCTCGGAGAGCCATACTTTGTAGGGCGTTTTTTCAATTTGCCAGGGCAGGGTTTTACGCCCGTATTTGTCGTACCAGTCCAGCACCTGGGCTGAAAATTGAGAGGCTTGCATGGTCATCGATTCGCATAATCAGGGACGCAGATTGCAGCACAGCGTCAATCTGCTGTAAACCGGATCTTTCCCATGCTTGCATAGAAGCCTTAACTTTGGATAATGCCCGTTTCCCGAACATTCTCACAAGCAGACAACTCTTTTATGAAAAACGACGTCATTTCACCGGAATTTGATGAAAACGGTCGCCCGCTGCGCCGTATTCGCAGCTTTGTCCGCCGTCAGGGCCGCCTGACCAAAGGGCAGCAACACGCGCTGGACAACTACTGGCCGGTGATGGGCGTTGAGTTCAGCGAGCAGCCGCTCGACTTTACCGAGCTGTTTGGCCGCGACGCGCCCGTCACGCTGGAGATCGGGTTTGGTATGGGCACCTCGCTGGTCACTATGGCGAAAGCGCGCCCGGAGCAGAACTTCCTCGGCATTGAAGTACACTCGCCGGGCGTCGGCGCGTGCCTGGCAACGGCCCACGAAGAGGGCGTTGAGAACCTGCGCGTGATGTGTCACGACGCGGTGGAAGTGCTGCACAAAATGATTCCTGACAATTCTTTGAACATGGTTCAGCTCTTTTTCCCTGACCCATGGCACAAAGCGCGTCATAATAAACGCCGTATCGTTCAGGCACCGTTTGCCGAGCTGGTGAAAAGCAAGCTCAAGCTGGGCGGCGTTTTCCACATGGCGACCGACTGGGAACCTTATGCGGAACACATGCTGGAAGTGATGTCGTCGCTGGACGGGTACAAAAATCAGTCCGAGAGCAACGACTACGTACCGCGTCCGGAATCGCGTCCGGTGACAAAATTTGAACAGCGTGGCCATCGTCTTGGTCACGGCGTATGGGACTTAATGTTCGAGAGGGTGAAATAATGGCAAAGAATCGTAGCCGTCGTCTGCGTAAAAAGATGCACATCGAAGAATTCCAGGAAGTGGGCTTCTCCGTTGCCTGGCGTTTCCCGGAAGGCACCAGCGTTGAGCAGATCGACCAGGACGTTGATGCGTTCATCAACGAGGTGATCGAGCCTAACAAGCTGGCCTTCGACGGTAGCGGCTACCTGGCATGGGAAGGTCTGATCTGCACCCAGGAAGTTGGCAAATGCACCGAAGAACATCAGGCCCTGGTTCGCAAATGGCTTGAAGAGCACAAGCTGGAAGATGTCCGCGTGAGCGAACTTTTCGACGTTTGGTGGGACTAATAAAGCAGTAAGCGGGCCAGCATTAGCTGGCCCATTTTGTCTGAGGGAGTGTTTAAGATGCGCAAAACGTTGCTGGCTGTTGCTTTGATGGCAACCGGATTCACCGCCCATGCGGATTATCAATGTAGCGTCACCCCGCGTGATGACGTGGTGTTAAGCCCGCAAACCGTGCAGGTCAAAGGCGAGAACGGCAATCTGGTGATTACGCCGGAAGGGAACGTCACCTTTAACGGCAAACAGTACAACCTGACTGCCGCACAGCGTGAGCAGGCGAAAGATTATCAGGCCGATTTGCGTACCGCGCTGCCATGGATTAATGAAGGCGCCCTGACGCGCGTCGAAAAGAGCCGCGTCGCGCTGGACAAAATCATCACTAAAGAGGTGGGGGAGAGCAGTAATATGCGCTCCCGCCTTACGAAGCTCGACAAGCAGCTCAAAGAGCAGATGAACCGCATTATCGAGACGCGCTCTGATGGCCTGACGTTCCACTATAAGGCGATCGATCAGGTCCGCGCTGACGGCCAGCAGCTGGTGAACCAGGCGATGGGCGGCATCCTGCAGGACAGCATCAACGAGATGGGCGCCAAAGCCGTGCTGAAAGGCGGCGGTAACCCGCTGCAGGGCGTGCTGGGCAGCCTGGGCGGCTTGCAGACTTCCATTCAGAACGAATGGAAGAACCAGGAAGATGATTTCCAGCAGTTCGGCAAAGACGTGTGTAAACGCGTGGTGTCGCTGGAAGACAGCCGGAAGGCGCTGGTGGGGACGCTGAAGTAAGTTCGCTGCGCGCTGGGCCCCTCACCCCAGCCCTCTCCCCAGGGGAGAGGGTGTAATTGTTCCCTCTCCCTGTGGGAGAGGGCTAGGGTGAGGGCATCAGGCAGCGCAGTCGTTGCCTGATAGCCATTAACACCTCCTCCTCGTTTGTCCTGAATTCGTTATTCCAGAACCGTAGTATTTCCCAGCCGTTCGCATTCAAAAATTCAGTACGACGTGAATCATAGGTTTCGTTATTCTGATGTTGGCCACCGTCCAGCTCGATAATCAGCCTTGCCTTAAAACAGGCAAAATCCACGATATATGCACCAATCGGCATCTGGCGGCGAAACTTATAGCCAAAGAAGCGGCGTCCCCTGAGTAAATACCAGAGGCGTAACTCTTCGGGCGTCATTTGTTTACGGAGTTGTTTTGATTTTTCCATCCCCATACTCTGCCAGCCTTTCCCTTAGCCGGCAGAACGGGATGCGAAATCCTGAATCAGCCTTCAGGAATCTTCGGCGAGGAACAGCTCAAGAAGGGAGTTTAAGAACAGCTTGCCGTGCTCGGTGATCTGCCAGCATTCCTCACTCTCGGTGAGATACCCCTTTGCCAGCGCTTCGTCAATCTGCGGACGAATCACCGATTCCGCCAGGCCAGTGTACAGCGAAAACTCCGCGCGCGGCGCGGCTTCCAGCAGGCGGAAACGGTTCATAAAGAACTCAAACGGCTTATCCGCCGCCTCAACGTCGTGCTGACGCTCCAGGTAGCGGCCTTCCATATACCCGCGCGGGTGGCGGGTTTTGGCGGTGCGAAGGATGCGACCGTCCGGGAAGGTCACTTTGCCGTGGGCGCCGCAGCCAATCCCCAGATAATCACCAAAACGCCAGTAGTTCAGGTTGTGCTGACACTGGAAGCCCGGCTTCGCGTAGGCGGACGTTTCATACTGCTGATACCCGGCAGCGGTCAAAAGCTTGTGGCCCTGCTCGAAGATATCCCACAGCGCGTCGTCATCCGGCAGCACCGGCGGGCGGGAGCCGAAAAGCGTGTTTGGCTCGATGGTGAGCTGATACCACGACAGGTGCGGCGGGTTCAGCGCAATGGCCTGGCGCAGATCGTCCAGCGCCTCTTCCAGCGACTGATCCGGCAGGCCATGCATCAAATCGAGGTTAAAGCTGCGCAGCCCAAGCCCCGTTGCCAGGTTCGCCGCGCGCTTCGCCTCTTCCGGGCCGTGAATGCGACCCAGACGCTTCAGCTTCGGCTCGCTAAAGCTCTGCACGCCGATGGAGATGCGGTTCACGCCCGCGCGCTGATACTCGACAAAACGGTCGGCCTCAACGGTGCCAGGGTTGGCTTCCATCGTAATTTCCGCATCCGCCGCCAGGTTCAGGCGCGCACGCACGCCGTCCAGCAGCGTCTGCATTGCCGGGCCTGACAGCAGGCTCGGCGTACCGCCACCAATGAAAATGGTCTTAACTTCACGTCCCTGTGCGTACGGCACATCGGCGTCCAGGTCGGCCAGCAGATGCGCGACGTAGTCATCGTGCGGCACTTCGCCCTTCAGCGCGTGCGAATTGAAATCGCAGTACGGGCATTTCTGCACGCACCACGGGATATGAATATAAAGACTCAGAGGCGGCAAATTAGCCATTACGCAGTGCTTCCAGTAACAGTTTCAGCGCGCGTCCACGGTGGGAAATCGCACTTTTCTCTTCGCGGGTCAGTTCCGCAGCGGTTTTGCCCTCGGTCGGGACAAAGAAAATCGGGTCGTAGCCAAAGCCGCCGTTGCCCGCCGCTTCACGGGTAATCACGCCCGGCCAGCTGCCGTGACAGACGATCGGCGTCGGGTCTTCTGCATGACGCATGTAGACCAGCACGCAGTGGAACTGCGCGGTACGCTGTTCGTCGGGAACGTCCTTCAGGGCCACGAGCAGCTTTTCCAGATTCTGCTGGTCGGTGGCGTCCACCCCGGAATAGCGGGCGGAGTAAATCCCCGGCGCACCGCCGAGAAAATCCACGGCCAGACCGGAGTCGTCGGCAATCGCGGGCAGGCCGGTTACCTGCGCCGCATGGCGCGCTTTCAGAATGGCGTTTTCGATAAACGTCAGGCCCGTCTCTTCGGCGGACTCCACGCCCAGCTCGGTCTGAGCCACCACGTCCAGCCCAAAATCATTTAATAGCGAGGCCAGCTCGCGCACTTTACCGGCGTTACCGGTCGCGAGAACAACTTTCTGCATGGTTTAGTCCTGTTCTGTCAGAGCCGCGACTTCCGTCGGGATAGATTGCGGATTAAGGATTTTTACCTGTTTATGCCGCCCAAGTTCACCTTTTTCAATGATGACCTGGCTTTTGGCGACGCGAAACTGTTTTGCCAGATATTTGGTCAGATGCGCGTTCGCCTGGCCATCGACCGGTGGGGCGGTGATGGCGACCTTTAGCTCGTCGCCATGCAGCCCAACAATACTGTCACGGCTGGCTTTCGGCTGAATATACAGCCGTAAAACCAGCCCGTCGGTGCAGGTGCTTACTGCACTCATAGCGCCATCCACAGCCCCGGCAGCAGCATATCGCCCGTAGACTGGAGCAGTTCGGCGATCCCCATGTTGATCACATAGAGCAGCAGCACCAGGATCATCGGGGAGAAGTCGATGCCGCCCATGGACGGAAGCAGGTTACGGATCGGACGCAGCAGCGGCTCGGCCAGCTGAATCAAGGCATACTCTACCGGGCTACGTCCCTGGCTTACCCAGCTCATGATCGCCATCACCAGCAGTACCCAGAAGATCAGCAAACCGACGGTTTTGATCAGAATCAGGACGGCGGCAATCCAGATAATCGGCTGGAAGGTGATAACCATAAACAGCACGATGGCTTTGAGCACGCTCAGAATAAACGCCACCAGCAGCGAAGCGCTGTCGATGGGGCCCATGGCCGGGATAATACGGCGCAGCGGTCCGACAACAGGTTGCGTGATTTTCACGACAAACTGGGAGAACGGATTGTAAAAGTCACAGCGGGCCCACTGCATCCAGACGCGCAGCAAAAGCGCCATCGTGTACAGCTCAATGACCGTTGAGAGCAGGAAAGTCAACGTCTTCATGGCGTTCCTCAGGTTTCCTTATTATTTGGTGTAGTCGCGCGCACCGAAAATGGCTGTGCCGATGCGCACCATAGTGCTGCCTGCCGCGATGGCGGCTTCCATATCATCCGACATGCCCAGTGAAAGCGTGTCTACCGTTTCATAGCGCGTTTTAAGCGCCTCAAATGCTACAGCCATTTGCTGTGCCACGGCAAACTGCCTTTCATAACTTGACTCAGGTGCCGGAATGGCCATCAGCCCGCGCAGGGTTAAGCGCGGCAGGGCGGCCACCTCTGCGGCCAGCGCATCCAGCTCGCTCAGCGCAATGCCGGACTTGCTGTTTTCATCACTGATGTTGATTTGAATCAGCACGTTAAGCGCAGGCATCTCCGCCGGGCGCTGGTCGTTCAGACGGGAAGCAATACGCAGACGGTCGATGGTATGGCACCAGTCAAAGTGCTCTGCCACCAGACGGCTTTTGTTCGACTGCAGGGGACCAATAAAGTGCCATTGCAGATCGGACGTCTCCTGCTCCTGGAAGTAGCGAATTTTATCCACACCTTCCTGCACGTAGTTTTCGCCAAACGCCCGGTGACCTGCAGCAATCGCTTCTGCGATAGCGCTCGCAGGCTTGGTTTTGCTGACTGCAAGCAACGTAATTTCTTCTGAAGCACGGCCGCAACGCGTTGCAGCGGCTGAGATTTTGTCCCGGACCTGTGCCAGGTTATGCGCAATGTCGTTCATTTTCCGAGGAGTAGTCTATGGATGTGGAAGAAATTGTGGCCCTTAGTGTAAAGCATAACGTCTCCGATCTACACCTGTGCAGTGATTCACCACCGCGCTGGCGCAGATTGGGCCGCCTTGAGCCGGCCCCGTTTCCGCCGCCGGATGTCGGGGCGTTGCTAAAGGCGTGGCTCAACGACGAACAGCAGGGCGCATGGTGGGCAAACGGGCAGGTCGATTTTGCCGTGACGGTCGCAGGAGACCAGCGTCTGCGCGGCAGTGCGTTTAAGCAGATGAAGGGCATCTCCGTTACCCTGCGGCTGTTGCCGCGTTCCTGTCCGCAGCTCCCTTCGCTTGGGGTGCCGCGCGCTATTCCCGAACTGTTGTCCAGCGACAACGGGTTGATTCTGGTAACGGGAGCGACCGGCAGCGGTAAATCCACCACGCTGGCCGCAATGGTCGACTTCCTCAACCGCCATACTGACGGCCATATCCTCACGCTTGAAGATCCGGTGGAGTTTATGTACCAGAGTGAACGTTGCCTGATTCAGCAGCGGGAGATAGGCCAGCACAGCCCGTCATTTGCAGAGGCGCTGCGCAGTGCGTTACGCGAGGACCCGGACGTTATTTTGCTGGGGGAGCTGCGCGACAGCGAAACGATCCGCCTGGCGCTAACGGCGGCAGAGACCGGGCATCTGGTGCTGGCGACGCTGCACACGCGCGGGGCAGCACAGGCGATTGAACGGCTGGTCGATACGTTCCCGGCGCAGGAGAAAGATCCGGTGCGTAACCAGCTGGCCGGCAGCCTGCGGGCAGTGCTGGCGCAAAAGCTGCTTCCCGATCTTCAGGGCGGGCGCGTCGCGCTGTACGAGCTGCTGGTAAACACCGCGGCGGCGGCGAATCTGATTCGTGAGGGGAAGACGTGGCAGCTGCCCGGCATCATTCAAACCGGCCAGCAGGCGGGAATGCAGAACTTTGACCAGAGCCTGGCGGAGAGACGGGCACAGGGGCGGCTGTAGGCCCCTGCGTTAAAAGCCCTGTTCGAAGTAGCTTTCGAGGATGATAACGGCTGAAGCGGAGTCTACGCTGCCTTTGTTGAGCGCCCGGAAGCCACCGTGTTCAAACAGGCCTGCACGCGCTTCGACGGTGCTGAGACGCTCGTCGTGAAGCTTCACGGAGACGCCAAAGCGGCCATGGATTTTATTGGCGAATTTACGCGCGCGGGCGGTAAGCGGTTGCTCGGTGCCGTCCATGTTCAGCGGCAGGCCGACAATCACGTCGTCCGGCTGCCACTCTTTGAGCAGGCGCTCAATCAGGTTCCAGTCCGGCGTGCCGTCGTTAGCTTTCAGCGCCGTGAGCGGGCGAGCGGTGCCGGTGATCCGTTGACCCACGGCGACGCCGATGCTTTTGGTGCCGAAGTCGAAGGCGAGAAGGGTGCCGCTCATTACGCGTGCCCCGCTACGCCAGGCATGGTCAGAATATCAATGCCAATCAGCTTTGCCGCGTCACGCCAGCGATCGGCAATAGGGGTTTTAAAAAGAATATTCATGTCCGCAGGTGCGGTAAGCCAGGCGTTATCGAGGATCTCTTGCTCAAGCTGGCCTTTCTCCCACGACGAATAGCCCAGCGCCACCAGCACTTCGGAAGGCTGCTCAGCGGTGCCCAGCGTTTCAAGCACGTCGCGCGAGGTGGTGATCACGGTGTTATCGGAGATGCGAATGCTGGAAGAGAATACCGGCGGGGTATGCAGGATAAAGCCGCGATCTTCGGCAAGAGGTCCACCCAGCATCACCGGTTTATCAAGCCGGATTTCCGGCAGGCGCGCTTCAGCCGAGATTTTCAGCTTGTCCAAAATCCCTTCAACCTGCAGGTTTTCCAGCGGTTTGTTGATGATAATACCCATCGCGCCGTCTTCATTGTATTCACAAATATAAACCACGGCGCGGCGAAAAATCGGATCCTGGAGAGCAGGCATGGCAATAAGAAAGTGATGCTGTAAATTCATTGTCAGAGGTACTGTTTCCTGGTTTAAAAAGCGACAGCGCCCAGTATGGGGATAAACCCAGGCGCTGTCACAGTTTATTTCTGTAAACGTTTTTCGATAGCGTCCATCAGCATTCCGGTGATCGAGATCGGGAACTCCGCTTCGATTTCGCGAATGCAGGTTGGGCTGGTGACGTTAACTTCAGTCAGGCGATCGCCGATGATATCCAGGCCAACGAAGATCAGGCCTTTGGCTTTCAGCGTTGGGCCAACGCGGCGGGCAATTTCCCAGTCGCTTTCGGTTAGCGGGCGCGGCTCGCCGCGGCCACCTGCCGCCAGGTTACCGCGGGTTTCGCCACCCTGTGGGATACGCGCCAGGCAGTAAGGCACCGGCTCACCGTCCACGACCAGCACGCGCTTATCGCCATCTTTGATCGCTGGAATATAGTTTTGCGCCATGCAGTAACGCGTGCCCAGCTCGGTCAGCGTTTCGGCAATCACGCCAATGTTCGGGTCGCCGTTCTTCACGCGGAAAATAGACGCGCCGCCCATGCCGTCCAGCGGCTTCATGATGATGTCGCCGTGCTTCTGCCAGAATTCTTTCAGCTGCGCTTTGCTGCGGGTTACCAGCGTTTCCGGCGTCAGGTCAGAGAACCAGGCGGTGTAAAGCTTCTCGTTGCAGTCGCGCAGGCTCTGCGGCTTGTTGACGATCAGCGTCCCTTTCTCTTCGGCACGCTCAAGGATGTAGGTGCTATAGATGTATTCGGTGTCAAACGGCGGATCTTTACGCATCAGGATGACGTTGAGGTCGGCCAGGGCAATGTCCTGCTCGGTGCCGAATTCGTACCATTTGTCGTAGTTCTGCTCGACGTTAACGATGCGGGTGCGTGCGCGGGCTTCACCGTTGATCAGATAAAGATCGTTCATCTCCATATAGTGGAGCTCATAGCCACGACGCTGCGCTTCCAGCAGCATGGCGAAGCTGGAGTCTTTCTTGATGTTAATGTTTGCGATGGGATCCATCACGATGCCGAGCTTTATCATGTTCTTCTCCGTTAATACTTCAACCCAGATCGCCAAACCTTACCTGTAGCGCGGTTATGGCCGTGAGTGCCGTTGTCTCAGTGCGCAGAACGCGAGGTCCCAACAGAATATCAGTAAACTGGTAGCGCGCCGTCATCGCAATTTCGTCCGCCGACAGGCCGCCTTCGGGACCAATCAGCAGGCGTACGCGCTCAACGGGCAGCGGCAGCGTATTGATGCTGGCGCTGGCGCGCGGATGAAGATTGAGCTTCAGCCCGCTATCCTCTTCTGCACACCAGTCCTCCAGATCCATCGCCGGGCGGATCTCCGGAATACGGTTGCGACCGCTCTGTTCGCAGGCCGCAATGGCGATTTTCTGCCACTGCTGGATCTTTTTGTTCAGACGTTCCGCATCCAGTTTAACGCCACAGCGCTCGGAAAAAAGTGGCGTAATGAGGCTTACACCCAGCTCAATGGATTTTTGAATGGTGAACTCCATCTTTTCTCCGCGCGACATCACCTGCCCAAGGTGGATATGCAGCGGCGATTCACGGTCGTCCACTTCGCCGCGCAAGACATTCACATGCACGCTTTTTTTATCCGCCCGCGTGATTTCCGCGTCGAAAACCTGATTAGAGCCGTCGAACAGCTGTATTGCCTGGCCAGCCCCCATGCGCAGCACGCGACCAACGTGGTTAGCGGCGTCGTCAGACAGGACGATCTCGCGGCCTGCGGTAATCAGTTCTGGGTGGTAAATGCGGGGAATGCGCATAGTCAAAAATTCCATATGTCATGCGGTATAAGCGAATTGCCGTAGTGTAGGTTAGCTCTTTTGCGCCTGGCAAGCCCGCTGGACGTAAGGGTTATGATTCCCCTGGACCCTGGCAATGCGTTCGTCGCGCTGGCACTCCCACTCCGTCACCGGGTACTGCTTGTCCCAGGCGTTGAATAACTGCGTCTGCTGGCGGGAGAGGTTGAGGTCGTAACGGTCGCGCATATAGAAATAGGTGCGGGCAATGCTGCCGCGCGCGCGGGCAGGCGGCTCGGCGACTTTCTCTTTAAAATCCACCTTCATTCCACACTGGCCGTACTGGCCTTCGCCACCGTTCCACTGGCTGTACATGAAATTGCCGCGGTCACCGTTCACTTCACCCACGGCGGGCTGCAGGTTATGCATATCGCTTTCCATCTGACGGTAGACAGGATCTTTAGAACAGTTTTTACGTCCGCCATCCTGCCAGCACTGGCGCTGGTGGCCAAACTGCCAGGCCGGAACGACGTGTTCCCATTCAATTCGGCTGGCGCGGTTTTCGTTTTTACGCACCTTGTAGCCGCATGACGCAAGATCAACGACCCCTTTTTTACCCTGCCAGTTAATTTTACAGCCGCAGTAGAAATCGCCCGGCACATCGGCGTTCACCTTCACGCCTGCCGCTTTGGCCTGGGAAAAACTGTTGATACCGTCGGCCAGCGCAGGGCCTGAGAGCGCCGTCGCCAGAAAAGCGACCGCGAGAGAAACATTACGGGACATCTTACACTCCGTGTCAAAACGAGCCCGCAACGTAACGAATGTTGTTCCTGTATGCAATCAGTCAGATCAGGAAAGTTCCTGAAAGTTCAGGTCATTACTCCGCAATCAGCGGTTCGCCGCATTTGACGCAGCGGTAGGTCGCCTCGCCGCGCACCACGCGGTTATGGCGGCGGACGGTAAGCTGGTGCTGCTGACACTGGCAGCGATAGGGGAAGGTATTGCGGCGTACCGATTCCAGCTCGAACTGATGGGTACGGCGCGCCGGAACGCCGAGCACCGCCTCCATCATCCATTTCCACTCTTTTCCATGCGGCGAGACGCGTCCGAAGTGTTTCCACACCAGAAGGTGCGCCAGCTCGTGCGGCACCACTTCTTCAATAAACGCCTGCTGGTTTTCCATCATCAGCACCGGGTTCAGGCGGATCTCGTACGATTCCAGCCAGGCGGTGCCGGCTGCGGTGCCGCGCTGCTGATAGACCAGCTTCGGTTCAGGGTAATTGCGGCCGAGTTTCAGATTCGCCTGGGCAAGTTTTTCCCGCAGGCTGCGCATAACGGCTTGCTGAATGGCGATGGGGAGACGGGGAGCTTTCATAGGGGCAGAGCATAAAGCGGGAAGCGGGGAGGCGCAAGAGGCGCCTCCCGCAAGAGGATTAGTCGTGGGCGCCGATTTCGCGCAGCGGACGACCTTTCATCAGGTTACGTTCAATATGTTCCAGAGAAACATGTTTGGTTTCTGGAACCAGCCAGATGGTCAGCACAATAAAGAAGATATTCAGACCGGCGTAGACCCAGAAGGTGTTGGCATTGCCCAGGGTGTTGAGCATGGTCAGGAACGTTGCGCCGACGATCATGTTGGCAATCCAGTTGGTTGCGGTAGAGCAGGTGATACCAAAATCACGCCCTTTCAGCGGCTGGATTTCAGAGCACAGTACCCAAATCAGCGGACCGGCGCTCATCGCAAACCCGACGATAAACATCAGCAGCATACCCACCGCGAAGTACTGGGCGGTTGGGGAGTGGATGCCCACATGCATCATCGTACCGAGAACGCCCATACCCGTCGCCATCACCAGGAAGCCCAGGGTCAGGGTTGGCTTACGACCCCAGCGGTCCACCAGGCCGATGGCGATAAAGGTCGCCAGCACGTTGGTCAGGCCCACAATAACGGTGCCCCACATCTGCTCGGTGGTGTTGGTGTAGCCCGCCAGTTCAAAGATTTTTGGCGCGTAGTACATGATGACGTTCATCCCGGTGAACTGCTGCATCACCTGCAGCAGCACGCCGAGGAACACCGCCCGACGGAAGTTGCTGTTCTCTTTAAACAGCGCCCAGCCGGACTGTTTTACCTTCAGGCTTTCGCGGATCTCTTCCAGCTCGTTTTTCGCTTCCGCGCTGGTATCGCGCAGGCGGAGCAGCACGCGTTCGGCATCAACGAAGCGACGTTTGGCGGCAAACCAGCGCGGGCTGTCCGGCAGGAAGAAGACGCCAATCAGCAGCAGAATAGCCGGGATGATGATCACGCCGAGCATCCAGCGCCATGCGCCGCTGTAGCTGAACGCGGTATCGGACAGGTAAGCGCCGAGAATACCGATGGTGATCATCAGCTGGTACATGGAAATCATGCTGCCGCGGATTTTCTCCGGCGCTATTTCGGAGAGGTAGAGCGGGGCGGTGTAAGACGCCACGCCCACCGCAAGGCCCAGCAGCACGCGGGAAAGAATAAGCACTTCAACGTTAGGGGCGGCAGCGGAGAAGAGCGAACCGGCGACGAAGAGGATCGCACCGATCATCAGGCTCTTTTTGCGTCCGAGCTTGAAGGAGAGCCAGCCGCTGCCGACGGCCCCAACGGCCGCACCGAACATCATGGAGCTAACCACCCATTCCTGGGTATGCGCGTTAATCTGGAATTCGTCTGCGATAAAGGGAAGAGCGCCGGCAATGACGCCGATATCCAGGCCAAAGAGTAATCCTGCCAGGGCGGCGAGGAAGCAGACGAAGAAAGTCATCGCCTTGTTGGACGTACGCCCCTGTTTTTTATTGTCAGGCATTATGCCCTCCAGTTGGGTTATCAGTTTTATTGATGATAAGGGTAGGTGAGCGACCCGTAAAAATATGTGAGATTAATCACAATGGTGTAATCGGTTACACTAACGTGCAACCGTAAAAATTATTAAAGCTTTGAAAATATAGAGGTAAACGAGGTGATGCGCATCGCGTTTGTTTGAATTTCAGACTTAACTGAAAGGAAATGTAACAGCAGAAGAAAGGCGAACATGCAAAGAGATTATTCTGAAAGCGGAGTGGTGCCGGTGCGGTGTAATCGCTTTCAGTTGTGCGGCTTTAGCCGCCACCCGACATAAAAAAAGCCAGCACAAAGGCTGGCCTGTTTAATACTCTCGGCTGTCGATTACTTCAGACCGGCAGCCTCACGCAGCAGAGCGGCTTTGTCGGTTTTTTCCCATGGGAAATGTTCACGACCAAAGTGACCGTATGCAGCGGTTTCCTGGTAGATTGGGTGCAGCAGATCCAGCATCTGAATCAGGCCGTATGGACGCAGGTCGAAGAACTCGCGCACCAGCAGGGTCAGCTGTTCTGAAGGCACTTTCTCCGTGCCGAAGGTTTCCACCATGATGGAGGTTGGCTCAGCCACGCCGATAGCGTAGGAAACCTGAATTTCACAGCGGTCAGCCAGGCCGGCAGCAACGATGTTTTTCGCCACATAACGTGCAGCATACGCGGCAGAACGGTCAACTTTAGACGGATCTTTACCGGAGAACGCGCCGCCACCGTGACGCGCCATGCCGCCGTAGGTATCAACGATGATTTTACGACCGGTCAGGCCGCAGTCGCCCATTGGGCCGCCGATAACAAAGCGTCCGGTTGGGTTGATGAAGAATTTGGTTGCTGAGCTCAGCCATTCGGTTGGCAGAACCGGCTTGATGATCTCTTCCATCACTGCTTCCTGCAGGGATTTCTGATCGATCTCTTCGGCATGCTGGGTAGACAGCACCACCGCATCAATACCGACGATTTTGCCGTCGTCGTACTGGAAGGTGACCTGGCTTTTCGCATCCGGGCGCAGCCACGGCAGGGTGCCGTTTTTACGCACTTCAGCCTGACGCTGCACCAGACGGTGTGCGTAGGTCACAGGTGCTGGCATCAGCACGTCGGTTTCGTTGGTTGCATAACCGAACATCAGGCCCTGGTCGCCCGCGCCTTGTTCCAGCGGATCGGCACGGTCAACGCCCTGGTTGATGTCCGGAGACTGTTTGCCAATCGCGCTCAGTACCGCGCAGGAGTTGGCATCAAAGCCCATATCAGAATGTACATAGCCGATCTCACGCACCGTGTTACGGGTGATCTCTTCGATATCAACCCATGCGCTGGTGGTGATCTCACCGCCAACCAGAACCATGCCGGTTTTGACATAGGTTTCACACGCTACGCGCGCTTTAGGATCCTGCGCCAGGATCGCATCCAGCACCGCATCGGAGATTTGGTCAGCAATTTTATCAGGATGTCCTTCTGATACGGACTCGGACGTAAACAGGTGTTTTGCCATGTTTTATTTCACCTAAGAGGAATTTGGTTAGCTCAAGCTGCTGTGTGGAATAGCCAAAGGAGATAATTCTACCAAGGCCTGCAGGTTTTTGACACTGGCAGTATGAGTGTTAATCAGTATAGATGGATTAACATCTGGATGGCTATTTTAGGTCACTTCTTCGCCCGATTTCCAGTTTTTTTTGATTCATCTCTCACTGCGTTGAAATGGCTGCTGGAAATTTTTCCTGACGCTGCTGGCAACACGCGTATTTTTGTTTTGCTTTTTAGCCCCCTTCTCGGTATAAAACGCGGCGCGCGGCTCATATAAAATCAGCGCTCGATGAATACATCGTGTCGCCACTTCCAGCCGGGTTAAGCAGTGAACTTTTAGCTTTGGCTTGGGGTCCGTTTCATCAGAGGCGGCCGTGGAGGTGATACGAGATAATGAACCATCGTTTTCCGCTAATTCAGCGCTGCCGTTCTGGCGCGCCATTGATTCCCGCAACCCGCATTTCTAGTCTGCAAACCTGCCGATGTTATACCCATCTCGGCGCTTCTCAGGATTCAAGGGCCGGTTACGCTCTGTGAAAACTGAACAAGGGCGCTCTTGTTAATACAAGAGTTTTCTCGTGGTTTCGCCGAACCTTGTCATACAGAGTTCGGATACGTGTTTTACAATGATATGAATAAGAAACCGGTCGCACGGTCTGGATTTCAGCATACTCTGCTGGGAAACGGAGCCGTTTATGGGTTGTTATCGCCGTATAACGCTGCGATAGTAGTCAACTGTTTTACACTTAATACAAAGAGTTGAGGTTCGCTATGTCTGACGACATGTCTTCTTTTTCGCCTTCGTCAGCGGGCGAACAGGGTGTACTACGTTCTATGCAGGAGGTTGCGATGAGCTCCCAGGAAGCCAGCAAGATGCTGCGCACCTACAATATTGCCTGGTGGGGCAATAACTACTACGACGTCAACGAGCTGGGCCACATCAGCGTCTGCCCGGACCCGGACGTCCCTGAAGCGCGCGTGGATCTCGCTAAGCTGGTGAAGGCCCGTGAAGCTCAGGGCCAGCGTTTGCCTGCACTGTTCTGCTTCCCGCAGATCCTGCAACATCGCCTGCGTTCGATTAACGCCGCCTTCAAGCGCGCGCGTGAATCCTACGGCTATAAAGGCGACTACTTCCTGGTTTACCCGATCAAGGTGAACCAGCACCGCCGCGTAATCGAATCCCTGATCCACTCCGGCGAACCGCTGGGACTGGAAGCAGGCTCCAAAGCGGAGCTGATGGCGGTTCTGGCGCACGCGGGCATGACCCGGTCGGTGATCGTCTGTAACGGCTATAAAGACCGCGAATACATTCGTCTGGCGCTGATTGGCGAGAAGATGGGCCACAAGGTCTATCTGGTTATCGAGAAGATGACCGAAATTGCCATCGTGCTGGAAGAGGCCGAGCGTCTGAACGTGATCCCACGCCTCGGCGTGCGTGCGCGTCTGGCGTCGCAGGGTTCCGGTAAATGGCAGTCTTCCGGCGGTGAAAAATCCAAGTTCGGCCTCGCGGCGAACCAGGTGCTGCAACTGGTGGAGATCCTGCGCGAGCGCGGTCGTCTGGACAGCATTCAGCTGCTGCACTTCCACCTCGGCTCGCAGATGGCCAATATCCGCGACATCGCCACCGGCGTGCGTGAATCCGCGCGTTTCTACGTTGAGCTGCACAAGCTTGGCGTGAATATTCAGTGCTTCGACGTGGGCGGTGGCCTGGGCGTGGACTACGAAGGAACCCGCTCCCAGTCCGACTGCTCGGTGAACTACGGCCTGAACGAATACGCCAACAACATCATCTGGGCGATTGGCGATGCCTGTGAAGAGCACGGCCTGCCGCACCCGACGG
Organism: Enterobacter cloacae complex sp. P27C; assembly: GCF_014895705.1. NCBI lineage: Bacteria > Pseudomonadati > Pseudomonadota > Gammaproteobacteria > Enterobacterales > Enterobacteriaceae > Enterobacter > Enterobacter cloacae complex sp. P27C. Next base: position 85,851 of record NZ_JADBQB010000006.1, read on the forward strand.
TGATCACCGAATCTGGCCGCGCGGTTACCGCGCACCATACGGTGCTGGTGTCTAATATCATTGGCGTTGAGCGCAGCGAAATCACCGAAGCGACGCCTCCGCAAGATGATGCCCCACGTTCCCTGCAAAGCATGTGGGAAACCTGGCAGGAAATGCACGAGCCGGGCACGCGTCGCTCCCTACGCGAATGGCTGCATGACAGCCAGATGGATCTGCACGATATCCACGTCGGCTACTCGTCAGGCACCTTCAGCCTGCAAGAGCGCGCGTGGGCGGAGCAGCTCTACCTGAACATGTGCCATGAAGTGCAGAAACAGCTCGACCCGAGCAACCGCGCGCATCGTCCGATTATCGACGAGTTGCAGGAGCGTATGGCGGACAAAATGTACGTCAACTTCTCCCTGTTCCAGTCGATGCCGGATGCCTGGGGTATCGACCAGCTGTTCCCGGTTCTGCCGCTGGAAGGGCTGAACCACGCCCCGGAACGTCGCGCGGTGCTGCTGGACATCACCTGTGACTCTGACGGCGCGATTGACCACTACGTTGACGGTGACGGTATCGCAACGACGATGCCAATGCCGGAGTACGATCCGGAGAACCCGCCAATGCTGGGCTTCTTTATGGTGGGTGCGTATCAGGAGATCCTCGGCAACATGCACAACCTGTTCGGTGATACCGAAGCGGTTGACGTGTTTGTCTTCCCTGACGGCAGCGTCGAGGTTGAGCTGTCCGACGAAGGGGACACCGTGGCGGACATGCTGGAATACGTGCAGCTGGATCCGAAAAAACTGCTCACCCAGTTCCGCGACCAGGTGAAAAACACCGGTCTGGACGATGCGCTGCAGCAGCAGTTCCTGGAAGAGTTTGAAGCGGGTCTGTACGGGTACACCTACCTGGAAGACGAGTAGTAAAACCTCCCTCTCCCGGTGGGAGAGGGTTGGGGTGAGGGCATCAGACCGCACAATGCCCTATACTCACTTGAACCCGTATGAATTAACGGCGATAATTCGCCCCAATATGCGATTTACGAATCAATCCCTTCCTCGTCGGGTTTAACGACGCGGAGGGGATTTTTTTTCATCTGTTTTTAATGTATCGACGTTAAAAGAGGTCAGGACATGAGCACTTTAGGTCATCAGTACGATAACTCTCTGGTATCTAACGCGTTTGGTTTTTTACGCCTTCCAATGAACTTCCAGCCGTACGACAGCGATGCGGACTGGGTGATCACCGGCGTGCCGTTCGACATGGCAACCTCCGGTCGTGCGGGTGGACGTCACGGCCCGGCGGCAATCCGTCAGGTTTCCACCAACCTGGCCTGGGAGCACAACCGCTTCCCGTGGAACTTCGACATGCGCGAGCGCCTGAACGTGGTGGACTGCGGTGACCTGGTGTACGCCTTCGGCGACGCGCGTGAGATGAGCGAAAAGCTGCAGGCGCACGCCGAGAAGCTGCTGGCGGCCGGCAAGCGCATGCTCTCCTTCGGTGGTGACCACTTCGTCACTCTGCCGCTGCTGCGCGCCCACGCGAAGCACTTCGGTAAAATGGCGCTGGTGCACTTCGATGCGCATACCGACACTTACGCGAACGGCTGCGAGTTCGACCACGGCACCATGTTCTACACCGCGCCGAAAGAAGGCCTGATCGATCCGAACCACTCTGTGCAGATCGGCATCCGTACCGAGTTCGACAAAGACAACGGTTTCACCGTGCTGGACGCCGGCCAGGTGAACGATCGCGGCGTGGACGATATTCTGGCTCAGGTTAAGCAGATCGTCGGCGATATGCCTGTATACCTGACCTTCGATATCGACTGCCTGGATCCGGCGTTTGCACCGGGTACTGGTACGCCGGTGATTGGCGGCCTGACGTCAGACCGCGCCATCAAGCTGGTGCGTGGCCTGAAGGATCTGAACATCGTTGGGATGGACGTGGTGGAAGTGGCGCCAGCCTATGACCAGTCCGAAATCACCGCGCTTGCCGCGGCGACCCTGGCGCTGGAAATGCTCTACATCCAGGCCGCGAAAAAAGGCGAATAAGCCTTACGCGCTGATTGCTGCTGCGCGACGCATGCGCAGCAGCAACATTCCCCCGGCAAGCAGGGTGATACCCTGCGAGACGACCAGCACCGAAAAGCCTGAGCTGACTGACCCTACCGACCTCATCACCATCCCCATCAGCAGCGGAATAAACGCCGCGCAGATATTGCCGATCCCGTTGATAATGCCGTAAGCGCTGCCCACCGCTTCCCGCGCGGCGTGATGCTGGATCACCGCCGGAATAGCCGCCCCCTGTAGTCCCCAGAAGATATTCGCCGAGAGCATAAACAGCGCCAGCCAGGCAGGCTGATGGCTGAGCATCAGCGCGACCACGGACAGCGCCGTCAGCGCGCCGCCCACCACAAACAGCATTGGCGCCTGTTCCGGACGCATTTTGTCGAGCAGCACCCCGCCGAGGAACTTCGAGCCCAGACTCAGCAGGAAGGGAATGGCCGCAAGCATGCCCGTGGCGTGCAGCGAGAAATGATGCTCGTCGCGCAGCCACGCGGGCAGCCAGGCGCTGCTCCCCCAGAGATAGCTCAGGGTGGCAATCTCCACCAGCAGGATCCACCCGAGCAGCGGCGTTTGCCAGGCCAGCGAAAACGTCTCTGTAAAGCCCGGTTTTTTGATTTTCTCCGCACCCCGCGGCGCGGGCAGGAAGCGCCAGACAAGGCCGCCACCCAGCACCAGATTTAATACCGCCAGGGCATAAAACGATCCGGCCCAGCCGAGATGCGCCATCAGCCACGTTACCAGCGGAAAGCCCACGGCCAGCCCGAGCGAGACGCCCAGCGCGGTCACGGCGTTGGGTTTGCCGATCTCCTGCGCGCTAAAGTGATCGCTGATGAAGCGCGTTTTCAGCGAAAAGAGCGGCCCCTCAGCGATCCCCAGGATCGTGCGCGCGACGAGCATGCCCATCAGCGATCCGAGCAGCGGTGAAATGGCGCATACCGCTGCCCACATCGCTATGCTGCTCAATAATCCCTGTCGATAATGGAGTTTGCTTTCAATAACCGGAGTTAATAATAAAGCTGAAAATCCATAACCCAGCAGAAAACAGGTCATAAGCATTCCCTGTAACATTCTGTTTTCATTTAGCTGAAAATGCTGAGCAAATTCCGGGTCTAAAATCATGACAGAAATATTCACCCGGTCAACGTAGGAAATAATAATCAGTAATAACAGTGCCACTGTGCCCTGCCATCTTGCCGTCATAACGCCTGCCTTATGTTTTTGCTTATTTCTATTTTTATGCGCGTGATTATCACGTGGGTAAAATGGTTTACCTGTGAAACTCATTGTTTATTAAGGTAAAAATAAAATTAAGTTTCACAGGTGAAACACGATGTTTTTCGCTTCTTTTATTTTTAAGGAACAAAAAGAAAAGAAGTCAATCACTGTTTATTAAAATTTAAGGCCATCGATAAATCGTATTCTTTAACACCGCAATAATGAAAATTTCATATCGCTGCATTTTTTCGTGATCCTTTGCACACTTAGTTAATTAATTACCGTTTGATTAACAAATTCGTCACATTGCTGCTTGACGAAACATTCATCGCTTTTATATTGACCGTATTAAATAAGAAACAGAGTTTCATATATGAAACAAAAGCCTGGAGGATCGTGATGAGCTGGATAGGCGTATGTGACGCAGAACAAGTACAGGAAGATTTCCCTTTTAGCGGCAACGTCGACGGTAAAGAGATCGGCGTGTATTTGATTGACGGTGAATATTACGCGCTGGAAGACGTATGCCCCCACGCCTATGCCCTGCTGAGCCAGGGCTTCGTGGAGGACGGCAAGGTGGAATGCCCGCTGCACGAGGCGGTCTTCGACGTCAAAACCGGTCAGTGCCTGCACGGCCCCGGCGGGCGCAACCTCAACCGCTACCCGGTTCGGGTTTTTGAAAACCAGATTCAGATTACCTTCGTCGAGGAGACCGTGGCATGAGCGACACCCTGAACTACAACCCGGCGCTGCCGGAAAGCCGTCAGTTTGCCCCACCGGCTGAGGGCGGTAACGGTGCGATCCATAAGCCGGGTGATTACCAGAACCTGATCTGGCAGACCCGCAGCCGCGAGCCGGAAAGCTGGGAAGTGAACCTTATCGCCACGCTGGAAGATCTCTTCGAGCAGGGAGTTGAAACTTTACCGGAGCTGGTGAACGGGCTGAACGCGGTGCGCATGCACGATCAGCAGGGCGAGCCGTGGAGCGAGGCCAGCTTCCAGGCATTCTTACAGGTTAACGGCTACTGAGGGCAACGCGATGACGACTACCGTACAACACTATCTCGATAAAGGTCTGCGCGGCCTCTGGTATCCGGTGCTGGCGAGCTGGGAGGTGCAGTCTGCACCGGTGGGCATTACCCGCCTGGGCGAACAGATTGTGGTCTGGCGCAACAAAGACGGCCAGGTGCAGGCGCTGGAGGACCGCTGTCCGCACCGCGGCGCACGCCTGTCGATGGGCTGGAACCTGGGCGACCGCATTGCCTGCTGGTATCACGGCGTGGAGGTCGCGGGCAACGGCGAGGTGAAAGACGTGCCCGCCGTGGACAAATGCCCGCTGGTCGGCCAGCAGTGCGTGCGCAGCTACAACGTGCAGGAGGCGCACGGCGCAATCTTCCTGTGGTTTGGCGTCACCGCAGACCAGCAGCCGGACGAGCTGACCTTCCCGGACGAGCTCGCCGATACGGACAGCTTCAGCAACTTCCTCTGCACCGCCGCGTGGAAATGCAATTACCAGTACGCGCTGGAAAACGTGATGGATCCGATGCACGGCACCTATCTGCACTCCTCGTCGCACTCGATGGCGGAAGGGGATCGCAAGGCCGACATGGTGCTCCAGCCGACCAAAACCGGCTTCATCTTTGAGAAAAAGGGGCAGAGCGGCGTCAATTTCGACTGGGTGGAGCTGGGCAACAGCGGCACCTGCTGGATGCGCCTCTCCATTCCGTACAAGAAGCGTTTCGGGCCGGGCGGCCACTTCTTTATCGTCGGCATGGTGGTGCCGGAAGATAACGACAACTGCCGCGTCTTCTTCTGGCGCATTCGCCGGGTGCAGGGCTGGCAGCGCGACATGTGGCGCTTCATGTACCGCAACCGTCTGGAAAAACTGCACTGGGAAGTGCTGGAGCAGGACCGCGTGGTGCTGGAAAGCCTGGCGCCAAACGCCCGCGACCATGAATACCTGTATCAGCACGACGTCGGCCTCTCGCGCCTGCGCCGCATGATGCAAAAGGCCGCCAAAGAGCAACTGGCGATGCGCGAAGAACAGCAGGGAGCCGCCTGATGAACGGGCTGCTGAGCGGCAAACGCATCGTCATAACCGGCGCCGCGCGCGGGCTGGGCTTTCACTTTGCCAAAGCCTGCGCGGAGCAGGGCGCGGCGGTGGTGATGTGCGACATCCTCAAGGGTGAGCTGGCCGAAAGCGCCCACGCCCTGAGCGAGCGGGGCTATGCGATCGAATCGCATGTTATCGATCTGGCCGATCCGCAGTCCATTGAGCAGGTGTTCAGCGCGATTGGCGAGCAGGGTCAGATCGATGGCCTGGTGAACAACGCGGCGATGGCGACGGGCGTCGGCGGCAAAAATATGCTCGATTACGATCCGGATCTCTGGGATCGGGTGATGAGCGTCAACGTCAAAGGCACCTGGCTGGTGTCGCGCGCCGCAGTGCCGCTGCTGCGCGAGGGCGCGGGTATCGTGAACGTTGCGTCCGACACCGCGCTGTGGGGCGCGCCGCGCCTGATGGCCTACGTCGCCAGTAAGGGCGCCGTGATCGCCATGACCCGCTCAATGGCGCGCGAACTGGGCGAAAAGCGTATACGCATTAATGCCATCGCGCCGGGGTTAACCCGCGTCGAGGCGACCGAATATGTTCCGGCCGAGCGCCATCAGCTCTACGAGAATGGCCGCGCGTTAACCGGCGCGCAGCAGCCGGAAGACGTCACCGGCAGCGTGGTCTGGCTGTTAAGCGATCTGTCGCGGTTTATCACCGGGCAGCTGATCCCGGTCAACGGCGGTTTTGTCTTTAACTAAGGTGTGGCGATTATGGCAAACGATCAGGAAGTGAAGTATCTGGTGCCGGGGCTGGAGCGCGGTTTACAGCTGCTGTTGGCCTTTGGCGAGCAGCATCGCGATCTGACCTTTGCCGAGCTGCACCGGCTGGTGGATATGCCGAAGGCGACCGCCTATCGCGTGGTGCAGACGCTGGAGTACATGGGCTTTCTGGAGCGCAACGCGCGTACCAATACCTTTTCGCTGGGCATGAACGTGCTGCGTCTCGGCTTTGAGTACATCGCCTCGCTGGACGTGGCGCAGGTCGGCCAGCCGGTGATTGAGCAGCTGCGCGACGTCAGCCAGTGCAGCAGCCATCTGGCGATCCGCGACGGGCGCGACATTATCTACATCGCCCGCGTCAGTGCCGCCGGGTCGCGCATCAATCAGGTCAGCATTGGCACCCGCCTGCCGGTGCACTGCACCTCGCTGGGCCGCATGCTGCTGACCGATATTACCCGCGCCGATTTCGAACAGTTGTTCCCGCACGAGCGCCTGCCGGGCAACGCGCCGGGGCAGCTTCACGACCGCGAAGCCCTGTGGCAGATGGTGCAGCAGGACAAAGCCCGCGGGTTTGTCATCGGCGAATCCTTCTTCCGCCACGGCATCTCCTCCATCGTCTACCCGGTGTATGACCGAAGCGGACGCGTGGCGGCGGTGGTCAGCATTCTGGTGCCGTCGGAGGAGATCCCGCAGACCGACCGTGAGCGGCTGCAAAACGAGGTTCGCCTCGCGGCGGATAAAATTTCTGGCTTCTTAGGCTATTTGTCACAGGCCAGCTAAATCAGTGAGTTAACGTCAGGCGCTTGACTGCGTCGGGCATGTTTTACGCCCAATTTGGGCCAGATGAGGCAACGAACGATGAGTGTAACCGGAATTGAAAAGCTGGAATTTGGCGTGGAAGACCTGACGCACTGCGCCAAATTTATGCGTGATTTTGGCCTGACGGGCGATGCCAGCGGCCAGCGTTTTACCACCCTGAGCGGCGCGCGCGTGGAGCTGAACCCCATCGACAGCCCCGACCTGCCGCCGGCGTTTGAAGCGGGCAACACCCTGCGCCGCATGACCTGGGCGGTGGCCGCACAGTCCGATCTCGACGCGCTGCGCCCGAAGCTGGCGAGACAGCCCGGCTTTCGCGAAGTGGGCGACGCGCTGGAATGCCTCGATCCGAACGGCATGACCCTGCGCGTGCAGGTCAGCCAGCAGACCGACGTGGAGCTGAACGTTGAGCCGATCAACCAGTGGGGCGATGCCCGCCGTATCGACACGCCCAGCCCGGTTTACGATCGTGCGCAGCCGATCAACGTCGGGCACGTGGTGTTCTTCGTGGAGGAGCTGGCGGCGGTGGAGAAATTCTACCGCGAGGTGCTCGGCTTCCAGGTTTCGGACCGCTACATCAACCGCGCCGTGTTCCTGCGCTGCGGGGCGCGCGGCGGACATCACAACCTGTTCCTGCTGCAACTGCCGAACCGCAAGCGCGGCCTCAACCACGTGGCCTTCACCGTGCGCGACATCCACGAGGTGATCGGCGGCGGTATCGCGATGAATAAAAATGAATGGAGCACCTTTATCGGGCCGGGCCGCCATCCGGTGTCGTCGGCCTATTTCTGGTACGTCAATAGCCCGACCGGCGGCGCGTTTGAGTATTACACCAACGACGACTATCTGACGGAAAACTGGCAGCCGCGCGAGCTGGAGCACTCCCTGGTCTCCTTTACCGAATGGGCGGTAGAAGGCGGGATTGACCACGACACCCGCCGCCAGCAGAAAAAGCCGGAGGCGGTATGACGTCGCGCATTGTCATTATCGGTGGCGGTCAGGCGGGCGGCTGGGCGGCGAAAACCCTGCGCGACGAGAGCTTCGACGGCGAGATCTGCGTGGTGGCGGAAGAGGAGTGGGATTTCTACGAACGTCCGCCGCTGTCGAAAGCGTCTCTGCTGGAGCCGGACGCGGCGCTCCCGCGGCTGTTTAGCGAAGAAGCACAGCAGGCGCTGAACCTGACCTGGTACCGCCCGCTGCGTGCTGAATCAGTCGATCGCGAAGCGAAAACTGTGCGTTTAAGCAACGGCGAACGTCTTAGTTACAACATGCTTTTAATGGCCACCGGCGGGCGGGCGCGCCTGCCTTCGCAGGCATGGGCGGCGCATCCGCAGGTCTACACTCTTCGCCACTGGCAGGATGCGCAGCGCCTGAAGGCGCGTCTGGCGGAAAGTAAAAAACTGGCGATCGTCGGCGGCGGCTGGATCGGCCTTGAGATTGCAGCTTCCGCGCGCAAAAGCGGCGTAGCGGTCACGCTGTTCGAGCAGCAGCCCGCGCTGTGCATGCGCTCGGTTAGCGGCGAGGTGTCGCAGCGCTTAGAGGCTATCCATCGCGAACAGGGGGTGGAGATCCGTACCGGCTGCGGCGCGCTGGAGCTGGAGGACGATAATGGCCTGCCGGTCATGCACTGCGACGGCCAGCGCGAAACCTTTGACGCGGTGGTGGTGGGGATCGGCGTCGATCTCAATCTGGAGCTGGCGCGCGATGCGGGACTTCGCACCGAGCGGGGGATCGTGGTGGACGCCCAGGGGCGCACGTCCGATCCGTTCATCTTTGCCGCCGGCGACGTGGCGCAGCACCATCACTACGGCCTGTGCATTCAGTCCTGGGCCTTCGCCCAGAATCAGGCGGTGGCGACGGCGAAAGCCATGCTTAACCCCGATGCGCCAGGCTACGACGACGCGCCGTGGCTGTGGTCGGATCAATATCAGCACAACATCCAGATCCTCGGCATTCCGCAGCCGGGCAGCCGAACGATAGTGCGTGAAGAGGCGCTGTACTTCTCGCTGGACGACAACGGTCGGCTAACGCAGCTGGTGGCGTTCAACGATGCGCGCACCGTCAAGCTGGCGAAGCGCTGGATGGCGGCGGGGCGGGACCTGTCGGACGTACCGCTCGCCGATCCGGCTTTTTCACTGATGTCACTGCGATAGCTAACCCGCACCCGTAGGGGGAGACATGACCACATTAGAGACCAACACCGCGCCCGTCGAGGCGAGCGGTGAGGGAACCCGCACGCCTGAAAAAGCGGTGCGCTGGGCCATTCCGCTGTCGCTGCTGGCCTGCGTGCTGCTGGCCTTTTTCGACAAAATCAGCATCGCGGCGCTCTTTTCCGACACCCATTTCCAGCAGGCCATGGGCATCGATTTTGACACCACGCGCCTCGGCATTCTGATGAGCGCCTTCCTGCTGAGCTATGGCTTTTCGTCGGTATTTTTGAGCGGTTTAGGCGACAAAATCGCGCCGCTGCGCCTGCTCACCGGGATGATGGTGGTGTGGTGCGCGCTGATGGTGGCGATGGGCTTTACCCATAACTACACGCTAATGATCGTCCTGCGCATCCTGCTGGGCGTGGCGGAAGGACCGCTGTTCCCGCTGGCTTTCGCCATCGTGCGCCACAACTTCCCGCAGCATTTACAGGCGCGCGCCACCATGCTCTGGCTGCTGGGCACGCCGGTCGGCGCGGCGATTGGCTTCCCGCTCTCCCTGTGGCTGCTGAACACCTTCGGCTGGCAGAGCACCTTCTTTGTCATGGCAATGCTGACCGTGCCGGTGCTTATCTTTGTGCGCGTTGGCCTGCGCGGGATCCGTCTGGAAGCAAAACCCGGTACCTCGCAGGCGTCTCAGGACGAGCGGCGCGCGGCGCGGCGCGAGCTGTTTGTCAGCCCGCACTTCTGGATCATCTGCATCTTTAACATCGCCTTTCTGACCTACCTGTGGGGCATCAACGGCTGGCTGCCGGGCTATCTCATCAAGGGCAAAGGCATTCACCTGGAGCACGCGGGCTGGCTGTCGTCGATGCCGTTCATCGCCATGCTGGCGGGAGAGGTGATTGGCGCGTGGCTCTCTGACCGGGTCGATAAGCGCGCGGCGGCCTGCTTTATCTCGATGGCGGGGGCGGCGGTAGGCCTGGCGGCGGTGATGCACCTCGACACCCCGCTTGCCATCATCGCGGCGATGAGCTTCAGCACCTTTATGTGGGGCACCGGCGCCCCCAACATTTTCGCCCTGCTGGCGAAAGCCACCCATCCCCGGGTGAGCGCCACGGCGGGCGGCATCTTCAACGGGCTGGGAAACTTTGCGGGCGCGCTGTCGCCGGCGGTGATGGGCGCGCTGATCGCCTTCACCCACAGCATGGATTCCGGGCTGATTTTTCTGGCGGTGATGGCGGCGGTGGGCTGCGTCCTGTTACTGCCGCTGCTGAGACGTTACTGAGGAGAGTGTCATGACTGATTCAACCGTAACCAACAAAACAGGCATCAAACCTGACCACCTGACGATGGAAGAGTGGGTCGAGTCGCGCATCGCGCGCTTCGAAGGCCGCAAGTACGACTGGAACGCGCTGAAGTTCCAGGCCGATTTTGACCCGAAATACCGCCGGGCGCAGATGCGCTACATCGGCACCGGCGCAACCGGCGTGGCGAACGACACCAACACCGTGCAGGCGGACCATTTCACCTTCTCTACCATGGTGCTGCCGTCGAAGTGCGAAGGGCCGCTGCACCTGCACGACGACGTGGAGGAGGTGTTCTTCATGCTCAAAGGGCAGATCACGCTGATGATCCAGGACGGCGACAACTACACCGAAACCGTGCTGCGCGAGCGTGACCTGATCTCCGTCCCGCCGGGCATCTATCGCGGCCTGTTTAACCACGGGGAAGAAGAGGCGCTGATGTGCGTCATGCTGGGAACCAACAAGCCGGAAATCCCGACCTATCCCTCCGATCATCCGCTCTCAAAAGTGAAGCGGAACTAAGGGGGCGACATGACGGCTTTTCGTGAACAGGGAAGCGGCATCCCGCTGATGCTGCTGCACGGGATCAGCTCTGGCGCTGCGTCCTGGCATAAGCAGATGGCGCTGGAGGGCTTTCGCGTGCTGGCGTGGGACATGCCCGGTTACGGCGAAAGCCCGATGCTGGCGGTTGAGCGGGCGAACGCGGGAGATTACGCCGACGCGCTGGCGGCGATGCTCGACCGCGCAGGCGTCTGGCAGGCGGTACTGGTGGGCCATTCCCTGGGGGCGCTGGTGGCCAGCGCGTTTGCGGCGAAGTTCCCTGAACGCGTCATTCATCTGGTGCTGGCGGACGCCGCGCAGGGCTACGGTAATGCCGCGCCGGAGCAGCGAGAGCAGGTCTGGCGTAATCGCGAGCAGCAGATGGCGCTCGGTGGCGACATTCTCGCGCAGACCCGCGCCGCGAAGCTGCTGCGCCCCGGCGCGCGCGCAGAAGATATCGCCACCGTCGCGGCGGGCATGCGCAGGCTGCGCCCGGAAGGCTACCTCGCTGCCGCGTGGATGCTGGCGCATGACGACATTCACGGCTGGCTTAAGCGTTACGCCGGTCAATTTGAAGTCTGGTGCGGCGAGCAGGACGCGATCACGCAGCCCGAGCTGGTACAGGGGCTGGCGCTGCGCTACGGCATGCCGTTTACCGCGATTCCGCAGGCCGGACACGCGAGCTATCTCGATAACGACGCGTTTTTTAATCAACAGCTTTTACGCATTAACGAAGAGGTGCGCGATGAATGCACACATTGACGGCCGCGTAGCGGTCGTTACCGGCGGTTCGTCCGGCATTGGCTTTGAAACGCTGCGCCTGCTGCTGGGCGAAGGGGCGAAAGTCGCCTTCTGCGGTCGCGACCCGGACCGGCTCGCCAGCGCCCATGCGACGCTGCAAAACGACTATCCCGACGGGGAGATTTTCTCTTACCGCTGCGACGTGCTGAATGCCGACGAGGTGCAGGCCTTCGCGGATGCGGTGCAGGCGCGCTTTGGCGCGGCGGATATGCTGATCAACAACGCCGGTCAGGGCTACGTGGCGCACTTCAGCGACACCCCGCGCGAGGCGTGGCTGCACGAAGCCGAACTTAAACTGTTTGGCGTCATTAATCCGGTACAGGCGTTTCAGCCGCTGCTGGAACGGTCCGACATCGCCTCCATCACCTGCGTGAACTCCCTGCTGGCGCTTCAGCCGGAAGAGCACATGATCGCCACGTCGGCAGCTCGCGCCGCGCTGCTGAACATGACGCTGACGCTCTCGAAAGAGCTGGTAGGCAAAGGCATTCGCGTCAATTCCATACTGCTTGGCATGGTCGAGTCCGGCCAGTGGCAGCGCCGCTTTGAAAGCCGGGCGGATAAAAGCCAGAGCTGGCCGGAGTGGACGGCGGAGATCGCGCGCAAGCGTGGCATTCCGATGGCGCGTCTCGGCAAGCCGCAGGAGCCCGCGCAGGCGCTGCTGTTTCTCGCCTCACCGCTGGCCTCGTTTACCACCGGCGCGGCGCTGGACGTTTCCGGCGGCTTTTGCCGCCATCTGTAAGGACGCATCATGAAAAAGGTAATGTTAATTGGTTATGGCGCCATGGCGCAGGCGGTGATTGAGCGTCTGCCCGCTGGCGTGGCTATCGGCTGGATCGTGGCGCGCGCGTCTCACCATGCCGCCATTCGCGACCAGTTTGGCGATGCGGTCGAGGCGCTGACCTCGCCGATGGCGTGCGCACAAACGCCCGATCTGGTGCTGGAGTGCGCCAGCCAGCAGGCGGTTGCGCAGTACGGCGAAGCGATTCTGCGTCGCGGCTGGCATCTGGCGGTCATTTCCACCGGCGCGCTGGCAGACAGCGCGCTGGAGCAGCGCCTGCTCGCGGCGGGCGGAAAACTGACGCTGCTTTCCGGGGCGGTGGCCGGCATCGACGGGCTGGCGGCGGCGAAGGAGGGCGGGCTTGAGCGCGTCACCTATCAGTCGCGTAAAAGCCCGGCCAGCTGGCGCGGCAGCTACGCCGAGCAGCTTATCGATCTTAACGCGGTCTCAGAGGCGAAGGTCTTTTTTGAAGGCAGCGCCCGCGAGGCGGCGCGCCTGTTCCCGGCGAACGCCAACGTGGCGGCGACCGTGGCGCTCGGCGGCGTCGGGATGGATGAAACCCGCGTGCAGCTGATGGTTGACCCGGCAACGAAACGTAACACCCACACGCTGCACGTAGAAGGGCTGTTTGGCGAATTCCATCTGGAGCTGAGCGGGCTGCCGCTGGCGTCTAACCCTAAAACCTCCACCCTGGCGGCACTCAGCGCGGTGCGCGCCTGCCGCGAGCTGGCCCTGAGCTGAGGAGTGACGATGGACGATCTGAAGATTTTTATCGGCGGCCAGTGGCGACGCGGCGGTGGCAACCCGATGCAGAGCCACTTCCCGGCTGACGGGTCGCTCAATGCGACGCTGAACGCGGCAAACCTTGACGATCTGCACGACGCGATCGAGGCCGGCGAGCGCGCGTGGCGCGATCCCGCCTGGCGCAACAGCCTGCCGCACATGCGGGCGAAGATCCTGCACAAGGTGGCGGATCTGATTGAGTCCCGCGCTGACGAGCTGGCGCAGATGCAGAGCCGGGATAACGGCAAGCCGCTGGCGGAGGCGCGCGGGCTGGTGATGAGCGCGGCGGGAACGGCCCGCTACTTCGCCGCCGCCTGCGAGCTGCTGGAAGGGGAGTTGCCCACGCCGCGCCAGCCGGATCTGCTGATGCTAAGCCGCTATGAGCCGCTCGGCGTGGTGGCGGCCATCACGCCGTGGAACTCGCCCATTGCCAGCGAGATGCAGAAGGTCGCCCCGGCCATCGCCGCCGGGAACGCGGTGATCCTCAAGCCTGCCGAAGCCACGCCGCTGATGGCGCTTGAGCTGGCGCGCATTTTTGAACAGGCCGGGCTGCCCGCCGGGCTGCTGAGCGTGCTGCCGGGCAAAGGCTCGGTGATTGGCGACGCGCTGGCGCGCCATCCCCGCGTGCGAAAAATTTCCTTTACCGGCGGCACCAATACGGGCCGCCATCTGGCGCACGTGGCCGCGGAAAAGCTGATCCCGGCGTCGCTGGAGCTGGGCGGTAAATCCCCGACCATCGTGCTGGAGGATGCCGACGTTGAGCAGGCCGCGCGCGGGATCTGCTACGGCATTTTCAGCTCAGCAGGGCAGGCGTGCATCGCCGGGTCCCGGCTGTTTATCCACGAAAGCCTGTACGCGCCGCTGATGGCGCGGCTGCTGGAATTAACTCGCGGGCTGCGCGTTGGGCACCCCTTCACCGACGGCGTTCACGTTGGGCCGCTGATCAATGAGAAACATCGCCAGAGCGTGCAGGAATACGTCGAGCTGGCGAAGCGCGAGGGGGGCCGGGTGCTGTGCGGCGGGGAGATCCCGGCGGATCCTGACCTCGCAAACGGCAGCTTCTTCCAGCCGACCATTATCGAAGGGCTGACGAACGGCGCCCGCGCCTGCCAGGAGGAGATCTTCGGCCCGGTGCTGGTGGCGATGCCGTTTCGCGATGAAGCGGCGTTGATCCGCGAGGCGAACGACTCGGTTTACGGCCTGGCGGCAGGGATCTGGACCCGCGACACCGGGCGGGCGCTGCGCCTGAGCGAGCAGCTGGAGGCCGGTACGGTGTGGATCAACACCTACAAAGTTTTTGCGATTTCGACCCCGTTCGGGGGCTTTAAAGAGAGCGGTCTGGGCCGCGAAAAGGGCATTCAGGGGCTGAAAGCCTGGATGCAGCAAAAGAGCATTTATCTGGCGACGGGTAACAGCGTCAACCACTGGTGCGACTGAGAAAGGGTGAGCAATGAGCGAAATGATAACCGTCGGCGACGCCATCGCCAGAACGCTGGAGCAGTATCAGGTTGAGGCCATCTACGGCGTCATCTCCATTCACAACCTGCCGATCGCGGACGCGATAGGGCAGCGGGGCAAAATCCGCTTCGTGCCCGCGCGCGGCGAGGCGGGTTCCGTCACCATGGCTGACGCCCACGGGCGGTTTTCCGGCCTCGGCGTGGCGCTGACCAGCACCGGCGCGGGGGCGGGGAACGCGGTAGGCGCGCTGGTGGAGGCGATGAACGCCTGCACGCCGCTGCTGCATTTAACCGGACAGGTAGAGAAGGCCTGGCTGGACGCCGACACCGGGTTTATCCATGAAACCCGCGACCAGCTGACCTTCCTGAAGGCCAGTTCAAAACGGGCGTACCGCATCAGCAATGCCAGCCAGGCGATAGCGATTCTGCATAAAGCGATTCAGGAGGCGCAGACGCCGCCGTGCGGGCCGGTCTCTGTGGAGATCCCGATTGATATTCAGGGGGCTAAAATTCCGCTGTCTCTGGTGACCGCACCGGTGAAACCGGCTTCGGTTGCAGCTGTGGATCCCGCGATGGTGGATGCTTTATGGGCGCAGCTCAGGCAGGCTAAACAGCCGCTGCTGTGGCTGGGCGGCGGGGCGCTGGGAAGCGCGGACGCGGTGAAAAAACTGGCGGATGCGGGCGTGACGGTGATCTCCAGCACCCACGCGCGCGGCGTGCTGCCGGACGGCCATCGTGCCAGCCTGCGCGCGTTCCACAACTCGCCGTCGGTAGAGGCGCTGATTGCGCAGTGTGATTTTACGCTGGTGGCCGGTTCTCGCCTGCGCAGCAACGAAACCCGCTCCTGGACGCTGGAGTTGCCGTCTCCGCGGGTGCAGATAGATATCGACCCGGCGGCGGCGAGCCGTAACTACCTGATGGATAACACGCTGGTAGCCGACTGTTCAGCGCTGCTTGGCGCGCTGGCTGAAAAAGCGCAGGGCCGCGAGTGGGGCAACGCCCAGTGGGACGCGCAGGTGCAGCTGGTGGTCTCGCAGGCTGAACAGGGCCTGCGCGAGCAGTGCGGCGCCTATGCGAAGCTCAACGACGCCATTGAAAAAGCCCTGCCGCAGGACGGCCTGCTGGTGCGCGATATCACCGTTTCCGGCAGCCTGTGGGGCAGTCGTCTGTTCCGCGCTAACGGTCCGCTGATGAACATTCACTCTCTGGCCGGGGCGATTGGTATGGGGCTGCCGATGGCGATTGGTACCGCGATTGCTAACCCACAGCGTAAGGTGGTGGGGCTGGTGGGCGACGGTGGCCTGAGCCTGAATTTAGGCGAGCTGGCGACGCTTGCGCAGGAGAAAGCTAACGTGACGCTGCTGATCATGAACGACGGGGGCTACGGCGTGATGCGCGGCATTCAGGATAAGTACTTCGGCGGGCGACAGTATTATAACGAACTGCATACGCCGGACTTTACCCTGCTGGCACAGGCAATTGGCCTGCAGGCGTGGAGCGTTGAGCGGGCAGAGGATTTTGAAGCCGTGATGACGGAGGCGCTGGCGATGCCGGGACCGTCGGTAGTGGAAGTGCGGATGGGTCAGATTGGCGCGCTGAAGTTTGCCGGGCCGCCGCAGAAAACGCTTTACTAGCTGTTTTCCCTCTCCCACGGGGAGAGGGAGAAAACAGTAGTCCGGGTAAGGCGAAGCCGCCACCCGGCTTGTTTTATCAGAACACGTTAAACGGGTATTCCACGTAAGCGCGGATCTCGTCCCCGCCCACGTTATAGTCGCTGGCGTTGCTGGAGACGCGCAGCACGGAGTAGCGCAGTTTCAGCTTCAGATCTTTCGCCGGGCCGTCCTGCACCTGGTACTGGATCTGGTTAAACCACTCGTGCTCTTTGCCGTTGCTGGTTTCAGACGTCTTAATGTTGTCGCCGCGCACGTAGGCGGTGGTCCAGCTCAGGCCCGGCAGGCCGAGTCCGCCGAAGTCCAGGCCGTAGGATGCCTGCCATGAGCGCTCGTCTTCACCGTTAAAGTCAGACCAGTAGGAGTTCGCGAGCCAGATGGTGTTACCGCCGTCACCCACGCCGCCCTTGTCGCGATAGCCGCCGTAGTTATAGCCGGTGCTGCCGCTGCTCTGCTGGTACGCCACTTTGAACGTGTGAATATCCCAGATGTAGCTCGCCGCCAGGCTCCAGATGGTGTTGCTGCGGCCCGTGTCGAGGCTGTCAGCGTAGCCCTGATCCAGACGCGAGTTATAGCCGTTAAAGTCGAGCACCAGCTGCTGCCCGGTGCTGAACGGCTGTTTGTAATTCAGCCCCAGGTACTGTTTGTTCATCACCTCTTCGTTATGAGAGGCGTATAGCGCGCCGCTGAACTGGTCGTTGAACTGGTAGCTTGCGCCACCGAAAGTCAGGCTTTTCAGGCCGCTGTCGTGGCGGTCGTCGCTTTTACGCTGCTCGTCGGTGAAATAACCGGCGTTCACTTCCAGGCCGTCGAGCTCTTTCGAGGTCAGCATGGCACCGGTGTAGCTTTCAAACAGCAGGCGGGAGCTGTCGGCGTTAACGATAGGCAGTTCAGGACGCTGGTTACCGTAGCTCAGCACGGTATTCGAGATCCGCATTTTGGCGGTAGCGCCAAATTTCGCTAAATCGGATTTGGCCCGGCCATCGTCTTCCTGTTTAAAGAAGTCGATACCGCCCGCGCCGCTCTTGCCGCGACCGCCGTCCAGGCGCACGCCGTACTGCGCGATGCCGTCCACGCCAAAGCCCACCAGCCCTTCGGTATAGCCGGATTCAAAGGTGGCGATGATTCCCTGACCCCATTCGGCTTTATCCTGCTGGCCCTGATGGTAGTCACGGCTGATATACGCATTGCGTAAAAACAGATCTAAATGGCTGTCGTCGATAAAACCCTTGCTGTCAGATTGCTGGCTTGCAGCGGCGGGTAATGCGGCGAATAAACTTAAAGCAATTAACGATAATTCTTTTTTCACGGAGGGAACGTCTCTGTCTTAATATATTAAATTGAATTACTGCGCGTTTGATAATTACCGGAAAGATTAACGATTGCAATAAATATGTGACCAGACGTTTCAGCCGGAAAGGGTAGATTTGACGGGGCTTTCAGAGGTGTTACCGATACGTGCGATTTAGTTAGCAATTCATGCGAAATAAAAAGGAGGCAAAATTGCCTCCTTCCAAAATTATTTAATTCCGTCAGCGGCCATTCGGTCGCGAATATGCTGTGCGCGCGCTTCTGAGGCCGGGTGATCGTCAAACATGGAGCTCTGGCGACCCGCTTCCAGTTTTGCCAGCTTTTCGAAGCTGGTGGCTAAACCGGATGGATTAATACCGCGTTTGCGCAACAGATCGTAGGAGTAGTCGTCCGCTTCGGACTCCTGACGCTGCGAGAACTGGGAGTTAACCAGTTTTTCACCTACGTCCCCAAGCTGCGACTGGGACAGGCTGCCAACGATGCCGCCCGCAGAGGCCGCCGCCGCGCGAATGGCGTTGGTGCCTAAGGCAACCTGCATCCCTTTCTTCACGTGGCCGAGCGCAACGTGACCCATTTCATGGCCGATAACCGCTTCCACTTCGTTGTCGGTCATCATATCCATCAGCCCGCTGTAGACGCGGATACAGCCGTTAGCCATCGCGAAGGCGTTGACGTCTTTCGCCATGTAAACCTTGTAGTTCACCGGCTGGCCGTTGATGTTATCGCCGAGCGCGGAAGCAATCTTATTCAGACGCTGTGTGTAGGTACTGTCAGCCGGCGCAAGCGTGGCTTTTCCGTCCATATCTTTACAGGCCTGATCGCTCAGCGCTTTAACCTGCGCGTCGCTCAGGGAGTAGGCCTGAAAGGCTTCTGCACCTGAGGTCATCAGACCGTTAGAGTCCATATTCTGACAGCCGCTCAGCACGAGCGTTGTACCCAGGGCCAGCACTATTGCACGCATTTTCATGAGGTTGCTTCCGTACTCGTTAAACTGAATAAAATCCGAAAAGTGCCCCCGCAACGAAGCCGGGGCGGGATAAGTATAAGGAATATCTACAGGCGCGGGCGAGCAGATTGCGCAACATGCGAGCATGATCCAGAGATTTCTTAAGCTGCAAAAGAATGGTCCATGTACATGCCCTGCGGCTTGGGTTACATTGTTGGCACTTTTTTCCGGCGTAGCCCAAAACGCGCTGTCGTCAAGGGCATGGCCTTTAACAGTCCGATCTGGAGTTAAAATGTCCTCACGTAAAGAGCTTGCTAATGCTATTCGTGCGCTGAGCATGGACGCAGTACAGAAAGCCAAATCCGGCCACCCGGGTGCCCCTATGGGTATGGCTGATATCGCCGAAGTCCTGTGGCGTGATTTCCTTAACCACAACCCGCAGAACCCGGCATGGGCTGACCGCGACCGTTTCGTGCTGTCTAACGGCCACGGCTCTATGCTGATCTACAGCCTGCTGCACCTCACCGGCTACGATCTGCCAATCGAAGAGCTGAAAAACTTCCGTCAGCTGCACTCCAAAACTCCAGGTCACCCGGAAGTGGGCTACACCGCTGGCGTAGAAACCACCACCGGTCCGCTGGGGCAGGGCATTGCTAACGCTGTGGGTATGGCGATTGCCGAAAAGACCCTGGCGGCGCAGTTCAACCGTCCTGGCCATGATATCGTTGACCACTTCACCTACGCTTTCCTGGGCGACGGCTGCATGATGGAAGGCATTTCTCACGAAGTGTGCTCCCTGGCTGGTACCCTGAAGCTGGGCAAACTGGTGGCGTTCTACGACGACAACGGTATCTCCATCGACGGTCACGTTGAAGGCTGGTTCACCGACGACACCGCCGCACGTTTCGAAGCCTACGGCTGGCACGTTGTGCGTGGTGTTGATGGCCACGATGCTGACTCGATTAAACGTGCAGTAGAAGAAGCTCGCGCAGTCACCGACAAACCGTCCCTGCTGATGTGCAAAACCATCATCGGCTTCGGTTCTCCGAACAAAGCGGGCACCCATGACTCCCACGGCGCACCGCTGGGCGACGCGGAAATCGCACTGACCCGTGAAGCACTGGGCTGGAAACACCCTGCCTTCGAAATCCCGTCTGAGATCTATGCTCAGTGGGATGCTAAAGAAGTGGGCCAGGCGAAAGAAGCGGCCTGGAACGAGAAATTCGCTGCCTATGCGAAGGCGTTCCCACAGGAAGCGGCTGAATTCACCCGTCGTATGAAAGGCGATATGCCGTCTGACTTCGACGCGAAAGCCAACGAATTCATCGCGAAGCTGCAGGCGAACCCGTCTAAAATCGCCAGCCGTAAAGCATCTCAGAATGCGATTGAAGCGTTCGGTCCGCTGCTTCCAGAATTCCTGGGCGGCTCCGCTGACCTGGCGCCTTCTAACCTGACCCTGTGGTCTGGTTCTAAGCCAATCAACGAAGACACTGCCGGTAACTACATCCATTACGGTGTACGTGAGTTCGGTATGACCGCTATCGCGAACGGTATCGCTCTGCACGGTGGTTTCCTGCCATACACCTCTACCTTCCTGATGTTCGTGGAATACGCACGTAACGCCGTGCGTATGGCTGCGCTGATGAAACAGCGTCAGGTGATGGTCTACACCCATGACTCCATCGGTCTGGGCGAAGATGGTCCAACTCACCAGCCGGTAGAGCAGGTAGCTTCCCTGCGCGTAACCCCGAACATGAGCACATGGCGTCCATGTGACCAGGTTGAATCTGCGGTGGCGTGGAAATACGGCGTTGAGCGTCAGGACGGCCCGACCGCGCTGATCCTCTCCCGTCAGAACCTGGCGCAGCAGGAGCGTACCCCTGAGCAGCTGGCAAACATCGCCCGCGGTGGCTACGTGCTGAAAGATTGCGCGGGCCAGCCTGAGCTGATCTTCATCGCGACCGGTTCTGAAGTTGAACTGGCTGTAGCTGCATGGGAAAAACTGACTGCCGAAGGCGTGAAGGCGCGCGTGGTCTCCATGCCGTCTACCGATGCGTTCGACAAGCAGGATGCGGCTTACCGTGAATCCGTACTGCCTAAAGCGGTTTCCGCTCGCGTGGCGGTGGAAGCGGGTATTGCTGACTACTGGTTCAAATACGTGGGTCTGAATGGCGCTATCGTCGGTATGACCACCTTCGGTGAGTCTGCTCCGGCAGAACAGCTGTTCGAAGAGTTCGGCTTCACCGTTGAGAACGTTGTCGCTAAGGCGAAAGAACTGCTGTAATCGCCGTTTTGCCCGGTGGCGCTTACGCTGACCGGGCCTACAAATGGCTCAAAAGTAGGCCGGGTAAGCGCTAGCGCTTACCCGGCTTTTTTTGCGTCATTATTCCAACGAAAATGTGACGCAAGTCATATAGCTCGCTTATTCATCTGGACAGACATTCCTTTTATTCCTCGATTCGCTTATTCTTGCTGAAGCGTTTCAGTCGATTAAATGTTCGACAATTGACCAATCAATCGCAGTTTGTGATAGCAAAGATTCCCCTTCGGGCGTCGCTGGATTACTCTTTCAGCCACCTCAAACTCAGGGATTGCTTTGCAGGAGATCTATGACCGTACGCGTAGCGATTAATGGCTTCGGTCGCATCGGGCGTAATGTGGTTCGTGCTTTGTATGAATCCGGACGTCGGGCGGAAATCACCGTGGTGGCAATCAATGAACTGGCGGATGCTGCTGGCATGGCGCATTTATTGAAGTATGACACCAGCCACGGACGCTTCGCCTGGGATGTGCGCCAGGAAAGAGATCAGCTTTTTGTGGGTGATGACGCTATTCGTGTGCTGCATGAGAACAGCATTTCCGGGCTACCCTGGCGTGAACTGGGTGTGGATGTCGTGCTTGACTGTACCGGTGTGTATGGCAACCGCGAACACGGCGAAGCGCATCTGGCAGCAGGCGCGAAAAAAGTCCTGTTTTCTCATCCCGGAAGTAACGACCTCGACGCGACCGTCGTGTTTGGCGTCAACCAGCAAGAGCTGCAAGCCGAACACCGCATTGTTTCCAACGCCTCCTGCACCACCAACTGCATTATTCCGGTCATCAAACTGTTAGACGATGCGTATGGCATTGAATCCGGCACCGTAACCACGATTCACTCCGCCATGCACGATCAGCAGGTTATCGACGCCTATCACCCGGATTTACGACGCACTCGCGCGGCGAGCCAGTCAATCATCCCGGTGGACACGAAACTGGCTGCAGGGATCACCCGAATTTTCCCGCAGTTTAATGACCGTTTCGAAGCGATTGCCGTGCGTGTTCCGACGATAAACGTCACCGCAATCGACCTCAGCGTGACGGTGAAAAAACCGGTAAAAGCCTGTGAAGTCAACCTGTTGCTGCAAAAAGCGGCACAGGGAGCATTTCATGGTATAGTTGACTATACGGAATTACCGTTGGTCTCAGTAGATTTTAACCACGACCCGCACAGCGCCATCGTGGATGGCACGCAGACGCGAGTCAGTGGTGCGCACCTTATCAAGACGCTGGTCTGGTGTGATAACGAATGGGGCTTTGCTAACCGAATGCTCGACACCACGTTAGCCATGGCCGCAAAAGGTTTCAGGTAGAGCGCACCTTGCGCTTGCAAAACTTTAAGAATCAACGAGAGGATTCACCATGTCTGTAATTAAGATGACCGATCTGGATCTGGCAGGTAAACGCGTTTTCATCCGTGCCGATCTGAACGTACCGGTTAAAGATGGCAAAGTGACCAGCGACGCGCGTATCCGTGCATCTCTGCCAACCATTGAACTGGCTCTGAAGCAGGGCGCTAAAGTGATGGTCACCTCCCACCTGGGCCGTCCAACTGAAGGCGAGTACAACGAAGAGTTCTCTCTGCTGCCGGTTGTTAATTACCTGAAAGACAAACTGTCCAACCCGGTTCGCCTGGTTAAAGATTACCTGGACGGCGTAGACGTTGCCGAAGGTGAGCTGGTTGTTCTGGAAAACGTTCGCTTCAACAAAGGCGAAAAGAAAGACGACGAAACCCTGTCCAAAAAATACGCTGCACTGTGCGACGTATTCGTGATGGATGCATTCGGTACCGCGCACCGTGCGCAGGCATCTACCCACGGTATCGGTAAATTCGCAGACGTCGCGTGTGCGGGTCCTCTGCTGGCTGACGAACTGGAAGCACTGGGTAAAGCACTGAAAGAACCTGCTCGCCCAATGGTCGCTATCGTTGGTGGTTCTAAAGTGTCTACCAAACTGACCGTTCTGGATTCCCTGTCTAAAATCGCTGACCAGCTGATCGTGGGCGGTGGTATCGCGAACACCTTCGTTGCCGCTCAGGGCCACAACGTGGGTAAATCCCTGTACGAAGCAGACCTGGTTGACGAAGCCAAACGCCTGCTGGGTACCTGTGATATCCCGGTTCCAACTGACGTTCGCGTGGCGACCGAGTTCTCCGAAACCGCAACCGCGACCCTGAAATCTGTAAACGACATCAAAGACGAAGAGCAGATTCTGGACCTGGGCGACGTTTCTGCACAGAAACTGGCTGAAATCCTCAAAAACGCAAAAACTATCCTGTGGAACGGTCCTGTTGGCGTGTTCGAATTCCCGAACTTCCGCAAAGGGACTGAAATCGTGGCTAACGCAATCGCAGACAGCGAAGCGTTCTCTATCGCAGGCGGTGGTGACACCCTGGCAGCAATCGACCTGTTCGGTATCGCTGACAAGATCTCCTACATCTCCACTGGTGGCGGCGCATTCCTCGAATTCGTGGAAGGCAAAGTACTGCCAGCAGTAGCAATGCTCGAAGAGCGCGCTAAGAAGTAAGCCATTCAAGGGCAGGGAAACCTGCCCAATTTTCAGCGCGCTTTTAAGAGCTCGCACCTTTTCTAACGGCCGAAGATACAGGACTAAGCAACATGTCTAAAATTTTTGATTTCGTAAAACCTGGCGTAATCACTGGTGATGACGTACAGAAAGTGTTCCAGGTAGCTAAAGAAAACAACTTCGCTCTGCCAGCAGTTAACTGCGTCGGTACCGACTCCATCAACGCCGTACTGGAAACCGCTGCAAAAGTTAAAGCACCGGTTATCGTTCAGTTCTCTAACGGCGGCGCTGCGTTCATCGCAGGTAAAGGCGTGAAAACTGACATTCCTCAGGGTGCTGCTATCCTGGGTGCTATCTCTGGTGCGCACCACGTTCACCAGATGGCTGAACACTACGGTGTTCCAGTTATCCTGCACACTGACCACTGCGCGAAGAAACTGCTGCCGTGGATCGACGGTCTGCTGGACGCGGGTGAAAAACACTTCGCGGCAACCGGTAAGCCACTGTTCTCTTCTCACATGATCGACCTGTCTGAAGAGTCACTGCACGAAAACATCGAAATCTGCTCTAAGTACCTGGCGCGCATGGCCAAAATGGACATGACCCTGGAAATCGAACTGGGTTGCACCGGTGGTGAAGAAGACGGCGTGGACAACAGCCACATGGACGCTTCTGCCCTGTACACCCAGCCAGAAGACGTTGATTACGCTTACACCGAGCTGAGCAAAATCAGCCCGCGCTTCACCATTGCAGCGTCCTTCGGTAACGTACACGGCGTTTATAAGCCAGGTAACGTGGTTCTGACCCCGACCATTCTGCGCGATTCTCAGGAATACGTTTCCAAGAAACACAACCTGCCGCACAACAGCCTGAACTTCGTCTTCCACGGCGGTTCCGGTTCTTCTGCTCAGGAAATCAAAGACTCCGTAAGCTACGGCGTAGTGAAAATGAACATCGATACCGACACCCAGTGGGCAACCTGGGACGGTATCCTGCAGTACTACAAAGCGAACGAAGCTTACCTGCAGGGCCAGCTGGGCAACCCGAAAGGCGAAGACCAGCCGAACAAGAAATACTACGATCCACGCGTATGGCTGCGCGCTGCTCAGACGTCCATGGTGACCCGTCTGGAGCAGGCTTTCAAAGAACTGAACGCGATCGACGTTCTGTAATTTGAGCTGCTGACAGCATCAGAAGGCCCGCAAATGCGGGCCTTTTTTTATGCTTTTTCAATATCCTGCAATACCTGTTTTTGTGATCTGTTTGGCAAAGCCGGTGCTTTTTGTTTACCCTTTACTGACCTGCCTGTCTCCATGGGGGATGGATTTTGTGTTTTGGTTTAACAAAAGGAAGAATAAATGGAACAACTCGATGTTGTAGACAGCATCAATAACGCCGGCAACTGGCTGGTGCGCAACCAGGCCCTGCTGCTGAGCTATGCCGTGAACATTGTCGCGGCGATTGCCATCATCATCGTCGGGATGATCGTGGCGCGTATCGTGTCGAACGCCGTCAACCGTGTGATGGTCGCGCGACACATTGACGCCACGGTGGCTGACTTCCTCTCCGCACTGGTGCGCTACGGCATCATTGCCTTTACGCTGATTGCCGCGCTGGGCCGTGTTGGGGTGCAAACCGCCTCCGTGATTGCCGTTCTTGGTGCCGCCGGTCTGGCCATTGGTCTGGCACTGCAGGGCTCGCTTTCAAACCTGGCGGCGGGCGTACTGCTGGTGACTTTCCGTCCGTTCCGTTCCGGTGAATATGTTGACCTTGGCGGCATCGCCGGTACCGTGTTGCAGGTACAGATTTTCTCTACCACCCTGCGTACCGTCGATGGTCGTATTGTGGTGGTACCGAACGGGAAAATCATTGCGGGCAATATCATTAACTTCTCCCGCGAGCCGGTGCGTCGTAACGAGCTCATCATCAGCGTGGCGTATGATTCCGATATCGATCAGGTGAAGTCGCTGATCGCAAATATCATCGCCTCTGACGACCGCATTCTGAAGGACCGCGAGCAGACGGTTCGCCTGAATGAACTGGGTGCTTCCTCTATTAACTTCGTGGTGCGTATCTGGAGCAAAAGCAGCGATCTGCAAAACGTTTACTGGGATGTGCTGGAGCGCATCAAGCGCGATTTCGACGCCAACGGCATCAGCTTCCCTTACCCGCAGATGGACGTAAACGTCAAAAAAGTCAAAGAAGCAGAATAACGTCACCCGTAGCCCGGTAAGCGCTTGCGCCACCGGGCTTTACTTTCATAAGCTCCGCTAATACCCAATTAATATTATCCATTTCCTCTAATGTGATTCGCGCAGTATAGTCAGCCTCCAGAACAACACTGCGAGAAAATCGTCATGCTATCTTATTATTTTCAAGGGCTTGCCTTAGGTGCGGCCATGATTTTACCCCTCGGCCCGCAAAACGCCTTCGTGATGAATCAGGGCATTCGTCGCCAGTATCATCTGATGATTGCCCTGCTGTGCGCGGTGAGCGATCTGCTGCTGATTTGCGCCGGCATTTTTGGCGGCAGCGCGCTGCTGATGCAGTCCCCCTGGCTGCTAGCGCTGGTGACCTGGGGCGGCGTGGCGTTTCTGCTGTGGTACGGATTCGGTGCGTTGAAAACGGCGATGAGCAGCAACATTGAGCTGGCAAGCGCCGAAGTGATGAAGCAGGGCCGCTGGAAGATTATCGTCACCATGCTGGCGGTCACCTGGCTAAATCCGCACGTCTACCTCGACACCTTCGTAGTGCTGGGCAGCCTGGGCGGACAGCTGGACGTTGAGCCGAAACGCTGGTTTGCGCTCGGCACGGTCAGCGCCTCTTTCCTCTGGTTCTTCGGTCTCGCCATTCTGGCGGCATGGCTGGCGCCTCGTCTGCGGACTGCCAAAGCCCAGCGCATTATTAATACCCTGGTGGGGCTGGTGATGTGGTTTATTGCTTTTCAGCTGGCAAAAGAGGGCATTCACCACGTCCAGGAATTGTTCAACTAATCCTTGTCTTATGGACAACTGAGCAAGACCCGCTAAGCTTGCTGGCATGAGCCCTGTTGTTGGGGCACTCTTCGCAACATGGAGGAATGACAGTGAAGTTTAAAGTGATGGCCCTCGCGGCATTAGTAAGTTTAGGTGCGGTGTCGGCGCAGGCAAGTGAACTGCCGGATGGCCCGCACATCGTCACGTCAGGCACCGCAAGCGTGGACGCGGTACCGGATGTTGCAACCCTGGCAATTGAAGTGAATGTGGCTGCAAAAGATGCCGCTTCCGCCAAAAAACAGGCAGACGATCGTGTTGCGCAATATCTCTCTTTCCTGGAACAGAACGGTGTTGCTAAAAAAGACATCAGCTCTGCGAACCTGCGTACCCAGCCCGATTACGACTACCAGAACGGCAAAAGTATCCTGAAAGGCTATCGCGCCGTGCGCACTGTGGAAGTGACCGTGCGTCAGCTGGACAAGCTGAACTCTCTGCTGGACGGTGCGCTGAAGGCCGGCCTGAACGAAATCCGTTCCGTGTCGCTGGGCGTTGCGCAACCGGAGAAATACAAAGACGAAGCGCGTAAAGCGGCGATTGATGATGCCATTCATCAGGCGGAACAGCTGGCGTCTGGCTTCAAGAGCAAGCTTGGCCCGGTATACAGCGTGCGTTACCACGTCTCTAACTACCAGCCAAGCCCGATGGTTCGGATGATGAAGGCGGACGCCGCGCCGGTTTCTGCTCAGGAAACCTACGAGCAGCCAACGATTCAGTTCGACGATCAGGTTGATGTGGTGTTCCAGCTGGAACCCGTTGCAGCACAGCCGAAACCTGCACAATAATCAATAGGCCGGGTAAGGCGTAGCCGCCACCCGGCTTTTCATTTTAATCCTGTCTCAACACCTTATGTCCAAATGCCAGCAGCGCATCAGTCACGTTGCGCATCATGCGGCTTTCCGGCGCAAAACGGTGCCAGTAGAGCATCCGGCGCTGATACAGCCCCGGCGTCAGGTCAATCAGCTCACCGCTTTTCAACTCTTTCTCAATCTGTAAATGCGGGATCATGCAGCAGGTGGTGCCCTGACGCGCCAGCTGCACGAAAGCTTCGGACGAGTTAACGATATGACACGGCACGCTGCCCGGCGGCAGGTCGAAGTTTTGCTGCAAAAACGCCTGGTGCATATCGTCCAGATGGTCGAACGCCACGGCAGGGGCTTTCAGCAGCGCGGCGCGGGTGACGCCATTCGGGAAGTAGCGCTCCGCAAAGGCTTTTGAACCGACAAACAGGTAGTCGAGCGCGCCCAGCTGATCGACAAGACAGCTTGGCAGGGCCTGAGGCTGGATACTGACCGCCCCAACCACTTCGCCGCGACGCAGGCGCTCCTGGGTGCGGGTTTCATCTTCGACCTGAAGATTCAGGCGGATAGGGGAGTCGGCCAGCACCGGCGCAAGAGCCGGCAGCAGCCAGGTCGCCAGACTGTCGGCGTTCACCGCCAGCGAGAGCAGCAGCGGCGTGGAACCCGTTTGTTCGTCACCCAGCCACTCGTCTTCCAGCAGTTCAACCTGACGCAGCAGGGCGAGAAGCTTTTGACCTTGCTCCGTTGGGCGCGGCGGTACGGTACGCACCAGCAGCGGCTGCCCGAACATGTTTTCAAGCTGTTTGATACGTTGTGATACGGCGGACTGGGTGATGCACAGCTTTTGCGCTGCGCGCTCAAAGCCGCGTTCACGAATAACTGCATCAAGTGCCTGTAGTGTTCTGTAGTCCGGACGTTTCATTGCTCTGGCTGGCTCCTAAATTTTGCTTAATCTGCACTATGACACAATTTTCCCTTCCTGACAGACGAAATCCATTCGACGTGTTCTATAATGCGCCCTGAGTTTTCACACCACAGGCAAAACGATCATGACGCAGGATGAACTGAAAAAAGCAGTAGGATGGGCCGCTCTCCAGTACGTACAGCCAGGGACCATTGTCGGTGTTGGTACGGGGTCAACGGCGGCGCACTTTATCGATGCACTGGGCACGATGAAGGGGCAGATCGAGGGCGCGGTTTCCAGCTCCGATGCGTCCACGGAAAAGCTGAAAAGCCTCGGCATTACCGTTTTCGATCTCAACGAAGTGGATCGTCTGGGCATTTACGTTGATGGCGCGGATGAAATCAACGGCCATATGCAGATGATCAAAGGCGGCGGCGCGGCGCTGACCCGTGAAAAGATCATCGCCTCCGTGGCGGACAAGTTCATCTGCATCGCGGATGCCTCCAAGCAGGTCGACATTCTGGGTAATTTCCCGCTGCCGGTTGAAGTGATCCCGATGGCGCGCAGTGCGGTTGCCCGTCAGCTGGTGAAGCTGGGCGGCCGTCCGGAATACCGTCAGGGCGTGGTCACCGACAACGGTAACGTCATCCTCGATGTTCACGGTCTGGAGATTCTCGACGCGATTGCGCTGGAAAACGCCATCAACGGCATTCCAGGCGTCGTCACCGTAGGGTTATTTGCCAACCGCGGCGCGGATGTGGCGCTGATCGGTACGGCTGACGGTGTGAAAACCATCGTAAAATGATCTGATGGGGGGAGTGCTCCCCCCGCTAAAAAATTTTTGAAAAGCTAAATTTGGTGACTTGTGTCACGCTTTTCCGCCTCTTTTGCCGATCCTGCCACGTTTGTAAATTTCCTCAGCATTTTACTCTGTCATTTTGCCCTGTATGACTTTTCTTCAGAGTGCCGACGCAAACGTTCATATTGCTGCAATAGTTTTTTTTGATATGTTGGCTACAGCGGATTTCAATCCAGCACAACATCAGTTCAGATAAAAACAGGGTCGGGGAAATGGCAAAGGTATCACTGGAGAAAGACAAGATTAAATTCCTGCTGGTCGAGGGCGTGCATCAGAAAGCGCTTGATAGCCTTCGTGCGGCGGGTTACACCAACATCGAATTTCACAAAGGCGCGCTGGACACGGAAGAGCTGAAAGCCGCCATCCGTGATGCCCACTTCATTGGCCTGCGATCCCGTACCCATCTGACTGAAGACGTGATTGCCGCGGCAGAAAAGCTGGTTGCTATTGGCTGTTTCTGCATCGGCACCAACCAGGTCGACCTGAACGCTGCCGCAAAACGCGGTATCCCGGTCTTTAACGCCCCGTTCTCTAACACCCGTTCCGTGGCGGAGCTGGTAATTGGCGAGCTGCTGCTGCTGCTGCGCGGTATCCCGGAAGCTAACGCCAAAGCGCACCGCGGCGTGTGGAACAAACTGGCCGCGGGCTCATACGAAGCCCGTGGTAAAAAGCTGGGTATCATCGGCTACGGCCACATCGGTACCCAACTGGGGATCCTGGCGGAATCGCTGGGGATGCACGTCTACTTCTACGATATCGAAAGCAAGCTGCCGCTGGGTAACGCGACGCAGGTACAGCATCTGTCTGACCTGCTGAACATGAGCGACGTGGTCAGCCTGCACGTGCCGGAAAACGCCTCCACCAAAAACATGATGGGCGCGGAAGAGCTGGCGCTGATGAAGCCGGGATCTCTGCTGATCAACGCCGCGCGTGGTACGGTGGTCGATATCCCTGCGTTGTGCGATGCGCTGAAGCGTAAGCATCTGGCGGGGGCGGCCATCGACGTGTTCCCGACGGAACCGGCCACCAACAGCGATCCGTTTAACTCTCCGCTGTGCGAATTCGACAACGTGATCCTGACGCCGCACATCGGCGGTTCTACTCAGGAAGCGCAGGAGAATATCGGTCTGGAAGTGGCGGGTAAGCTGAGCAAATACTCCGACAACGGTTCTACGCTCTCTGCTGTGAACTTCCCGGAAGTGTCTCTGCCGCTGCACGGCGGTCGTCGTCTGCTGCACATCCACGAAAACCGTCCTGGCGTGCTGACCGCAATTAACCAGATTTTTGCCGAGCAGAGCGTCAACATTGCCGCCCAGTATCTGCAGACCAACTCGCAGATGGGCTATGTGGTCATTGATATCGAAGCGGATGAAGACGTGGCTGAAAAAGCGTTGCAGAGCATGAAGGCCATTCCGGGAACGATTCGCGCGCGTCTGTTGTACTGATGGTGCGATCTGTGGTGTCGGGTGGCTGCTACGCCTTACCCGACCTACGTTGAGTTTTTGTTGGCCGGGTAAGCGTAAGCGCCACCCGGCTTTATTCTACCAGACCCAGATTTTGCTGGGCGTCACCACCGCCGGCAGCGGCACATCCCATTTCTCCACCGGCAAGGCTTCTACAGCCTGGCAATCATGCGCATACCCTACCGGCTGCAACCCATACTGCTGCCAGTTTTGCAGCGTTCTGTCATAGAACCCCCCGCCCATGCCTAATCGCTGGCCCTGTTCATCAAACGCCACCAGCGGCGTAATCAGCACGTCCAGCTGTGACAGCGGTAATACGTCGCGCACGTCGAGTTTCGGCTCGGTAATTTTCAGACGATTCACCACCAGCTCGCTGTGCGGATGGTAGTGCAGAAACAGCAGATTGCCCCGGCTGAACGGATGCAGTACCGGCAGGTAAACTTTTTTCCCGGCGCGCCAGAGCTGGTCGATAAGCGGCTGTGTGTCCAGTTCGCCGTCAAACGAGAGAAAGAGCGCGACGGTGTTTGCCATCACCACGGGCGGATAGGCCATCATGCGGGCAGCGGCTTGCTGCGCAAAGTGTGCTTGTTGTTCAGGCGTCAGGGCGCGACGACGCTGGCGAATGAGCTGACGGATATCCTGGCGTGAAGCAGAAACTTCAGGGAATTGAGTCATGGTAGTCGGTAGAAGAAGAGAGAGGGAATCTCCGAGATGCCGCCGCAGGCTGTAACCCTTGAACCCTTGGTTCAAGGTGAATGTGTCGTCATAGTTTTAAGGCTTCTCGGACGAACCGAGCATGCTCACCAACCATGGAGCGCCACATTCTTGTGGTATGAAATATCGGCTCAGGGGACTGGCCCGCTTGCAAACATCTCAGAGAAATTTTGTCTTCACAGTTACTCTACCATAGTCAACTGCGAAGTGTTATTCAAACTTTGGTCCCGGTCTTTCGGGATTGCGACCTTGATCAAGCAACGCCTGTTCAATGGTCTGCTGGAGCATTTTAATGCGCTGCTCCATGCTAGCCGCGTAATCGCGGGTCTTCGCTTTTTCCTGAGTCAGTTCATAGCTGATGTTCAACGCGGCGATGAAAACCAGCTGCTCAGTATTTGTGACTCTAGTGCGTTCTTTTAGATCTTGCAACCGCTGATTCAAATCGTCCGCAGCCTGATTCAAAGCATCCCTTTGTTCAGGTGGACAATTCACTCGCAGTGAACGGCCAAAAATCTGGAGATCGACGGGTTGTGCAGACATGCCACCTTCCTGCTGATTGACTGCGCTCCCTTCGCTTACTGCCCCGGGGGCTGCGAAGGGGCGACACTATAGCTACCCTGATGTGAAGATACAAGCCCTTTTCTGGTATCACCAGGGTCCAAAGTGGTAGCATATCATGAATATCCTCCCTTTGATGACGAATGCGTATGTCTATACAGAACGAAATGCCTGGTTACAAAGATTTAAACCAGTTACTTAACCAGCAGGGAGTCGGTCTTACCCCTGCCGAAATGCACGGTCTGATCAGCGGCATACTGTGCGGCGGAAACAGCGACAGCTCATGGCAGCCGCTGATCCACGACCTCACCAACGAAGGGCTGGCGTTTGGCCACGAACTGGCGGAAGCGCTGCGAAAAATGCACGCGGCAACCAGCGATTCGCTGGAAGACGATGGCTTCCTTTTTCAGCTTTATCTGCCTGAAGGCGACGATGTCAGCGTCTTCGATCGCGCCGATGCGCTCGCGGGGTGGGTAAACCACTATCTGCTTGGCCTGGGCGTCACCCAGCCTAAGCTTGATAAAGTCACTGGCGAAGCGGGTGAAGCGATTGACGATCTGCGCAACATCGCCCAGCTTGGCTACGATGAAGAGGAAGATCAGGAAGAGCTGGAAATGTCTCTCGAAGAGATCATCGAGTACGTGCGCGTGGCGGCGCTGCTGTGCCACGACAACTTTACGCGCTCGCAGCCGACCGCGCCGGAAGTTCGCAAGCCAACCTTACATTAAGAAAAATAACGCACAGGAGGGTGTCATGGTTATCTCGCAACAAGAGTATTTGCGCCGTCGTCAGGCGCTGCTGGCAAACATGCAGCCGGGAAGCGCGGCGCTAATTTTTGCCGCGCCGGAAGTGACGCGCAGCGCCGACAGCGAATACCCCTATCGCCAGAGCAGCGATTTCTGGTACTTCACCGGCTTCAACGAGCCGGAAGCGGTGCTGGTGCTGATTAAGAGCAATGACACCCACAACCACAGCGTGATTTTCAACCGCGTACGAGACTTAACCGCTGAGATTTGGTTTGGCCGCCGCTTAGGGCAAGAGGCCGCCCCGGAAAAGCTGGGCGTTGACCGCGCGCTGGCGTTTAGCGAAATCAACCAGCAGCTCTATCAACTGCTTAATGGCCTCGACGTGCTCTACCACGCGCAGGGCGAATACGCCTACGCCGATGAGATTGTTTTCAACGCGCTGGAAAAACTGCGTAAAGGCTCGCGGCAGAACCTGTCCGCGCCCGCCACCCTCACGGACTGGCGTCCGGTGGTGCACGAGATGCGTCTGTTCAAATCTGAAGAAGAGCTGAACGTGCTGCGCCGTGCGGGCGAAATCAGCGCCCTGGCGCACACCCGCGCGATGGAAAAAT
The DNA here is from genome assembly GCF_014895705.1 of Enterobacter cloacae complex sp. P27C. Taxonomy (NCBI): domain Bacteria; kingdom Pseudomonadati; phylum Pseudomonadota; class Gammaproteobacteria; order Enterobacterales; family Enterobacteriaceae; genus Enterobacter; species Enterobacter cloacae complex sp. P27C. The sequence continues at coordinate 119,036 of NZ_JADBQB010000006.1, forward strand.
GTCGTCCCGGAATGTTTGAATACCAGCTGGAAGGCGAAATTCACCACGAATTTAACCGCCACGGCGCGCGTTATCCCTCCTACAACACCATCGTTGGCGGCGGGGAAAACGGCTGCATTCTGCACTACACCGAAAACGAAAGCGCGCTGCGCGACGGCGATCTGGTGCTGATTGACGCCGGTTGCGAATATCAGGGCTACGCGGGCGACATCACGCGTACCTTCCCGGTGAACGGCAAGTTTTCGCCAGCGCAGCGGGCGATTTATGACATCGTTCTCGAATCACTCGAGACGGCGCTGAAGCTGTATCGCCCGGGCACCTCCATTCAGGAGGTGACCGGTGAGGTGGTGCGCATCATGCTTACCGGGCTGGTTAAGCTTGGGATCCTCAAAGGGGATATCGATACCCTGATTACCGAGAATGCTCACCGCCCGTACTTTATGCACGGCCTGAGCCACTGGCTGGGGCTGGACGTGCACGACGTGGGCGCGTACGGCCCTGAACGTTCGCGCGTGCTTGAACCGGGCATGGTGCTGACCGTCGAGCCAGGCCTGTACATCGCGCCGGATGCCGACGTGCCAGAGGAATACCGCGGAATTGGCATTCGTATTGAAGACGACATCGTCATCACCGAAACCGGCAACGAAAACCTGACCGCGAGCGTGGTGAAAAAAGCGGACGATATCGAGGCGCTGATGGCAGCGGCGCGCGTATGAGCGTGATTATCGTTGGCGGCGGCATGACTGGCGCCACGCTGGCGTTAGCCATCTCGCATTTGACGAAGGGGCAGCTTCCGGTGCATCTGGTTGAAGCCGTCGCGCCGCAGGCGAAGAATCACCCTGGGTTTGATTCCCGCGCCATTGCCCTGGCGCAGGGCACCTGCCAGCAGCTATCCCGCATTGGCATCTGGCAGGCCATCGCCGACTGCGCTACCGCCATTAATACCGTGCACGTGAGCGATCGCGGTCATGCCGGGTTTGTGACGCTGGATGCCCATGATTACCGTATTGACGCGCTGGGTCAGGTCGTTGAACTGCACGATATTGGCCTGCGCCTGTTCCGCCTGTTGCAGGACGCGCCGGGCGTTACGCTGCACTGCCCGGCTCGCGTTGCCAGCTTCACCCGCAGTGAAGACGCGGTCAGCGTAACGCTGGACAATGGCACCGTGCTTGACGGACAGCTTCTGGTGGCGGCTGACGGGTCGCGCTCGGCGCTCGGCACCCAGTGCGGGGTAGAGTGGCGGCAGCAGCCTTACGGGCAGGTCGCGGTCATCGCGAACGTCTCGACCGCAGCAGAACACAACGGCCGGGCGTTTGAGCGCTTCACCCAGCACGGCCCGCTGGCGATGCTGCCGATGACGGACGGGCGCTGCTCGCTGGTCTGGTGCCACCCGCAGGAAAAGGCAGAAGAGGTTAAATCCTGGTCCGACGAACGTTTTTGTACCGAGCTGCAGAAAGCCTTTGGCTGGCGGCTGGGGCGTATTACCCATGCCGGGAAACGTGCGGTCTATCCGCTGTCGTTAACCACGGCATCACAGTCTGTTTCTCACCGCGTGGTGCTGGTCGGCAACGCGGCGCAAACCCTCCACCCCATCGCCGGTCAGGGCTTTAACCTTGGCCTACGGGATGTGATGAGCCTGGCCGAAACGCTTTCGCAGGCGTGGAGCGAACAAAAAGACTGTGGCGCTTACCCGGTGCTAAGCCATTACCAGACGCGACGTCAGGCCGATAAAGAGGCGACAATTGGCGTCACTGATGGTTTAGTCCATCTCTTTGCCAATCGCTGGGCGCCGCTGGTTGTTGGTCGCAACCTCGGGCTGATGGCGATGGAACTGTTCATTCCGGCACGTGACGTGCTGGCGCAGCGGACCCTGGGTTGGGTCGCGCGTTAAGGAGTTATCACTGTGCAAAATGTTGATGTAGCCATCGTTGGCGGCGGAATGGTTGGACTGGCGCTGGCCTGTGGATTACAGGGCAGCGGCCTGCGCGTGGCCGTGCTGGAGCAAAAGCAGCCCCAGCCTGTCGCATCAGATGCCCCGCCGGAACTCCGCGTGTCGGCGATTAACGCGGCCAGCGAAAAGCTTTTGACGCGTCTCGGCGTCTGGTCAGATATCGTCGCCCAGCGCGCCAGCTGCTATCACGGCATGGAAGTGTGGGACAAAGACAGCTTTGGCCATATTGCCTTTGATGATGAAAGCATGGGCTATAGCCATCTGGGGCATATCATAGAGAATGCGGTGATCCACCACGCGCTGTGGCAGAAAGCAGAGCAGTGCAGCGACGTGACGCTAATTGCGCCTGCGCAGATCCAGCAGGTGGCATGGGGCGAAAACGAGGCGTTTATCACCCTGCAAAGCGGCGACATGCTGACCGCGCGTCTGGTGGTCGGTGCCGACGGCGCTAACTCCTGGCTGCGCAACAAGGCTGATATCCCGCTAACGTACTGGGATTACCGCCATCATGCGATGGTGGCAACGATCCGTACTGAAGAGCCGCACGGCGGCGTTGCGCGGCAGATTTTCCACAACGACGGCATACTGGCGTTCCTGCCGCTTGCCGATCCGCACCTGTGCTCGATAGTCTGGTCCCTGGTGCCGGAGAAAGCGCAGCAGATGCAGGATGCGACGCCGGAGGCCTTTAACCAGGCGCTGTGCGTGGCGTTTGATAATCGCCTTGGCCTGTGCACGCTTGAAAGCGAGCGGCTGGTTTTCCCGTTAACCGGCCGCTACGCGCGTCAGTTTGCCGCGCACCGTCTGGCGCTGGTGGGGGATGCTGCCCATACCATTCATCCGCTGGCCGGGCAGGGCGTTAACCTCGGCTTTATGGACGCGGCGGAACTGGTGGAAGAACTGCGTCGCCTGCACCGTGAGGGTAAAGATATCGGCCAGCATCTGTATCTGCGTCGCTACGAGCGCAGCCGCAAGCACAGTGCGGCGATGATGCTGGCAGGAATGCAGGGCTTCCGCGAGCTGTTTGCCGGGGCAAATCCGGCGAAAAAACTGCTGCGCGATATCGGCCTCAAGCTGGCCGACACCCTTCCCGGCGTCAAACCTCAACTTCTTCGTCAGGCAATGGGTCTTAACGATCTTCCCGACTGGTTACGCTAACCTCGATCCCCGTCACACTTTATTTTCCCGGCCTCTGCGTCGGGGAAATCCCCTCGTTTGAAATATTCTAATTCCACGCCATTTTTCGCATTAGTTATTCTCATGTCGTGATTTTTACGTGACGGAAATTCGGCCCATTTTTCCGCATGAAATATCACCATGTGCTAAATCCTGTTAGATCATTGTTAATTTTGTGCGGGGTTAATCGCATTTTTCCAGTGAATAACTCTGTAGGCTTTTCAGCGTTTTTTGGTCATAAGCTAATGTGATGACCCGTTTTACCTTATGGTTAACCGCCGGTTTCGGTGGTAAGTTCAGGTAAAAGAGAACGTTTGCGTCGGCATTCGGGAACGAGGCCGATACCGGGTTTCACGGTGAATTTTTCAACGAGGACAAGATGGCTCAACAGACTCCTTTGTACGAACAACACGTGTTATGCGGCGCCCGCATGGTGGACTTCCATGGCTGGATGATGCCGCTGCACTACGGCTCGCAGATTGATGAGCACCACGCGGTGCGCACCGATGCCGGTATGTTCGACGTGTCCCACATGACGATTGTCGATCTGCGCGGTAGCCGCACCCGGGAGTTTTTGCGTTATCTGCTGGCAAACGACGTCGCCAAACTGAAGACGCCGGGTAAAGCGCTCTATACCGGCATGCTGAATGCCTCGGGCGGCGTGATTGACGACCTTATCGTCTACTACTTCACTGAAGATTTCTTCCGCCTCGTTGTAAACTCCGCCACCCGCGAAAAAGACCTCTCCTGGATCACCCAACACGCCGAACCTTATGCCGTCGACATCACCGTCCGTGACGATCTGTCGCTGATCGCCGTGCAGGGACCAAACGCGCAGGCAAAAGCCGCCTCTCTCTTTAACGACGAGCAGCGCACCGCCACCGAAGGCATGAAGCCGTTCTTCGGCGTGCAGGCGGGGGATCTGTTTATCGCCACCACCGGCTATACCGGTGAAGCGGGCTACGAAATTGCGATGCCGAACGAGAAAGCTGCCGATTTCTGGCGTGCGCTGGTAGAAGCGGGCGTGAAGCCTGCGGGCCTGGGCGCGCGCGATACGCTGCGTCTGGAAGCGGGCATGAACCTCTACGGTCAGGAAATGGATGAAGGCGTCTCTCCGCTGGCGGCTAACATGGGCTGGACCATCGCGTGGGAACCGGCTGACCGTGATTTTATTGGCCGTGAAGCGCTGGAGATGCAGCGCGAGAAGGGCACCGAACAGCTGGTGGGACTGGTGATGAAGGAAAAAGGCGTGCTGCGCGGCGAGCTGCCGGTGCGCTTTACCGATGCTGACGGCAATCATCGCGAAGGCGTGATCACCAGCGGAACCTTCTCCCCGACGCTGGGCTACAGTATTGCACTGGCACGCGTGCCGGCAGGCATTGGCGAAACGGCGGTGGTGCAGATCCGCAACCGCGAAATGCCGGTCAACGTGACCAAACCGATTTTTGTTCGCGCCGGTAAGCCGGTCGCCTAACTATTTTTATCAGGAGAACTTCAATGAGCAATGTGCCAGCAGAACTGAAATACAGCAAAGAACACGAGTGGCTGCGCAAAGAGGCGGACGGCACTTACACCGTAGGGATCACCGAGCACGCGCAGGAGCTGCTGGGCGACATGGTGTTTGTTGACCTGCCTGACGTGGGCACGACCGTTAGCGCGGGCGACGACTGCGCCGTGGCGGAGTCCGTAAAAGCGGCGTCTGACATCTACGCACCGGTAAGCGGTGAGATTGTTGCGGTCAACGACGCGCTGAGCGATTCGCCAGAGCTGGTCAACAGCGAGCCTTATGAAGGCGGCTGGATCTTCAAGATCAAAGCCAGCGACGAATCGCAAGTTGCCGCGCTGCTGGATGCAACCGCGTACGAAGCACTACTGGAAGACGAATAACGTTGTTCCGGATGGCGCTGCGCTTATCCGGCTTACAGGGCCCGGTAAGCGGTAGCGCCACCGGGCAACAGCGTTACAGATAACTACGATTCACTGCACGTATCAGGAACCATCGCTCATGACACAGACTTTAAGCCAGCTTGAAAACCGTGGCGCCTTCATTGAACGTCACATTGGGCCGGATGCTCAGCAACAGCAGGAGATGCTGAAGACGGTTGGCGCGGATTCATTAGACGCACTGATCGGCCAGATTGTGCCAAAAGACATCCAGCTTGCCACGCCGCCTCAGGTAGGGGAAGCCACCACGGAGTTCGCCGCGCTGGCGGAGCTGAAGGCTATTGCAGGCCTCAACAAGCGCTATAAGTCTTACATTGGCATGGGCTACACCAACGTGCAGTTACCGCCGGTTATCCTGCGCAACATGCTGGAAAACCCGGGCTGGTACACCGCTTACACCCCTTATCAGCCAGAAGTCTCCCAGGGGCGTCTGGAAGCGCTGCTGAACTTCCAGCAGGTGACGCTGGATCTGACCGGTATGGATATCGCTTCCGCCTCTCTGCTGGATGAAGCGACCGCCGCTGCCGAAGCGATGGCGATGGCAAAACGCGTGAGCAAGCTGAAAAATGCTAACCGCTTCTTCGTGGCGGCGGACGTGCATCCCCAGACGCTGGACGTGGTGCGCACCCGTGCAGAAACCTTCGGTTTTGAGGTGATCGTCGACGACGCCGACAAAGTGCTGGATCACCAGGACGTCTTCGGCGTGCTGCTGCAGCAGGTGGGTACCACCGGCGAAGTTCACGACTACGGCGCGCTGATTGCCGAGCTGAAATCCCGCAAAGTGGTTGTCAGCGTTGCCGCCGATTTTATGGCGCTGGTGCTGCTGACGGCGCCGGGCAAACAGGGCGCGGATATTGTATTCGGCTCCGCGCAGCGCTTCGGCGTGCCGATGGGCTACGGCGGCCCGCACGCGGCGTTCTTCGGCGCGAAAGATGAATTCAAACGCTCCATGCCAGGCCGTATCATTGGCGTGTCAAAAGATGCTGCCGGTAATACCGCGCTGCGCATGGCGATGCAGACCCGCGAGCAGCATATCCGCCGCGAGAAAGCGAACTCCAACATCTGTACTTCCCAGGTACTGCTGGCAAACATCGCCAGCCTGTATGCGGTATTCCACGGTCCGGCTGGCCTGAAGCGCATTGCCAGCCGCATTCACCGCCTGGCCGATATTCTGGCCTGCGGCCTGCAGCAGAAGGGCCTCAAGCTGCGCCACGCGCACTACTTCGACACCCTGTGCGTGGAAGTGGCAGACAAAGCCGCCGTGCTGGCGCGCGCGAATGCAGCAGAAATCAACCTGCGCAGCGACATCCACAACGCGGTCGGCATTACGCTGGATGAAAGCACCACTCGCGACGATATCCTGAGCCTGTTCAGCGTGTTGCTGGGCGACGCACACGGTCTGGACGTTGATACGCTCGACAAAGAGGTCGCGCTCGACAGCCGCTCCATTCAGGAAAGCATGCTGCGCAATGACGCGATCCTGACTCACCCGGTGTTCAATCGCTACCACAGCGAAACCGAGATGATGCGCTATATGCACTCTCTGGAGCGCAAGGATCTGGCGCTGAACCAGGCGATGATCCCGCTGGGCTCCTGCACCATGAAGCTGAACGCCGCGGCAGAGATGATCCCGATTACCTGGCCTGAGTTCTCCGAACTGCACCCGTTCTGCCCGCCAGAACAGGCGGAAGGCTATCACATGATGATCAACCAGCTTTCAGACTGGCTGGTGAAGCTGACCGGTTACGACGCGCTCTGCATGCAGCCGAACTCCGGCGCGCAGGGTGAATACGCGGGCCTGTTGGCGATCCGTCACTATCACGAAAGCCGTAACGAAGGTCACCGCGATATCTGCCTGATCCCAAGCTCCGCCCACGGCACCAACCCGGCCTCAGCCCAGATGGCGGGCATGGAAGTGGTGGTGGTCGCGTGCGATAAGAACGGCAACATCGATTTGGCCGACCTGCGTGCGAAAGCCGAGCAGGCGGGCGACAAGCTCTCCTGCATCATGGTGACCTACCCGTCCACCCACGGCGTGTACGAAGAGACCATCCGTGAAGTGTGCGAAGTGGTGCACCAGTTTGGCGGTCAGGTATACCTCGACGGCGCGAACATGAACGCTCAGGTGGGCATTACCTCTCCGGGCTTTATCGGCGCGGACGTGTCGCACCTGAACCTGCATAAAACCTTCTGCATTCCGCACGGTGGTGGCGGCCCGGGCATGGGACCAATCGGCGTGAAAGCGCACCTGGCGCCGTTTGTGCCGGGCCACAGCGTGGTGCAGATTGAAGGCATGCTGACCCGTCAGGGCGCGGTCTCTGCGGCCCCGTTCGGTAGCGCATCAATCCTGCCAATCAGCTGGATGTACATCCGCATGATGGGCGCGGAAGGGCTGAAGCAGGCGAGCCAGGTGGCTATTCTGAACGCCAACTACATTGCGACTCGCCTGAAGTCCGCCTTCCCGGTGCTCTATACCGGCCGCGACGGTCGCGTGGCGCACGAGTGCATTCTGGATATTCGTCCGCTGAAAGAGCAGACCGGCATCAGCGAGCTGGATATCGCCAAGCGTCTGATCGACTACGGCTTCCACGCACCAACCATGTCGTTCCCGGTTGCGGGGACGCTGATGGTGGAGCCGACCGAGTCTGAAAGCAAAGCCGAGCTGGACCGCTTTATCGACGCGATGCTGGCCATCCGCATGGAGATCGACCGCGTGCAGGACGGCGAATGGACGCTGGAAGATAACCCGCTGGTCAACGCCCCGCACACCCAGCACGAGATGGTGGCAGAGTGGAACCACGGTTACTCCCGCGAGCTGGCCGTCTTCCCGGCAGGCGTGGCAAACAAATACTGGCCGACCGTGAAGCGTCTTGATGACGTTTACGGCGACCGTAATCTGTTCTGCTCCTGCGTGCCGATGAGCGAATACCAGTAAGTATTTGCCATACTGTAGGCCGGGTAAGCGTAAGCGCCACCCGGCTTTTTTTTATCTGGAGGTTGTGAATGGCAATTGCACTGGTCACCGGCGCGAGCCGGGGCATTGGGAAAGCCACCGCGCTGCAGCTGGCACGTGAAGGCTACACCGTGGCGGTGAACTATTACCACAACATTAAAGCCGCGACGGACGTTATCAATCAGATCGTTGAGGCCGGCGGTAAAGCGTTTGCCGTGCGTGCGGACATCAGCGATGAAGCTCAGGTGCTGGCGATGTTTGACAGCATCGATCGTGAAGGTGAGCCGCTTCGCGCGCTGGTCAATAATGCAGGCATTCTGTTTGAGCAATCCACCATTGAGAATCTCTCCGCAGAGCGCATTAACCGCGTGCTGGCGACCAACGTCACGGGCTACTTTCTCTGCTGTCGTGAAGCGGTGAAACGCATGTCCATCAAGCATGGCGGCAAGGGCGGGGCGATTGTGAATGTCTCTTCCGCCGCGTCTCGTCTGGGCGCGCCGGGTGAATATGTCGATTACGCTGCTTCCAAAGGCGCGGTAGATTCGCTGACAACCGGGCTATCGCTGGAGGTGGCGGCGCAGGGCATTCGCGTCAACTGCGTCCGTCCGGGCCTGATCTATACCGATATCCATGCTTCCGGCGGAGAGCCGGGGCGAGTGGATCGCGTGAAATCGTTACTGCCGATGCAGCGCGGCGGCCAGCCGGAAGAGGTGGCGCAGGCGATTGTCTGGCTGCTGAGCGAGAAGGCGTCTTACGTGACGGGCAGTTTTATCGAGCTGGCTGGTGGGAAGTAACCCTCTCCCAAAAGGGAGAGGGTACGGCGCCCGGCGTTAAAGTTTCTCGCCGTTGCTGGCAATCACGCCTTTATACCACTCGAAGCTCTTCTTACGGGAGCGAGACATGTCGCCCGTGCCGTCGTCGTGCTTGTTGACGTAGATAAAGCCGTAGCGCTTGCTGTACTGACCGGTAGTGAACGACACGCAGTCGATGCAGCCCCACGGCGTATAGCCCATCAGATCTACGCCATCGTGCGTGACGGCTTTGATCATCTCTTCCACGTGGGCACGCAGATAGTCGATGCGATAGTCATCGTTGATGCTGCCGTCTTCTTCCACCTTGTCGTAGGCGCCGAAGCCGTTTTCAACGATAAACAGCGGCTTCTGGTAACGCTCGTAAAGTTCGCACAGGGAATAACGCAGGCCCACCGGGTCAATCTGCCAGCCCCAGTCGGACGCCTTCACGTGCGGGTTCGGCACGCTGCCTTCAAAGCCGGAAATGGCGTCACCTGTGCCGCCTTCCGCCTTCACCGCGTTGGTCATGTAGTAGCTGAAGCCTAAGTAGTCGCAGGTACCTTCACGCAGGATCTGCTCGTCGCCCGCCTCCATTTTGATGGAAAAGCCGCGGCGCTCCCACTCGTTCAGCACGTAGGACGGGTAGTAACCACGCAGCTGGACGTCGGTAAAGACATAGCGCTCGCGCATGGATTCCTGGGCGAACATCACGTCTTCAGGCTTGCAGGAGAACGGATAGAGCGCCACCATCGCCAGCATGCAGCCGACTTTCATCTCCGGGTTGATGCGGCGCGCGGCTTTCACCGCCAGGGCGCTGGCCACAAACTGGTGGTGCAGCACCTGGTACATGGTCTCTTCCGGGTTGTCATGTTCGGTGTAGACCACGCCCGAGCAGCAGTAGCCGAACAGCGGGGCGCGCCAGTTGCGCTGGTTGTTGATTTCGTTGAAGGTCATCCAGTATTTGACCTTGTGCTTGTAGCGCTCAAACACCACTTCCGCGAAGCGCACGAAGAAATCGACCACTTTGCGGTTGGTCCAGCTACCGTACTCCTGCACCAGGTGCAGCGGCATTTCGAAGTGGGAGAGGGTGATCACCGGTTCGATGTTGTACTTCAGCAGCTCATCGAACATGTCGTCGTAAAACTTCAGCCCTTCTTCGTTTGGCTGCGTTTCGTCACCTTTCGGGAAGATGCGTGTCCAGGCGATAGAGGTACGGAAACACTTGAAGCCCATCTCGGCAAATAGCTTGATGTCTTCTTTATAGTGGCCGTGGAAGTCGATGGCTTCGTGGTTTGGGTAGTATTTACCCGGCACCACCTCCTGCGTGATTTCGCGCGGCACGCCGTGTGCGCCGCCGGTCAGCACGTCGCAAATGCTTGGCCCTTTGCCGCCTTTGTTCCAGCCGCCTTCAACCTGATGAGCGGCAACCGCGCCGCCCCATAAAAAATCTTTCGGTAAGGTTATTTTTTTCATCGCTGCTATTCTCAATAAATGGCTTATTGGCATTGAGTCTAGCAAAGCGAAATTGAATGTCACGATATAACAATTTGCGAAAATTGTGATTTGTCACATCGAAAAAACAGGGTGTTTTATTCCGTCAGTTTTTTCGCCAGCTTGCGTCCGAGAGATTCCAGAATATAAATGACGGGAATTTGCGTGGTGATATCGTAGACGCCGCCAATTCGCGTCTGGGGAACGTGCCAGGAGAGATTAAAGTCCGCCAGTTTTGCCAGGCGCGAGTGCTCGTGGCTGGTGATAGAGAGCACCTTGCAGTGATGCAGGCTGAACTGGCTGGCGAAGCGCAGGATCTCCTCGGTTTCGCCCGAGACGGAGAGCACAATCGCCAGCGCATTTTTCGCCATATCATTGGTGACCGGGAAATAAGGGTCATCAATATGATTACTGAATTTACCAATATTTGAAAAGAAGCGTGCGCCATATTTGGCCAAAGAGCCTGACGTGCCCGCCCCGACAAATATAATTCGCTCGGAAGACAAAATGATATTTACCGCGTCATTTAATAGCGCGTCGAACTCTTCATTATTCACGCTTTTAAAGAAGCTGATAATTTCGCTGGCGCCGAAATTCGCCTGCTGGGGCTCGTTCTGCTCAAGATAGAGCTTAAAGCGCACGCGAAATTCAGAATACCCTTCGCAGTTGAGCTTGCGGCAAAAGCGCAGGATAGTGGTGGTTGAGACGCCGGCCGCATCCGCCAGCTCGCGGATGGTCATGTACATCACTTTGTCCCGGTTTTTGATGACATAGTTGTAGACCATCATTTCCAGGTTATTGAGACTGGCAATGGCGGAGTGGGTGAACATACTCACAGTGGCAAAACTCTCATTCAGACCTCATTTATCCATCATATCATGCAGCCAGACGGCAGGAGCCAATTTTATGCCATTGATTAGTAACGCTTAAATTTTTATGTGAACAAATGCCAGGTGAATTTTTCGTTTATGTTTTTGATTTTTATTATAAAAATTTACTTTAAAATTATTTTAGCTAACAGGTGTTCACTGGAATCATTCTCAGTTAGCATAGTCATGCGATGAATAATCATCTTTAGTTTTCCCGGAGTTTAGTATGGCGAGCAGACCATTAATCGCACAGGGATATTCGCTGGCTGAGGAAGTAGCCAACAGCATCAGCCACGGCATTGGCCTGGTGTTTGGGATTGTTGGTTTAGTGTTATTGCTGGTACAGGCGGTGGATACCAATGCCAGCGCGATGGCCATTACCAGCTATAGCCTGTATGGCGGAAGTATGATCCTGCTGTTCCTGGCCTCGACGCTCTATCACGCGATTCCGCATCAGCGGGCCAAAATATGGCTTAAGAAATTTGACCACTGCGCTATCTATCTGCTGATTGCGGGTACCTATACGCCTTTCCTGCTGGTGGGGCTAAACTCACCGCTGTCGCGCGGCCTGATGATTGTTATCTGGAGCCTGGCGCTGCTGGGGATCCTGTTTAAGCTGACCATTGCGCACCGGTTTAAAGTGTTGTCGCTGGTCACCTATCTGACGATGGGCTGGCTGTCGCTGATTGTGGTGTATCAACTGGCGATTAAGCTGGCAGTAGGGGGCGTCACGCTGCTGGCGGTGGGCGGTGTGGTCTACTCGCTGGGCGTTATTTTCTACGTCTGCAAGCGCATCCCATACAACCATGCCATCTGGCACGGCTTTGTGCTGGGCGGCAGCGTGTGCCACTTTTTGGCGATTTATTTGTACGTGGGGCAGGTTTAGTTTGTTGTCGGGTGGCGGCTTCGCCTTACCCGACCTGGATTTGCACCCGTAGGCCCGGTAAGCGCAGCGCCACCGGGCGATAGAGCATCACTCTTCCAGTGAATACGGTAGCGGCTCAATACTCAACGTATTCGCGTCGTCGCGCACGCGGAACACGCTGTCCGCTTCCATGTCGTTGTTCATTACAGCCTGTACCAAAAGACGGCCATCGTCCAGCTGGACTGCGGCTAATACGGTACCGGTGCGGCGCCAGTTGTCGCCCATCTTCAGTTCTAAGTCTTCACCTGCTTCCGGTACGCGGCTGGCATGGCCTGCCAGTGTCCACAACGCGCGTTTGTTTGCCCCACGGAATTTTGCACGCGCGACCATTTCCTGACCGGTGTAGCAGCCTTTTTTAAAGCTGATGCCCCCCAGCGCCTGCAGGTTAGTTGCCTGAGGAATAAACTGCGCGCTGTTGGCTGCGTCAATTACCGGCAGACCCGCTTCGATGTTCAGCGCCAGCCACTGCTGGCTGTTGTTGAGCTGCGCTTCGCCGCGCAGCGCCTCGGTCACACGTTCGGCTGTTGCGGCATCCGTGACTAACAGGAAGCGCTCTGCCGGGTGTTCAAACCACAGGATAGAAGTCGCGCCCTCGCTGACCACCTGTTTTTCAGCATCCGGCAGTTCAGCAAACAGATTTTTCAGCGCCGCACGCGCCTGGAAGCCCGCCACGCCCAGCAGAACATGTTCATCGTCCGGGGCGATGGTGACTTTGGAAAAGACCGCGTATTTTTTCAGTTCTTTGAGCTGCGCATCGCGCAGGCTGCGGCGCTCAATAAAGGCAAAACCGTCCTGACGGCGGAAGAGACGCAGGTTGCTCCACATTTTGCCCTTAGGATCGCAGTGCGCGGCCAGCAGATGCTGGTGTTCAGTCAACTGCGCAACATCCGCAGTCACCTGACCCTGCAAGTATTTTTCGGCGTCGGCGCCGGAGAGGGTTGCCAGCGCCCAGTCATCAAGAGAAATAAGCGTCAGCGGCAGACGCGCAGAGGCGGCGGGCTGGCGAGGAGAAAATGGTGTAAAGGCCATAACGGTATCCTGAATTGCTTAACGCTTTGATAATGCCTAATGGTAAAAGAGCCTGCAGGCATTGCAAGCGCTTTCAGCAGACCATTTGTGCCATAAACGGGTTATGCGTAGCGCTACGCAAAATAGTGTAATCCGCTGTCTATGTAGGGATTATTCTGGAAGCCAGCTCGTCAAACGCAATATTCCAGTAATGAAACGGTCAAAAACACGTTACACTAGCTGGTGTCCCCGTAGAGAAATTAAGAACAGAAAACGGGGTACCGACTGTGCCAAACGTAATGCAGGAAACTGAACATGGATATTAACAACAAGGCCCGTATTCACTGGGCATGCCGACGCGGAATGCGTGAACTTGATATTTCCATCATGCCTTTCTTCGAATATGAGTACGACAGCTTAAGCGATGATGATAAGCGTCTGTTTGTTCGCCTGCTTGAGTCTGACGATCCGGATTTATTCAACTGGCTGATGAACCACGGCAAACCCGCCGACACCGAGTTGCAACGGATGGTGCAATTAATTCAAACACGGAATCGGGAACGTGGTCCTGTGGCAATCTGATCTTCGCGTCTCGTGGCGCTCGCAGTGGATGTCTTTATTGCTCCACGGGCTGGTTGCGGCCATCGTTTTACTCATGCCGTGGCCGCTCAGCTATACGCCGCTGTGGCTGCTATTACTTTCGTTTGTTGTTTTTGACAGCGTACGCAGCCAGCGTCGCATTAACGCGCGTCAGGGCGAGATTAAGCTGCTGATGGATTCCCGCCTGCGCTGGCAGGGAAAAGAGTGGGATATTCTCGGTGTACCCTGGATGCTTAACGCCGGGATGATGTTACGGTTACGCAAAGTGGGGGGCGGACGTTGCCAGCACCTGTGGCTGGCGGCGGACAGTATGGACGCATCAGAATGGCGGGATCTGCGCCGGATGTTGCTGCAACAGCCGACGCAGGAGTAACGCGCGTTAGCTGAATTTTTCTGCCATTTCGCCGAGGATCTGCTCGCACCAGGCCTGCAGGCGCTCGTCGCTGAGATCGTACTGATTGGTTTCATCCAGCGCGAGCCCGACAAACAGCTCGCCGTCAGCAATAATCGGCTTTTTACTGGTGAATTCATACCCTTCGGTTGGCCAGTAGCCGATAAACGCCGCCCCTTTTGGTGCCAGCTTATCGTGCAGCATGCCGAGTGCGTCCAGGAACCATTCGCCGTAGCCTAACTGGTCACCCATGCCGTACATCGCAATAATTTTACCGTCGAAATTGACTGAATCGAGCTGATCCCAGATGGCTTCCCAGTCTTCCTGTATCTCACCAAAGTCCCAGGTTGGGATGCCCAGAATCAGCACATCGTACTGCTCCATCAAGGCGACCGAGTCATCTTTCAGGTTATGCAACGTCACCAGTTCCGGGCCAATGATGTCGCGAATTTTCTCCGCCGCCATTTCGGTGTAGCAGGTGCTGGAACCATAGAACAGACCAATATTCATCGCGTAACTATCTCAATTCTTGCTATGACTTTGCGCGTAGTGTACCAGAAACCGGTCGCAATCAGGCATAATGGCCTGACTGCAAAATCAAAGGGGCTGATGTGGAAAAGGATCTCGCACTCGTTGAACAGTTTCTCGACGCGCTGTGGCTGGAGAAAAATCTGGCCGAGAATACCCTCAGTGCCTACCGGCGCGATCTCTCCATGCTGGTGGAGTGGCTGGCGCGTCGGGAGCTATCGCTTGCGAGCGCGCAAAGCGACGACCTGCAGGCGCTGCTCGCTGAACGCGTAGAAGGAGGGTACAAAGCCACCAGCTCTGCACGCTTGCTCAGCGCAATGCGTCGGCTTTTCCAGCATCTTTATCGGGAGAAGATTCGCGAAGACGATCCCAGCGCGCTGCTGGCGTCCCCGAAACTCCCGCAACGGCTGCCGAAAGATCTCAGCGAAGCACAAGTTGAGAGATTATTACAGTCACCGGCTGTTGACCTGCCGCTGGAGTTACGCGATAAAGCCATGCTTGAGCTATTGTATGCTACCGGCTTGCGCGTTTCGGAACTGGTTGGCCTGACGATGAGCGACATCAGCCTGCGTCAGGGCGTGGTGCGCGTCATCGGTAAAGGAAACAAGGAAAGGCTGGTTCCGCTGGGAGAAGAGGCGGTTTACTGGCTGGAGACGTATCTTGAGCATGGCCGCCCCTGGCTGCTCAATGGCGCGTCTATCGACGTCCTGTTTCCGAGCCAGCGCGCGCAGCAGATGACGCGACAAACGTTCTGGCATCGCATCAAGCATTACGCCACACTGGCGGGTATCGACAGTGAAAAGCTTTCGCCGCACGTATTGCGTCACGCCTTCGCGACGCATCTGTTAAACCACGGCGCAGATTTACGCGTGGTGCAGATGCTGCTGGGACACAGCGATCTTTCAACGACGCAAATTTACACCCATGTCGCGACGGAACGCCTGCGGCAGCTACACCAACAGCACCACCCTCGTGCGTGAGTGCCGACAAATTGTAACAGGATCAATTATGAAAAAGTCTTTCGCGCTGTTCACCCTGCTGGCAGCCTCATTTACCGGCTTCGCCCATGCGGATGACGCCGCCATCAAACAGTCTCTGGCTAAGCTTGGCGTCACCAGCAGCGACATCCAGCCTGCGCCGGTTGCCGGTATGAAAACCGTACTGACCAACAGCGGCGTGCTGTACGTCACCGAAGACGGCAAACACTTTATTCAGGGACCGCTGTACGACGTGAGCGGCGCGCAGCCGGTGAACGTCACCAACCAGCTGCTGATGAAAAACCTGAACGCGCTCGAAAAAGAGATGATCGTCTATAAAGCGGCGCAGGAAAAACATGTGATTACCGTCTTCACCGACATCACCTGTGGCTACTGCCACAAGCTGCATGAACAGATGAAAGACTATAACGCGCTGGGCATTACCGTGCGTTACCTGGCCTTCCCGCGCGCAGGCGTACAGAGCAAGCCAGAGCAGGACATGAAAGCGATCTGGTGTGCCAAAGACCGCAACAAAGCGTTTGATGACGCGATGAACGGTAAAGACGTTAAGCCTGCTTCCTGCGACATCGACATTGCTAACCACTACGCGCTGGGCGTGCAGTTTGGCGTGAGCGGTACGCCAGCGATTGTCCTGAGTAACGGGTATGTCGTTCCGGGTTATCAGGGACCAAAAGAGATGAAAGAGTTCCTCGACGCGCACCAGAAACAGTTTGGTGGTAAATAATTCGCGTGAAAGCCCCCATCAAATTGCGCCGCCGCGAGGCGGTTGAACACGTTGATTTACCGGACGATCTCCCGCCGCTGCTAAGGCGCCTCTACGCCAGCCGCGGCGTGCGTCGCGCAGAGGATCTTGAGCGCAGCGTGAAAGGGATGCTGCCCTGGCAGCAGCTGAACGGTATCGAAAAAGCCACTGAAATGCTCTACAACGCGCTTCGTGAGGGAACGCGCATTGTGGTGGTAGGGGATTTCGACGCCGACGGCGCAACCAGCACCGCCCTGAGCGTACTCAGCCTGCGCGCGCTGGGCTGCGATAATGTCACCTATCTGGTGCCGAACCGCTTTGAAGACGGCTATGGCCTCAGCCCGGAGGTGGTCGATCAGGCCCATGCCCGCGGTGCGCAGATGATCATGACCGTCGACAACGGGATCTCCTCCCATGCGGGCGTCGATCATGCTCACGCTTTGGGGATCCCGGTGCTGGTCACCGATCATCACCTGCCCGGCGATACGCTCCCCGCAGCAGAAGCGATTATTAACCCCAACCTGCGCGACTGCGATTTCCCGTCGAAATCCCTCGCCGGCGTGGGCGTGGCGTTTTATCTGATGCTGGCGTTGCGTACTCTCTTACGCGATAAGGGCTGGTTCGAATCCCGCGGCATTGCCGTTCCAAACCTGGCCGAATACCTCGACCTGGTGGCGCTGGGCACCGTGGCGGACGTGGTACCTCTTGATGCCAATAACCGCATTTTGACCTGGCAGGGCTTAAGCCGTATTCGCGCGGGCAAGTGCCGTCCCGGAATTAAGGCGCTGCTGGAGATTGCCAACCGCGATCCGCTTAAGCTGGCGGCAAGCGACCTGGGCTTTGCCCTCGGGCCGCGTCTAAACGCTGCCGGAAGGCTGGACGATATGTCCGTCGGCGTGGCGCTGCTGCTGTGCGACAACATCGGCGAAGCGCGCGTGCTGGCCAACGAGCTGGACGCCCTGAACCAGACCCGTAAAGAGATTGAGCAGGGGATGCAGGCCGAAGCGCTGACCCTGTGCGAAAAACTTGAGCGCAGTGGCGATACGCTGCCGGGCGGGCTGGCAATGTACCACCCCGAGTGGCATCAGGGCGTGGTCGGCATTCTGGCGTCGCGCATTAAAGAGCGCTTCCACCGCCCGGTGATCGCGTTTGCGCCTGCGGGTGACGGCACGCTGAAAGGCTCTGGCCGTTCGATTCAGGGGCTGCACATGCGCGATGCGCTGGAGCGTCTGGATACGCTTTATCCCGGTCTGATGATCAAGTTCGGCGGCCACGCGATGGCGGCAGGCTTGTCGCTGGAAGAGGCAAAGTTCGACGAGTTCCAGCGCCTGTTTGGCGAGCTGGTCACCGAGTGGATTGACCCGGCGCTGCTGCAGGGCGAAGTGGTCTCTGACGGTGAGCTGTCCGTCTCCGAAATGACGATGGAGGTCGCGCAGATGCTGCGCGATGCCGGTCCATGGGGACAGATGTTCCCGGAACCGCTGTTCGACGGGCGATTCCGCCTGCTGCAGCAGCGTATCGTTGGCGAACGTCACCTGAAAGTGATGGTTGAGCCGGTGGGCGGCGGACCGCTGCTGGACGGCATCGCCTTCAACGTTGACACCTCCATCTGGCCGGACAACGGCGTGCGCGAGGTCGAGCTGGCGTACAAACTGGATATCAACGAGTTTCGCGGTAACCGCACCCTTCAGATCATCATCGACAATATCTGGCCAATTTAGCGGCAGTAATCTCTATAAAAAAGGGCGTGGATTCGGTACAATCCCGCTCTTATCACCGCATTTTGACAAGTCCATAAAAGAAAACAGACCATGTTTGAAATTAATCCGGTAAAAAACCGTATTCAGGACCTCACGGAGCGCTCTGACGTTCTTAGGGGGTATCTTTGACTACGATGCCAAGAAAGAGCGTCTTGAAGAAGTAAACGCCGAGCTGGAACAGCCGGACGTCTGGAACGAACCTGAACGCGCACAGGCGCTGGGTAAAGAGCGTTCCTCTCTCGAAGCTATCGTAGATACGTTGGATCAAATGGCCCAGGGGCTGGAAGACGTTTCCGGTTTGCTGGAGCTGGCCGTCGAAGCCGACGACGAAGAAACCTTTAACGAAGCCGTGGCAGAACTCGACGGGCTGGAAGAGAAGCTGGCACAGCTGGAATTCCGTCGCATGTTCTCCGGCGAATACGACAGCGCTGACTGCTATCTCGATATTCAGGCAGGTTCTGGCGGTACCGAAGCGCAGGACTGGGCCAGCATGCTGATGCGTATGTATCTGCGTTGGGCGGAAGCGCGCGGCTTCAAAACCGAAATTATCGAAGAGTCTGAAGGTGAAGTGGCCGGTATTAAATCCGTCACTATCAAGATCATTGGCGACTACGCCTACGGCTGGCTGCGTACCGAAACCGGCGTTCACCGCCTGGTGCGTAAAAGCCCGTTTGACTCCGGTGGCCGTCGTCATACTTCCTTCAGCTCCGCGTTTGTTTACCCGGAAGTTGACGAAGATATCGATATCGAAATTAACCCGGCGGACCTGCGTATTGACGTTTACCGCGCGTCCGGCGCGGGTGGTCAGCACGTTAACCGTACGGAATCTGCGGTGCGTATTACCCACATTCCAACCGGGCTGGTAACACAGTGCCAGAACGACCGTTCCCAGCATAAGAACAAAGACCAGGCCATGAAGCAGATGAAAGCGAAGCTTTATGAGCTGGAGATGCAGAAGAAAAATGCTGAGAAACAGGCGATGGAAGACAACAAGTCCGACATCGGTTGGGGCAGCCAGATCCGTTCTTACGTCCTTGATGACTCCCGCATCAAAGACCTGCGTACCGGGGTTGAAACCCGCAACACGCAGGCGGTGCTGGACGGCAGCCTGGACCAATTTATCGAAGCAAGTTTGAAAGCAGGGTTATGAGGAACCAACATGTCTGAACAACAAGCACAGGGCGCTGACGCGGTAGTCGATCTTAACAACGAACTGAAAACCCGCCGCGAGAAGCTGGCAGCGCTGCGCGAGCAGGGCGTGCCGTTCCCGAACGATTTTCGTCGTGACCACACCTCAGACCAACTGCACGCTGACTTCGACGGTAAAGAGAACGAAGAGCTGGAAGCGCTGAACATTGAAGTGGCCGTTGCAGGCCGTATGATGACACGTCGCATCATGGGTAAAGCCTCCTTCGTGACCTTGCAGGACGTGGGTGGTCGTATTCAGCTGTACGTTTCCCGCGACGACCTGCCGGAAGGCATCTACAACGAGCAGTTTAAGAAGTGGGACCTGGGCGATATCCTGGGCGCGAAAGGTAAACTGTTTAAAACCAAAACCGGTGAACTGTCTATCCACTGCACCGAACTGCGTCTGCTGACCAAAGCCCTGCGCCCGCTGCCGGACAAGTTCCACGGCCTGCAGGATCAGGAAGCGCGCTATCGTCAGCGTTACCTGGATCTCATCTCTAACGATGAATCCCGCAAGACCTTCAAAATTCGCTCCCAGATCATGGCCGGTATTCGCCAGTTCATGGTCAACCGCGACTTTATGGAAGTGGAAACCCCGATGATGCAGGTGATCCCTGGCGGCGCGTCTGCGCGTCCGTTCATCACCCATCACAACGCCCTGGACCTGGACATGTACCTGCGTATCGCGCCGGAACTGTACCTGAAGCGTCTGGTGGTCGGTGGTTTCGACCGCGTGTTTGAAATCAACCGTAACTTCCGTAACGAAGGTATCTCCGTTCGCCATAACCCAGAGTTCACCATGATGGAACTCTATATGGCGTACGCAGACTACAAAGATCTGATCGAGCTGACCGAATCCCTGTTCCGTACCCTGGCGCAGGACATTCTGGGCACCACGCAGGTTCCTTACGGTGAAGAAGTCTTCGACTTCGGCAAGCCGTTCGAAAAACTGACCATGCGCGAAGCGATCAAGAAATACCGTCCGGAAACCAACATGGCGGATCTGGATAACTTCGATTCTGCGAAGGCCATCGCTGAAAGCATCGGCATCAAGGTTGAGAAGAGCTGGGGTCTGGGCCGTATCGTGACCGAGATCTTCGAAGAAGTGGCGGAAGCACACCTGATTCAGCCGACCTTCATTACCGAATACCCGGCGGAAGTCTCTCCGCTGGCGCGTCGTAATGACGAGAACCCGGAAATCACCGACCGTTTCGAATTCTTCATCGGCGGCCGTGAAATCGGCAACGGCTTTAGCGAGCTGAACGATGCGGAAGACCAGGCGCAGCGTTTCCAGGATCAGGTTGACGCGAAAGCAGCAGGCGATGACGAAGCGATGTTCTTCGACGAAGACTATGTGACCGCGCTGGAGCACGGCCTGCCGCCAACTGCAGGTCTGGGTATTGGTATCGACCGTATGGTGATGCTGTTCACCAACAGCCACACCATTCGTGACGTGATCCTGTTCCCGGCAATGCGCCCGGTGAAATAAGGCGTTACGTTGCTAAAAAAGCCCCGAAAGGGGCTTTTTTATTGCGCCGCGAACGCTCTCAGCGCGTCTCGCGCGACCGTTGCTTCCTGCACCATCCACGGGCTAAAGCTCCATGGGGCGGCGTCCAGCGCGCGGAATAACGACTCCAGCGTCACCCATTCAAATGCCATCACTTCATCATGGTTAATTCGCAGTTCGCTGGTGACGCGGGCAGCGAAGACCGGGCAAATCTCGTTTTCCACGATCCCGGAAGGATCCGTTTCGCGGTAGCGGAATTCTGAGGCGACAGGCGTAATCGCGGTAATTTCTGCGCCAATCTCATCGCGGCAGCGACGGATAATTGCCTCTTCCGTCCGTTCACCAGATTGAGGGTGACCGCAGACAGAATTCGTCCAGACGCCCGGCCATGCTTTTTTACTTAGTGCGCGTCGGGTTACCAGACACTCGCCTTCGGCGTTAAACAGCCAGGATGAGAACGCCAGATGCAGCGGGGTTTGGGCAGTATGCGCGGCGTATTTTTCCTGAGTGCCAATCACCATTCCCTGGTCATTAACCAAAATAACGTGTTCTTGAATACTCATTCATGCTCCAGTGCCAACGATGCGGATGGTTCTGCACCATCAACAGGGAGCATTATACGGCAATCTTATACGAACGGTTTGTTTCCAGGAGCGGAAAAGGGCTGACCCATATCTCTCCGGGCTGGTATCATAGTGCGCCATTCACGCTGACCGAGGATCTGTTTTGTTTGCAGGAAGCCTGACGAGAAATCCCATCATCGCCATCTTTTGCCTGACGCTGACGCTATTCCTGGCTGGCTGTTCAGGAAGCAAATCGTCGGATATGGGTAGCTATTCCGGTTCGGTCTATACCGTTAAGCGCGGGGATACGCTGTACCGGATTTCGCGCGCAACGGGGACCAGCGTGAAGGATCTGGCGCGCCTGAATAACATCTCTCCGCCGTACACCATCGAAGTCGGGCAAAAGCTCAAGGTGAACGGCAGTTCGTCCTCGGGCAAAAAATCCTCATCGAAAGGCAAAACCGCCAAAGTGACGCCATCCTATCAGGTACCGCAATCGTCATGGCCGCCGGTCGGACAGCGCTGCTGGATTTGGCCTGCCAGCGGTAAAGTGGTCGCCCCTTACTCACTCTCTGAAGGTGGCAATAAGGGTATTGATATCGCTGCTGCGCGCGGTACGCCGGTTTATGCCTCCGGGGCAGGGAAGGTGGTTTACGTCGGTAACCAGCTGCGCGGCTACGGTAACCTGATCATGATTAAGCATGGCGAAGATTACATCACCGCCTACGCGCATAACGACACGATGCTGGTCAACAACGGGCAGAACGTGAAGGCGGGGCAGAAGATAGCCACTATGGGCAGTACCGGTACCGATTCGGTGAAGCTGCACTTCCAGATCCGCTATAAGGCGACGGCCATCGATCCGCAGCGCTATCTTCTTGCGCCCGGCAGCAAACCTAAGTGCTAAGTGATTATTTAATCGCCGGTTAGTTGTGAAGAGGCTTGTATGAAGGTGCGTAAGGTCTATAATGCCTTACGCACCTCAAAGCGGGCGTAGTTCAATGGTAGAACGAGAGCTTCCCAAGCTCTATACGAGGGTTCGATTCCCTTCGCCCGCTCCAATCTCTTGATAAATCAACAAGTTATGATTTATCAGTTAGTTACGTTTCCCCGCGTTAGCAGGTACAACTTAAAATACCCATTGTTCTACGCCCGCACCGGTCGCGTGATACAAGGGAGCATATCATTACGCTTGCGGTGGTTCCTGGTTCTTACCGCGAGAGCACAACAACGAACAAAAAGCCGCATACCCGGCATAACTCCCGAACAGATTGATCATACGCATTTAAGCCCGATGTGCGGCCTTTTGGCTGCTATTGTCTGAAATCTGGTACATTGCACAAACATCATGTGGATTGCTGTAAAGTTCATCAGTATGATTGCTAGCACAATCAGCGATTGGGAAAGCACTTCTGGAAGATAAGGGACGAGACGATATGAAAGTGACTGATGAAGCTTTGTTACGTTCAGGGTTTACGCAGCCCGAATTGCAGAAGATAAAAAGCAATATTGAAAAATATGGAGGAACGCTTGGAGAGGCTATAAATGACCTTGCCAGGCGATTTGTTACCTTGGCGGGAGTGGTGGCTGTGTGTGCCTTAATCCTACTGCTACTTATCGTCTTCAGCTCACCTGATAGAGCATTTGCATGGGGGCTGGCGATGATCTTTGGGGTTGCCATTATGTCCTTCGCACAGCCGCCGGTAATTTCCTATAAATCCTGGCGTTACCGTAAAACTATCAAGGATTAACTGGTTCCATTTTCTGTTGTTAGTAGATCGAAAATCACTTTTGCTTTAACACCATAACCGACAATCTTCATTGTTAGTTTAGGAGTGCTCATTGTGCTGACTTTGCGATAGTAATCGTGTGGAAGCCAGCGGAATAATCTCCAGGCTCCAGTTTTTCGAGCGAATCCCACAATGCTGTACACACTGGCACCAAGAGTAACACCATTATAGAGAGCCAGGCCCGTGTTAGGATTAAATCCCATAAACTGGGCCGTATGCATCGCGGAGTCAGCAATGATACCTTGTGAGGGTTTATGTCCTGCTGGCTGATTAAAGTTGAGCACTTCTTTGGTTAATCCGTTCATTCCATCGGCAATCAGGACTGCCCCAGCCAGCATACCAATCGGCCCCATAGTGGATAACATCATAAAGCCACCAAAGAGAACCACGCCTGATAGCACCACATTTACAGCGGATATAACATAACCGACGATTTTATTATTTTCCTTAACAAATTCGACTTTCGCGTAAAGCTGTGCGGCTCTGGTTCTTAACAGGTGTTCTTGTTCTTGTAGATTATCTGTTTCGGCACGTAGATTTTTGATGCATGCAATGCATTCTTCATCGGTTTTAGCTCGTCGTGCTGTTTCAAATTCTTTATCTACAACCTGTTTTATCTCTTCGACAAACTTGATGCGTGTAAGACCATCTTGCAAATAGAATGCTGACAGGCGGTTTGCTGTATCGACGAGTTTCCGGGCTTCAAGATTCACCATGGTATCTGACCATGTTCTGTTCCAGCCCCTGTTGAGCAGCGCAATATCCATTAAAGACTCCTTCCCAAAATGTGTCTGGTCATTTTACGTGCAATAAGGTCGAAGACAACAGAAAATATTTTCACAACCCGCCCCCGTGGGGGGCCCGTTGCTTTATCCTTCCAGTTTACATTCTCCTGTTCAAAATATCCCCAGCTCTGTTGGTGATCTGCTAGACCGTCAGCCCAGGCCCTCGGTGAAAAGCGCTTTTCTTCGCCAAATATCGCTACTTGATGCCTTCAGCGACATGCCTCACTGCAACAAGCAGTGCAGTTACACAATGCTGCTTTGGGCTGACGCAAGGGAGATAACTTGATGTTTTGAAGTGCATCTATTCACTAATTGTACAGCTATTTAACATATTCTTTGTTATGCGAACTTATTGCGCAGTAGCTTAATTGAGATGTCCCCGTCCTCTCCGCGCTACAGTCTCATCACAGTGATCACTACATTCATAGGATGAGACTCGCTCAGGAAAAATAATACGCAGGCCAGTGTCGAGATGGCTGGTCATAGTTCTGTTGTACTATGATTAACTGAAATAAAATAGCGAAATTAGTAGCTATCGGCTCTCCAGCTATCATCCCACTCAGTAGATGCGATGAAGTAATCATCATCTGAACGCTCATAATTATTTATAAGCTCATTCAAATGGCGACGTTCTTTCTCAGGTCTAAATTTTACCATTTCACGTAATGTAATCAAGGCTGGCTTTATATTATTGTATTTCAACGTAAACTCTTCCAACAAAATAGAGAATTCACAGCATTGAGCATAAAGACACAGGGAGCCTCGCCACCAATCATTTTTTAAGTAATGAATAATTTCTATTGACCGATTCTGCATTAGTTCTAATGACGCTAAGTGTTCTTGGTACCTTAGATGACCAAAAGAAAATGTTTCTGATATTGGGTCGAAAAAAAGTATGTTGCAAGGATCTATTAGCTCGTTAACTGCTAATAAACACGTTGATTCCTCATAATTAAAACTAGGGTCATTAACTAAAAATGAAGCAAGCTCTTGCTTAGTTGCTGCTCTTAAAGTTTTTGAATGCATAGCGAAAGCAATTTTATGTGATGCTTTGATTAAAATGCTTTGTGATAACTTTGTTCGTTTAATATCTTTGTAGGTATCATAAGAACCACATAACAACTCTAATCTTTTAGTGAAAATTTCACTTTCACTAGAAGGGATATCTATTCCTTTTTCAGCTAAATCACACAGAAGTGTTGCTAGTAATGGAGTTCTCACTATGTCAGATATTTTTTTTGCCTTTATGTTTTTAATTATAATGTCGCTTAAAGCTGGGGTTTTATCTTTAAACCATGCTTGAATGAAACAGTACAACTGAGTTTCACTGAAGGGCATGAGTGTAATCCCTAAAAAATTAATTTCAGATAGATAACTAACACAATCCCTGCTTGAAATTAGCAACTGAATGTTATTAAACTTATTTTTGAAGGAGTTTATTGCCTCTATTATTCCTGGGAATTTTACATAAGCCTCATCCAATCCATCAAAAATTACTTTGTTTCTTTTTTTGCTTTGTAAGTGAAGCTCAAGTTTTTCAATGTTCTCCCGAATGGGCTCAAGTGATTTAGAGATCAAAATCATGCTCATTAAAATGTCATAGTTTTTTGATTTTGATTCAATATTCATCTCTACTTTATTTAAGAATCGGTTTAATGGTAAGTATATAACACCTCTATTTCCTTCCTGTTCTAGTTTTCTTGCATACATTTGAAGCGTTGTTGTTTTTCCAGCTCCCGCGCTACCATACACTGCTATATCATGCTGACAATCAAAAAGTCTGAAGGGTGATGTCGATAGGCCGTCTATCACACCCATGCTATCCATAAGAATTTCTTTAGACAATACCTTTTCACTATCCTCAAGCTTGTTTATTAGTATATCTAAAGCATTTAGTGTGGTCTGCGTGTCATTAAGAAACCTAAATATATCTATACTGTTATCTCCAGAATTTATAGCCTGTATGTCAAGTTTATATTTGTTGCATCTCTCACTTAACCATAAATTTATTAGCTCACTATTGAATGCGTACTCTATCTTCGGTTCTTCTTTATACTCACTTTTCAACTTACCTAGTTCGATACTTTGTAAGTTTGAGGTTTTAGCTTTCTTATAACATTCTACTATTTTCGGTAATAGACTTTTTGCATTCTCCTTTGCAAGATTCTGTAGTTTAGTTTTGTTTATAAAACTATCAAAACTATCAATAGTATCTTTATGAAAGCTTGTTTCTAAGCATTTCTTCAAGATGGTGACGCTATTAATCATGATACCAAGATTTGCGTTTTCTAACTTATACGTAGTTATATTATTGATGCTCGTTTCTAATTCTGAAATAACTTCTCTAATGAATGAAATATTTCCAGCCAGTAATTGATTAGCTTGATCTATACCATTTTTAATTTTTCTGTTTTCTTTTGATGTATAAATATTTAACTCATTGTTGTATTTTCTTAGGACAGAATTAGCATCTTGAATTAGAGGTTCTAAAGCAGTCAAAGATTTTAATGGGTTATATACTTTTCTCTCAAACCACTCCCATTCCCCTTGAGTAACCTGAAATTTATCCGGCTTAATAGTAAATCTACTATTTAGCAGTACGTTGCTATCAATTGTGCCCATGAAAAAAGCTAGATCGCTATAACAATCAAGTTCATGTATTGAGTTTTGTTGATTTAAAGCTGACATGAGCTCTACATTGCACAGTTGAGTAGTATCTTGTGTACTGAATATGTCATCTACGGAAAGCAATTTATCTAATAGAGTTGGCTTATGTGTTTTTAATAATTTGATTACTGACGGCCCATCCAATATTTCAATTTTCTTTCCATCTATTTTGAGCATTCCATGTATTTCATTAATCAAACGAAGGCTTATTTGATATGGGCTTGCTAAATATACTTGATCAGGGATTACCTCTTCTCCATTATGTAATTTAATAGGATTAGTGAAACATTGTCTAAGCTGAAAAACAAGCTCTCCGAGAATTGCTTTTTCCGATGTGTTAGTTACTTCACCAATTTTTTTTGATTGGATGGCGTAACTCATGGTTTTATTAACCGGCACTTCAACAAAGGCTATCAAGTCTTTTCCTGATTCGTAAGGCCCTCCGTAGAAGTCAACACGAAAAAAACCCATAGATTCAAATAGTGGTTTTATAAGGTATTTTGTGAAATCATCTTCCTTCATTTTTTGCATGGCTTTTAGGTAAACCTGCTGATTAGTATCTTCCATATTCATTTACTCAGTAGTTTAGTATGTGTTAAATATTCTTAATACTAATCATATAGTAAGCGAATGGTCTATCTCTTTATGTGAGATGTATTAACAATTTCTGAAAATTTCTACTTATTAAAATGTACCTTTGAAAAGTAGACACTCTGCGGTACGCTTTTCGGTATCACTTACCTCGGTATTTCACGCAGCGCGCCGGAGGACTTCCGCCCCGGACGGGGCCCTGAATGCCCCTGATATCTGATGCTCCGGAGCTTAACCTGTCGCCAGTTGTCATTCTGCCCAATGAGAATTTCATGCCGATGCTGCCCGGAGGTAAAGGCCCGGTTAATCCTGCCCGGGCCTACCTGCTTTCCCTCAACTCCGCCCGTAGTTGGCAGACCATGGCCTCGTTCCTTAGCATTCTCGCCGACATGCTAGGGGCCGCTTCCCTGGAGTCCAACCGCAGGGGTAGCCTGCGGCGCCATTACGTAATGGCCTTCACGGAACTCCTGCGCGAGATCGGCCGTGCCACTGCCGCCATCTGCGGCAGCCCAGGGCATTCCGCAATCTCAGTAAGCCGGGCAAGCGCAGAAGTTGTTGACATCGGAAAGGTATAATTAATTAAATATTTGAGGGCGTAGGTTGCATGCTCTCACTCTGTCAAAGCAAAAAAGGCCGCATCCCGCAGCCTTTTCTTTTCACACTCACCCTTTTGGGAACACCCAAACATGCTTCTCCGGCAGCGAAAGATGGCAGTGCTGCGGATCCCGAACCTCATGCCCGTACGCGCGAATGACAAAATCATCTCCCGGCGTGCGGAACAGGTACTCCCAGCGGTCGCCAAGATACATGCTGGTGAGCAGCGGCAGCTCAAGCTGATTTTCCCCTGGCCCCTCAACCACCGCCACGCGCTCGACCCGGATCACCGCCGTAGCGTCATTACCGCTCTGTACCCCTTCGCCCGCCTGGCCCCACAGCACCCAGCCTTTCCCTTCGATACGCGCTCTGCCGTCGCGCACTTCGGTGACCTTGCCGTGCAGGCGGTTGTTGCTGCCCATAAACTCTGCGGTAAACAGCGTTTTCGGCGAGCCGTACATCTCCTGCGGCGTGCCCTGTTGCTCAATTTTGCCGTTGTTAAGCAGCAGGATGCGGTCGGATATGGACATCGCTTCGTTCTGGTCGTGCGTCACCATCAGCGCGGATAACCCGAGTTTGATAATCAGCTCGCGCAGGAACACGCGGGCCTCTTCGCGCAGCTTGGCGTCGAGGTTGGAAAGCGGCTCGTCCAGCAAAATCACCGGTGGGTTGTACACCAGCGCCCGGCCAATCGCCACGCGCTGCTGTTGCCCGCCGGAGAGCTGGTGCGGGTGACGTTTGCCAAGATGGCCCAGACCCAGCTGGTCCAGTACGTCCTGTACGCGCTGCTGGATCTCTTTGGCCGGAACTTTACGCAGCTTGAGCGGATAGGCCACGTTCTCAAACACGGTTTTGTGCGGCCACAGGGCATAGGACTGGAACACCAGCCCCAGGTTACGCTCTTCTGCCGGGATCTCACTGCGCGGCGTGCCGTCGTAAACTTTATTGTTGCCAATGACAATCGACCCCTGCGTCGGTTTTTCCAGACCCGCGACGGCACGCAGCAGGGTGGTTTTACCACTGCCGGAGGGGCCTAACAAGGAGACCACTTCGCCGCGCTTCAGGTTCATGGAGACACCTTTTAAAACAGGATTGTCGCCGTAGGTTAAGTGCAGATCGTCAACCGCTAATTCAATCATGTATTTTCACTCCGAAACGAAGGGCAATGCCCAGACCTACCACGACCAGCAGGATGTTAATGAAAGAGAGCGCCGCCACGATATCAATGGCACCCGCGGCCCAGAGGGAAACCAGCATTGAACCGATGGTCTCCGTGCCGGGGGAAAGCAGATACACACCCGTTGAGTATTCGCGCTCAAAGATCAGAAACATCAGCAGCCACGAACCAATAAGACCGTAGCGGGAGAGGGGAATGGTCACATGGCGGGTGATCTGCCCGCGCGTCGCCCCGGTGCTGCGCGCGGCTTCTTCAAGCTCTGGCCCCACCTGCAGCAGCGTGGAAGAGATAAGCCTCAGCCCGTAAGCCATCCACACCACGGTATAGGCCAGCCAGACGCTGAAAATGGTGCTGCGCAGCGAACGCAGCCAGACGATGACGTTCTCGCGCATCCAGTCGGTCCAGGCGAACCCGGAAAGCCAGCCGGATTTCAGCGAGTTGTCCAGCCACATCGGCAGGAACAGGAACACCCACAGGAACGCCAGACCGGCAAGCAGGCCAGGCACGGCGCGCGGCACCAGCACGCTGTAGTCCAGGAAGCGCGTGGTGTTATCCGGTTTGCGGTGCATCGCAATCCCGACGAACAGGTAGCACGCCACGGCCAGCGCGCCGCCAATCACCCCAATTGCCATGGAGTTGACGATGGCGCGCAGCAGGTTGGGCTGTGCCCAGATGGTGCGGAAAGTGCTCAGCGAAAGCTCATCCCACAGCGAAACGCCCACACCCCAGTTGGAGATAAACGCGCGCAGCACCACGCCGAGCAGCGGCACGCCGATGGTGACGGTGAGCCAGAAGGCAACCACCGCCCCGGCAACCCAGCGCCATTTGCCCAGCGGTAACGCGCGAGCCTGTGAGGCTTTCCCTTTCATCGTGACGAAGCGGTTGGCGGTGCGCATCAGACGGCGCTGGAGCATCACCAGCGGGATGGTGATGCAAATCAGCACCACGGCAACCGCCGCCATCAGGTGATAGGAAGGCGTGCCGAGCTTGTTCGTCAGCTGGTACAGGTAGGTTGCCAGCACCATATTGCCTTCCGGATCGCCGAGCACCAGCATCAGGCCAAATACTTCCAGCCCGAGGAAGAACAGCAGCACGATGGCGTACAGGATCGACGGGCGCACCATCGGCAGGCTGACCGAGGTCATCACCTGCAGCGGAGAGGCACCCGCAATGCGCGCGGCTTCTTCCACATCAGAGCCGACGCTGCGCAGCGCGGATGAAATATAGAGATAGGCATGCGGCACGTGCGTCAGGCCAGCAATGACCACGATGCTCGACATATCGTAGATGTTCCACGGCACAAAGCCGATCAGCGCCTGCGCCCACAGGGACAGAAAGCCCACCGGACCGGCGGCCACCACATAGCCAAAGCCGAGCACCATCGGCGATACGAAAATGGGGACCAGGATCAGCGGTTCAATCAGGCGGCGGCCGGGCAGGTCGGTGCGAACCATCAGAAACGCCAGTACGCCACCCAGCGGAATGGCGATGATGACCAGCCCGAAGGCGAGAATAAAGCCGCTTCTCAGAGCCTTATAGAAATCAGGGTCGGTGAAGATAAAGCCAAATGATTCAAGGCTCCACTCTTTTGCCGGAGAAAAGAACGGAGCGGACAGGAAGCTCTGTATCACGATAAATGACAGCGGCGTGTAGATAACCAGAGCGGTTATCAGCACGACGATGCCGCGCGGCAGGCTTTGCCACTTTCTGCGTAATGTATTCATGGGGTATCCCTGGTGTTGCAGCCCAATAAAACGAACTCAGTCGACAGGGAGCGCGACGGCGTGCGCCGCGCCCGAACGCTTATTTGGCGGCGGCTGCACGCCACTCTTTGATGTACTCCAGGCGTTTTTTCGGCTGCAGGTACTCCAGCAGCGTTTCATCAACCGGGATCGGCTTCAGCGCAGCACCGAGGATTTTGGTCAGTCCGTCAATATCATTTTTGCCTTCGATATCGTTACGGATGGACGGAATATCCGCCTGACTGGCCAGAATGCTTTGCCCTTTTTCAGACAGCACATAGTCCAGCCACAGCTTTGCCGCATTGCTGTTTTGCGCCTGCTGGCTGATGAACGACACGCGCGAGAGCACCAGCGTGTAATCTTTCGGGTACGCAATGCCGAGAGAAGGATCGTTCTTCGCACGGGCTTCAGCATAGGATCCGAGGATGTTAAAGCCGATCAGGTTTTCACCGGAGGAAACCCTCTCCATCATGGTGCCCGTTGATGACTGCACCGCTAAGCCGCCTTTGGCGACGTCGGCCAGGGTTTTAAAGTAGTTTGGATCGGCCTTGTGATCCTGCACGGAAAGCATAAAGCCAAGACCCGATTTTTCGATGTCGTAGGTTGTGACTTTGCTCTTGAATTTGTCCGTCTGGCTGGCAATCAGCTTCGCCAGCGCGGCGTGAGAATCCGGCACGTCGCCAGCCGGGATCAGGCGCTTGTTGTAGATGAAGACCACTGGCTCATAGGTGGTGCCGTATGCCTTATCTTTCCAGAATGCCCATTTCGGCAGCTGACTTTGCTCCGGCGATTTGTACTCCATGGCGTAGTCGGTGGCGAGTTTCAGCCCGGTGTCCATTGAGGAGCTCCAGACCACGTCGCCGCTACCGCCACCGGAGGCCTGTTCGCTGATGAAACGGTTGTACAGCTCGGTGCTGTTCATGTCGTTGTATTCAACTTTGATGCCCGGGTAGGTTTTTTCGAAACCCGCAATCAGCGGCCCGGCGGCTTTGGTGTCGGTGGTGGAGTAAATCACCACCTTGCCCTCTTTGGTGGCGGCATCGACAACTTTTTGATACTCAGCAGGATAGCCCTGCGGCAGGGCAGAGAGTGCAGAAGCAGAGGACAGGACGGTAGCGGTAAGCAGAGAAATTCGGAACGTGTTCGACATTGTAGTTAACCTTTTAGTTACATTTGAGGAACTAATTGTCAACATAGCGTAAAGCGCGCCTCCGACAATAGGGAGGCGCGGGCAATGATTCCGAAGTGTGACTGTCACCATCGTTTCAGCAATTAACACCATAAAATCCGCGAACGTTTGCCTGCGAACGGTTTCGGATTACGGTTTATCGTCGGCTTTGCGGTATAGCCGCCGTGGATGACCAATATTGCCATACAGCATTTCGACGATGATTAACCCGCTCTCCACGCAGTATTCCAGGTAGCGACGCCCCGTGGTTTTGCTGATCCCCACGTTATCCACTACCTCTTCAACCGACATCGCGCTGTCGGGATGTTCGGCGAACAGGCGTTTAATCCTTTCCAGCGTTTGGGGTTCAATGCCCTTCGTCGACGGCGTAATGGAGGCTTCCGCGGCAGGCAGATTAAACAGACGATCCAGCGCGTGCTGGTCGACCACCTTGACCTGCTGCACGGTATGGACGAAGCGCATAAACCGCTCCAGCGAGGCGTGCAGGCGCTGGAAAAAGACGGGCTTGATCAGGTAGTCAAACGCGCCGCTGCGCATGGCATGGCTGCAGGTCTGCATATCGCTGGCGGCGGTGATGAAGATCACCGAGCATTCATAGCTTTTCAGCAGCGGGTTATCGATGAGCTCCACGCCTTTACCGTCCGGGAGATAGTTGTCCAGCAGGATAAGCCGCGGCTGATGCTGACGAATCAGGCGGCATGCCTGCTCAATCGACGCGGCGATGCCCACCACGCGCAAGTGAAAATTCTGCTCGATATACTCGCGATGCAGTTCCGCCAGGTGCGGTTCATCTTCAACGATCACAACGTCAAGTGGTCGGGTCATGCTGTTGTCCATTGGGAATAAACACAGAAAAAATGGTGCCCTGCGGCGTGTTGTCGGCGATCTCTATGCTGCCGCCCGCTTTCCTGATATAGCCTGCCACCAGAAACAGGCCAATACCGTGCTCGGTACCCACAATGTCGTTTTCACTTTCCGGTTTGCTGCTGACCCCCTGGCGGAAAATGTGTGGCTTCACCGCCTCATCCACACCGCAGCCTTTGTCTGCCACCTCTATCAACAACTCCTGGTTGCGGTCAGAAATGTAGAGTTCCACCGGCGCGGGGACCGGTGCCTTAAGGGTCGCGTCCACCGCGTTATCCAGCAGGTTACCAATAATGGACATCAGCTCCGTTTCGTTGAGCGTGCCGGGCATGCGGGTGAGCTGACAGGCCGGGTCAAACTGCAGTTCAACGCCTTTTTCGCGCGCGCTGACGTATTTTCCTAACAGCAGCCCGCACAGGGCCGGAGAGGAAAAATGGGCCGAAACGAAGTCCAGCACGCGCTGCGCGCCTTCTGACTGCATCTGGATGTAACGGATCGCCTCGTCATAGTGTTTCATCTGCAGCAGCCCCACCAGCGTCGCAGTCCAGTTCAGTTGCTCGTGGCGCATAATGCGCAGGTTGTCCGCATAGCGCTTGATCTGGCTCAGTTGGCTGCTGAGGGTGTTAATGTCGTTTTTGTCGCGAAAGCTGTACACCCAGCCGCTTTCAACGCCGGGTTCGACCTCAATCGCCACGCGGTTAACGATCACCTCTCGCTGGTTAAGCACTGCGATTTGGTCGTGGCGACCAGCGCTTACCGAGGCGTAGCGCTGGGATAAAAAGCCCGGCGACGTCTGCAGAACGTCTTCCAGCGGTTTGCCGATAAGTTCTTTCTCACTTTGATGAATATCGAGCATCTCCCTGGCTGCCCGGTTAATTAAAATCAGCCGCTTCTCTTCATTGATGGCAAATACCCCCTCGTACATGGCTTCTAATAGCGCGCGTTGCTGCAAAACCAGCTGGGCGATATCTTTCGGCTCAAGGCGGAACATCTGCTTTTTAAGATTGCGGGTAAACAGCCAGGAGAAAATAAACAGCAACAGCAGAAGGGCAATACCGTACAGTCCAGCCTGCCAGAGAATGCGGGCGTTAATATTGGCGATATACGAGGTCAGATAGCCGACCGAGACGATGCCAATTACCTGATGCTGCGCATTAAAGATTGGCGCTTTGCTGCGCAGCGACACCCCAATCCCACCCTGACGCACGGAAATAATGGTTTTGCCTTTTAACACCTCCGCATTATCCCCTCCGATCATCGGTAAATTAATGCGCTCCGGTGATTCCGAATGATAAAGGTGCTGTTCACGGGTATCGCCAATCACAATATAGCTGGCATCGCTTTCGGCACGCAGCGGCTGTATCAAGTGGGCGATACCGGGGATATCTCTGGCTGCCACCATTTCCGCCAGACCCGGTATCAGGGCGATTTCACTGGCCTGAACCCGGGCGCGCTGGCCCAAATCGTGGTGTAGCTGTCGGTCAATAAAATGAAACAGGATCGTTCCCAGCAGAACTAACAGCAGGCAGGAGAAGCACACCAGCGCTAAAAACAGCTTTACCTGAAAAGAGAGTCTGCGTTTCATTCAACCTGTGCTAGCCCTATGAAAGTGAGAGATTTGCGGAGCCTGACATGTGCCAATAGCGGACGCAATCTGGCGAGAAAAGAGTTGTGACCTGGCTTTTCGTTTTCGGCGTTATAGCCATCAGGATCCCGTAAGGCTATGCTTCATTCAGCACGATAATAATTACAGAGGCAATGTCATGGATAAAGAACTACTGGATGCGGGGTACCGGGCCTATACCGGCGAGAAAATTGACGTTTACTTTAATACCGGGATCTGCAAACACTCAGGTAACTGCGTGCGTGGGAGCGCAAAGCTGTTTAATCTGAAACGTAAGCCGTGGATCATTCCTGATGAAGTGGACGTTGAAACGGTTGTACGCGTGATTGATACCTGCCCGAGCGGTGCGCTGAAGTATCGCCAAAAATAAGCGAGGAACCATGGATATTCTGGAAGGCCATAACAAGTTTTACGTGAATGATGAGAACGGCAACCAGGTCGCGGAGATTGTCTTCGTGCCGACCGGCGAGCACCTGAGCATTATCGAGCACACCGATGTGGATGAGAGCCTGAAAGGGCAGGGCGTCGGTAAACAGCTGGTGGCGAAAGTGGTGGAGAAGATGCGCGGAGAGAACCGCAAAATTATTCCGCTGTGCCCGTTTGCGAAGCATGAGTTTGATAAGACGCGGGAATATGACGATAT
Source organism: Enterobacter cloacae complex sp. P27C (assembly GCF_014895705.1). Taxonomy (NCBI): domain Bacteria; kingdom Pseudomonadati; phylum Pseudomonadota; class Gammaproteobacteria; order Enterobacterales; family Enterobacteriaceae; genus Enterobacter; species Enterobacter cloacae complex sp. P27C. Next base: position 154,084 of record NZ_JADBQB010000006.1, read on the forward strand.
TCGGGCGTAAATAACGCGCCCGGCAGCACGCCGGGCACGAGTACGTCTAGCCAACAAACATCACCGACACGCACAGCACGCCGACGACCAGCGTCAGCAGGCTGCCAATGGAGCGGTACGGTTTCAGGGAAGGGATCAGATACGTCGACAGCGTCGGCATGATAAACAGGATCATGGCGATAAGCGGGCCGCTGATGGCGTAAATCATCGAGATGGCGTTCGGGTTAATGCAGCAGACCGCAAAGGTGATTAACGACACTCCCATAATGGAAATCGCGCGATTAAAGGCGCGGCTCTTTTTAATCCCCACCTGATTTAGCGACGACTTCACGATCTCCGTCGCCCCTTCAATCACCCCAAAATAGGTGCCGAGGAACGATTTCGACATCGCTACGATCGCCACGATAATCCCGGAAATGCCGAGCCAGGCTGGGGAAGACGGCATCATCGACAGCGCAGACAGAATCGTCACCCCCTGCTCTTTGGCGGCCATAATATAGGACGGTGGGATAGAGAGCAGGCAGCTGAAGACAAAGAACAGCACGCTCAGGCAGATAATCAGGTACGCCACCTTCATGATCTTCTTGCATTTATCCATGGCACCGTCGGCAAACTTCTCGCGACGGTCAACGGCAAACGTTGAGATAATCGGGGTATGGCTAAAGGCAAACACCATCACCGGAATTGAAATCCATACCTGATGTAGCGTTTGGCGATCGAAGGCCATCTGGCTGGTGAGCAACGAGGGCTGCCAGCCTCCGGTGAGATAGATCGAGACAAACAGGAAATAGGCAATCAGCGGAAACACAAGGAAACCCATCACTTTTATCGTGATATGCCGTCCCATCAGGAAAATCAGATTCAATACCAGCACCACCCCCAGGCTGACCAGCACGCGAACGGTGGTGTCCACCGTCAGGTGTTTTGCCAGCTGCTCGGTTAACGAGTTGGTAATGGCCACCGCATAAATCTGCACCACCACAAAGAAGGCGATGAAATAGAGCGTGGTGATCAGATTGCCAATCTTCTTACCATAGTAGTGGGAGACGGCGCCGGTGATCCCTTCATTACCTTTTGTGTTTGACGAGAGAATAAATTGCGCCAGCGCCCGGTGCGGCCAGTAGGTTAACGGATAGGCCACGAGGGCGGTGATAAACAGGACAATAGCGCCTGCGGAGCCCAGCTGAATGGGCAAGAACAGCGTTCCTGCGCCCACGGCCGTGCCATAGAGAGCGAAACTCCAGAGAGTCTCATCTTTTGACCAAATTTTCGACATTAGAGCAACGTTTCAACTAACAAACCATCAGAATGGCGTGCAATTTACCATAGTTATGCCTGAAGAGCGCAGTTGCTTCGACGGAGTTTGGCCGGAACAGGCGTCCGGCCAGCGGGGGTTTAGCCTGCCAGAGCGCGTCGTTGCTGGCGACGCTTAAGGAATTTCTCACGCAGGTTATCGTATGCCCAGTTATAGAACATGGTGTATGGCAGGAAGAACAGGAAGAAACCAATTTCTAACGTGAATGCCTCAAGCAGGGTCACGCCCAGCACGGCGGCGACAATCGACACGCCGATTACAATAAACCCGCATTCGAACCCCAGGGCGTGCAGCGCGCGCACTTTTGCCGTACGTTTTACGCGCTGGACAGGCCAGAAACGGTCGAAACCGAAGTTATAGATAATGTTCCAGAGCATGGCGGTGGTAGCCAGGATAATGGTTAACCCACCCATCTCCACCACCGAGCGCTGCATCAGCCATGCCGCCGTGGGGGCGAGAATTGCCGTGGCAATCCCTTCGAAACAGACAGCATGAAAGATCCGCTCCGGCAGCTTACGTTGGAGTGCATCCTGATGTTGCATAGTGTAGACCTCATTTATTCACCGGTATGGGCGTTGATGCAGCCTATTTTTATCGCTAAAGCTGATATATTAAAGATAGTATCCATCGATAAAGTAGATAGTTTATGCGCTATTCACCTGAAGCTCTTACCGCGTTTGTTGAGACCGTTGCGGCAGGCTCTTTCTCTGCTGCCGCGCGCAGGCTGCGTAAAAGCCAGTCGACGATCAGCACCTCCATTGCCAACCTTGAAGCCGATCTGGGTTTCGAACTGTTTGACCGCTCGGCGCGCCAGCCGGTGTTAACGGTCCAGGGAGAACAGGTGCTGGGCTATGTGCAGGCCATCCTCGCCGCCAGCACGCGGCTGGATGAACTGGCGGTGTCGTTAACGGCACAAACGGAGGCGCGTCTGACGTTTGTCCTCTCCGATACCCTCAACCCCGACGTGCTTGAAGATCTGATGAAGCAGTTTGACGCTCGCTTTCCCCACACGGAATTCGAATGCCTGATTGGCGAGGAAGAGGACGTGATCGATCTGCTACAAAAGGAGCGCGCGCAGGTGGGGCTGACGGAAGCGCGAGACGGTTATCCTACGGATATTGGCGCTACCCGGCTGCCGGTGCAGACCCGAATGGCGATATATGCCGCGACCACGCATCCGCTCGCCGGACAATACGAGGTGCAGAGCGACGAGCTGCACGGCTGGCGGGAGCTGAGGCTCAGCACCTACCTTGAGCGCGAGGCTGAGATCGCGCGCGGGCCCGTCTGGTCAGCACCGAACTACCTGTTACTGCTGAGTATGGCCGTCCAGGGGTTCGGCTGGTGCGTGCTGCCGTGCGCGCTGGTGGATGAATTCGCCGCCGCGAAGTCGCTGGTACAGCTCAATGTTCCCGGCTGGCCACGGGCGATCGGCATCGATCTGCTGTGGAATAAACGATCCCCTCCCGGCGTGGCCGGAAGCTGGCTACGGCAGTATCTGCAGGATGCACGCTAATCCTTGTGATTAAACTCACTATTTTTAAACAATTAAGATAATTGCCAGTAACAATCCTCTACTATCGTCATGTCATTTAACACAGAGGTCGTGATGAAAGATGTCGTTATAGTGGGTGCGTTGCGTACGGCTATCGGCTGTTTTCAGGGAGCGCTTGCGCGTCACTCGGCGGTTGACCTGGGCAGCGTGGTCGTTAAAGCGCTGGTGGAACGTAGCGGGATCGCAGCCCATGAAGTTGATGAGGTGATCCTGGGGCAGGTTCTCACGGCCGGTGCCGGGCAAAACCCTGCGCGTCAGGCGGCGCTGAAGGGTGGGCTGCCCAATACCGTCTCCGCCATTACCATCAACGACGTCTGTGGTTCAGGGTTAAAAGCGCTGCATCTCGCCACCCAGGCCATTCAGTGCGGTGAAGCGGATGTGGTTATAGCTGGCGGACAAGAGAACATGAGCCGCGCGCCGCACGTTCTCACCGATAGCCGAACCGGCGCGCAGCTGGGTAACAGCCAGCTGCTCGACAGCCTCGTGCATGACGGGCTGTGGGATGCGTTCAACGACTATCATATGGGCGTGACGGCAGAAAACCTGGCGCGCGAGTACGGCATTAGCCGCGAATTGCAGGACGCCTATGCGCTCAGTTCGCAGCAAAAAGCGCGTGCCGCGATTGATTCCGGTCGCTTTCGCGACGAGATTGTCCCGGTCAGCACGCAGCGTCAGAACGGCGAGGCGATCGTCGTCGATACCGATGAACAGCCGCGCACGGATGCCAGCGCGGAAGGCCTGGCGAGACTGAATCCCGCGTTTGAAACGCAGGGCTCGGTCACCGCAGGCAATGCCTCGTCCATTAACGACGGTGCCGCCGCCGTGATGATGATGAGCGAAAGTAAAGCCCTTGAGCTCGATCTCCCCGTGCTGGCCCGCATTAAGGCGTTTGCCAGCGTGGGCGTGGATCCTGCGTTGATGGGGATTGCGCCGGTCTACGCTACCCGTCGCTGCCTGGAGCGCGCAGGGTGGCAGCTTTCGGATGTCGATCTGATTGAAGTGAACGAAGCCTTTGCCGCGCAGGCGATCTCGGTCGGCAAAATGCTGGAGTGGGATCCGCTGCGGGTCAACGTGAACGGCGGTGCAATTGCGCTGGGTCATCCCATCGGCGCGTCCGGCTGCCGAATCCTGGTTTCGCTGGTCCACGAAATGAAAAAGCGAAACGCGCGCAAAGGGATCGCTACCCTCTGTATAGGCGGCGGACAGGGCGTGGCGCTCGCCATCGAACGCTAATTTCTCCTCCCTTAAAAAACCTCCTTCGGGAGGTTTTTTTTATCGTGTTCTTCTCTTCATGGGAAGTAATCGTGATCCGCGCGTCATTTCTGTTATAAACAAAAACAAAAAATGAAACGTTGTTTTAATTACAATTGAAAACCCTATTTTATGCCGCTAGTATGTGCTCATCATAAAACGAAACGTCGTTTCGTTTAATTTCTGCCTTCGGGCATGACCACATCTGGAGGTTACCGTGGACGTCAGACAAAGCATCCACAGCGCGCACGCCAAAACGCTGGATACTCAGGGACTGCGCAGCGAGTTTTTAATTGAGCAGGTGTTCGAAGCCGATAAATACACCATGGTCTATAGCCACATCGACCGCATTATCGTGGGTGGCATTATGCCGGTGGCTAAAACCGTCTCCGTGGGCGGTGAAGTAGGCAAGCAGCTGGGCGTAAGCTACTTCCTGGAGCGTCGTGAACTGGGGGTGATTAATATTGGCGGGCCGGGCACGATTACCGTGGACGGCCAGTGCTACGAGATTGGCCACCGCGACGGGCTGTACGTCGGCAAAGGGGCGAAAGAGGTGGTCTTTGCCAGCATCGACGGCGGTAAACCCGCAAAGTTTTACTACAACTGCGCCCCGGCGCACACCGCTTATCCAACCCAAAAAGTAACGCCCGCGGACGTTGCGCCCGTGACGCTGGGCGACAACCTCACCAGCAACCGCCGCACCATCAATAAATACTTCGTGCCGGATGTGCTGGAAACCTGCCAGCTCAGCATGGGTCTGACCGAACTGGCCCCGGGCAACCTGTGGAACACCATGCCGTGCCATACCCACGAACGTCGCATGGAAGTCTACTTCTACTTCAACATGGATGAAGACGCCTGCGTGTTCCACATGATGGGACAGCCTCAGGAAACTCGCCATATCGTCATGCATAACGAGCAGGCGGTGATTTCACCCAGCTGGTCTATTCACTCCGGCGTGGGGACGAAAGCCTATACCTTCATCTGGGGGATGGTTGGAGAAAACCAGGTCTTCGATGACATGGACCACGTCGCGGTTAAGGATCTGCGCTAGTCGCGGGCAGTTAAGCATACATCTGCCTGTTGATGACAGGCGCTGAAAGAGTAAGGAACAAACATGATTCTGGATGCATTTTCTCTGCAGGGTAAAGTGGCCGTGGTTTCCGGGTGTGACACCGGACTGGGCCAGGGGATGGCGTTAGGCCTGGCGGAAGCGGGCTGTGATATCGTCGGGATTAACATCGTTGAGCCCACGGAAACCATCGAACGCGTAACCTCTCTGGGCCGCCGTTTTCTCAGCCTGACCGCCGACCTGCGTAAAATCGACGCTATTCCGGAGCTGCTGGATCGCGCGGTGGCGGAATTTGGCCATATCGACATTCTGGTCAACAACGCGGGGCTGATCCGCCGTGAAGACGCGATTAACTTCAGCGAGACCGACTGGGACGATGTCATGAACCTGAACATCAAGAGCGTATTCTTTATGTCCCAGGCGGCGGCGAAGCACTTCATCGCGCAGGGCAAGGGCGGCAAGATCATTAACATCGCGTCGATGCTCTCCTTCCAGGGCGGCATCCGCGTGCCGTCTTACACCGCGTCGAAAAGCGCGGTGATGGGCGTGACCCGCCTGCTGGCGAACGAATGGGCGCAGCACAACATCAACGTCAACGCGATTGCGCCGGGCTACATGGCCACCAACAACACCCAGCAGCTTCGCGCGGACGAAGAACGCAGTGCGGCGATCCTGGAGCGTATTCCGGCGGGCCGCTGGGGGCTGCCGAGCGATCTGATGGGGCCGGTAGTGTTCCTGGCTTCCCCGGCATCGGACTATATCAATGGTTATACCGTCGCGGTTGATGGCGGCTGGCTGGCGCGATAACCTAACTTATGACAAATACCTCTGCTCTTCGGCGGAGGTTTTTTTACTTAAAATTTGTCAAAGTCCATATTGATAAACACGAAAAATCCATACTTAAAAATCATAGATGACTGCCATCACACTTTTATTATTTAAAAATTAAGGAGTTAGTAATATCAGGTGATTATCCAGCATTAGTTGAAATTGTAATGTCCATCACATATCGCTATGCCATAGCGAAATAATCCATATCTTCACGAATTCCGCCCTGACACTTTTTCCCGCTATCTCGTAATTTCATTTAACGAATTTTGCTGTTGAGGCAGGAAAAATATGACATCTATAAATGACTCTACCCTGATGCCCGCCGCGCTGCGCGATACCCGCCGCATGAACCAGTTTGTCTCCATTGCGGCAGCCGTGGCCGGTTTGTTGTTCGGCCTGGATATCGGCGTGATCGCCGGGGCGCTGCCGTTTATTACCGATCACTTTACGCTGAGTAACCGCCTGCAGGAGTGGGTGGTGAGCAGCATGATGCTCGGCGCGGCCATCGGTGCGCTGTTTAACGGCTGGCTTTCGTTCCGCCTTGGGCGTAAATACAGCCTGATGGTCGGGGCGGTCCTGTTTGTTGCCGGGTCCATTGGTTCGGCGTTTGCCACTAACGTTGAAGTGCTGCTGCTCTCCCGCGTGCTGCTGGGCGTGGCGGTGGGGATTGCCTCCTACACCGCGCCGCTGTATCTCTCCGAAATGGCGAGCGAGAACGTGCGCGGCAAGATGATTAGCATGTACCAGCTGATGGTGACGCTGGGCATCGTGCTGGCGTTCCTGTCTGACACCTACTTCAGCTACAGCGGTAACTGGCGGGCGATGCTCGGCGTGCTGGCGCTGCCTGCGGTAGTGCTGATTGTTTTAGTGATCTTCCTGCCCAACAGTCCGCGCTGGCTGGCGCAAAAAGGGCGTCACGTGGAAGCGGAAGAGGTGCTGCGCATGCTGCGCGACACGTCTGAGAAAGCGCGTGAAGAGCTGAACGAGATCCGCGAAAGCCTGAAGCTGAAGCAGGGCGGCTGGTCGCTGTTTAAGGCTAACCGCAACGTGCGCCGCGCGGTGTTCCTCGGCATGTTGCTGCAGGCGATGCAGCAGTTCACGGGGATGAACATCATCATGTATTACGCCCCGCGCATCTTCAAAATGGCCGGTTTTACCACCACCGAACAGCAGATGATCGCCACGCTGGTGGTGGGGCTGACCTTTATGTTCGCCACCTTTATCGCGGTGTTCACCGTCGATAAGGCCGGTCGTAAGCCTGCGCTGAAAATTGGCTTTAGCGTGATGGCGCTTGGCACCCTGATCCTCGGCTACTGCCTGATGCAGTTTGATAACGGCACGGCGTCCAGCGGCCTCTCCTGGCTCTCCGTGGGCATGACCATGATGTGTATTGCTGGCTACGCGATGAGCGCCGCGCCGGTGGTGTGGATCCTGTGCTCTGAAATTCAGCCGCTGAAATGTCGCGATTTTGGTATCACCTGTTCCACCACCACCAACTGGGTGTCGAACATGATCATCGGCGCGACCTTCCTGACGCTGCTGGATGCGATTGGCGCGGCGGGAACCTTCTGGCTCTATACGGTGCTGAACGTTGCATTTATTGGCGTGACATTCTGGCTAATTCCAGAAACCAAAGGCGTGACGCTGGAACATATTGAACGCAAGCTGATGAGCGGGGAGAAACTGCGAAATATCGGCGTGTAAGGGTTAATGCCGGGTGAGCGCAGCGCCACCCGGCGTTTTGTTAGCGTGATGCTGAATAACTACCAACTTTGATAGCAATTCCTCAGATAGTCCATTCTTGCGTTCAGATTATTCTTAGTTTCTTGTATTATCGGGCAACTGAACTCACCCGGCAGGAATTTACTGCACCCGAAACAGAAGAACGGCTATGTCAGCAATGGATTTCAAAAAAAATACGGATCTCGATTTTTCCTCATATGCTCCTCCAGCAGTCAGTTCAAAAGAGATCGATCTTCTGGGCCTGTTAGATATTCTGATTACCGCGAAAAAACGCATTGCCACCATTATCTTTGTTTTCGCGCTGGCAGGTCTGGCAATTGCGCTTCTACTGCCGCAAAAATGGACCAGTAAAGCGGTGATCACTCCGGCGGAACAGACACAGTGGAACCCGCTGAGCCAGATGATGGTTGCGCTGCAGGTTCTTGATGTGAAGGTGCCGGTTACCCGTCAGGAAGTCTTTGACCTGTTTATTAAAAAATTCCAGTCGCAGTCATTGCTTGAAGAGTATATGACCTCTTCCCCTTACGTGATGGCGCAGCTCAAGAATGCGCAAGTGGACCCGCTTGAACTGCACCGTGCGGTTGTCAATATTGCAGACAAAATGAAAGCGGTGAATGATGTTCAGGGAAAAGATGCGGATAAAGCGCCTTTCGTCTCCTGGACATTGAGCTTCACCGCGCCGACCGCAGCCGATGCCCAATCCGTTCTGGAGGGGTATATCAACTATATCTCGGCAATTGTTGAGAAAGAAACGGTGCAGAATATCCGCAACCAAATCGCCCTCAAAACGAACGAGGTAGAGCAGCAGCTGACGCTCGACCGCGTTCGTCTGACCAATGTGCATAACACCAACCTGCAGCGGCTGAACTATTCGCTGGAAGTGGCGAATGCGGCGGGCATTAAGAAGCCTGTTTATAGCAACGGACAAGGGATAAAAGACGATCCGGATTACTCCGTTGCGCTCGGGGCTGACGGTATCGCGGAAAAGCTAAGGATTGAAAAAAATCTGAAGGATGTGACGGAGCTGAACGCGGACTTCCAGAACCGGGAATATTACCTGGCGCAGCTGAAAAAACTCTCCTTCGCAGACGTTAAGCTTGAGCCATTCAGGTATCAGCTTTCGCCATCGATGCCGGTGAAAAAAGACGGCCCGGGCAAAGGCATGATTGTCATTCTGGCGGCGATCCTTGGCGCTCTGTTTGCCTGCGGCAGCGTATTACTCCGTGAGGCCATGCTCAGCCGAAACCCATTGCCAGAGCCGGTAACGGAATAAATTCTGCACACATGAAGGCGCTGCTACAGCGCCTTTTTTATTTCAGGAAATCCTCGCGCACAGGCGTAAAGGTGTCCAGCAGCGTGCCGGCCCTGAGGCAGACGCAGCCGTGCATCACATGTGGTTGTTTGTAGAGGGTATCTCCCGCCGTTACGACATGCTTCTCTTCACCAATGGTAAACTCAAATTCACCAGAGAGAACATAGGTTAACTGTTCGTGCGGGTGGTTATGCAGTGGGCCAATCGCGCCCTGCTCAAACTGTACTTCAACCGCCATCATCCTGCCGCCGTGGGCCAGCACGCGACGCTTAACGCCGTTCCCCAGATCTTCAGACGCGGTCTCTTTGTGGAACATAAACATGGCTTTGCCCTTCATAATAAAACAGTGTTTTATTTAATTTACATTGGCCAGCTTAAAAAGAAAACGACGTAATAAAGAACTGGAAACAGGATCACAAGTTTGCTTCACTGGCTTAAACAGATAAGGAGCGATGATGAAAACGATTGGCCTGATAGGTGGGATGAGCTGGGAATCGACAATCCCTTATTACCGCCTGATTAACGAAGGCGTAAAGCAGCGTCTGGGCGGCCTGCACTCCGCGAGCCTGCTGCTGCACAGCGTTGATTTTCATGAAATCGAAGCCTGCCAGTCGAGCGGCGAATGGGATAAAGCCGGAGAAATCCTGGCTTATGCCGCGCTGGGGCTGGAGCGTGCGGGGGCGCAGGGCATTCTGCTGTGTACCAACACGATGCACAAAGTGGCCTCGCACATTGAAGCGCGCTGTTCGCTGCCGTTCCTGCACATCGCGGACGCCACCGGACGCGCCATTCGCGCTTCGGGAATGTCGCGCGTGGCCTTGCTGGGCACACGTTACACCATGGAGCAGGATTTCTATCGCGGGCGCTTGCACAGCGAGTTTGGGATTGAAAGCCTGATCCCGGATGAGGGGGACCGGGCGCGCATCAATCAGATTATCTTCGACGAGCTCTGCCTCGGAACCTTCAGCGAAACCTCCCGCGCATATTACGTCAGCGTAATAGATAAACTGGCGCAGCAGGGGGCTGAAGGGGTGATTTTCGGCTGCACGGAGATCGGTTTGCTGGTGCCGGCCGAACGAAGCCCCATCCCGGTGTTTGATACCGCGGCCATTCACGCGGCAGATGCCGTGGAATTTATGCTGTCATAACGGGTTTTGCAGGTCAGGTAAGCGAAGCGCCACCTGACGCGCATGCTCAACTAAGTGTTCGGTGAATGCGTCCACCAGCGCGGAAGCCGGACGGTGCAGCGGGCGGATAAGGCTTACGGTGAACGGGACGGAAACGCTAAAACGGCGGATGACGATCCCGCTTCCTGCATAGTCCAGCGCCGTAAGCGGATTGACGACCGCAACGCCGACGCCCGCGCGCACCATCGCGCATATTGACGCCGCGCTGTGGGTTTCAACGACCATCCGCCGCTTCACCTGATGCTCAGAAAAAAGCGTATCCAGCAGCTGCCGGTAGCTGTCCGTTTGCGACAGGCTAATGTAGTTTTCACCATGAAAATCCGCGGGTGTCAGCACTGCTTTGTGGGCAAGCCGATGCCCGGCGGGCAGAACGCACACTTCATCCAGCGCGAGCAGTTCCGTGCGCGCCGTTCCTGCGGGTGTCGAGAGGGTTTCGGTTAACCCGAGATCGTGCCGCTGTGCCGACAGCCACTCTTCAAGCAGAGGCGACTCCTGCGGGACGATGGTGAGATTGACCTCAGGATAGCGGGCCAGAAAAGGCTGGAGCAGCGTCGGTAAGAAGGACTGAGAGAAGACGGGCAGGCAGACAATCGACAGCTCGCCCTGACGAAACTCGCGCAGGCTTTCCGCCGCGCTGACGATTCTGTCCAGCCCGTACCATGAGCGCTGCACTTCCTCAAACAGGCGCAACCCCTGCACCGTCGGGTGAAGCCTGCCCCGGGCGCGTTCGAACAGCTTCAGCCCCAGCACTTTCTCGAAGCGCGCCAGCTCGCGGCTGACCGTCGGCTGCGAGGTATGCAGCATCTGCGCGGCTTCGGTGAGATTGCCGGTGGTCATCACGGCGTGAAAAATCTCGATGTGGCGTAAATTGACGGCGGGCATAGGGCACCTGAAGGCAAGGAACTGTCCATATCATTTTTGCATAGACTCGCGATAAAACGATATTTTTTATTCTGCTTCCGCTGTGGCGTAATCATTAAAAATGAATTGAACCGGAGAAGACCATGCCACGCCCGCTCAACCAGACGGATACCGATTTGAACGCTGAAAACCTGCTGCGCCTGCCCGCCGAGTTTGGCTGCCCGGTATGGGTCTACGACGCGCAGATCGTTCGCGAGAAGATCGCCGCCCTGCATCAGTTTGACGTGGTGCGTTTTGCCCAGAAGGCCTGCTCCAATATTCATATTCTGCGCCTGATGCGTGAGCAGGGCGTGAAGGTTGACTCCGTGTCGCTGGGTGAAATCGAGCGTGCGCTGGCGGCAGGCTTTGATCCGAAAACCGATCCTGACGCGATCGTCTTTACCGCGGATGTGATCGACGACGCCACGCTTGCGCGCGTGCATGAACTGCAGGTGCCGGTGAACGCCGGTTCTGTGGATATGCTGGAGCAGCTTGGGCAGGTTTCACCCGGCCATCGCGTCTGGCTGCGCGTCAACCCGGGCTTTGGACATGGCCATAGCCAAAAAACCAACACCGGGGGCGAAAACAGCAAGCACGGGATCTGGTATGCCGATATGCCTGCCGCGCTTGAGGTACTGCAGCGCTACAGCCTGAAGCTGGTCGGTATTCATATGCACATTGGCTCCGGCGTCGATTACGGGCACCTGGAGCAGGTGTGCGGGGCGATGGTGCGCCAGGTTGTCGACTTCGGTCAGGATCTGGAGGCGATCTCCGCCGGTGGCGGTCTTTCCATTCCTTATCGTGAAGGGGAAGAGGCGATCGACACCGATCACTATTACGGCCTGTGGAGCGCCGCGCGCGATCAAATTGCCGCGCATCTGGGCCATGCCGTGAAGCTGGAAATTGAGCCGGGTCGTTTCCTGGTAGCCGAAGCCGGCGTGCTGGTGGCGCAGGTACGCAGCGTCAAAGAGATGGGCTCCCGCCACTTCGTGCTGATTGATGCGGGCTTTAACGACCTGATGCGTCCGTCCATGTACGGCAGCTACCATCACATTACCGCCCTGGCTGCCGATGGCCGCGATTTAACGCACGCGCCGCGCCGCGAGACGGTGGTCGCAGGCCCGCTGTGTGAATCCGGTGATGTGTTTACCCAGCAGGAAGGTGGCAAAGTTGAAACCCGCGCGCTGCCCGAGGTGAAGCCGGGCGATTACCTGGTGCTGCACGACACCGGGGCGTACGGGGCGTCTATGTCCTCGAACTACAACAGCCGTCCGCTGCTGCCGGAAGTGCTGTTTGATAACGGCAAGGCGCGGCTGATCCGTCGTCGCCAGACCATTCAGGAACTGCTGGCGCTGGAACTCGTTTGATTAAAGTACGGCCCCGTTGTGACCGAATCGCGTAATACCAGCGTGCCGGTAAACGGCGGGATCGCATCGACCGGCTGGTTCTTCGCCAGCCGGATCGCCTGATCGATAGCCGTGACGATCATGTTATCTATCGGCAGATAAACCGACGACAGCGCAGGCTCCAGCCACTTTGCGCTTGGGGCATCGTCAAAGCCGAACAGGGAGATATCCTGCGGGATCTTAAGCCCTGCCTGATGCAGCGCTTTGGACGCGCCCAGCGCCATATCATCGTTACAGGCAAACAGCGCGCTGAACGACACCCCTTCAGCAATCAGCTCCTTACACAGCTCATAGCCCCGCGTCATTCCCGCATCACCGTACTTTATTCGACGCTCGTCCAGACGAATGCCGTGCTTTTCCAGCGCCTTACGGTAGCCCATCAGCCGCGCTTTACCCGTGGGGGTGTGGATCGGAACGGTAATGCAGGCGATCTCCCGGTGGCCCTGATTGATCAGGTAATCCACCGCCTTAAACGCGGCATCCTGTTGTTCGAAGAACACGCAGCGCTCCGGTGCCTGGCTGACTTCACGGTTGATGACCACCAGCGGCGTTTGCACGGTATTAATCAGCTTGATGATCGCTTTTTCGCTCATATAGCGCGTGTAAAGCACGATGGCATCGCACTGGCGGTCGGCCAGCATTTGCACCGCCTGCTCTTCCTGCTCTGGCGCGTCGTGACCGTCGGTGACGATCAGCTGTTTCCCGTGGGTTTCGGTCTGCCGCGACGCCTGCTGCAAAAGACGACCAAAGTAAAAGCCGTCGAAGGTAGAGACGACCAGACCAATGCTGTTGCTGGTCTGGTTAGCCAGCGAACGCGCGAGAAAGTTTGGGCGGTAGCCCAGCTCTTCCATCGCAGCAAAGACCTGCTGACGCGTGCTCTCTTTAACCTGACCTGTGCCGTTCAGCACGCGCGAGACGGTAGCCTTCGACACGCCCGCGCGCAGTGAGACATCCAGCATTGTTGCCATTCTACATTCCTGCTTCCACGTAATGGTTTGCAGTTTAACACAGACCTGACAGCGTATAAGCGATGCGGGAAGCGCAAAACTTCTGCCACGATCACGCTTTTTGGTCACGATTCGCCTGGCCTGCCGGAAGTAAAACTAAATAGTCTGACTCTGGTAAAATAATCGCCAAACCGGGCTGGAGGCGTCAGGCCAGCATATTCATTAAAAACGCAGGTGAAACGTGAAAAAGACCGTCATTCTCCCGCTTTACGAGGCACCGCGCTATGCGGAGCAGGTCACCGACTGGCTCTGGCAGGCCTTTGGCGAGGGGCTTGCGCGGGATTTTTTCCATAGCATCGTGGAGCACAGCCAGACGCCGGGTGCCCTGCCGCTGACCTTTATCGCCGTAGAGGATGAACGGCTTCTCGGGACGGTGGGACTCTGGCGCTGTGATTTGATTACCCGTCAGGATCTCTTTCCGTGGCTGGCGGCGCTCTACGTTGACGACGCGGCGCGCGGCAAGGGGCTGGCAGGAAAGTTACAGCAGCATGTTATTCGCTTCGCCGCACGGGCCGGGTACGAGGAACTTCATCTCTGGTCTGCCTGCCGCGACTTCTATGAACGTTACGGCTGGCAGTATATTGGCGATGGGCTGGAGTATCCGGATAAAACGGTACACCTGTATCGCTATTCGCTCTGTGCGTCAGCGGGCGCAGCAACGGAGTGACGGCGCACTAACGTTGGGCTGAAGAGATGGGTAATCTCCGGCGGCTGGCGTTGTTCGGCCAGCGCCAGCGCCAGCTCTGCGGCCTGGGTGGCCATCGTGATGATGGGGTAGCGTACGGTGGTCAGGCGCGGGCGGACGTACCGGGAGACCAAAACATCGTCGAAGCCAATTAGCGAGATTTCCGCCGGCACCTCGATCCCATTGTCATTCATGACGCCCATTGCCCCGGCGGCCATCGAATCGTTATAGCTGGCGACCGCGGTGAAATTCCGTCCGCGACCCAGCAGCTCCGTCATGGCCTGTTCGCCGCCGCTCTCATCTGGTTCACCGTAGGCCACCAGACGGTCATTGCACGGCAGACCGTTTTCGCGCAGGGCGTCGTAGTAGCCCTGCAGGCGGTCTTCCGCATCAGAAATGGGGTGATTGGAGCAGAGATAGCCAATCCGGGTATGACCCTGTTGAATCAGATGACGGGTCGCAAGCCAGGCGCCGTAGCGGTCGTCGAGGGCTACACAGCGTTTTTCAAAGCCGGGGATAATACGGTTGATAATCACCATGCCGGGCATTTGCTTCATCAGGTGAATTAGCTCGGCATCCGGGATCATTTTGGCATGTACCACCAGTGCAGCGCAGCGGTGGCGGATCAGCTGTTCGATAGCCTGACGTTCTTTTTGTTCATTATGATAGCCATTGCCGATCAGCAAAAAATTACCCGTCTGATAAGAGACCTGTTCAACCGCTTTTACCATGGCACCGAAAAAGGGATCGGAAACGTCTCCCACCACCAGCCCAATAGTCTCTGTTGACTGCTGGGCGAGCGCGCGGGCGTTGGCATTCGGATGGTAGTTCAGGGTTTCCATGGCGCTTTGTACCGCCTGGCGTGATGCGTCACTGGCTTTGGGTGAATCATTAATCACGCGGGAGACGGTGGCTACCGACACACCTGCCAGACGAGCCACATCCTTTATTGTCGCCATTTATAACCTTCTTATTTGGGGTAAGCGTTTACACACTGAATAGTGTTGCGGAAAAGTGACGTCCATTCAAGGGAAGCCGGTTTCCGCGCGCCACAAACGTGACGCAGACCAACCCTGGTAGTGTAATCGTTACACGCCTGGTCATGTCAGAAGAATGTCATTCTGAACCTTTAGTTACACTTTGCCTCAGGCTGTTGCGATTGTCCGGTGGCGATGACGTTAAAGAGGTTGGTAGAGTCGAGATCCCAGAGGTATTGATAGGTGGAATCAACTCCGGTTGATTAACACGACTTACACCAGCCTGCGTTCTTACGCAGGTTTTTTTTTGCCTGATCGTTCAACCTGTAACAGCAAAAGAGAATATTCACACCTGGTTGCATTTCGGCTCATTCCCTTGCGTTTTCCTGCTGGCGAAGCGCAGGTTCAACAGCCACAATCAAGATCCCAGAGGTATTGATTGGTGAGAATTCTTAGTACGGTTTCGTACTCATCTCTTGCACCAACCTGCGCGGATGCGCAGGTTTTTTTTCGCCTCCACTTTTGCTGTCGCTCCCGTATCACTTCTCGTGTAATCTGCCACCATTTACTGTCAACCCACCACACTGTCTGGCAAAGGGAGTTGAGATGCTATTTGGGTTTTTCCGTACACTGTTCCGTATTCTTTTTCGCATCCGCGTCACTGGCGATGCCCAGGCGCTTCGTGGCGAGCGCGTTCTTATCACACCCAATCATGTTTCCTTTATAGACGGCATCCTGCTTGCGCTGTTTCTGCCCGTGCGTCCGGTGTTTGCGGTCTATACCTCCATCAGCCAGCAATGGTATATGCGCTGGCTCACCCCACTGATCGATTTCGTACCGCTTGACCCGACAAAGCCGATGATGATTAAACACCTGGTACGTCTGGTAGAGCAGGGGCGTCCGGTGGTCATTTTCCCGGAAGGGCGCATTTCAGTGACCGGTTCGCTGATGAAAATCTACGACGGCGCGGGGTTTGTCGCGGCGAAATCAAACGCGACCGTAGTGCCGCTGCGCATTGAAGGCGCAGAGTTGACCCATTTCAGCCGCCTTAAGGGGCTGGTGAAGCAGCGTCTGTTCCCCAAAATCACGCTGCATATCATGCCGCCAACGTCGTTACCGATGCCGGAAGCGCCGCGTGCCCGCGATCGCCGTAAAATCGCCGGGGAAATGCTGCACCAGATTATGATGGAAGCGCGCATGGCCGTTCGTCCGCGCGAAACGCTGTATGAATCCCTGCTTTCGGCGCAGTACCGCTACGGCGCGAAGAAAAACTGCATTGAAGACATCAACTTTACCCCTGATACCTATCGTAAACTGCTGACCAAGACGCTGTTCGTGGGCCGCATTCTTGAGAAGTACAGCAAAAAGGGCGAAAAGATCGGCCTGATGCTGCCAAACGCGGGCATCAGCGCGGCGGTGATTTTTGGTGCGGTTTCCCGTGGCCGTATACCGGCGATGATGAACTACACGGCGGGCGTGAAAGGGCTGACCAGCGCCATTACCGCCGCCCAAATCAATACCATCTTTACCTCCCGACAGTTTCTGGACAAAGGCAAGCTGTGGCATCTGCCGGAACAGCTGACCCAGGTACGCTGGGTCTTCCTGGAAGATCTAAAAGCGGACGTGACCACCGGCGACAAGCTGTGGATTTTTGCGCATCTGCTGGTGCCGCATCTGGCTCAGGTCAAACAGCAGCCGGAAGATGACGCGATTATCCTTTTCACGTCGGGTTCGGAGGGTAACCCGAAAGGCGTCGTCCACAGCCACAAGAGTATTCTGGCGAACGTTGAGCAGATAAAAAGCATTGCCGACTTTACCGCGAATGACCGTTTTATGTCGGCGCTGCCGCTGTTCCACTCCTTTGGCCTGACGGTGGGGCTGTTCACGCCGCTGCTGACCGGTGCCGAGGTGTTCCTCTATCCCAGCCCGCTGCACTACCGCATTGTGCCGGAGCTGGTGTATGACCGTAACTGCACCGTCCTGTTCGGGACCTCAACCTTCCTGGGTAACTATGCCCGTTTCGCCAATCCGTATGATTTCTTCCGCGTTCGGTACGTGGTGGCCGGTGCGGAAAAGCTGCAGGAGAGCACGCGTCAGATCTGGCAGGACAAGTTTGGCCTGCGCATTCTTGAAGGTTATGGCGTTACCGAGTGTGCGCCCGTGGTCTCGATCAACGTACCGATGGCGGCGAAACCGGGAACGGTGGGCCGAATTCTGCCGGGGATGGATGCGCGCTTGCTGGCGGTGCCGGGCATTGAGGACGGTGGCCGCCTGCAGCTGAAAGGGCCGAACGTGATGAACGGTTACCTGCGCGTGGAAAACCCAGGCGTGCTGGAAGCGCCAACGGCGGAAAACGTCAACGGCGAGATTGAAACCGGCTGGTACGACACCGGTGACATCGTTCGTTTCGATGAGCAAGGCTTTGTACAGATTCAGGGGCGCGCAAAACGCTTCGCCAAAATCGCCGGTGAGATGGTCTCTCTGGAAATGGTTGAACAGCTGGCGACGGCCGTGTCCGCAGAGAAGATGCACGCCACGGTCGTGAAGAGCGATGCCAGCAAAGGCGAGGCGCTGGTGCTGTTTACCACTGATGCTGAGCTTAAGCGCGACAGGTTACTGAGCTATGCGCGTGAGCATGGCATTCCAGAGCTGGCCGTGCCGCGCGATATTCGCCACCTGAAGCAGCTTCCGGTGCTGGGTAGCGGCAAGCCCGATTTCGTGACCCTGAAAGGTATGGTTGACGAGGCGGAGCAGCATAATGCGTGAGTCAGTACACACTAACACCTCGCTGCGTTCAAAAGGCATGATGGCGGTCATCGCCGCGCAGTTTCTCTCTGCGTTCGGTGATAACGCGCTGCTGTTTGCCACGCTGGCGCTGCTGAAAGCCGAGTTTTACCCTGACTGGAGTCAGCCGATCCTGCAGATGGTGTTTGTGGGCGCTTACATTATCTTTGCCCCGTTTGTGGGGCAGGTGGCGGACAGTTTCCCGAAAGGCCGGGTGATGATGTTTGCCAACGGTCTCAAGCTGCTGGGCGCTGCCAGTATCTGCTTCGGCTTCAATCCGTTTATTGGCTACACGCTGGTGGGCATCGGCGCTGCCGCCTACTCCCCAGCGAAGTATGGCATTCTCGGAGAACTGACTACGGGCGATAAGCTGGTGAAAGCCAACGGCCTGATGGAGTCTTCAACGATTGCCGCTATCCTCCTCGGCTCCGTCGCGGGTGGCGTGCTGGCCGACTGGCATGTTCTGGCGGCCCTGGGCGTGTGTGCAGTGGTGTATGGGGGGGCGGTCGTGGCTAACCTGTTTATTCCCAAACTACCGGTGGCTCGTCCAGGGCAATCCTGGCGCTTTAAACCAATGACCGGCAGTTTCTTTAACGCGTGCCGCGTGCTGTGGCGTAACGGGGAAACGCGTTTCTCCCTGATGGGAACCAGTATGTTCTGGGGGGCGGGCGTCACGCTGCGCTTCCTGCTGGTTCTGTGGGTACCGGTGGCGCTGGGGATTACGGACAATGCGACGCCGACCTATCTTAATGCGATGGTGGCGATCGGCATTGTGGCTGGCGCGGGCGCGGCGGCGAAGCTGGTGACGCTTGAAACGGTCGCACGCTGCATGCCAGCGGGGATCCTGATTGGCCTCGTGGTGCTTATCTTCTCGCTACAACATGCGTTATTGCCCGCTTATGCTCTGCTGATCCTGATTGGTATTCTGGGGGGCTTCTTTGTGGTACCGCTGAATGCGTTACTCCAGGAGCGTGGCAAGCAGACCGTCGGGGCGGGAAATGCCATTGCGGTTCAAAATCTCGGTGAAAACCTGGCCATGCTGTTAATGCTGGGGCTCTACTCGCTGGCGGTAAAAGTGGGTGTCCCGGTGGTGGCGATTGGCGTCGGATTTGGTGGGCTGTTCGCGGCGGCGATTGCGGGATTGTGGATCTGGCAGCGTCGCCGTTAATAAGTAGCCGGGTGGCGGCTTCGCCTTACCCGGCAAAAGCATCAGGCTACGGCGCAGGATAAGTATAAACCTGATGCACCGCTTCAATCTCCGCTAATACCTCTTCACTCAGGTTCAGATGGAAACTCTCAATGTTAGTTTTCAGCTGTTCCATGGTCGTCGCGCCAAGCAGGGTACTGGCAACAAACGGCTGACGGCGCACGAAGGCCAGCGCCATCTGCGCCGGATCCAGGCCGTGGCGCTTCGCGATATCCACATAGGCTGCAACGGCTTTCTGCGTCTGCTCGCCGCTGTAGCGGGTAAAGCGGCTAAAGAGGGTATTACGCGCCCCGGCCGGTTTCGCACCGTTCAGGTATTTCCCCGTCAGGGTGCCGAAACCGAGGCATGAATAGGCGAGCAGTTCCACTTCCTCATATTGCGTCACTTCAGCCAGCCCCACCTCGTAGCTGCGGTTAAGCAGGCTGTACGGGTTCTGGATGGTGACGATGCGCGGCAGATCGTGTTTATCCGCCAGGTGCAGATAGCGCATTACGCCAAAGGCCGTTTCGTTGGACACGCCAATGTAGCGGATTTTTCCCGCGCGCTGGCATTCGGTCAGCGCCTCCAGCGTTTCCAGCAGCGTAACGGCGGGGGCGCTCTCGTTCCAGCTGTAGCCGAGCTTGCCAAAACAGTTGGTTGGACGCTGCGGCCAGTGGACCTGGTAAAGGTCGAGATAGTCGGTTTGCAGGCGCTTCAGGCTCGCGTCCAGCGCGGCGCGGATATTTTTGCGATCGAGGATCTGGTTTGGGCGGATCCCGGCATCGTTGTTTCGCGCGGGGCCACTGACTTTCGAGGCGATAACCAGCTTTTCACGGTTACCGCGTTTTGCCAGCCAGTTACCGACGTAGGTTTCGGTAAGTCCCTGCGTTTCAGGGCGTGGAGGCACAGGGTACATCTCTGCGACATCAATAAGGTTAATCCCCTGGCTGACGGCATAATCGAGTTGTGCATGGGCATCGGCTTCGCTGTTTTGTTCACCAAATGTCATCGTGCCCAACCCCAGTTGACTTATCTCCAGAGCGCTGTGGGGGATACGGTGATAATGCATAGCCGGCTTCCTTCAATAGACATGTAGACCGCGTCAGGAACCTCCCGACAAAGGAATATAAACATGGCAGAGGGGAAGCAAAAGGGGAAGAAAAAAATCAAAAAGGCCAGTAGGCTACTGACCTCCGACTGTTATCGCTCAATAATTTGCGAGACTTCGTCGCGATTGATCTGCATTTTATTGCCTGCCTGGTCGTGGTAGCTGACCAGACCGGTATCATCATCGACTTCAGGTTTACCGTCAGTCAGGATCATCCGGCCGTCTTTTGTCGCCATGACGTAATCGCTGCTGCAGCCCGAAACGGCAAACGCCAACCCGACTGCTGAAATTAACACCGCCCATTTTTTCATCGTTATCGTCCTCATCTGGCTCGTATCAAATCATAGTGTAGTATTAACCCGTTATAGCAACAGGGTGAAGCGGTAAAATCTTAAAAACCAGGCGATTATGTTTGTGAGCTCGCAAAATAAGTAAAAAACTATGTTTTAAGTAAGAAATGACGAGCAAGCAGCGCGCCGGTGAAATTTTTTTTGAGATAAAAACCGCGCGGCAGCGTCAGTATGGGTTCGCCCATCGCGCCGATCGCCTCGGTAAGCGCTTTGCTGTTTGCCGCTTTCGGGCGCAGCTGTAACACTTCTCCGTGCCGGGCGGTAATTCGCTCGACCTGACCGAGCACAATCATGTCCATCAGTTCTTCCCAGTCCAGGCGCAGCTGATGCTCCTCTTCTTCATCCGGGCTCCAGAGCAGCGGCGCGCCAACGCGGCGTTCAGCTAACGGGATCTGCCGTTCGCCTTCAACCGGAACCCAAAGCACGCGATTCAGCTTATGGCGCACGTGGCTGGTTTCCCACGTTACGCCGGTATTGCCGGTTAAGGGCGCAACGCAGACAAAGGTAGTCTCCAGGGGCCGACCCTGGCGGTCGATAGGAATAGTTTTTAACTCTACGCCAAGGGCAGCGAAATCTTGCTCTGGCTTGCTCCCGGCGCTTGCACCCAGCCACAGCTCCAGAAGCATGCCGATCCAGCCCTTATCTCGTTTCAGATCCTTCGGGATCTGTAGCCCTGCCATCGCCGCCAGTTCGCCCAGCGAGAAGCCTGCAAGGCGCTGAGCCTGCTGTAGCAACTGGCTTTCGCTCGAAGGCGGTGAGAGCAAGGGTGAAAGCGGATGCATGACGATAACCTTTTGATTAAAAAATAAACGAAGAAACAGTCCCCTGTGGATAGAGTTTAACTTTTTCTGTACCAATATTCCATGTGCATGATTTATAGGTTTTTTTATGAAGTTTTCACGGTTTCATCAGGGACGCAAAACGGGTTGTTCAAATCTGGTCACTGACAATAAACAGGATCTTACACCATGTTATCCACAGAAAAATGGGATAACTGGGCATAACCCTGACTACTGTTTCAATTTACAGCCTTGACGTGCGACGAAAATCCAAATTTCAGACAAATTGTGCCTAACTTATTGGCTCAATCTGTGGATAAAACCGACGCTGTTCGATCTTTCATCAGCACGACGATCCCTGCTGTGACGATCGTCACACTATTCTGCATTTTGTTTGTCGATATGAATATAAAACCATGAAAAATATAGCTTTATGTTGAAGGTGAGAAACGGGAGGGCAGAGGCCATTTCAGGTTGTTCATCGGTAATCAGACACTTCTTCACAACTATATCCACAGAAAAGGTGAATAAAATTGCCCTCGAGACCGCACATCTGTTTATAACTCTGCGCTTATTTGTGAGTTATTCAAATGTTATTAGGTTGCAGGCCTGTAAGAGAGTGGTTTACCGCCTCACTGTAGTGTGAAACAATCATTCATATATAAGGTTTAGTTTGGGGTAGTCCGGTGATTGATGACGATGGCTACCGCCCGAACGTAGGAATAGTAATTTGTAATCGTCAGGGCCAGGTCATGTGGGCCCGTCGATATGGTCAGCACTCCTGGCAGTTCCCGCAAGGCGGGATCAATCCGGGAGAGTCCCCAGAACAAGCGATGTACCGGGAGCTTTTTGAAGAGGTCGGTTTAAGCCGAAAAGATGTTCGCATCCTTGCCTCGACCCGCAACTGGTTGCGTTACAAGTTACCGAAACGTTTGGTGCGTTGGGACACAAAGCCGGTTTGTATCGGCCAGAAACAGAAGTGGTTTCTTCTGCAGTTGGTGGGCAACGATTCGGACATCAATATGCAAACCAGCAGTACGCCGGAGTTCGATGGCTGGCGCTGGGTGAGCTATTGGTATCCTGTTCGTCAGGTCGTGTCATTTAAGCGCGATGTTTACCGTAGGGTGATGAAAGAGTTTGCAAGTGTGGTGATGCAGCTTCAGGAGATCCCGCCTAAGCCGCAGAGCGCACCTGCCTGGCGACGTAAAAGAGGTTAAGCTACGCAAATCATGCTCACCCGCTTGCGAGAAATAGTCGAGAAGGTGGCCAGCGCTCCGCGCCTTAACGAGGCACTGAATATTCTGGTCACTGACATCTGTCTTGCGATGGAGACCGAGGTCTGTTCGGTGTATCTGGCCGACCACGATCGGCGCTGCTATTACCTGATGGCGACCCGCGGTTTGAAAAAGCCGCGGGGGCGCACCGTAACGCTCGCATTTGATGAGGGTATCGTCGGTCTGGTTGGGCGGCTGGCTGAACCTATCAACCTTGCCGACGCGCAAAAACACCCCAGCTTTAAATACATCCCTTCCGTAAAAGAAGAACGCTTCCGCGCGTTTCTGGGTGTGCCGATTATTCAGCGCCGTCAGCTACTCGGTGTGCTGGTCGTCCAGCAGCGCGAGCTGCGTCAGTATGATGAAAGCGAAGAGTCCTTCCTCGTCACGCTGGCGACACAGATGGCGGCGATCCTCTCTCAGTCTCAGCTTGCTGCGCTCTTTGGTCAGTACCGCCATACGCGCATTCGCGCCCTTCCGGCATCGCCAGGGGTGGCGATTGCGGAAGGCTGGATGGACGCCACGCTGCCGTTGATGGAGCAGGTCTACGAAGCCTCTACGCTTGATGAAGCGCTGGAGCGCGAGCGTCTTACCGCCGCGCTGGAAGAGGCGGCCAATGAGTTCCGTCGCTACAGCAAGCGCTTTGCCGCTGGTGCGCAAAAAGAGACGGCGGCCATCTTCGACCTCTACTCGCACCTGCTTTCCGACGCGCGTCTGCGCCGTGAGCTTTTTGCTGAGGTTGATAAAGGCGCAGTCGCGGAGTGGGCGGTTAAAAAGGTCATCGAAAAATTTGCCGAGCAGTTCGCTGCACTGACCGACGGTTATCTGAAAGAGCGGGCGGGAGATCTCCGCGCGCTGGGACAGCGCCTGCTGTTCCACCTCGATGATACCATTCAGGGGCCGAATGCCTGGCCGAAACGGTTTGTGCTGGTGGCCGATGAACTTTCGGCAACAACGCTGGCCGAGCTGCCGCAGGACAGACTCGCCGGGGTTGTCGTACGTGATGGTGCAGCGAACTCCCATGCCGCCATTATGGTGCGCGCGCTCGGTATCCCTACCGTTATGGGGGCGGATATTCAGCCCTCGGTGCTGCACCGGCGCACGCTGGTGGTTGATGGTTACCGCGGTGAACTGCTGGTCGATCCTGAGCCGGTTCTGCTCCAGGAATATCAGCGTCTCATCAGCGAAGAGAATGAATTAAGCAAGCTGGCGGAAGATGACGTTAACCTGCCCGCGCAGCTTAAAAGCGGAGAGCGGATCAAAGTCATGCTCAACGCCGGCTTAAGCCCCGAGCACGAAGAGAAGCTTGGCAGCCGAATCGACGGGATCGGTTTATACCGCACTGAAATCCCCTTCATGCTGCAGAGCGGTTTCCCCTCCGAAGAGGAGCAGGTGGCGCAGTATCAGGGGATGTTACAGATGTTCAACGACAAGCCTGTCACCCTGCGAACCCTGGATGTCGGGGCGGATAAACAGCTGCCGTATATGCCCATCAGCGAAGAGAACCCGTGTCTGGGCTGGCGCGGGATCCGTATTACGCTCGATCAGCCGGAGATCTTCCTGATCCAGGTGCGCGCAATGCTGCGCGCCAACGCCGCGACGGGCAATCTCAGTATCCTGCTGCCGATGGTCACCAGCATAGATGAAATCGACGAAGCGCGGCGCCTGATCGAACGTGCTGGTCGTGAAGTGGAAGAGATGATTGGCTATGCGATCCCGAAACCACGGATCGGCGTCATGCTCGAAGTGCCATCTATGGTCTTTATGCTGCCGCAGCTGGCAAATCGCGTTGATTTTATCTCTGTCGGTACCAACGACCTGACGCAATATATTCTGGCCGTCGACCGGAACAACACCCGCGTCGCCAGTATCTACGATAGCCTGCACCCGGCGATCATTCGCGCGCTGGCGATGATTGCCCGTGAGGCGGAACAGTACGGTATTGATCTCCGCCTGTGCGGTGAAATGGCCGGAGACTCTATGTGCGTCGCGATCCTGATTGGTCTGGGGTATCGCCATCTGTCAATGAACGGCCGCGCAGTAGCGCGCGTGAAGTATTTGTTGCGGCATATCGACATCAATGATGCCCGCGAGCTGGCTGAGCGCAGCCTTGAGGCGCAGCTGGCCGCAGAGGTTCGTCACCAGGTGGCGGCATTTATGGAACGGCGCGGTATGGGCGGCCTGATCCGCGGTGGTCGCTAATCGTCTTTCGTCCTCTCCTTGTGGAGAGGGCGCCAGTGCGCACAAAAACCTATACACATCTTTTACATCTCTGGCGCATCCTCCGCGCCCGCCTTATGCTATGATTCGCAACTTTGGAGCCTCTGCTTAAGGCAGAATCGCATGTCTACCGCTGTCCACTTTCAGCGGAATAACAACATCTTGTGGTGACAGATGAACAGTGGTTATCTGCATTTTCCGGAATTTGATCCGGTCATTTTCTCAGTAGGACCTGTTTCGCTTCACTGGTACGGTCTGATGTACCTGGTGGGCTTTATTTTTGCCATGTGGCTCGCGGGCCGTCGCGCCAGCCGTCCTGGCAGCGGCTGGACCAAAAACGAAGTTGAAAACCTGCTGTACGCGGGCTTCCTCGGCGTGTTCCTCGGTGGCCGTATTGGGTATGTACTGTTCTATAACTTCCCGGTGTTCCTGAACGATCCCCTCTACCTGTTCCGCGTCTGGGACGGCGGCATGTCCTTCCACGGCGGCCTGATTGGGGTGATCCTGGTGATGGTGATTTTTGCCAAACGCACCAAACGTAACTTCTTCCAGGTGTCTGATTTTATCGCACCGCTGATCCCGTTTGGTCTGGGGGCGGGTCGTCTGGGCAACTTTATTAACGGTGAGCTGTGGGGCCGCGTTGACCCAAGCGTACCGTACACGATGCTCTTCCCGGGCTCCCGTGCGGAAGATATCGCGCTGCTGCCGTCGCACCCGGAGTGGCAGTCCATTTTCGATACCTACGGCGTGCTGCCGCGTCATATGTCCCAGCTGTATGAGCTGGCGCTGGAAGGCGTGGTGCTGTTTATCATCCTCAACCTGTTTATTCGCAAGCCGCGCCCGATGGGAGCTGTTTCCGGACTGTTCCTGATTGGCTATGGCGCGTTCCGCATCATCGTTGAATTCTTCCGCCAGCCGGATGCGCAGTTTACCGGCGAATGGGTACAGTACATCAGCATGGGGCAGATCCTCTCCATTCCGATGATTGTCGCGGGTGCCATTATGATGATTTGGGCGTATCGTCGTCGTCCACAGCAACAACTTTCCTGAGGAACCATGAAACAGTATCTTGAATTGATGAAAAAAGTGCTCGATGAGGGCACGCCGAAAAACGACCGTACCGGTACCGGTACGCTCTCCATTTTTGGCCACCAGATGCGCTTCAATCTGCAAGAAGGCTTCCCTCTGGTGACGACGAAGCGCTGCCACCTGCGCTCGATCATTCATGAACTGCTCTGGTTCCTGCAAGGCGACACCAACGTTGCGTATCTGCACGAAAATAACGTCTCCATCTGGGACGAATGGGCAGATCAAAACGGCAACCTGGGCCCGGTTTACGGCAAGCAGTGGCGCGCATGGCCAACGCCTGATGGCCGCCATATTGACCAGATCACCACCGTGATGAACCAGCTGAAAAACGATCCGGACTCGCGCCGAATCATCGTTTCCGCCTGGAACGTGGGCGAGCTGGACAAAATGGCGCTGGCTCCGTGCCATGCGTTCTTCCAGTTCTATGTCGCAGACGGCAAGCTCTCCTGCCAGCTCTACCAGCGCTCCTGTGACGTGTTCCTCGGCCTGCCGTTTAACATTGCCAGCTATGCGCTGTTAGTCCACATGATGGCGCAGCAGTGCGACCTGGAAGTGGGTGATTTCGTCTGGACAGGTGGGGACACCCATCTTTACAGCAATCATATGGAACAGACGCATCTTCAGCTCACTCGTGAACCGCGCGCGTTGCCGAAGCTGATTATCAAACGCAAACCGGAATCGATCTTCGATTACCGCTTTGATGATTTTGAGATTGAGGGCTACGACCCGCACCCTGGCATCAAAGCGCCTGTCGCTATCTGATGCGGTAAAGCGTGACATAACCGGTGCTGTTTAGCGCCGGTTTTTTTTCGTCTTTATTTCGTTTTCCGAGGCGTTATCCAGAAAACGTGCAACGCGCTGCAACTCTCCTGATATTTCGGATAACGCCTCGTAAAAACATTATTCACCGCTCGCCACGCCCAAGGCGAATCGCCACACTTCCCGCATGAAAAAAGAGAACGGCTTTACGCTTATCGAAACGCTGGTGGCAGTCTCGCTGGTTGTCATACTCAGCGCCTCAGGTCTGTACGGCTGGGACAGCTGGCAGCGGCAGCAGCGGCTGTGGCAAACCGCCGGCCAGGTGCGCGACTATCTGGTGTTTCTGCGAAATGATGCCAACAGGTACAACCGCGATCATCACATAACCCAGCTGCGGGTTGGGGGTCTGGAGTGTCTGGTGAGCGCTGCCGTACAAGGCTGTGAGAAGGGCAGCCCCTTTGTTCTGATTCCACTCTGGCCAGAGGTCGCGGTGAGCGAGGTCACACCTTCATTAGGGTTCTATGGGTTAAGGGATACGGCATGGGCAGGGCGGATACGCCTGCAAAGCCGTGCCGGAGAATGGCTTATCCTGGTCTCAGACGGAGGGCGCATCAGAATGTGTAAGGTCTCACAAGGAGGTTCATGTCGATGAGACAACGCGGTTTCTCGCTGACAGAAGTTCTGATTGCTACGGCCATCAGTAGCCTGTTGTTGATTGGCGCATCGCGCTTTCTACCCGGATTGCATCAGGCGGTATTACTGCAATCCGGCCAGAGAGAGCTGGAAGAAGAGGTCTGGCAGCGCCTGTTTGCTCTCGGCAAACAGCTTCAGCGTGCGGGTTACTGTGCGGGGAACTGCCAGGGGCAAGGGCTGGCGATCGCAAGGCAGGGCAGCTGCGTCATTGTTCGGTGGGATGCCAACAGTAACGGTCGCTGGGATCGCAGTGCATCAGAAAACGACAGCACCGGTTTTCGTCTGGAATCGGGCGCGCTGGAAACGCTTCGTGGGGCAACCTCGTGTGAAGGTCAGGGATGGGAAAAGCTCACGAACCCGGACAGGCTCGCCATCGCGCATTTTGTGGTGAGGAAAGTAACACACGCCGGGTTTGCGCCGGAGTTGAATATCGAACTGTCCGCCCTGCGCAACGGCGATCAAGGAGAGCCTTATCAGGCTTTGTATACGGTCACGGGGTACAACCTGTGAACCGTCAACGCGGTATGTCTTCGCTGGCGCTGGTTCTACTTTTACTGGTGCTTGGTACGCTGATCCTCACCGGCCTTAACCAGCAGCTGACAACGTTCAGCGCGCTCGTTGGCGGTGAGAGCCGTTCGCTGCAGCAGCAGGCTTCTGTACAGTCAGCGCTTGAGTGGGGGCGCGTTCAGAGCTGGTCACCCGCTCCTGAAGTCCAGTGCAAAAAGGCACCCGCCTGGCAAGTGTGTTTGCGGCGGCTGAGTGAGACCACTGTTTTACTGATTGCCGGAGTCAACGACCTGCTGCTCTGGCGTTCAGGAGAGATTATTGACGGTAATATTCGCTTTTCGCCTCACGGCTGGAGTGATTTTTGCCCGCTAAAGGAGCGTTCGCTATGCCAGCTGCCGTAAGCAAAGAAAAAGGATTTAGCATGGTTGAGGTCCTGCTGGCGATGATGCTGCTGGTCATCATCGTCACGGCACTGGCCGGCTATCATCGGGCGCTGGCGGCGCGGTTTACGCTGTTTAACCAGTATCGTCAGCTCTGGCACCATGCCTGGAATCAGGCTCAGCTCTCAACAAATGTTCTGCCCGCAGGCTGGCAGGTCAGTCGGGTGCAGACAACGCACGCAGGATGTGTCAGCATCACGGTTACACTTATTTCTCCTCTGGGGCGACGCGGTGAAATAACGCGTCTGCATTGCCCGGTTAGCCAGTAGTCGGGAGCGTCTATGTTAAGGGTCTACCACTCAAATCGTCTGGATGTGCTGGAAGCACTGATGGAATTTATCGTTGAGCGCGAGCGGCTCGACGATCCTTTTGAGCCTGAAATGGTGCTGGTGCAGAGCACCGGTATGGCACAGTGGCTGCAAATGTCGCTTTCCCGTAAGTTTGGCATTGCCGCGAATATTGATTTCCCGCTGCCCGCGAGCTTTATCTGGGAGATGTTTGTTCGCGTGTTACCGGACATCCCCGAGCAGAGCGCCTTCAACAAGCAGGGCATGAGCTGGAAGCTGATGGCGCTGCTGCCGGAGATGCTCCAGCATGATGAATTCGCCATGCTGCGCCACTACCTCAATGACGATACCGATAAGCGCAAGCTGTTCCAGCTGGCGTCGCGCACCGCCGATCTCTACGACCAATATCTTGTTTACCGTTCTGACTGGTTAATTCGCTGGGAAGCGGGCGAACTGGTTGAAGGGTTACCGGAGGCGCAAATATGGCAGGCACCGCTTTGGAAAGCGCTGGTCGAGCATACGGAGAAACTTGGGCAGCCTAAGTGGCACCGTGCCAACCTGTACGATCGGTTTATCTCAATACTCGAAAATGCGTCGGCGCGTCCAGCCCGACTGCCGTCACGCGTTTTTATCTGTGGGATATCCGCATTACCGCCTGTTTATCTGAAAGCGTTGAATGCGCTGGGTAAACATATCGATATTCATATTTTGTTCACCAACCCTTGCCGACAGTATTGGGGGGATATCCTCGACGAACGTTGGCTTGCGCGGCTGGTGACTCGCCAGCGAAAGCGCCTTTTTGAAGAACGATCCGTCCCGCTGTTTAAAGACGGCTCGACTGCCGGGCAGCTTTTTGATGAAGACGGCATCCAGAACCTGCCCAATCCACTGCTTGCCTCATGGGGGAAGCTGGGGCGTGATTACATTCACATGCTCTCCGATATTACGTCATCAGGCGAAGGTGACGTTGACGCCTTTGTCGAGATCGCCCCGGATAGTCTGCTGCATAATATTCAGTTAGATATTCTGGATCTGGAGAACCGCGCCGTCATGGGCGTGACGGCGAAAGAGTTTGAGCGCAGCGACAGCAAGCGGAAGCTGGATGCTGAGGATCGCAGTATCACGATCCATGTTTGTCATAGCCCGCAGCGTGAGGTCGAAGTGCTTCACGATCGGCTGCTGGCGATGCTGCAGGACGACCCTGAACTGACGCCGCGCGATATCGTGGTGATGGTGGCGGACATCGACAGCTACAGTCCCTTTATTCAGGCCGTATTCGGCAGTGCGACGGGTGAGCGATATCTGCCTTACGCCATCTCTGACCGTCGTGCCCGTCAGTCTCACCCGGCATTGCAGGCATTTATCACCCTGCTTTCACTGCCGGATAGCCGGTTTATCTCCGAAGATGTTCTGGCGTTACTGGATGTTCCCGTGCTGGCAGCCCGCTTCAACATCAATGAAGAAGGGCTGCGCTACCTTCGCCAGTGGGTAAACGAATCAGGCGTTCGCTGGGGCATCGATGACGATAACGTCCAGGAATTCGAGCTTCCCCCAACCGGCCAGCATACCTGGCGGTTTGGCCTGACGCGTATGCTGCTGGGCTACGCCATGGAGAGCAGCCAGGGCGAGTGGAACGAAGTGCTGCCTTACGATGAGTCCAGCGGTTTGATTGCTGACCTGGTAGGGCATTTAGCTTCTTTGCTGATGCAGCTTAACCGCTGGCGCCGTGAGCTAATGCAGCCGCGTCCTCTTGAAGAGTGGCTCCCGGTGTGCAGGGCGTTACTTAATGATTTCTTCCTGCCAGACAACGACACCGAAGCGGCGATGGCGCTCATTGAAACGCAGTGGCAGGCTATCGTTGACGAGGGCGTGAATTCCCACTATCGCGAAGTGATTCCTTTGTCGCTGCTGAGAGATGAGTTGACGCAGCGCCTTGACCAGGAGCGAATCAGCCAGCGTTTCCTGGCAGGCCCCATCAATATCTGTACCCTGATGCCAATGCGCTCAATTCCCTTTAAGGTGGTCTGCCTGCTCGGCATGAACGACGGTATTTATCCTCGGGCCCTGGCACCGCTGGGGTTCGATTTGATGAACGCAGATCCAAAGCGGGGGGACCGTAGCCGTCGTGATGATGACCGCTATCTCTTCCTTGAAGCGCTCATCTCCGCTCAAAGTAAGCTCTATATCAGCTATATCGGTCGTTCCATTCAGGACAACAGCGAGCGCTTCCCCTCCGTTCTGGTGCAGGAACTGGTGGACTATATCGGCCAGAGCCACTATCTGGCTGGGGATGAGGCGCTTAACTGCGACGAAAGCGAGCAGCGGGTGAAGGCGCACATTACCTGTATCCACAGCCGCATGCCGTTTGACCCGGTAAACTATATTGTCAGCGAACAGCAGAGCTATGCCCGCGAATGGCTGCCAGCAGCGAAAAAAGAGGGGAGAGCCCATACGGATTTTATTCAGCCGCTTGATCCGCTGCCCATCAACACTCTGACTTTCGAACAGCTTCAGCGGTTTTGGGCGCATCCGGTGCGCGCCTTCTTCCAGCAGCGATTACAGGTCAACTTCCGCTCTGAAGAGAGCGAAATTCCTGATGCAGAACCCTTTACTCTGGATGGGCTGGAGCGCTATCAGCTAAACCTTCAACTGCTTAATGCGCTGGTTGAAGAGGAAGATGCAGACAAACTTTACCGCCGCTACCGTGCCGCAGGGCAACTACCTTACGGTGCGTTTGGGGAAATCGTCTGGGAGGCGCAGTGCCAGGAGATGACCGCTCTGGCGGAGCGCGTCAGGGAGCACCGCCAGCCCGGACACAGCATCGAAATCGATCTCAGCTGCAAGGGCATACAGCTCACGGGCTGGCTAACCCAGGTTCAGCCAGATGGGCTACTGCGCTGGCGGCCTTCTCTGCTCAGCGTTTCACAAGGATTGCAACTCTGGCTGGAACATCTTGTCTACAGTGCGGGTGGGAATAAAGGTGAAAGCCGGATCTTCGTGCGCAAAGAGGGCGAATGGCGCTTCCCACCTATGGAATCAGAACAGGCGTTACGCTATCTGTCCTTGTATATTGAGGGCTATCTTCAGGGAATGAACAAACCCCTCCTGTTACTGCCCGAAAGTGGCGGTGCGTGGATAAAAGCCTGTTATGACGCGCAGAATGATGCGATGTTAACGGATGAGGCTTCGCTGCAGAAAGCACGCAGTAAATTTATGCAGGCCTATGAAGGAAACATGATGGTACGCGGTGAAGGTGAGGATGTCTGGTATCAACGTCTATGGCGAACGCTTGAGCCAGAATACTTCGAGGCTATTAAGGAAGAGGCACAGCGCTACCTGTTACCGTTGTTTAAGTTTAATCAGTCCTGAGTGCTGTATAAAAATTGCGCAGTATGGGGTGTTCATTTATGATGCACTTCTTATCACGGACTGATGTACCCAAAGAATGAGATGTTGGCGTGTCCAGCACGCAGTTTGTTAATGATGTAGCCGTGATAAAGAGGTCGTAATGCCAGGCAGCACCTTGTTTAAAGCGTTTGTTTTGTTTTTCGCCCTCTGGGCACCCGTCACTCACGCAGACTCCGGTTGGCAACCCGTTCAGGAAACTATCCGTAAGAGCGAAAAAGATACCCGTCAGTATCAGGCTATCCGCCTTGATAACGGTATGACCGTGCTGCTGGTTTCCGATCCGCAGGCGGTGAAATCCCTCTCGGCGTTAGTGGTGCCGGTTGGATCGCTGGAAGATCCTGAGGCGCATCCGGGGCTGGCGCATTACCTCGAACACATGACGCTGATGGGCTCTAAAAAATATCCGCAGCCGGATAGCCTTTCTGAATTCCTGAAAATGCACGGCGGCAGCCACAACGCCAGCACGGCACCGTACCGCACGGCCTTTTATCTCGAAGTCGAAAATGACGCGCTGGCAGGGGCGGTTGATCGTCTTGCCGATGCTATCGCCGCGCCGCTGCTGGATAAAAAATACGCCGACCGCGAGCGCAATGCCGTCAATGCGGAGCTGACCATGGCCCGTACCCGGGACGGTATGCGTATGGCGCAGGTCAGCGCCGAGACCATCAACCCGGCGCATCCGGGCTCACGTTTCTCGGGCGGTAACCTGGAGACGCTGAGCGATAAACCGGGAAGCCCGGTCATTGACGCCCTGCATGCGTTTCGTGACAAATACTACTCCGCCAACCTGATGAAGGCGGTTATTTACAGCAACAAACCGTTGCCGGAGCTTGCCGGACTGGCGGCACAAACGTTTGGCCGGGTGCCGAATAAAAATATTGACCTGCCGAAGATAGACGTACCGGTTGTCACGGACGCGCAAAAAGGGATCGTCATCCACTACGTTCCTGCCATGCCCCGCAAAGTGCTGCGCGTTGAGTTCCGCATTGATAACAACACAGCCCAGTTTCGCAGTAAAACCGACGAGCTGGTGACCTACCTGATTGGTAACCGCACCCCGGGAACCTTATCTGACTGGCTGCAAAAACAGGGGCTGGTGGAAGGGATCCGCGCCGATTCCGATCCCGTGGTAAACGGCAACAGCGGCGTGCTGGCGATCTCCGCCACCCTGACCGACAAAGGTCAGGCCAACCGTGATGAAGTGGTGGCGGCTATCTTTAGCTACCTCTCTTTACTGCGCGAGAAAGGCGTCGATAAGCGCTATTTTGATGAACTGGCGCACGTGCTGGATCTCGATTTCCGTTACCCGTCCATTACCCGCGATATGGATTACGTGGAGTGGCTGGCGGATACCATGATCCGCGTGCCGGTGGCGCACACGCTCGACGCGGTCAATATTGCCGATCGTTATGATGCCGAGGCGGTAAAAGCGCGCCTGGCGATGATGACGCCGCAAAATGCCCGTATCTGGTACATCAGCCCGAACGAACCGCATAACAAGACGGCATACTTTGTTGATGCCCCTTATCAGGTAGACAAAATCAGCGACCAGACCTTCGCCGACTGGCAGAAGAAGGCCGGTGAGATTGCGTTGAAGCTGCCGGAGCTGAACCCCTATATCCCGGATGATTTCTCGCTGATCAAAACGACTAAGGATTATCCGCACCCGGAGCTCATTATTGATGAACCGACGCTGCGCGTGGTGTATACCCCAAGCCGTTATTTTGCGAGCGAGCCAAAGGCCGATGTCAGCGTGGTCCTGCGTAACCCGAAAGCGATGAACAGCGCCAAAAATCAGGTGATGTTCGCGCTCAATGACTATCTGGCCGGTATCGCGCTCGATCAGCTCAGCAACCAGGCGGCCGTGGGCGGGATCAGTTTCTCCACCAATGCCAACAACGGTTTGATGCTTAATGCAAATGGCTATACTCAGCGTCTGCCTCAGCTTTTCAAGGCACTGCTCGAGGGTTACTTCAGCTACACTCCAACGGAAGAGCAGCTTGAGCAGGCTAAATCCTGGTATGCGCAGATGATGGATTCTGCAGAAAAGGGCAAAGCTTACGATCAGGCGCTTATGCCGGCGCAAATGCTGTCGCAAATACCTTATTTCCAGCGTGAAGAACGCCGTGCCTTGCTGCCATCAATCTCATTAAAAGAGGTGCTGGCTTACCGTGACTTGCTAAAAACCAACACGCGCCCGGAGTTTCTTATCGTCGGCAACATGAGCGAAGATCAGGCCAAAACGCTGGCAGAAAATGTTCGCACGCAGCTCGGTTCGAAAGGGGACGAGTGGTGCCGTAACCAGGACGTGCTGGTTGAGAAAAAACAGAATGTGATCTTTGAAAAAGCGGGGAGCAGCACCGATTCCGCGCTGGCCGCGGTGTTTGTGCCAACGGGCTATGATGAATTCGCAAGCTCTGCGCAGAGCGCCGTTCTGGGTCAGATTATTCAGCCGTGGTTCTATAACCAGCTGCGCACAGAAGAGCAGCTTGGCTATGCGGTATTTGCTTTCTCAATGAACGTGGGGCGTCAATGGGGGCTGGGCTTCCTGCTGCAAAGCAGCGACAAACAGCCAGCCTATCTCTGGCGCCGCTATCAGGCGTTCTTCCCGCAGGTGGAAGCAAAACTGCGGGCCATGAAGCCGGAAGAGTTTGCTCAGATCCAGCAGGCCGTCATCGCGCAGGTGATGCAGCCGCCGCAGACGCTGGGCGAAGAGGCGTCGCAGCTGAGCAAAGATTTCGATCGCGGTAATCTGAAATTTGATTCGCGTGATAAAGTAGTGGCTGAGATAAAACAGCTGACGCCGCAGAAGGCTGCCGATTTCTTCCATCAGGCCGTGATTAAGCCGCAGGGCATCACTATCCTGTCTCAGGTATCCGGTAGCCAGAACGGGAAAACGGACTACGTGAACCCGAAAGGCTGGAAAGTCTGGAAGAGCGTCAGCGCGTTGCAGCAATCTATGCCCTGGAGTAAGAAAGAATGACCGATACCGCTGAGTCCCTTGATCCCTTACGTTTACCTCTGCAGGGTGAACGATTGATTGAAGCCTCAGCGGGAACGGGAAAAACCTTCACCATCGCCGCGCTCTATCTGCGCCTGCTGTTAGGGCTTGGCGGTAACGCCGCTTTTCCTCGTCCTTTGAGCGTTGAAGAGCTGCTGGTTGTTACCTTTACCGAGGCCGCCACCGCTGAGCTGCGCGGCCGTATTCGGACCAATATCCACGAACTGCGCATCGCCTGTCTGCGCCAGAGCACGGATAACCCTCTTTACGCGAGCCTTCTGAAAGATATTGCCGATAAGCAACAGGCAGCCCAGTGGCTGCTCCTCGCAGAAAGACAGATGGACGAAGCGTCCGTCTTCACCATTCACGGTTTTTGCCAGCGCATGCTGAGCCTGAATGCGTTTGAATCCGGCATGCTGTTTGAGCAACAGCTTATTGAAGATGAATCCGTGCTTCGCTATCAGGCCTGCGCGGATTTCTGGCGTCGACACTGCTATCCGTTACAGCGGGATATTGCGGAAGCGGTACATGCGTTGTGGAAGGGGCCCGAAGCACTGCTGCGCGCCATCGATCGTTATCTGCAGGGTGAGGCGCCGGTCATCAAATCCCCGCCGCCAGCAGATGAAACCCTGGCCTCGCGGCATGAAAAAATCATCGCGAAAATTGCTGACATCAAACAAAAATGGATTGAGTCAGTCGGCGAGATTGACGCGATCATCGAGAATTCCGGGATCGATCGACGTAAGTTCAATCGCGGCAACCAGGGCAAATGGATCGAGAAGATCAGCGCGTGGGCGCAAGAAGAGACGCGCGGTTACCAGCTCCCGGATGCGCTGGAGAAATTCTCCCGGCGTTTCCTGGTTGAGCGGACCAAAGCCGACGGTATCGTGCCTGAACATCCCCTGTTTCAGGCGATTGAAACCCTGCTGGCGGAGCCCCTGACGCTCAACGATCTGATGATCACTCGCGCCATGACGGAGATCCGCGACGCCGTCGCGCGTGAAAAGCGTCGCCGGGGCGAACTGGGGTTCGACGATATGCTGAGCCGACTTGATGCGGCGCTGTGCAGTGAGAATGGCGAAGCGCTTGCCGCCGCGATTCGCACCCGCTTTCCGGTCGCGATGATTGACGAATTTCAGGACACCGACCCACAGCAATACCGCATTTTCCGCCGTATCTGGCGCCAGCAGCCCGGCACCGCGCTGTTGTTAATCGGCGATCCTAAGCAGGCCATTTACGCCTTCCGCGGTGCGGATATTTTTACCTACATGAAAGCCCGCAGCGAGGTTGACGCACACTACACGCTCGACACCAACTGGCGCTCTTCTCCCGGCATGGTGGAAAGCGTCAATGCGCTCTTCAGCCGCATGGATACGGCGTTTATGTTCCGGGAGATCCCTTTCCAGCCGGTCAAGTTCGCCCCTAAAAATACCGCGTTGCGCTTCGAGGTTAATGGCGAAACTCAGCCAGCCATGAACTTCTGGCTACTTGATGGGGAAGGCTGGGGCGTCGCGGACTATCAAAATGCTATGGCCCAGCACTGTGCGGCGCAAATTAGGGACTGGCTCAGCGCAGGCGCGCGCGGCGATGCGTTGCTGTGGAAGGAGGATAAACCAGCCCCGGTAAAGGCATCCGATATCACGGTGCTGGTGCGCAGCCGTCAGGAGGCCGCGCTTATCCGCGACGCCCTGACGCTACTGAATATACCTTCCGTCTACCTCTCCAACCGCGACAGCGTTTTTGAAACGCTGGAAGCCCTCGAGATGCTATGGCTGCTGCAGGCTGTGCTGGCCCCGGAGCGTGAAAGCACGCTCCGCAGCGCCTTAGCGAGCGCGATGCTCGGGCTGAACGCGCGTGACATTGATGCGCTTAATACTGACGAATCCGCGTGGGATGCTGTGGTAGAAGAGTTTGTGCGCTACCGTGAAAAATGGCAGAAGCGCGGCGTGATGGCGATGGTGCGCGAGCTCATGGCACAGCGTCACATTGCGGAAAACATGCTGGCGACAGCGGGCGGCGAGCGCCGTCTGACCGATATTTTGCACATCAGCGAGCTGCTCCAGGAAGCGGGTACGCAGCTGGAGAGCGAGCATGCTCTGGTGCGCTGGCTGGCCCAGCAGATTGCCGACCCTAACAGCAATTCTTCCAGCCAGCAGATGCGCCTCGAGAGCGATAAACATCTGGTGCAGATCGTCACCATTCACAAGTCGAAAGGCCTGGAGTATCCGCTGGTCTGGCTGCCGTTTATCGCCAATTATCGCGTGCAGGACCAGGCTTTTTACCACGATCGCGAGTCGTTCGAAGCGGTACTCGACCTCAGCAATGCGGAGTCCAGCGTCGAGCTGGCCGAAGCCGAGCGTCTCGCGGAAGACCTGCGCCTGCTATATGTGGCGCTGACCCGTTCGGTCTGGCACTGTTCCCTGGGCGTCGCGCCGCTGTTCCGTCGCCGTGGCGAAAAGAGCGGCGAGAGTGATTTTCATCTGAGCGCGCTGGGGCGGCTTATTCAGCGCGGCGAGCCTAAAGATGCCGCAGGGCTGCGCCAGTGCATCGAATCACTTTGCTCAGAGCATGTTGCCCTGCATATTCCCTCCCAGCCCGACAGCAGCCGCTGGCAGACGCCGGAGCAGGGAGAGTCAGCGCTGCATGCCCGCGAGGTGGCTCGCACAATCGCTGACGACTGGCGCGTTACCAGTTACTCCGGTTTACAGCAGCACGGACAGAGTATTGCGCAGGATCTGATGCCAAAACTGGACGTGGATGCCGCTGGGGCCGGGAGCGTGCCCGTCGAGCCGGCGCTCACGCCGCATCAGTTTCCGCGCGGCGCCTCGCCGGGCACGTTTTTGCACAGCCTGTTTGAAGAGCTGGATTTTACCCAGCCGGTATCAGAAGAGTGGGTGCTGAAGATGTTACAGAGCGGCGGCTACGACGCACAGTGGCAGCCGGTTCTCACTGAATGGATCCGCGCTGTTCTGCACGCGCCGCTCACGGCGCAGGGGATCTCGCTGAGCCAGTTGACCGCCAAAGATAAGCAGGTGGAGATGGAGTTTTACCTCCCCATCGCCAGCCCGCTCAGGGCCGAGGCGCTTGATGCGCTGATCCGCGAGTACGATCCGTTATCCGCCGGGTGTCCGCCGCTGAATTTCCGCCAGGTGCAGGGGATGCTGAAAGGCTTTATCGACCTGGTTTTCCGCCACGAAGGGCGCTACTACCTGCTGGATTACAAATCGAACTGGCTGGCGGCAAACAGCGAAGCTTATACCCAGCAGGCGATGGCCTCAGCGATGCAAATGCATCGCTACGATCTGCAGTATCAGCTTTACACCCTGGCGCTGCACCGTTACCTGCGCCATCGCATGGCCGATTATCGCTATGAAGATCATTTTGGCGGCGTCATTTACCTGTTTCTGCGCGGCGTGGATGCTAACGACCCGCGTTCGGGTATCTTCAGCACCCGCCCGGCTGTGGAGTTGATTGAAAAGATGGATAACCTGTTTGCTGCAAGCACGGAGGAGGTAGCATGACGATGCAGGCGCTACTGCTGGACGCAATTGAACAACGTGCACTTCGCCACCTGGACGTACAATTTGCCATGATGGTGGCGGGTGAAGAGCCTGCCGTTATGCTTGCCGCGGCGATCCTGAGTAAAGATGCGGGAGAAGGGCATGTCTGTCTGCCGCTTTCACGTCTGGTGGTGGATGAGAAAATGCCGCCGGCTTTACAGGCGTGTTTCGCGCTTCTGGGTGAGGCAGTGGACTGGCAAGAAATATTACTCCGCTCGCCCGCCGTCAGCAGCGCCGATACCGGTACGCCAATGATTTTGACGGGCGAACGTTTGTATCTGAACCGGCTGTGGCGTAACGAACTGACGGTGGCGCGCTTCTTCAGCGAGACCAATACTCCGCTCCCGTGCGATGAAGCACTGCTCCGGCAAACGCTGGATACGCTGTTTACCTCTGACGACGAGACAGACTGGCAGAAAGTGGCGGCAGCAGTGGCGTTAACGCGGCGGATATCGGTGATTTCGGGCGGGCCGGGCACCGGTAAAACGACCACCGTGGCTAAGCTGCTTGCCGCGCTGATTGAGTTATCGGGTGAGCAAAAGTGTCGTATCCGCCTGGCGGCACCCACCGGTAAAGCGGCTGCACGTCTGACGGAGTCGTTAGGCGGCGCGCTGCAAAAACTGCCGCTTACCGGGGAGCGGCTTGCGCTTTTCCCTAACGAAGCCAGCACGCTGCACCGCTTGCTCGGCGCGCAGCCGGGTAGCCAGCGTCTGCGCTACCATGCCGGTAACCCACTGCATCTGGACGTGCTGGTGGTGGATGAAGCATCGATGATTGACCTGACGATGATGTCGCGTTTGATTGATGCGTTGCCGCCGCACGCGCGCGTCATTTTCCTCGGCGACCGCGATCAGCTTGCCTCCGTGGAGGCCGGGGCCGTGCTGGGCGATATCTGCACCTATGCCAGCCTGGGGTATACCGCTGAACGCGCTGAGGAGCTGGCGCGCCTGACCGGATGTTCGCTCGCGGCTGAAAACCATTTACTTGCGGGGGCGCTGCGCGACAGCCTGTGTCTGCTGCAAAAAAGCTACCGTTTTGGCAGCGACTCCGGCATTGGTCAGCTTGCGGCGGCGGTGAACCGGGGCGACCGGCACGCTACCTGTGCGGTATTTGACGGTACCTTTACCGATATTGAGAAAAAATCGCTGCAAACCGGGGAAGAGTATCAGGCGATGCTGGATGACGCCCTGCTGGGGTATCAACATTTTCTGACGGGCGTACAGCAGCAAAGCACGCCGGAGCAGGTCATTGCCGCGTTTGGCGAATACCAGCTGCTCTGCGCGTTGAGGGAAGGGCCCTTTGGCGTCAGCGGCCTGAACGACAGGCTGGAACAGCTGCTGGCGCAAAAGCGTAAAATCAACCGTACTCCGCACTCGCGCTGGTATGAAGGCCGGCCGGTGATGATCTCCCGCAACGACAGCGCGCTGGGGTTGTTTAACGGGGATATCGGGATTGCGCTCGATCGCGGGCAGGGGCTCCGCGTCTGGTTCCAGATGCCGGACGGTAGCGTGAAGTCCTTCCAGCCGAGCCGTTTGCCCGAGCATGAAACTGCCTGGGCGATGACGGTGCATAAATCCCAGGGTTCTGAGTTTAACCATGCGGCACTTATCCTGCCCACACAGCTTTCCCCCGTCGTTACCCGCGAGCTGATCTATACCGCCATTACGCGCGCGCGTCAGCGCCTGTCGCTGTATACCGATGAACGGGTGCTGGTACAGGCGATTGCCACCCGCACGGAACGCCGAAGCGGGCTGAGCGCGATATTTGACTCCCTCTGAACGATGCCGGCAAAGAAAGGATTACCCCAGGTCGGCCATCAGCACTTTCGAACGGCGCTGATAGTTGTACATCTCTTTCTTCGTTTCCGGCAGAGAATCAATATCCACCGGCGTGAACCCGCGCTCCTGGAACCAGTGAATGCTGCGCGTCGTCAGGACGAAAAGCTTGCTCAGCCCCATCTGACGCGCCTGTGCCGCCACGCGCTCAAGCAGCATTTCGCCGCGTGAAGAGCTGCGGTAATCCGGGTGCACCGCCACGCAGGCCATTTCTCCGATTTTCTCTTCCGGGAACGGATAGAGGGCGGCGCAGGCAATGGTCAGGTTATCGCGCTGGATAATGGTGAATTTGTCGATCTCCATCTCCAGCTGCTCGCGGGAGCGACGAACCAGAATACCCTGCTGTTCCAGCGGACGGATCAGCTCCAGAATGCCGCCGATATCGTTGATGGTCGCGCGGCGAATCTGCTCCGCACTTTCCATCACAATCTGGGTGCCAATACCGTCGCGGGAGAACAGCTCCTGCAGCAGAGCTCCGTCTTCCTGATAGCTGATCAGGTGACTACGGCGCACGCCGCTGCGGCAGGCCTTCACGGCGCCACGCAGGAAGCGGACGGTGCCGGAGTGGTAATCCCCTTCGGCTTCCAGCGCTTCAACGCGGGCCTGCGCTTCATTCGGGAAGAGTTCCGGCACAATCACCCCTTCATCGTTTACGACGCCCTGGGAGGAGCAAAACCCAATCATTTTTTCCGCCTTCAGCTTGATCGCCAGCTGGGTGGCAATCTCTTCGGACGTCAGGTTAAAGCTTTCACCGGTTACGGAAACCGCCACCGGCCCCATCAGGACAATGGCACCGCTGTCGAGCTGACGGTGAATGGCCTCTTCATCAATACGACGAATGCGGCCGCTGTGGCAGTAATCCACGCCATCGTCCACGCCGAGCGGCTGGGCAATGATAAAGTTGCCGCTCACGACGTTGATATGCGCGCCCTGTAGCGGCGTGTTGTTCAGGCTCATCGACAGGCGAGCGGTGATATCCAACTGCAGCAGACCCGCCGCCTGCTTCACCAGCTCCAGGGTTTTGGCATCCGTGACGCGGGTATGTTTGTGGTAAATCGGCTCGTGGTGGTGAGCGGCCAGGTTGGCGTCGATCTGCGGGCGCGCGCCATAGACCACCACCAGGCGGATCCCGAGGCTGTGCAGCAGGCCAATGTCATTGACGATGCTAGAAAAATTTTCATGCTCAATGGCTTCGCCGCCCAGCATGATGACAAACGTTTTTCCCCGGTGGGCGTTGATATAGGGAACAGAATGGCGGAATCCCTGGACCAGTTCGGTTCTACGTTCCTTCACCATGGCACAACCCTTAATGAATGTTTATTCGTAATTTATGTATTTTTATTCGATTGTGGGCGCGTGTGCAAGTGCAAATTTTCTGCGACCTACAGAAATTAATAAGTAATCCGTGCGTTAACGTATGATTGTTTACCCTTTTATAGATGACAGTTTATGCGTCATTCGTTAAAGTTTTCGGTCAATCTGCACTTATGTATATCAGTTTGTTTTCTTGCTCGGGAGAAGCATGTCGGGATCCAATTCAGCAATAAGCCGCCGCCGTTTGTTAAAAGGGGCCGGGGCAATGTGGTTGCTTAGCGTCAGCCAGGTCGGTCTTGCCGCCACGAGTCAGGTGGTGGCGGTGCGCGTCTGGCCGTCGTCGACCTATACGCGCGTGACGGTTGAATCCAATCGCGTGCTGAAATATAAGCAATTTGCCCTCAGCAACCCTGAACGCGTGGTGGTGGATCTCGAAGGGGTGAACCTCAACTCCGTGCTGAAAGGCATGGCGGCGCAGATCCGCGGTGACGATCCGTTTATTAAATCGGCGCGCGTCGGGCAGTTTGATCCGCAAACCGTGCGCATGGTGTTTGAGCTTAAGCAG
Organism: Enterobacter cloacae complex sp. P27C; assembly: GCF_014895705.1. Lineage (NCBI taxonomy): Bacteria > Pseudomonadati > Pseudomonadota > Gammaproteobacteria > Enterobacterales > Enterobacteriaceae > Enterobacter > Enterobacter cloacae complex sp. P27C. The sequence continues at coordinate 196,481 of NZ_JADBQB010000006.1, forward strand.
AACGTTAAGCCGCAGCTGTTCGCCCTGGCGCCCGTCGCGACGTTTAAAGAGCGTCTGGTGATGGATCTTTACCCGGCGAATGCGACGGATATTCAGGATCCGCTTCTCGCCCTGCTGGAGGATTACAACAAAGGCGATCTTCAGCGTCAGGTGCCGCCTGCGCAAAGCGGCCCGCAGCCGGGGAAAGCAGGGCGCGATCGTCCGATTGTGATCATGCTCGATCCCGGCCACGGCGGCGAAGACTCCGGTGCGGTGGGGAAATACCATACGCGTGAAAAAGATGTGGTGCTGCAAATTGCCCGTCGTCTGAAGGCGTTAATTGATAAAGAGGGCAATATGCGCGCCTACATGACGCGCAATGAGGATGTCTTTATTCCGCTGAAGGTGAGGGTGGCGAAAGCGCAGAAGCAGCGTGCCGATCTGTTCGTCTCGATCCATGCGGATGCCTTTACCAGCCGCCAGCCGAGCGGCTCGTCGGTGTTTGCGCTCTCAACCAAGGGCGCGACCAGTACCGCGGCGCGATACCTTGCGGACACCCAGAACGCCTCGGACCTGATCGGTGGCGTGAGCAAAAGTGGCGACCGCTACGTCGACCACACCATGTTCGACATGGTGCAGTCCCTGACTATTAACGACAGCCTGAAGTTTGGTAAAGCGGTGCTGGGCAAGCTGGGGAACATCAATAAGCTGCACAAAAACAGCGTTGAGCAGGCCGGGTTTGCGGTGCTGAAGGCACCGGATATCCCGTCCATTCTTGTAGAAACCGCGTTTATCAGTAACGTTGAAGAAGAGCGTAAGCTCAAGACGGCAAAGTTCCAGCAGGAGGTGGCGGAGTCGATTCTGGCGGGGATACGGGCGTATTTCTCTGACGGGGCGACGCTGGCGCGGCGCGGGTAGGTTTTTAGCCGGGTGAAATGCCCGGCAAATTCACAAACGGCAGATACAAAAAAACACCCTTAAGGGTGTTTATTGTTTTTAGAAGTGTTGGTTGCGGGGGCCGGATTTGAACCGACGACCTTCGGGTTATGAGCCCGACGAGCTACCAGGCTGCTCCACCCCGCGTCCGTGGAAGCGCACTATACTCGGATAGGTTTGTGATGCAACCCCTTTTTCACATAAATCATTAACTTTGTATGTAAAGTGAACGGCATTGCGACATTTAGACTATTTTTTGCTCTGAATTTGCCAAAGGGCATGCGATCGCATTTCATTCGCTTTGTCGGTTTGTTATCTTCATCACGCGGAAATGGGCAACTTAAAGACGAGATATAATGAAAGGACGTTGGGCGAAGTATCTGATGGCGGGCGCAATGGTAGCGATTCTTGCGGCCTGTTCTTCCAAACCGACCGATCGCGGTCAGCAGTATAAAGACGGGAAGTTATCCCAGCCTTTCTCTTTAGTTAATCAGCCTGACGCCGTTGGCGCGCCGATCAACGCCGGTGATTTCTCCGAGCAGGTCTACCAGATCCGCAACGCGTCGCCGCGTCTGTATAGCGCACAGAACAATGTTTATAGCGCGGTACAGGACTGGCTGAAGGCGGGCGGCGATACGCGCAACATGCGCCAGTTTGGTATTGATGCCTGGCAAATGGAAGGGGCGGATAACTACGGCAACGTCCAGTTCACCGGCTATTACACGCCCGTGGTTCAGGCGCGACACACGCGCCAGGGCGAGTTCCAGTACCCTATCTACCGTATGCCGCCAAAACGCGGCCGTCTGCCGTCCCGCGCCGAAATCTACGCCGGTGCGCTGAGCGAAAACTACGTCCTGGCCTACAGCAACTCCCTGATGGATAATTTCATCATGGACGTGCAGGGCAGCGGCTACATTGATTTTGGCGACGGTTCACCGCTCAACTTCTTCAGCTATGCCGGGAAAAACGGCCATGCCTACCGCAGCATCGGTAAGGTGCTGATTGACCGCGGCGAAGTGAAAAAAGAAGATATGTCGATGCAGGCGATCCGCGAGTGGGGCGAAAAGCACAGTGAAGCCGAGGTGCGCGAGCTGCTGGAGCAGAACCCATCGTTCGTCTTCTTCAAGCCGCAAAACTTCGCCCCGGTGAAAGGGGCCAGCGCCGTGCCGCTGATTGGCCGCGCGTCGGTGGCATCGGATCGTTCTATCATTCCTGCGGGTACCACGCTGCTGGCGGAAGTCCCTCTGCTCGACAACAACGGCAAGTTCAACGGCAAATATGAGCTGCGTCTGATGGTAGCCCTGGATGTGGGCGGAGCGATTAAGGGACAGCACTTTGATATCTATCAGGGCATTGGCCCGGATGCTGGTCACCGTGCAGGCTGGTATAACCACTACGGACGCGTATGGGTGCTTAAGGCCGCGCCGGGCACCGGAAACGTATTCAGCGGCTGATTGTGGTATTCTGAGCGCAATACGGATTACTGTTCAGGGTGAGGAAAACCTCACCCTTTTTACATCTGAGGTTTTATGTCTGTGGTAATCAGCGATGCCTGGCGCCAGCGTTTTGGCGGCACGGCACGTCTCTATGGTGAAAAAGCCCTGCAGCTGTTTGCGGATGCGCACGTCTGCGTCGTGGGCATTGGCGGTGTCGGCTCCTGGGCGGCGGAAGCGCTGGCGAGAACCGGGATTGGCGCAATCACGCTGATTGATATGGATGACGTTTGTGTGACCAACACTAACCGTCAGATCCACGCCCTGCGTGATAACGTCGGTCTGGCGAAGTCCGAGGTGATGGCGGAGCGCATTCGCCTCATCAATCCGGAGTGTCGGGTGACGGTGATCGACGACTTTGTGACGGCAGATAACGTCGCGGAGTACATGAGCAAAGGCTACAGCTATGTGATTGACGCCATCGACAGCGTGCGGCCTAAAGCGGCGCTGATCGCATACTGCCGTCGTTACAAGGTGCCGCTGGTCACGACCGGCGGCGCGGGCGGGCAAATCGATCCCACGCAGATCCAGGTGGCCGATCTGGCGAAAACCATTCAGGATCCGCTGGCTGCCAAGCTGCGTGAACGCCTGAAGAGCGACTTCAATGTGGTGAAGAACAGCAAGGGCAAGCTGGGCGTCGACTGCGTGTTCTCCACCGAAGCGCTGGTCTACCCGCAGGCGGATGGTTCAGTTTGTGCGATGAAAAGCACGGCGGAAGGGCCAAAACGCATGGACTGCGCGTCAGGCTTTGGGGCGGCCACCATGGTAACCGCCTCTTTTGGCTTTGTGGCGGTCTCTCACGCCCTGAAGAAGATGATGGCGAAGGCGGAACGTCAGGCCTGAGCCTGACGTGCGGCGTCCAGCACCGCGTCGCTGAGCGCGATCAGGCCCTGACCGCGCGAGGCGCTAAGCTGCGCGCGCAGCCCCAGCTCGTCGAACAGCGCCAGCGGCGAGTGCGTTAACAATTCCGCCGCGCTTTTCCCCTCAATGGCGGTTAACAGGACCGCCAGCAGGCCCCGGACGATGCGCCCTTCGCTGTCGCCGAAGAAATGCAGCTTCTCGCCGGAGACGCTCACGCCCAGCCAGACGCGGTTTTCACAGCCCGCAATCTCTTTCGCCTGCGCTTTAAGATCGTCGGAAAGAGCTGGGAGCTGTTTACCCAGCAGGATCAGCTGACGATATTTATCTTCCCACTGCTGGAGCGGGGCGAAGGTCTGTTTTAAGGTCTCTTCAGTGATGACCGTGCCAAACGGATGTCCGGCTAAAGCAGCGCTAGTCATTAATCCACCAGTATTTCAAGGGCGCGGTCAACGGCGCTAACCAGCGCGTCGACATCGCTTTGGGTATTATACGGCGCAAACGAGGCGCGCAGCGTACCGCTTACGCCGAGCGCCGCCAGCAGCGGCTGGGCGCAGTGCTGTCCGGCGCGCAGGGCAATGCCGTACCCGGCCAGCAGCGTCACCATATCGCTATGATGCACACCAGCAAAATCAAAGGCGAGCAGGCTGGAATCCTGAACGCGGAACGAGCGGAAACCCGGGCGTTTTTTCAGTTCTTCCTCAGCCAGCGTCGCCAGCCCTCGGCTCCAGCTTTCCGCCTGAACCACGTCCGTTTCCGCCAGCCATTCAAGTGCGGCGCTGAGGCCGATGACCCCGGCCACGTTCGGCGTGCCCGCTTCCAGACGGTAAGGCACCTCCTGCGTTTTAAAACCGTCGAAGGTCACCTCGGTAATCATTTTGCCGCCGCCGAGCCACGGCGTCATTTTTGCCAGCAGTTCTGGCTTACCGTACAGCGCGCCAATCCCGGTTGGCCCGTAGAGTTTGTGCCCGGAGAAGGCATAGAAGTCGATATCCAGCGCCTGCACATCAGCGGGGAAATGAACCACGCCCTGAGCACCGTCGACCATCACCACCACGCCGCTGGCATGGGCAATCTCAATGGCGCGAGCCAGATCCGGACAGCCGCCGGTGACGTTGGACATCTGCCCCAGCGCCAGAATACGGCTGCGGGGGGTAATCAGCTCAGGGAGACGGGCCACGTCAGGCAGAAAGTCTGCACTCAACGGGAGCTTAATAACGCGCGCGCCCGTTTGCTCAGCCACCATCAGCCACGGCACCATGTTAGCGTGGTGCTCTGCTTCGCTGACAATGATTTCGTCCCCTGGCTGCAGCAGCGGGCGGGCATAGCTCTGGGCCACCATATTGATGGCTTCAGTCGTACCGCGCGTCCAGACGATATTTTTCCCGCTTTCGGCATTGATCAGGCGTGCAACCTGATCGCGTGCGGCTTCATAGCGCGCGGTCAGGCGCTGCGCTTCGGCAAACTGGCTGCGATGTACGTTGCCGGCGCTCAGGCTGTAGAACTGCTGCGTGGCCTCGATCACCGCCTGGGGCTTCAGGGCCGTGGCGGCGCTATCAAGATAAATACCGGCATCGGCCAGCGCCGGAAACTGTGCGCGAAACTGCGCAGGACTGAAAGCGTTCATGGAATTCCTCGTGTCGATAGAGAGATCGTCGCGCAATTTCAGCGGCAGGGCAAGGAAGTTGATATCTATCAGATTTGTCTGCTTATCCTGGCGACCTCGAAAAAGCAGGTTATGCTAAATAGTGTTAGGCGGATGTTTTAGCCTGTTATAAATCGAGGTTTGAATAGCATTAATTGCTAAAGGAGAATAATCATGAATAAGACAGCTGCAATCATTTCTGCCTGTGCGTTTACTTTTGCCCTGAGCGCCTGTTCTGGTAACAACTACGTGATGCACACAAACGATGGTCGTTCTATCGTTTCGGAAGGGAAACCGACTACCGATAACGATACCGGGATGATTTCGTACAAAGATGCTAACGGGAACAAGCAGCAGATCAACCGCACGGACGTGAAAGAGATGAAAGAGATCGAGCATTAACCGATCGCAGGCGAAAAAAAAGCACCGCAAATTGGCGGTGCTACATTAATCACTATGGACAGACAGGGTAAATGTACAGGAAGTGAAAAATTGGTAGCGTTGCTACCGTGGTCTGAATCGCAGACCAATTGCAAACACAACAACACAACATCACAACCGTAAGCCAAAAGCCCTTCAGAACACGCATTCCGAAAAAAGCTCTTCGTTCCGGCTCAGGAAGTGCCGCCACTATAGGTATTTGCTGGTAGTTCCTCAACGGACAAATTATAATGGCTCAGATAAAAAAAACTAATAGGTTAAACGTTGTTTCCTGTTTGTTAAATTCCGTTAACATCTAAGCCAGATAACCATGTCAAAGCGATTGCCACCCCTTAATGCATTACGCGTTTTTGATGCAGCAGCACGTCACCTGAGCTTCACCCGTGCGGCAGATGAGCTTTTTGTGACACAGGCCGCAGTAAGTCACCAAATCAAGTCCCTGGAGGATTTCCTGGGCCTTAAGCTGTTCCGCCGACGCAATCGTTCCTTGCTGCTGACCGAAGAGGGGCAGAGCTATTTTCAGGATATTAAAGAGATTTTTTCCCAGCTCACGGAAGCCACGCGTAAGCTGCAGGCCCGCAGTGCAAAAGGTGCCCTGACTGTTAGTTTATTGCCCAGTTTTGCCATTCAGTGGTTGGTGCCTAGACTCTCAAGCTTTAACTCAGCTTATCCGGGGATCGACGTTCGAATCCAGGCGGTGGATCGTCAGGAAGACAAGCTGGCCGATGATGTGGATGTCGCCATTTTTTATGGTCGCGGCAACTGGCCGGGCTTGCGTGTCGAGAAATTATACGCAGAATATCTGCTGCCGGTCTGTTCGCCTCTGCTTTTAACAGGCGACAAGGCGCTGAAAACACCCGCTGACCTGGCGCAGCATACGCTTTTACATGATGCCTCTCGCCGCGACTGGCAAACTTATACCCGTCAATTAGGTCTTAGTCATATAAACGTGCAGCAGGGCCCCATTTTTAGCCATAGTGCGATGGTGCTACAGGCTGCCATTCACGGACAGGGCGTGGCGTTGGCGAACAACGTGATGGCGCAGTCCGAAATTGAGGCAGGCCGTCTGGTTTGCCCTTTTAATGATGTACTGGTCAGCAAGAATGCATTTTATCTGGTTTGTCATGACAGTCAGGCAGAACTGGGTAAAATAGCCGCCTTCCGGCAGTGGATACTGGCGAAAGCGGCAAGCGAGCAAGAAAAATTCCGCTTCAGGTATGAACAATAACGTTTGTGTGCCGGGCACGCATTAATTCAGGACTTAAACATGACCAGCCGATTCATGCTGATTTTTGCCGCGGTGAGTGGCTTTATTTTTGTTGCACTGGGCGCCTTTGGCGCGCACGTATTGAGCAAGTCTTTGGGCGCCGTCGAGATGGGCTGGATCCAGACCGGCCTTGAATACCAGGCGTTTCATACGCTGGCTATTTTTGGGCTGGCGGTAGCGATGCAGCGCCGGATAAGCATCTGGTTTTACTGGAGTAGCGTATTTATGGCGCTGGGTACCGTGCTGTTTAGCGGCAGCCTTTACTGTCTGGCCCTCTCGCATTTGCGCCTGTGGGCTTTTGTTACACCTGTCGGCGGCGTGAGCTTCCTGGCGGGTTGGGTATTAATGTTTATCGGAGCTATCCGTCTGAAACGCAAGGGCGTTGTTCATGAATAAGGTTGTTTTATATTGTCGCCCGGGGTTTGAGAAAGAGTGCGCCGCGGAAATTACCGATAAAGCGGCGAAGCGCGAAGTCTTCGGCTTTGCTCGCGTAAAAGAAAATGCGGGCTATGTGGTATTCGAATGTTATCAGCCTGAAGACGCCGATAAGCTGGCGCGCGAGCTGCCGTTCAGCTCGCTGATCTTCGCCCGCCAGATGTTCGTCGCGGGTGAGTTGCTGAAAGATCTTCCGCCGGAAGATCGCATCACGCCGATTGTGGGCATGCTGCAGGGCGTGGTGGAGAAGGGCGGCGACCTGCGCGTTGAGGTTGCCGATACCAACGAAAGCAAAGAGCTGATGAAGTTTTGCCGTAAGTTCACCGTGCCGCTGCGCGCAGCGCTGCGTGACGCGGGCATACTGACAAACTACGAAACGCCGAAGCGTCCGGTGGTGCATATCTTCTTTATCGCACCGGGCTGCTGCTATGCGGGCTATTCGTACACCAATAACAATTCGCCATTCTTTATGGGCATCCCGCGCCTGAAGTTCCCGGCAGATGCGCCGAGCCGTTCAACCCTGAAGCTGGAAGAGGCGTTTCACGTCTTTATCCCGGCAGATGAGTGGGACGAGCGTCTGGCTAACGGCATGTATGCCGTCGACCTTGGCGCGTGCCCGGGCGGCTGGACCTATCAGCTGGTGAAACGCAACATGTGGGTGTCGTCTGTGGATAACGGTCCAATGGCGCAAAGCCTGATGGACACAGGGCAGGTCACCTGGCTGCGAGAAGACGGTTTCCGCTATCGCCCAACCCGCAACAACATCTCGTGGATGGTGTGCGACATGGTGGAGAAGCCGGCGAAAGTGGCCGCGCTGATGGCCTCCTGGCTGGTGAACGGCTGGTGCCGTGAGACCATTTTCAACCTCAAGCTGCCGATGAAAAAGCGCTACGAGGAGGTATCCCAGAACCTGGCCTATATTCAGGCACAGCTGGATGAGCACGGTATTAACGTGGAGATCCAGGCGCGTCAGTTGTACCACGACCGCGAAGAGGTAACGGTACACATCCGTCGCTGGTGGGCGGCTGTAGGCGGACGTCGCGACGAGCGATAGTGCGTGCTTTGTTTTGCCCGGTGGCGCTGCGCTTACCGGGCCTACAAAACCGTGTTGACGTTTTAACGTTCTAACCGCAACTGCTGTAAATTCCCGTCCAGCTGTAAATCTGTCTGTAGCGTCGCCACCTCGCGGCAGATAAACGCCATCTCTTTATGCGCCTCCAGCTTCTTGCGCCACTTTTCTGGCACCTCATCCAGACGGGCGTAAATCCCTTCCAGACTCTGAAAATCGGTCAGCAACTGGGCGGCGCTCTTTGGTCCAATACCGGCGACACCCGGAACCTTAGAGCTGCTGATGCCTGCCAGACCCCAATAATCCGGCAGTTGCTCAGGCAAGACGCCGAACTCGCTGGCAATAAACGGCGCGTCCAGCCAGCGTTTTTGAAAATAGTCGCGAATGCGGATAGTTGGGGAGAGCAGCTGGCAGTAGCCTTTGTCAGTTGAAACGATAGTGGCCTGATGCCCGGCACTTGCCACTTTTACGGCCAGGGTGGCCGCGAGATCGTCGGCTTCATTGCCCTGTGCACCCCAGCAGGGGACGCCACGCTGCTCAAAGGCGGCACGCAGAGCGGGCATTTCGGCATGCAGATCGTCCGGCATCGGTGCGCGTCCGGCTTTGTAGTCGGGCAAGCGCTGATGTCGCCAGCCGCTGTTGCGCGCTTCGTCATCAAACACGGCCACGACGTGCGTCGGCTCGCTGTGGCGAATAAGCTGCTCCAGCGCGTGCAGGCAGGTGTCCTTGCAGGGCGTGCCTTGTACCGCATGGATTCGGCGAATCAGATTGAGCGCGTCGACGATAAGCAAATGAACAGCCACAGATATTCTCCCTTAAATCTAATGGGTAAAGGGTATCACTGTCGGCAGGATGAAACGAATAGCGTGAGGGAAAACAGGAAGAAGCCTCGCAAAACGAGGCTTCCTGAGAGGCTTAATCGCAGGTTACGATCTTCATCGCCAGGCCGCCGCGAGAGGTTTCGCGGTATTTGGCGTTCATATCTTTACCGGTTTCGTACATGGTTTCGATAACTTTATCGAGACAGACGCGCGGCTCACTGGTGCGGCGCAGCGCCATACGCGCCGCGTTCACCGCTTTGACGGAGGCGATGGCGTTACGCTCGATGCACGGCACCTGTACCTGTCCGGCAACCGGATCGCAGGTTAGCCCCAGGTTATGTTCCATGCCGATTTCCGCAGCGATGCAGACCTGCGCCGGGCTTGCGCCCAACAGTTCCGCCAGGCCCGCTGCCGCCATGGAGCATGCCACGCCGACTTCGCCCTGACAGCCTACTTCCGCACCGGAAATGGAGGCGTTCATCTTGTACAGAGAACCAATCGCGCTGGCGACCAGCAGGTAGCGTGCCAGGGAGTTAGCGTTCACTTCACGGATAAACTTGTCGTAGTACGCCAGCACGGCCGGAACGATACCGCAGGCACCGTTGGTTGGCGCCGTGACGACGCGGCCCCCAGCGGCGTTCTCTTCGTTCACCGCCAGGGCGAACATGTTGATCCAGTCGACGACGGCCATCGGGTCCGTTGTCGTTTTGTCGGTGCTTACCAGCATACGGCGCAGCGCCGCCGCACGACGCGGTACGCGAAGCTTGCCCGGCAGAACGCCTTCGGTGGTGATCCCGCGCTCAATGCCGCCGCGCATCACTTCCCAGACGCTAGCGAAGTGCTGTTCCAGCTCCTCTTTGCTGTGAAGGGCCAGCTCGTTTTTCATCATCAGGCCGGAGAGGGAAAGCCCCGTCTCCTGGCAGTGGCGCTGGAGATCTGCCGCGGTTTTGTACGGATACGGCACCTCAACAGAAGAGGTGGTGGTTTGACCAAAGTGGTCTTCGTCGACGATAAAGCCGCCGCCGATGGAGTAATACGTCTGGCTGTAAACCGCTTTGTCGCCGGCCAGCGCGGTAATGCGCATGCCGTTTTCGTGCAGCGACAGGTTGTCCGCATGGAAATTCATGCAGTGGTCAACCGGGAATTCAACCTCATGCTCACCGTTTGCCAGCAGCAAACGACCGTGGGTGTTCACGTCCTGGATGAAGCCAGGGATCGCGTCAATATCAACGGTATCCGGCAGATTTCCCGCCAGACCCATGATAATGGCGATATCGGTATGGTGGCCTTTCCCGGTCAGGGAAAGCGAGCCGTACACATCGACAACCACGCGGGTGATGTCGTGCAGAATGCCGCGTGCAATCAAGTCATCCGTGAACTGCTTACCGGCTTTCATTGGTCCGACGGTGTGAGAGCTGGAAGGACCAATACCGATTTTGAAAATATCGAATACGCTAATCATGATGCGTCCATTGCTTTCAGTCAGAGGGGGAGGAGTGCGCCGCCCGAAGGCGGCGCGGGCGTTCATCAGAACATGGTGTACAGGGAGTAGAAGATCGCAGAGATAGCGATAAGGCCCATGATAACCACAAACACGTTGCTGACCTGGCCGCTGTACTTGCGCATGGCAGGCACTTTCTGAATAGCGTACATCGGCATCAGGAACAGAATCATCGCGATAACCGGGCCACCCAGGGTTTCAATCATGCCCAGGATGCTTGGGTTCAGGGTCGCTACCGCCCAGGTGGTGAGCAGCATGAACAGTGCAGTGATTTTGTTCAGCTTGTTGATTTCAATGCTCTTGCCTTTACCGCGCAGAGATTTAATCACCATACCGTTGAAGCCTTCACGCGCGCCCAGGTAGTGGCCCAGGAAGGATTTGGTGATGGCGATCATCGCGATGATCGGTGCCATCCACGCAATCAGCGGTGCGTTAAAGTGGTTCGCCAGGTAAGACAGAATAGAGATGTTCTGTTCTTTCGCTGCCGCCAGGTCCGCCGGGGAGAGGCTCAGTACGCAGCTGAAGACGAAGAACATCACGGTCAGCACCATCATCACGTGAGCGCGGGCCAGGATGCTGGAGCACTTCTTCTCTGCACCATTACCGTACTCTTCGCGTTTCGCCACGGCGAAAGAGGAGATGATTGGGGAGTGGTTGAAGGAGAAGACCATTACCGGGATCGCCAGCCACAGGGTCATCAGCAGGCCGTTACCGGTCGCAGACGCGCTGCTCAGGGACAGGGTTTCCAGCGCTGCACCGTTCCACTGTGGGATCAGGTAGCAGGCCAGCAGCATCAGCGCAGCCACAAACGGGAAGACCAGCACGCTCATGGCCTTAACAATCATCTGCTCGCCGAAGCGCACGATGGTCATCATGCCGACGATCAGGATCAGAGACAGAATGGCACGCGGTGGCGGCGTCATGTGCAGCTGGTGCGTCATGAAGCTTTCAACGGTGTTGGTGATCGCCACGCTGTAGACGAGCAGGATTGGGTAAATCGCGAAGAAGTAGAGCAGGGTAATCAGTTTACCTGCGCCAACGCCGAAATGTTCTTCAACCACTTCGGTGATGTCTTCGCCCGGGTTTTTACCGGACAGCACGAAGCGGGTCAGACCGCGGTGTGCGAAGTAGGTCATCGGGAAGGCGATGATGGCCATGATGATCAGCGGAATCAGACCGCCGACGCCTGCGTTGATAGGAAGGAACAGTACACCAGCGCCGATTGCCGTGCCGTAAAGGCCCAGCATCCACATGGTATCCGTTTTGCGCCAACCACTTCGGGATTCAATCGAAGCAACGGTGCTGGTTTGAGTGGTTTCCATCTGTATCTCCTGGAGGAAGCAAATTGTCAGGTTTTTAGTCAAATCCGATGAAAAAGTGCCTGACGGTAATATGAAATTCGTTCAGTGACGGTTTTTTAATAATTTTCGCCCGTAACTATTGGCGGGCGGAAAGATACATTCTCGTTATGAATCTATCAGTGATCGCGATCCCAAATGCAATAATCCACTTATGATGTGGGCATCTTTAGACCATTTATCTGTTAAAAAAACGTCAAATAGAATTTACGGGCGCGAAGGCTACCACCAACGACATGTGGGCTAAAAGAGCGGCCCGCAATATAGGTGTCTTCCGCTGTAAAGATATGGGTTTTTAGGATTTTCTTGCGGGTAATTTAGTTTAAGGCTGATAAATTACGGTTGTTAAATGGAGGTAATCGATTGCGTTCGCCGTAAGTTTGTTTAAGTTATAAGTGAGGCCTATGAATTGATTCGCTAATAAAAAAGCCGGGACCCGCTACAGGGTGCCCCGGCTTTGAGAAGAAGAAACTGAGCGTTACGTGCAGATTTCGTAGCACGGAATGTAGGCTGAACCCGGCAACTTCATGCGGTGTTGAGCCACAAAGCCCTGAAGCATGTCGTCCATACGGCGCATCATCTCCGGGTCGCCGTGGATCTTGTACGGACCATACTGCTCAATCGCGCGGATGCCCATCTCCTTCACGTTGCCCGCCACAATCCCGGAGAAGGCGCGACGCAGGTCGGCGGCCAGCACTTCCACCGGCTGGTCCGGGTAGAGTTTCAGGTTCGCCATATTTTCATGGGTCGGCTCGAACGGGATCTGCAGGTCAGGCGCAATACGGATTGACCAGTTAAAGCTGTACGCATCACCGGTATCACGACGATTCTCTTTCACCAGCGGCATCGCTTTTTTCATCTGGCGCGCCACTTCCGCCGCGTCATCAATGATGATGCGATAGTGACGACGCGCGGCTTCTCCCAGCGTATGCACGATAAACTCGTCCAGCACGCGGAAGTAGTCGGCGCTCTCTTTCGGACCGGTCAGGATCAGTGGCAGTACCTGATCTTTGTTGGCCGGGTTCATCAGAATCCCCAGCAGATAGAGCAGCTCTTCCGCCGTTCCCACGCCGCCCGGGAAGATGATAATCCCGTGAGCGATACGAACAAACGCCTCAAGACGCTTCTCGATATCCGGCATGATAATCAGCTCATTGACCAGCGGGTTAGGCGGCTCAGCGGCGATGATTGACGGCTCGGTCATGCCGATAAACCGCCCCTCTTTGTAACGCTGCTGCGCATGACCCACGGCTGCACCTTTCATTGGTGCTTCCATTGCACCCGGACCACAGCCGGTACAGATATTCAGCTCGCGCAGGCCAAGCTGTGTTCCGACCCGACGGGCATAGAGATATTCGGTTTCGTTAATCGAGTGGCCGCCCCAGCAGACGACCATGTTTGGTGCTTCGCCAACGTGCAGGGCGCGGGCGTTGCGCAGAATAGAGAACACCAGGTTGGTGATATGAACGGAGCTTTCCAGGTCGAGATGCTGGAAGCGGCCCGCGTTGTGAATCTGCCCGTTAACAAACAGGATGTCGCGCAGGACGGCAAACAGGTTGGCCTGAAGAGAACGAATGATACGTCCGTCGACAAAGGCCTCTTCCGGCGGGTTGATCACTTCCAGTTTCACGCCACGCTCGCGGCGCAGCACGTTAATATCAAAGCTTTCGAAGCGGGACAGCAGTTCTTTACTGTTATCTGTCAGGCTTCCGGAGTTCAGTACGGCAAGTGAACAGTTACGAAACAGTTGATAAAGATCGCTGCTGGCCGTGCGTTTAAGCATGTCCACTTCCAGCTGCGACAACATATCCATTGAGCCAAGCGGGCTAATATGTGTAATCAAGTGAGCTCCTTATGGGACGATTATCGTCATTCCCTTTGATTACAATAGCCCTGGCGCGTGACGTTTCACAACACTTCGGCGGAATACCGCACGCATATTGTGAAAATATTTATATTATTGACGCACCAGCCGGCCCGTTGCCGGCACAAAATCGGTGTTAGTGCGCCACGGGTTAATGTCCAGCCCGCCACGGCGGGTATAGCGCGCGTAAACGCTAAGTTTCTCCGGCTGGCAGAAACGCTGAATATCGTTAAAAATACGCTCCACGCACTGCTCGTGAAATTCGTTGTGATGGCGGAACGACACCAGATAGCGCAGCAGTTTCTCCCGGTCAATTTTCGGGCCGCGGTACTGGATCTGCACCGAACCCCAGTCCGGCTGGTGGGTAATCAGGCAGTTGGACTTCAGCAAATGGCTGACCAGCGTCTCTTCAACCACTTTTTCGCCCGCCGCGTTTTCGAGGTAATCGGCGCTGAATTCATAATTCTCCACCTCGATGTCCTGCTCGTCGATGCAGGTCCCGTGGAAGTGGGCAATGGGCTGTCCTTCCAGCTCGTGCAGGCGGTATAACGAGACGGACACGTTCCCCTGCGCGCAGGCGGCTAAATCCCGCTCCAGCGTTTGCTGAACCTCGTCCCAGCTGTTGAATCGGGTCTGGTTGAAGCTGTTGAGATAGAGCTTAAAGCTTTTGGATTCCACCAGGTTCACGCTGGCATAGTCCAGCTCAACGTGGCCCACGGCCACCTGCGGCAAACCGCGCGCGTTAAGCCAGGAGAGTTCGTACAGCGTCCAGATATCGCCGCCGACAAACGGCAACGCGTCCGCATGCAGTCCAAGAGGATCGCGGTTCAGGCTGCGCGGCACGCCCTGCAGCAGGCTTGCATCGTAGGTATCGCGGTAATCGGTCGATTTACCCAGCGTTAGGCCGGTTAACGCCTGATGATTTTCGTAAGACATGTTTCATAGCCACTTTACAGGTACACTTATGGGCAGAGTTTATCCTGTCTTACAAGAAGAGAGAAATCGGTGGACATCGAAACTGCAAATGCCCTTACTACCTTCACAACCCGCTATTGCGACGCGTGGCATGAAAAGCACGGAACATGGCCGCAAAGCGCTGATTTATATGGCGTGCCGTCGCCGTGCATTATCTCTTCGCAGGATGACTATGTTATCTGGCAGCCGAAGCCCAATACCGCTGAGCAAAATGTAAATGCGGTTGAACGGGCTATGGACCTTGTGGTACAACCAGCGGTTCACGCGTTTTATGCCACGCAGTTTGCAGGGGATATGCCCGCGCGCTTGGGTGATTTGACGCTGACGCTGTTGCAGACCTGGAGCGAAGACGATCTGCAGCGTGTTCAGGAAAACCTGATTGGTCATCTGGTCACGCAAAAACGCCTTAAGCTTTCTCCGACGCTCTTTATTGCCACGCTGGACAGCGAACTGGATGTGATATCCGTCTGCAACCTGTCCGGGGAAGTGATTAAAGAGACCATCGGTACCCGCAATCGCGAAACGCTCGCCCCCTCTCTTGCGGATTTCCTTACCCGTCTTGAGCCACTTCTGTAATCCATGATGCTACGACGCGTGTGAGAGATCTCTTACAAGGTTTGTGAGAGATCGCTGGATCATTCAGTATTGCCTTATTTAATTCAGATTAATATCACTCTGTTTTTCAAAGAATTAGTTGTTCATCGCATCTTTTTTAGGGATTTCTTACGGCTTACAGTGCTGCAAGGGTGGGTTGTAAGACGAAGCGGAATAGCGGATTCTATCTCCGTCGACAGGACGCCGATACGAGAAACGAACATCAGGATGATGGCGTTTCTTACTCAGGACACGTCAGGATGGCGCTGCAGGAAGGCTTCAGGATGAAGCAAAAGGATAACGCAGGACGCGTAAGGGACACCTCCAGGAAGGAGAACGAGAACCGAACAGGATGGTCGGTGGGTCAGGAAGGCCAGGACGTTTCAGGATGAAACAAACACGTCAGGAAGATGTGTGCAGGATGCAAAAGGTATAAGGATGACCAGGCCTTCGGGCATCAGGAAAAGTTGTCACGGAAGAGCAGGGAGCACGAATTGTAGCTGGAATGCTGCGAAACGAACCGGGAGCACTGTTTTTACAGTGCTCCCTTTTTTATTTCTGTCTTCCGCAATGCTATGCTGCGCGCCGTTCACTTTTTCAGTTGAGGTTACTATGACGCAACACGATAGCGTTCGTGCTCAGTTGCACGCCATCGAAGCCCTTTTGCGCCAGCATCAGCTGTGGCAGGAGACCGCGCCGAATCCGGAAGCGTTTGCCAGTACCCAGCCATTCTGCCTGGATACGCTGGCACCGTTCGAGTGGCTCCAGTGGGTATTAATTCCGCGCATGCACGCGCTGCTGGAAGGCGGCCACCCTTTGCCGCAGGCGTTCGCCGTTTCTCCCTACTATGAAATGGCGCTTGAGGCGACGCACCCTGCGCGCGATGTGATGCTGGTTGAGCTGGAAAAACTGGACGCCCTGTTTGCCGGTGAAGAGGCATGACGCTGGAAATCCTCTATCAGGACGAGTGGCTGGTGGCGGTGAATAAACCGTCTGGCTGGCTGGTGCACCGCAGCTGGCTGGATCGCGACGAGAAAGTGGTGGTGATGCAAACCGTGCGCGACCAGATTGGTCAGCATGTGTTTACCGCGCACCGCCTCGACAGACCGACTTCCGGCGTGCTGCTGATGGGGCTTTCCAGCGAGGCGGGCCGCCTGCTGGCGCAGCAGTTCGAACAGCACCAGATCCAGAAGCGCTACCACGCGATCGTTCGTGGCTGGCTGACCGAATCCGCCACGCTGGACTATCCGCTGGTGGAGGAGCTGGACAAAATCGCCGATAAATTTGCCCGCGATGACAAAGGCCCGCAGCCCGCGGTGACGGATTATCGCGGCATGGCGACAACGGAAATGCCGGTAGCAACCAGCAAATTCCCCACCACGCGCTACAGCCTGGTTGAGCTTTTGCCCAAAACCGGACGCAAGCACCAGCTTCGACGTCATCTTGCGCACCTGCGCCACCCGATTATTGGCGACAGCAAGCACGGCGATCTGCGCCAGAACCGCAGCGCGGCAGAGCATTTTGGCTGTAACAGACTGATGCTGCATGCCAGCGAGCTTAGCCTGACTCACCCGTTTACCGGTGAACCACTGATTATTCGTGCCGGGCTGGACGACGTCTGGATGCAGGCGCTGTCACAGTTTGGCTGGCGGGGACAACTCCCCGAAAATGAAAGGGTTGAGTTTGTATCAGGCAACGTTCAGGATGAACGGTAAGCGCAATAATTACGGGAGCAAAGCATGGCTGAAGTAGGCATTTTTGTCGGCACAATGTACGGCAACTCGCTGTTGGTAGCGGAAGAGGCTGAGGCGATTTTGACAAGCCAGGGCCATAAAGCCACGGTCTATGAAGACCCGGAACTGGCGGACTGGGAAAAGTATAAAGATAAATACATTCTGGTAGTGACCTCCACCACCGGTCAGGGCGATCTCCCGGACAGCATCGTGCCGCTGTTCCAGGGCATTAAAGACCGGCTTGGCTACCAGCCGGACGTTCACTACGGCATTATTGCCCTCGGCGATAGCTCTTACGCCAACTTCTGCGGCGGCGGCAAGCAGTTCGATGCGCTTCTTCAGGAACAGAGCGCCCAGCGCGTCGGCGAGATGCTGCTGATTGATGCCGGTGAGCATCCTGAACCCGAAAGCGAGTCGAACCCGTGGGTTGAACACTGGGCAACGCTTCTTAAATAGTTTCGTAGGCCGGGTAAGGCGTAGCCGCCACCCGGCAACAAAGCCGCATCAAATCCTCAATTCCGTGAAGTATCTTCCACTGCTTTGGGCTTATGCCTCAAACCACGTTCCCCACACTCCTCAATGTTGTGTTTCTGCACGGTGAGCGAACCTGTCACTCCTTCATATACTTTTCCGGTCACAATAAAACGGCTTCAGGCCGTACTAAAACGACAAAACTTATCTCATTCTGATTACCCTACCGGTGCTGTACAGAATGAACAGGCGAAAGCTATGTTTCAGGAGTGCAACAATGAGTACATTAAGCCACGCAGCGAGCAGCGCTGAAAAGCGCACTAACGCCCGCTACTGGATAGTGGTGATGCTGTTTATCGTCACGTCCTTTAACTATGGTGACCGCGCCACGCTGTCGATTGCCGGCTCGGAAATGGCAAAAGACATCGGCCTTGATCCGGTGGGCATGGGTTACGTTTTCTCTGCATTCTCGTGGGCCTACGTCATCGGCCAAATTCCTGGCGGCTGGCTGCTGGACCGTTTTGGCTCTAAACGCGTCTATTTCTGGTCCATCTTTATCTGGTCTGCTTTTACCCTTTTGCAGGGTTTCGTCGATATCTTCAGCGGCTTTGGCATTATCGTGGCGCTCTTTACGCTGCGCTTTCTGGTAGGCCTGGCGGAAGCCCCTTCCTTCCCGGGCAACAGCCGCATTGTCGCGGCCTGGTTTCCTGCGCAGGAGAGGGGAACAGCGGTGGCAATTTTTAACTCCGCCCAGTATTTCGCAACGGTGATCTTTGCGCCCATTATGGGCTGGCTGACGCATGAGGTGGGCTGGTCGCACGTCTTCTTCTTTATGGGCGGGCTTGGGATCGTCATCAGCTTTATTTGGCTGAAAGTGATCCACGAACCGAATCAGCACCCTGGCGTGAACAAGAAGGAGCTGGAATACATTGCTGAGGGCGGGGCGCTGATCAATATGGATCAGAAATCTGACAAAGCAAAAGTCCCCTTCAGCCAGAAATGGGCGCAGATCAAGCAGCTCGTCGGCTCGCGCATGATGATCGGTATCTATCTCGGCCAGTACTGTATCAACGCTTTAACCTACTTCTTTATCACTTGGTTCCCGGTTTATCTGGTGCAGGCGCGCGGCATGTCGATCCTCAAAGCGGGGTTTGTTGCCTCGGTCCCGGCAATCTGCGGCTTCATCGGCGGCGTGCTTGGCGGGGTCATTTCCGACTGGCTGATGCGCCGCACGGGTTCGCTGAACATCGCGCGTAAAACGCCGATTGTGCTCGGCATGCTGCTTTCCATGACCATGGTGTTCTGTAACTACGTCAGTGCCGAGTGGATGATTATCGGCTTTATGGCGATGGCCTTCTTCGGCAAAGGGATTGGCGCGCTGGGCTGGGCGGTGATGGCGGATACGGCACCGAAAGAGATCAGCGGCCTGAGCGGCGGTCTGTTCAATATGTTCGGCAACGTTTCCGGGATTGTCACGCCTATCGCTATCGGCTACATCGTCGGCACCACGGGGTCTTTCAACGGCGCGCTGATCTACGTTGGTGTGCATGCCCTGGTGGCGGTGCTGAGTTACCTGGTGCTGGTGGGCGATATTAAACGCGTCGAACTTAAACCTGTCGTGGAGCGCGGATGATGACAACACAATCAAGCCCTATCGTCACGGAAATGAAAGTTATCCCGGTGGCCGGTCAGGACAGCATGCTGCTCAATATTGGCGGCGCGCATAACGCATGGTTTACCCGCAATATCGTGGTGTTGACCGATAGTGCAGGCAATACCGGGGTAGGTGAAGCCCCCGGCGGGGAAGTGATCTACCAGACCCTGGTAGAGGCTATTCCACAGGTCGTGGGTCAGGAAGTGGCTCGTCTGAACAAGGTGGTTCAGCGGGTGCATAAGGGCAATCAGTCGGCGGACTTTGATACCTTCGGCAAGGGCGCGTGGACGTTTGAACTGCGCGTCAATGCGGTCGCCGCCCTGGAAGCGGCGCTGCTGGATTTACTCGGTAAAGCCCTTAACGTTCCGGTCTGCGAACTGCTGGGGCCGGGCAAACAGCGCGATGCGGTCACCGTGCTGGGCTATCTGTTCTACGTTGGCGATCGCAATAAAACCGATCTCCCCTATCTGGCTCGTTCACCGGGTGACCACGACTGGTATCAGCTGCGCCATCAGGAAGCGCTCTCCAGCGAGACGGTTGTGCGCCTGGCTGAAGCTGCGCAGGATCGCTACGGCTTTAAGGATTTCAAGCTGAAAGGCGGCGTGCTGCCCGGCGAGCAGGAGATTGAAACGGCCCGGGCGCTGAAAAAACGCTTCCCGGAGGCGCGCATCACCGTTGACCCGAACGGCGCCTGGCTGCTGGATGAGGCGATTAGCCTGTGTAAAGGTCTCGGTGACGTGCTGACCTACGCGGAAGACCCGTGCGGCGCGGAGCAGGGCTTCTCTGGCCGCGAGGTGATGGCGGAATTCCGCCGCGCAACCGGGCTGCCGGTTGCGACCAATATGATCGCCACCAACTGGCGCGAAATGGGCCACGCGGTGATGCTGAACGCCGTCGACATTCCGCTGGCAGATCCGCACTTCTGGACGCTCTCCGGCGCGGTGCGCGTGGCGCAGCTGTGCGATGACTGGGGCCTGACCTGGGGCTGCCACTCCAACAACCATTTCGATATCTCGCTGGCAATGTTTACCCACGTTGGCGCGGCGGCGCCGGGTAACCCGACCGCCATCGACACCCACTGGATTTGGCAGGAAGGCGAAGCTCGCCTGACGAAAAATCCGCTGGAGATCAAAAACGGTAAAATTGCCGTACCCGATGCGCCGGGGCTGGGCGTGGAGCTTGACTGGGATCAGGTTCATCAAGCCCATGAGGCGTATAAAAAGCTACCAGGCGGCGCGCGTAACGACGCGGGCCCGATGCAGTACCTTATCCCCGGTTGGACATTTGACCGTAAGCGCCCTGTTTTTGGACGTCACTAATAAAAGGATTACACGATGAGTACTTTTACGACCCCTGTCGTCACCTCCATGCAAATTATTCCGGTCGCAGGTCATGACAGCATGCTGATGAACCTGAGCGGGGCGCATGCGCCGTTCTTCACGCGCAATATTGTCATTATCAAAGACAATGCCGGCCATACCGGCGTGGGTGAAATTCCGGGCGGGGAGAAGATCCGCAAAACGCTGGAGGATGCCATTCCGCTGGTGGTGGGCAAAACGCTGGGTGAGTACAAAAATGTCCTCAACACCGTGCGCAATACCTTTGCCGATCGCGATGCCGGCGGCCGCGGTCTGCAAACCTTCGATTTGCGCACCACTATCCACGTGGTGACCGGCATTGAAGCCGCGATGCTGGATCTGCTGGGCCAGCACCTGGGCGTTAACGTCGCGTCGCTGCTGGGCGAGGGCCAGCAGCGCAGTGAAGTGGAGATGCTCGGCTATCTGTTCTTTGTCGGCGACCGCAAGCTGACGCCGCTGCCGTATCAGAGCCAGCCGGATGATCAATGCGACTGGTACCGCGTTCGTCACGAAGAAGCGATGACCCCGGATGCGGTGGTGCGGCTGGCAGAAGCCGCGTATGAAAAATATGGCTTCAATGATTTCAAACTGAAAGGCGGCGTGCTGGCGGGGGAAGAGGAGGCGGAAGCCATTACCGCGCTGGCAAAACGTTTCCCGCAGGCGCGCGTGACGCTGGATCCGAACGGCGCGTGGTCGCTTGATGAAGCGATCGATATTGGCAAGCAGCTGAAAGGCGTGCTGGCGTACGCGGAAGATCCGTGCGGGGCTGAGCAAGGCTTTTCGGGCCGCGAAGTCATGGCGGAATTCCGTCGCGCTACGGGGCTACCGACCGCGACCAATATGATCGCTACCGACTGGCGTCAGATGGGGCACACGCTCTCTCTGCAATCGGTGGATATCCCGCTGGCGGACCCGCACTTCTGGACAATGCAGGGCTCGGTGCGCGTGGCGCAGATGTGCCACGAGTTTGGCCTGACCTGGGGCTCGCACTCCAACAACCATTTTGACGTGTCGCTGGCGATGTTTACCCACGTCGCCGCCGCCGCGCCGGGCACCATTACTGCTATCGATACGCACTGGATCTGGCAGGAGGGTAATCAGCGCCTCACCAAAGAGCCGTTTGAGATCAAAGGTGGCATGGTGCAGGTGCCGTCCACGCCGGGGTTGGGGGTTGAAATGGATATGGATCAGGTAATGAAAGCACACGAACTGTATCAAAAACACGGTCTGGGCGCGCGCGACGACGCGATGGCGATGCAGTACCTGATCCCTGACTGGACATTCGACAATAAACGTCCGTGCATGGTACGATAAACGCATTGGGACCGCTCCCACGAGCGGTTTCCTACGTGGTGTATGCTTAACGTAACGACTATGCGTAAGGATGGCTTATGAAAATTGTTATCGCACCGGACTCGTATAAGGAAAGTTTGAGTGCGCTTGAGGTTGCGACAGCGATCGAGCGCGGTTTTCGCGAGATTTTCCCTGAGGCGGAGTACGTCAAACTGCCGGTCGCTGATGGCGGTGAAGGTACGGTTGAGGCGATGATCGCAGCAACCCGGGGACGCATTGTGCACGTTCCGGTGACCGGTCCGCTGGGCGAGCGCGTGGACGGGTTTTATGGGATATCCGGTGACGAGCAGAGCGCCTTTATTGAAATGGCGGCGGCAAGCGGTCTGGAACTGGTAGCCCCTTCACTGCGTGACCCTCTGAAAACGACCTCCTGGGGCACGGGGGAACTTATCCGCCACGCGCTGGATGCGGGCGTTAAGCATATCATCATCGGTATCGGCGGCAGCGCCACCAATGACGGCGGCGCCGGGATGGTGCAGGCGCTGGGGGCGAAGCTGCTGGACGACAATGAACAGCCGCTGGGGCAGGGCGGGGGCGAGCTCGATAAGCTTGCGCGGATCGACCTGAGCGGTCTCGACCAGCGTCTGGCGGAGTGCCGGATAGAAGTCGCCTGCGATGTGACGAATCCGCTCACCGGTAAGGATGGCGCGTCAGCGGTATTTGGCCCGCAAAAGGGCGCCACACCCGAGATGATCGTCACCCTGGACAACGCGCTTGCGCACTATGCGAGAGTCATTGCCCGGGATCTGGACATTGATGTGCTCAACCTTGCTGGCGGCGGCGCGGCGGGTGGCATGGGCGCGGCGCTGTACGCTTTTTGTGGCGCGCAGTTGCGCCAGGGCATTGAGATTGTGACCGATGCGCTACACCTGGCCGACCAGGTGGCCGATGCGGATCTGGTGATCACCGGGGAAGGCCGCATCGACAGCCAGACGATCCACGGCAAAGTGCCGGTAGGGGTGGCGAAAGTGGCGAAACGCTTTAATAAGCCCGTTATCGGCATTGCAGGCAGCCTGACGGCGGATGTTGGCGTGGTACACGATCACGGCTTAGACGCGGTGTTTAGCGTGATCTACACCATCTGCTCGCTGGAGGACGCGCTGGAAAATGCCAGCGCGAATGTACAGATGGCCGCAAGGAATATCGCGGCGGTGCTGAAAGTAGGGCAGGCATTTTAACTGTGATTGCCGGGTGGTGGCTTCGCCTTACCCGGCCTACGTTAGCGCACCTGTAGGCCCGGTAAGCGTAGCGCCACCGGGCTTTTCCCTCAGCTCCCCAACACCTTCATCGCTTCCCGCGTCACGTTATCCATCTCATCCAGCAGTTCCAGGAACTCCGGTTCAAGCTCCGATTCCGGCGTACCCGCGCGCAGCTGCTGCTCCAGCAGCTGGCAGAGGTTTTTCAGACGCGGTACGCCGCTGTAGCCGCAGCTGCCATGCAGCTTGTGGATCGCTTCCAGCAGCTCTTCCGGGTTCTCGCCCACCAGCTGTTCTTCAACCTTATTACGGATCTCCGGCAGAAACGCGACCAGCATTTGCAGCATCTCTCGTGCTAAATCGGGTTTCCCTGCCGCCTGGCGCAGCGCCAGCTGCCAGTCAAAGGTCGCATTTTGATTAACGCTTACCTCAACCGGCTCGCTGAAAACCGTATATGTTCCGCCAATGTGCCCCGGCTTATAGCGTAACAGCAGGTTATGAAGCTTCTCTTCGTCGATAGGTTTCGCCAGGTAATCATTCATCCCGGCGCTCAGCAGCTTCTCTTTCTGACCGGCCATCGCATGCGCGGTGACCGCAATCACCGGGGTTTGCTGCTGATGCGGGAGCTGGTGGATCAGCTCGCAGGCACGAATGCCATCCATGCCCGGCATCTGAATATCCATCAGAATTAAGTCGAACTGCATCTGTTTAGCCAGTTCAACCGCCTGGGCGCCGCTGGTACACAGCTCAATATGCTGAACCTGGTCTTCCAGCAATACGCCGATTAGCTTCAGGTTTGCCGGATTATCATCCACCGCCATCACGCTCATGGGCAGTTTTTGCTCGTCGTTAATCAACGGCAGTGCGTGCTGGCTAAGACGGCAATACTCCGTAAGGGCGGGCAGCAGGCGGGTCGCGGTGAGTGGTTTAAGCAGGCACGCGGCCGCACCGTCGTTTTTCAACTCTTCCGCATTAAGCTGAGCGTGGCAGGGGAGCGCCAGCAGCAGATAGTCGGTCATCGACGCGGCTTTCGCCAGCCGCTCCTGCTGCATGGTCAGCTCGCCGGTGAAGGTCACCGGGATCCCCATCAGCAAAATGTCGTAATGATCAATGGCCAGGGCTGAGAAGGTTGGACTGTAAACCACCTCCAGCGGCGTGGTGCTTAAAATATCCAGCGCGCACTGCGCCGCTGCCGCGTTAGGCTCGACGTAGGCCAGGCGCTTACCTTTCAGACAGTCCGTCACCGGGCCGTCGGTCAGCACGTTCGGATTGAGGTCGAGGTTAATATGGAACCAGAAGGTTGAGCCGCGGTTTGGCTGGCTGTGGAAAGAGATATCGCCGCCCATCTCGTTTACCAGCCTCTGCGTGATCACCAGCCCCAGTCCGGTACCGCCATGGCGGCGGGAGATGCTGGCGTCTGCCTGGCGGAAGGCCTGGAACAGACGCGACTGATCCCGCTCCGGAATGCCGATACCGGTATCGCGGATTTGAACCTCAATCTGCACCTTGTTATTACTGATGGCGCGTTTTTCTACCAGGATGTCGATGTTGCCGCTTTCGGTGAATTTAATCGCATTCCCGACAAGATTGGTAATGACCTGCTGCAGGCGCAGCGGATCGCCAATAACGTTGTCCGGCACGTCGTTTTTAATATTGAGCGTTAGCTCAAGGCCCTTGTCGTGCGACGAGTGCGCGAGCAGCGTCACGACTTCATCGAGCGTGCTGCGCAGCGGGAACGGGATGCTCTCCAGAATCAGTTTACCCGCCTCCAGCTTGGAGAAGTCCAGCACGTCGTTAATGATCGCCAGCAGGTTATTGGCCGAACGTTCAATGGTGTGCAGGTGATCCCGCTGAGTAGGATTCAGCTCGCTTTTCAGAGTTAGGCGGGTAAAGCCGATCACGCCATTGAGCGGCGTACGCAGCTCGTGCGACATATTGGCCAGAAACTCAGACTTAATACGCGCCGCTTCCTGAGCGCGCTTTTTCGCCAGATCCAGCTCAACGTTCTGAATCTCCATCTGCTCCAGCGTTTCGCGCAGATCAGAGGTGGCCTGGTCAACGTTATGCTGCATCTCTTCGTGATAGGCCGCCAGCGACATCGCCATCGAGTTAATGCCGTTTTTCAGCATATCCAGCTCGCCCAGCATAAACCCTTCCACGCGGCTGTCGAGCTGTCCCCGGCGGATGCGGTCAACGGTATTAACCATGTTGCGGATGGGGCCCGTGACGTCACGCATCAGACGCCAGCCGAAGATCAGCGCGATACCAATGCAGAACAGCATCATCACGCCGGAGATAAAAATTTCTTTGTACTGCTGCAGCCGTACCGACTTGAGATCCAGCTCAAGCGCTACATATCCCAGCATGTTATTGCTGGATTTGGCATCGGATTGCGCAGACTCATCGGGTGAATAGCTTTCCGACACGATCGGCGTGCGCAGGATCATGATATCGCCGCGCCGCAGTACTGTGAGGTGGCGCGGGAAGGGCGTTCCGTCCGGGATTTTCAGGGCCGCCGGATCGAGATGAAAGTTTGAGGTGACAAACAGGCGGTTATGTTCGTCGTAGACGGAAATGGCACGGACGATATCCGAGTGGCGACGATGAAGCACGCTGATTAATTGCCCAATGGATTCGCGGTTTTGCAGGTTCATGCCGTACTCGCTGGAGACGGCAAGCGGTTCGATAATGCTGGCGCCCGCGTCCTCCAGCTGTCGCTGCAAATCGTTATAGCGGTGCACCACAAAGAAGATACTCAGCAGCAAACCGATGAGAACGGTGGGGGCGAGGATCAAAATCATCATGCGCGCGCGCAGGCTGTAGTTGGTCATGGCGTTCCGTTATGGGACAATTAAGATAATTATGTTTATGTGAGAAAAATCTCGGCGATGGCGCAATTCTACTCTGCAAAGCGACGCGTGACGACGCGTCAAATCATTACTGTTGAAGCCACGGACCTTGATCCGTTTGGTCAGGGAGTGGCTCGTCACAACGGTAAGACTCTGTTTATAACAGGTTTGCTGCCAGGAGAACGAGCAGAAATTACGCTGACGGAAGACAAGCGTCAGTACGCGCGCGGACAGGTGAAGCGTCGCCTCAACGCGAGCCCGGAGCGCGTGGAGCCCCGCTGTCCCCATTTTGGCGTGTGCGGAGGCTGCCAGCAACAGCATGCGAGCACAGAATTACAGCAAAAAAGTAAAAGCCGCGCGCTGGCGCGCCTCCTTAAACACGAAGTTGACGAGGTTATCGCCGATGAGCCCTGGGGCTATCGCCGCCGCGCGCGCCTGAGCCTGAGCTATCAGCCCAAAACGGAGCGGCTGGAGATGGGTTTTCGCAAAGCGGCCTCCAGCGATATTGTTGACGTGAAGCGGTGCCCCATTTTGGTGCCCCATCTTGAGGCGTTACTTCCGGACGTGCACCGCTGTCTTGCATCGCTCGACGGGGTGCGTTCATTGGGCCACGTTGAACTGGTGCTGGCGAACAACGGCCCGCTGATGGTGCTGCGCCATACCGTGCCGCTGTCGAAAAAAGATCGCGAAAAACTGGAACGCTTTTCGCATTCTCATGAGCTTGCGCTTTTCCTCGCGCCGCAAAGCGAGATACTTGAACAGGTATCGGGCGAAGCTCCCTGGTATGCGTCAGACGGGCTACGCTTAACGTTCAGTCCGCGTGATTTTATCCAGGTCAACGACGGCATAAACCAGCAAATGGTGGCGAAGGCCCTGGAATGGCTTGACGTACAGCCCACTGACCGTGTGCTCGATCTGTTCTGCGGCATGGGTAACTTTACCCTGCCGCTGGCGCGCAGAGCGGCAAGCGTGGTCGGGGTGGAAGGCGTTGAGGCGCTGGTGGTCAAAGGCCAGGAAAACGCAGAGCAGAACGGCTTGCAAAATGTGACATTCTTTCATCAAAATCTTGAGGAAGATGTCACTCAACAGCCGTGGGCAAAGCAGGGTTTCGACAAAATCCTGCTCGACCCGGCGCGTGCAGGCGCCCCAGGCGTCATGGCGCATATTATTAAACTCGCGCCCAGGCGTGTGGTCTATGTTTCCTGTAACCCGGCAACGCTTGCCCGTGACAGTGAGGCGTTAAACAGCGCGGGTTACCAGATTCGGCGTCTGGCAATGCTGGACATGTTCCCGCACACTGGACATCTGGAATCGATGGCGTTGTTCGAGCACATCTAATTTGTTTGGCTTGTCGACTTCGACAGGCCCTGGTCCCTAAAGGAGAGGACAATGGTTGCGGTAAGAAGTGCACATCTCAATAAAGCTGGGGAGTTTGACCCACAAAAATGGATCGCAAGTCTGGGAATTTCCAGCCAGCAGTCGTGTGAACGCTTAACCGAAACCTGGGCCTACTGTCTGCGCACCACGCAGGGACACCCGGATGCCGATCTGCTCTTGTGGCGCGGTGTGGAGATGGTTGAAATCTTGTCCATGCTGAACATGGACATCGAAACGCTGCAGGCCGCGCTGCTCTTCCCCCTCGCGGATGCGGATGTGGTCAGCGAAGATGTGCTGCGCGACAGCGTCGGCAAATCCGTCGTTGCGCTGATCCACGGCGTGCGCGATATGGCGGCCATTCGCCAGCTAAAAGCCGCGCATACCGATTCCGTCTCCTCTGAGCAGGTTGATAACGTCCGCCGGATGCTGCTGGCCATGGTGGATGATTTTCGCTGCGTGGTCATCAAGCTGGCCGAGCGTATTGCCCATCTGCGTGAAGTGAAAGATGCGCCGGAAGACGAGCGCGTGCTGGCCGCCAAAGAGTGTACGAACATCTATGCGCCGCTGGCGAACCGCTTAGGTATTGGTCAGCTGAAATGGGAGCTGGAAGATTACTGCTTCCGCTATCTGCATCCGGCAGAATACAAGCGCATTGCCAAACTCCTGCATGAGCGCCGTATCGATCGTGAGCACTACATCGACGAGTTTGTCAGCGGGCTGCGCCAGGCCATGAAAGAAGAGAATGTGCGTGCCGAAGTTTACGGTCGGCCTAAGCACATCTACAGCATCTGGCGCAAAATGCAGAAGAAACACCTCGCCTTTGACGAGCTGTTTGACGTGCGCGCCGTGCGTATCGTGGCGGAGCGTCTGCAGGACTGCTACGCCGCGCTGGGGATAGTACATACTCACTTCCGCCACCTGCCGGATGAATTTGACGACTATGTCGCGAACCCAAAACCG
This sequence comes from Enterobacter cloacae complex sp. P27C, assembly GCF_014895705.1. NCBI lineage: Bacteria > Pseudomonadati > Pseudomonadota > Gammaproteobacteria > Enterobacterales > Enterobacteriaceae > Enterobacter > Enterobacter cloacae complex sp. P27C. Next base: position 224,668 of record NZ_JADBQB010000006.1, read on the forward strand.
AACGGCTACCAGTCCATTCATACCGTGGTGCTTGGCCCCGGCGGCAAAACGGTCGAGATTCAAATCCGCACCAAACAGATGCACGAAGACGCCGAGCTGGGCGTAGCCGCGCACTGGAAGTACAAAGAGGGCACTTCTGGCGGGGCACGCTCCGGCCACGAAGACCGCATCGCCTGGCTGCGCAAGCTGATTGCGTGGCAGGAGGAGATGGCCGACTCCGGCGAAATGCTCGACGAGGTGCGCAGCCAGGTCTTTGATGACCGTGTCTACGTCTTTACCCCGAAAGGGGACGTTGTCGACCTGCCGGCTGGCTCCACGCCGCTCGATTTTGCCTACCACATCCACAGCGACGTGGGGCACCGCTGCATCGGGGCGAAGATCGGCGGACGTATCGTGCCGTTTACCTATCAGCTGCAGATGGGCGACCAGATTGAAATCATTACCCAGAAGCAGCCAAACCCGAGCCGCGACTGGCTTAACCCGAACCTCGGTTACGTCACCACCAGCCGCGGGCGCTCCAAAATTCACGCCTGGTTCCGCAAGCAGGATCGTGACAAAAACATTCTTGCCGGTCGCCAGATCCTTGACGACGAGCTGGAGCATATCGGGATCAGCCTGAAAGAAGCAGAGAAATTCCTGCTGCCGCGCTACAACTTCAACGAGCTGGACGAGCTGCTGGCGGCGATTGGCGGCGGTGATATCCGTCTGAATCAGATGGTCAACTTCCTGCAGGCCCAGTTCAACAAGCCTAGCGCGGAAGAGCAGGACGCGGCGGCGCTGAAGCAGCTGCAGCAGAAAACCTATGCCCCGCAGCAGCGCAGCAAAGACAACGGCCGCGTGGTGGTCGAGGGCGTGGGCAACCTGATGCACCACATTGCCCGCTGCTGCCAGCCGATTCCGGGGGACGATATCGTCGGCTTTATCACCCAGGGGCGCGGGATCTCGATCCACCGCTCCGACTGCGACCAGCTTGCCGAACTGCAGTCCCACGCGCCGGAGCGTATCGTGGAAGCGGTCTGGGGGGAGAGCTACTCCGCCGGCTACTCGCTGGTGGTGCGCGTCACTGCCAACGATCGCAGCGGGCTGCTGCGCGACATCACCACCATTCTCGCCAACGAGAAGGTCAACGTGCTGGGCGTTGCCAGCCGCAGCGATACCCGCGAGCAGCTTGCCACCATCGATATGACTATCGAAATCTACAACCTGCAGGTGCTCGGCCGCGTGCTGGGCAAACTGAACCAGGTGCCGGATGTGATTGACGCGCGTCGTCTGCACGGCGGCTAAACATCCTCTTCCGTAGGCCGGGTAAGGCAACGCCGCCACCCGGCATTTTTCATCAGGACAGAACTATGACTCAAATCGACCGCCTGCTCGGCATCATGAAACGCCTGCGCGACCCGGAAAACGGCTGCCCGTGGGACAAGGAGCAGACTTTCGCGACCATCGCACCTTATACCCTCGAAGAGACCTATGAGGTGCTGGACGCCATTTCACGTGAGGATTTCGATGACCTGCGCGGTGAACTCGGCGACCTGCTGTTCCAGGTAGTGTTCTACGCCCAGATGGCGCAGGAGGAAGGGCGCTTTAACTTTGACGATATCTGTGCCGCTATCAGCGACAAGCTGGAGCGCCGCCATCCGCATATCTTTGGCGATGCCACCGCAGGAAACAGCGCAGAGGTGCTGGCCCGCTGGGAGCAGATTAAAAGCGCCGAGCGCGCTGAAAAGTCCCAACACTCTGCGCTGGACGACATCCCGCTGAGCCTGCCCGCGCTGATGCGCGCCCACAAAATTCAAAAGCGCTGCTCGGCGGTAGGATTTGACTGGGATTCCCTGGGACCCGTGCTGGATAAAGTGCATGAAGAGATCGACGAAGTGATGCATGAAGCGCAGCAGGCGGTGGTCGATGAAGCAAAGCTTGAGGAAGAGATGGGCGACCTGCTGTTCGCCACCGTCAATCTTTCTCGCCATCTAGGGGTAAAAGCGGAAACCGCGCTGCAAAAAGCCAACCTGAAATTCGAACGACGCTTTCGTGAAGTCGAGCGGATTGTGGCCTCGCGCGGCCTGGAAATGACCGGAATTGACCTCGACGCGATGGAAGAAGTCTGGCAGGAAGTAAAACGCCAGGAATCTGATCTCTAACGGAATTTTGCGATCAAGCGCAATTTGTGTGATTTTTTAAATGACAAGCGCTTGATTTGCGTCAAAAACATTTACCCAAAAGGGGCTATTTTCTCACTCCTTATGTTTGTCATGGCCTGGAATGGAGACGGAGAATGAAAGTTTGTGGCGCTCGCCGTGTTCGGGTATACTACTTTCCCGTCCTGGTTATTCCATCGTTTCACCCTAACTTCTCAGGTTCAGCATGACAACGAACTATATTTTTGTGACCGGCGGGGTCGTATCCTCTCTGGGTAAAGGCATTGCCGCAGCCTCCCTCGCAGCCATTCTTGAAGCCCGTGGCCTCAATGTGACCATGATGAAACTGGATCCGTACATCAACGTCGATCCTGGCACCATGAGCCCAACCCAACACGGGGAAGTGTTCGTTACTGAAGACGGCGCTGAAACCGATCTGGATCTTGGCCACTACGAGCGTTTCATTCGTACCAAAATGACCCGTCGTAACAACTTTACGACTGGCCGCATCTACTCTGACGTTCTGCGTAAAGAGCGCCGCGGTGACTACCTGGGCGCGACCGTGCAGGTTATCCCACACATCACTAACGCCATCAAAGAGCGTGTACTTGCCGGTGGCGAAGGGCATGACGTTGTGCTGGTTGAAATTGGCGGTACCGTGGGTGATATCGAATCACTGCCGTTCCTCGAAGCGATTCGTCAGCTGGCGGTAGACATTGGTCGTGAACACGCGCTGTTCATGCACCTGACGCTGGTGCCTTACATGGCGGCGGCAGGTGAAGTGAAAACCAAACCGACTCAGCACTCCGTTAAAGAACTGCTCTCCATCGGTATTCAGCCTGACATCCTGGTTTGCCGTTCCGATCGTGCCATTCCAGCGAACGAACGTGCGAAAATTGCATTGTTCTGTAACGTGCCTGAAAAAGCCGTTATTTCAATGAAAGATGTCGATTCCATTTATAAAATCCCGGGCCTGTTGAAATCACAGGGTCTGGACGATTATATTTGTAAACGATTCAGCTTGAACTGTCCGGAAGCTAACCTGTCTGAATGGGAACAGGTTATTTATGAAGAAGCGAACCCGGCAGGCGAAGTGACTATCGGTATGGTCGGCAAGTACATCGAACTGCCGGACGCCTATAAGTCCGTTATCGAAGCGCTGAAGCACGGTGGTCTGAAGAACCGCGTCTCCGTGAACATCAAGCTGATTGATTCGCAGGATGTTGAAACACGTGGCGTTGAAATTCTGAAAGATCTGGATGCTATCCTCATCCCTGGCGGCTTCGGCTACCGTGGTGTTGAAGGCAAGATCGCCACTGCACGCTATGCGCGTGAAAACAATATTCCATACCTCGGCATCTGCCTGGGTATGCAGGTTGCGCTGATCGAATTTGCGCGCAACGTAGCGGGAATGGAAAACGCGAACTCTACGGAATTTGTGCCAGACTGTAAGTACCCTGTCGTGGCGCTGATTACGGAATGGCGCGACGAAGACGGTAACGTCGAAGTCCGTACCGAGAAGAGCGATCTGGGTGGCACTATGCGTCTTGGCGCGCAGGCCTGCCAGCTGTCCGACGATAGCGTGGTTCGCAAGCTGTACGGCGAGCCGGTCATCACCGAGCGCCATCGTCACCGCTATGAAGTCAACAATATGTTGTTGAAACAAATTGAAGCCGCGGGCCTGCGTGTTGCGGGTCGCTCCGGGGACGATCAGTTAGTCGAGATCATCGAGGTGCCAAACCATCCGTGGTTTGTTGCCTGCCAGTTCCACCCGGAATTTACTTCAACGCCGCGTGATGGACATCCGCTGTTTGCAGGCTTCGTGAAAGCCGCCAGCGAGTACCAGAAGCGTCAGGCGAAGTAAAAAAGTTAGAACGGCAACGCGTACCAACGGTACGCGTTGTTTGTCTGGAGTTTTAGTTTAACTTGTACTGAGGAAAATCTAATGTCCAAAATCGTTAAAGTCATCGGTCGTGAAATCATCGACTCCCGTGGTAACCCGACCGTTGAAGCCGAAGTTCATCTGGAAGGTGGTTTCGTCGGTATGGCAGCTGCTCCATCAGGTGCTTCTACGGGTTCCCGTGAAGCGCTGGAACTGCGTGATGGCGACAAATCCCGTTTCATGGGCAAAGGCGTACTGAAAGCGGTTGGCGCTGTTAACGGTCCTATTGCTCAGGCTATCGTTGGCAAAGATGCCAAAGATCAGGCTGGCATCGACAAGATCATGATCGATCTGGACGGTACTGAAAACAAATCTAACTTCGGTGCGAACGCAATCCTGGCCGTTTCCCTGGCGAACGCCAAAGCAGCAGCCGCTGCTAAAGGTATGCCACTTTTCGAGCACATCGCTGAACTGAACGGCACCCCAGGCAAATACTCTATGCCTGTACCAATGATGAACATCATCAACGGTGGTGAGCACGCAGACAACAACGTTGATATTCAGGAATTCATGATTCAGCCAGTTGGCGCGAAAACCCTGAAAGAAGCGGTTCGTATGGGTTCTGAAGTGTTCCACAACCTGGCTAAAGTTCTGAAAGCTAAAGGTATGAACACTGCTGTTGGTGACGAAGGTGGCTACGCGCCAAACCTGGGTTCTAACGCAGAAGCACTGGCTGTTATCGCTGAAGCGGTTAAAGCAGCAGGCTACGAGCTGGGCAAAGACATCACCCTGGCGATGGACTGTGCAGCATCTGAATTCTACAAAGACGGTAAATACGTTCTGGCTGGCGAAGGCAACAAAGCGTTCACCTCCGAAGAGTTCACTCACTTCCTGGAAGATCTGACCAAACAGTACCCGATCGTTTCTATCGAAGACGGTCTGGACGAGTCTGACTGGGATGGTTTCGCATACCAGACCAAAGTACTGGGCGACAAAATCCAGCTGGTTGGTGACGATCTGTTCGTAACCAACACCAAGATCCTGAAAGAAGGCATCGAGAAAGGCATCGTTAACTCCATCCTGATCAAATTCAACCAGATCGGTTCTCTGACCGAAACGCTGGCTGCGATCAAAATGGCGAAAGACGCTGGCTACACCGCTGTTATCTCTCACCGTTCTGGCGAAACTGAAGACGCGACCATTGCCGACCTGGCTGTTGGTACCGCTGCTGGCCAGATCAAAACCGGTTCTATGAGCCGTTCTGACCGTGTTGCTAAATACAACCAGCTGATTCGTATCGAAGAAGCGCTGGGTGAAAAAGCACCTTACAACGGTCGTAAAGAGATCAAAGGTCAGGCATAATTGCTTAAGCCTTAACATGAAAATGCCAGTCGAATGACTGGCATTTTTTTTGATTATTTAAAATCGACCGCCATCTGCTCGGGAATGGTCAGTCCCCGGGTGGTTTGCACGCAGCGGGCGATATAATCCGTAAAACGAGGTGGCTTCGGCATCCCCATGCTGAGCAGCTTATCGTTGCTGAAGCGCACGTTCAGCGTGGCAAAGGCACCGTATAAGCGCATCGCTCTCAGCATCAGACGTTCGTTGCACGGACCAAAAATGGTTTTCAGTTCACGGCGCATTTTGACCAGCGTTTCGTAGCTGACCTGCGCGTACTTATCGCCAACGGGCGCTTTCTCCAGCGCCTGCGCCATTGCCCGATCGATATCCGCAAAGCGAACGCTGTTCTCTTCCCCGGCTGAAATGTGTACCACTTCCCCCGGACGCGCGTTGCTGCTCAGCAGCATTAACATTGCGTCGGCGCAATAATCTACCGGGACAACGTCGATCCGGTCTTCCATCGAGCACATAAACTTCTGCAGCATCAGGCCCATGCTGAAGACCCAAAAGATACTGCTCGACGGCGTGCAGCCGTGGCGGGTATGGCCGACGACGATGGACGGACGGGCGATGAGCAGCGGCAGGTTAGGACATTCCTGGCGCATCAGCTGTTCGATGGTTGACTTCGAATACGTATATTCCACCAGGTGCTCAGCGTTTTCTCTGAATTCCGCACTTTCGGCGACCAGCGAATCCTGCTCCGGCGTGCATGACATTGCGGTGCCTACATGCAGGAAACGCTGCAGCCCTGCGACCTGCTCCATGCGGCGCGCCAGCGCTAGCGTACCCTCTACGTTCACCTTCCAGATCAGCGGGTTATTGCCAAAAGACGCAACTGCCGCGCAGTTAACGACATGCGTAACCTGGTCCAGACGGGGATCGTTCAGAAAGGCTTCCGGCTGGCTGAGGTCGCCGATGAGGATATTATCCACGCTCAGGGAGGCCAGTTTCTCCTCAGAAATGTTGAACTTACGCATGTTCTCCTGCACGCGCGCCAGCCCGCTTTGCGGATCGCCGGCACGGGCAAGCAAAAGGAGTTTTACGGATTGATCGCTGGTCAGGATTTTTTCAAGTACTGCACCGCCCAGAAACCCGGTCACGCCTGTAATTAATAACATCTTCATTATTACCGTCTCATTATGATTGATGAGGCGGATTGTAGGCGCGCAAAAGTAAACGGCGTTTAAATAATAAAACGTCGGGACCGACAGCGTCTTAAGCTTATTTTAAGGAAAGGAAATCAGGTGAAAATATTGGACATTGCAGAAAGCGTAAAAATTCAATTTATTCATGTTTTTATTTTAACTTGATGATTTTAATCTGTTTTTGTCTCTTGGGTGGCGAGATGGAAATAATTCAAACTGTAATAAACAAAATAATTTGTTACACCAAACATTTATCATATAAATGAATTGAGCCCTGCTTAAGTAAAATTGAGCAAAATAAAACGCAGGCTATTTTATTTAGCCTGCGAATGGTTTTCAGAGCAGAAGAGGAAGCGTGGCGCTGGCCGTTTGCTGGCTGACGTCAGCGTAATGACCATCCAGCGCAATCATGGATGTCGTAAGTAATTCGACCAGCAGCATCACCCCAACTTTGGCATTGAGCGCGCCCGCGCTAAGAGGGCCTTCTGGCTTGGCGGCCACCAGCAGCATATCGCTAAGAGACGCCAGCGGGCTGCGGGGCGTGTTGCTGAGCGCCAGAACCTTCACCCCGCGCTTGCGGGCAAGTTTCACCACGTGAAGTAAATCTCGCGTTGAACCGGAGCTGGAGATCGCCACCACCAGCGTCTCTGCCGAAAGCGTGGTCGCATTCATGGCTGCGCGGTGCATATCGCTAAACAGCTGTGCGGATTTACCCAGCCTTAATAACTTGTAATGCAGATACTCCCCGAGGATCGCGCTGGCCGCGACGCCATAAATCTGCACGGACTGCGCCTGATGCAGCGCCAGTGCGGCTTTTTCAAGCAGCGCGCGGTCGAGGAGTCTCGCGGTATCCTGCAAAGCCTGCACCGATTCATCCACCACGCTGTCAATCTCATCCCCCGCCTGACGCGCGGGCTGGCCCTGCTGAATATCCAGCGCCAGCGCCATTTTGAATTCGTTATACCCCTTGCACCCCAGCGTCCGGCAAAGACGCGTCACGCTGGCCTCGCTGGTGTGGCTCTCTCGCGCCAGTTCGGTGATGGTCAGGTAGAGCACCCGGGCAGGGTCGCTGAGGACAAACTCACCGAGTTTTTGTTGCGTTGGGCTGTACCCGGAAGCCTCCTGGCGGAGCTTCAGCAGCAGGTTTTCATGGTCCGACATGCCACGTCCTTAATGTGTTTCACTGCGACTAGTGTGGCGGAAAGCGGGGGAAAGATGCCAGTCATTTTAAAAAAGTATGATCGGCCTCCTGGTTTGTGATGATAATTTTCACTATGAAATATTTATATGGTAAAAATTTTCATCTTTTAATGGGGGGATGAAAAAATGATGCAAATATTCAGTGGCGCTTCGTCGGGTGGATGGTTTGAAAAAGCGCAGCGCTTTGGCAAATCCTTTATGTTGCCTATCGCCGTATTGCCCGCGGCGGGTCTGCTGCTCGGTATCGGCGGGGCGTTATCGAACCCTAATACGCTGGCGGCCTATCCGTTTTTAGATGTGGGCTGGCTGCAGGCCATTTTCACCATTATGAGCAGTGCGGGTTCGATTGTGTTTGCGAACCTCTCGGTGCTGTTTGCGGTTGGGGTGGCCGTCGGGCTGGCAAAAAACGATAAGGGCACGGCGGGACTGGCAGCGCTACTCGCGTTTCTGGTGATGAATGCCACCATCAAAGCGCTGCTGATCCTCACAGGCAAACTGGCGCACGAGAACCCGGGCGCTGTAGGGCAGGGCATGACGCTGGGTATTCAGACGCTGGAAACCGGGGTGTTTGGCGGCGTGGTGATTGGTCTCGTGACCTGCGCGCTGCATCATCGGTTTAATAAGATAGCGCTTCCGCAGTTCTTGGGCTTTTTTGGCGGCTCGCGCTTTGTCCCGATTATCAGCTCGCTGGCGGCAATACTCGTTGGCGCGATCATGACCGTGGTCTGGCCGCATTTCCAGAAGCTTATTTTTGGTCTGGGCGGGCTGGTGGATGCCACCGGTTATCTTGGCACGCTGCTGTACGGCTTTATTTTGCGCATGCTTGGCCCGTTTGGTCTGCACCACATCTTCTATCTGCCGTTCTGGACCACCGCGCTCGGCGGCAGCGAGATCGTCAACGGCCACCTGGTTGAGGGCACGCAGCGGATCTTCTTCGCTCAGCTCGCCGACCCGAACACGCAGCATTTCTATGAAGGCACGTCACGCTTCATGTCCGGGCGCTTTATCACGATGATGTTTGGCCTGCTCGGCGCGTGTCTGGCGATGTACCACACGGCGAAACCGGAGAACAAAAAGCGCGTTGCCGGGCTGCTGCTCTCCGCGGCGTTAACCTCATTCCTGACGGGAATTACCGAGCCCATCGAGTTCTCCTTCCTGTTCATTGCCCCGGTGCTCTACGTCATTCACGCGCTGTTTGACGGGCTGGCGTTTATGCTCGCGCACATGCTGCACATCACCATCGGGCAGACCTTCTCCGGTGGTTTTATTGACTTCGTGCTGTTCGGCATTTTGCAGGGGGAGGCCAAAACCAACTGGATGTTCGTTCCGCTGGTCGGCGTGCCGTGGTTCTTCCTCTACTACTTCACTTTCCGCTACCTGATTAACCGCTTTGATTTCGCCACGCCGGGCCGTGAAAAGGAGGCGATGGTTGATGACGTCAGCCTGCCGCAAAGCGAGCGCGCTGCGGCGGTGATCGCCGGGTTAGGCGGAAAAGACAATCTGGAAGAGGTGGACTGCTGCGCCACGCGGCTTCGCGTGACGGTCAAAGACGGCAGCAAAGTGAATGACGCGGCGCTGAAAGCCACCGGCGCGCGCGGCGTTATCGTGCGCGGTAACGGTGTACAGGTCATTTATGGCCCGCACGTCACGATTATCAAAAACGAAGTGGAAGAGATCTTATCGTAATGAAAAATGTACTGGATAACCTGAAGGGAAAACTGGTCGTCTCCTGTCAGGCGCTGGAAAACGAACCGCTGCACAGCCCGTTTATCATGTCGCGAATGGCGCTGGCGGCGGCACAGGGCGGAGCCTTCGCCATTCGCGCCAACAGCGTGGTGGATATCGAGGCCATTAAGCAGCAGGTGTCTTTACCGGTTATCGGCATCATCAAACGGGACTATCCAGGGAGCGAAGTATTTATCACCGCTACGATGAAAGAGGTGGATGAGCTCATGGCCGTCTCTCCGGAAATCATTGCCCTTGATGCGACGGCGCGGGAACGTCCTGGCGGTGAATCCCTGGAAACACTGGTCACGGCCATCCGCTCACGTTACCCCTCGGTACTGCTGATGGCTGATATTTCCACCGTAGACGAAGCCGTGACGGCGCAGACGCTTGGCTTTGACTGCGTTGGCACCACGCTGTACGGCTATACGGCGGAAACGGCAGGCCATACGCTTCCGGAGAATGACAGTGCGTTCCTGAAAGCGGTGCTGGCGGCCGTGACGGTCCCCGTGGTTGCCGAAGGCAACGTGGATACGCCCGAGCGCGCGGCCCGGTGTCTGGCGCTGGGCGCGCATACGGTCGTTGTCGGCGGGGCGATCACCCGCCCACAGCAAATTACCGCGCGCTTTATGGCGGCGATTAGCGCGCAAAGCACCGATGGAGCATGACCATCCGACGGGGATCTGCGATACTTATCGTTTATCCCCTTTACTGAGATGACTATGCAGTACCCGATTAACGAGATGTTCCAGACCCTGCAAGGCGAGGGTTACTTTACCGGCGTTCCCGCTATCTTTATTCGTTTACAGGGATGCCCGGTTGGCTGTGCCTGGTGTGATACCAAACATACGTGGGATAAGCTCGCAGATCGGGAAGTGTCGCTGTTTAGCATTCTGGCGAAAACCAAAGAGAGTGATAAGTGGGGCGCGGGCAGTGCAGAAGACCTGCTGGCCATAATTGGTCGCCAGGGCTGGACGGCTCGCCACGTCGTCATCACCGGCGGTGAACCCTGCATTCACGATCTGACGCCGCTGACCGAGCTGCTCGAAAAGAACGGCTACAGCTGCCAGATTGAGACCAGCGGCACCCATGAAGTGCGCTGTTCACACACCACCTGGGTGACGGTATCGCCAAAAGTGAATATGCGTGGCGGGTATGACGTGCTGTCTCAGGCGCTGGAGCGCGCGGATGAAATTAAGCATCCGGTAGGACGCGTACGTGATATCGAAGCGCTGGATGAACTGCTGGCGACGCTGACGGACGAGAAGCAGCGGGTAATCGCCCTGCAGCCGATCAGCCAGAAAGAGGATGCGACGCGCCTGTGCATTGAAACCTGCATTGCGCGCAACTGGCGCCTGTCGATGCAGACGCACAAGTATCTGAATATTGCCTAGAAAAAAGCCCGGTTTTGCCGGGCTTTTTTTACTCTCCGCGATACACGCAGCCTGCCGTGCAGGTTTCTTTGATCATCACCGCGCTCAGCAGCGGTACCAGCGGCTTCATCTGATCCCAGATCCATTTTGCCAGCACTTCGCTGGTCGGGTTTTCCAGACCCGGAATATCGTTGAGATAGTAGTGATCCAGACGATCGTAGGTCGGCTTAAACGCGGCCTTCAGCTCGGCAAAGTCCATGATCCAACCGGTATGCGGATCAACTTCACCGGTGATCTCAAGACGCACCATAAACGAATGCCCGTGCAGGCGGCCGCATTTATGTCCTGCAGGAACGTGCGGAAGGTGGTGGGCGGCTTCGAAGGTGAAATCTTTAAACAGTGTGGTGGACATGATCGCTCTCAGTAATGCGGAAAAAACCGCCGCATAGTACCGGAAAGCACAATTTTTAGCATTAACTAAAACGGCTCTGAACGGTGAACGCCCGGTATTCAGGGTGATTATTGGTTTTTATACTTTTATTTCAAATGGTTATTCAATCGTTTTTATCGCTAAGAACGATAACTAAAACAGGTTAGTCCATTTGGTTATTTATTATTTCCATCCCTTCTTTAATTGTTATTATCCACGCCGTTAACCTTATCTTCAGTTTGGATTTATTCGCTTAAAGTCCGCTTGGCTACTGGAACATAACGACGCATGACAACACAGGCCCCACCTTCAAATTTGCTTCCCCTTAACCCGGAGCAACTGGCGCGCCTTCAGGCTGCCACCTCTGATTTTTCTCCCACTCAGCTTGCCTGGGTCTCCGGTTATTTCTGGGGAATGCTCAACCAGCAGCCTGGCGCGGTGGCTGGCGCACCGGCAACGGCCGTGGAAATTCCTGCCATTACGCTGATTAGCGCCTCGCAGACGGGCAACGCCCGCCGCGTGGCCGAAGCGCTGCGTGATGATCTGCTGGCCGCCAAACTGAACGTGAACCTGGTCAACGCCGGGGATTATAAATTCAAACAAATCGCGTCAGAAAAACTGCTGGTGATGGTCGCCTCGACCCAGGGTGAAGGTGAACCCGCTGAAGAAGCGGTGGCGCTGCATAAGTTCCTGTTCTCGAAAAAAGCGCCGAAGCTGAACGGCACGGCGTTTGCCGTCTTTGGCCTGGGCGATACCTCCTATGAATTCTTCTGCCAGTCCGGTAAAGACTTCGACAGCAAGCTGGCGGAGCTGGGCGCGGAGCGCCTGCTGGACCGCGTGGACGCGGATGTGGAATACCAGACTGCCGCCGCTGAATGGCGTGCGCGCATCGTTGAGGTATTAAAAGCCCGCGTCCCGAAAGAGACGCCAGCACAGGCCGCGGTGACCGCTGCGGGCACCGTCAATGAGATCCACACCAGCCCGTACACCAAAGAGTCGCCGCTGACGGCGAGCCTGTCGGTGAACCAGAAAATTACGGGCCGCGACTCGGAAAAAGACGTGCGCCATATTGAAATCGATCTTGGCGACTCCGGCCTGCGCTATCAGCCTGGCGATGCGCTGGGCGTCTGGTATCAGAACGATCCGGCGCTGGTGAAAGAGCTGGTGGAACTGCTGTGGCTGAAGGGTGACGAGCCCGTTACCGTTGACGGCAAAACCCAGCCACTTTCAGAGGCGCTGCAGTGGCATTTCGAGCTGACGGTGAACACCCCGAATATCGTCGAGAATTATGCCACCCTAACGCGCAGCGAATCCCTGCTGCCGCTGGTGGGCGACAAAGCGAAGCTGCAGCATTACGCCGCGACGACGCCGATTGTCGATATGGTGCGTTTCTCTCCGGCACAGCTGGATGCCGATGCGCTGATCGGTCTGCTGCGTCCGCTGACCCCACGCCTGTACTCTATCGCCTCTTCCCAGGCGGAAGTGGAAAGCGAAGTTCACGTTACCGTCGGCGTGGTGCGCTACGACATCGAAGGCCGCGCCCGCGCGGGTGGGGCATCAAGCTTCCTGGCGGACCGCGTGGAAGAAGAGGGCGAGGTGCGCGTCTTTATCGAGCACAACGACAACTTCCGCCTGCCGGCGAACCCGGAGACGCCGGTGATCATGATTGGCCCGGGCACCGGCATCGCGCCGTTCCGCGCCTTTATGCAGCAGCGTGCCGCGGACGACGCGCCGGGTAAAAACTGGTTGTTCTTCGGCAACCCGCACTTTACCGAAGATTTCCTCTACCAGGTTGAGTGGCAGCGCTACGTCAAAGAGGGCGTACTGACCCGCATCGATCTGGCCTGGTCCCGCGATCAGAAAGAAAAAGTATACGTACAAGACAAACTGCGCGAACAGGGCGCAGAGCTGTGGCGCTGGATCAATGACGGTGCCCACATTTATGTCTGCGGCGACGCCAATCGCATGGCGAAAGACGTTGAGCAGGCACTGCTGGAAGTGATTGCCGAATTCGGCGGTATGGATGCCGAAGCGGCGGATGAATTTTTAAGTGAGCTGCGCGTTGAGCGCCGTTATCAGCGAGATGTCTACTAATGAGCGAAAAACATCCAGGGCCACTGGTGGTCGAAGGTAAACTGACAGACGCCGAGCGCATGAAGCTGGAAAGCAACTATCTGCGCGGCACCATTGCTGAAGATCTGAATGACGGCCTGACCGGCGGTTTCAAAGGCGACAACTTTCTGCTGATCCGTTTCCACGGCATGTATCAGCAGGACGACCGCGATATCCGCGCCGAGCGTGCAGAACAGAAGCTGGAGCCGCGTCACGCGATGCTGCTGCGCTGCCGTCTGCCGGGCGGGGTGATTACCACCAAACAGTGGCAGGCGATCGACAAGTTTGCCGGTGAAAACACGATCTACGGCAGCATCCGCCTGACCAACCGTCAGACCTTCCAGTTCCACGGGATTCTGAAGAAGAACGTCAAGCCGGTGCACCAGATGCTGCACTCCGTGGGACTGGACGCGCTGGCGACCGCCAACGACATGAACCGTAACGTGCTCTGCACCTCGAACCCGTACGAGTCCGAGCTGCACGCCGAAGCGTATGAGTGGGCGAAGAAAATTTCCGAGCACCTGCTGCCGCGTACCCGCGCCTATGCGGAGATCTGGCTCGATCAGGAAAAAGTAGCGACCACTGACGAAGAACCGATCCTCGGTCAGACCTACCTGCCGCGTAAGTTCAAAACCACGGTGGTGATCCCGCCGCAGAACGACATCGATCTGCACGCCAACGACATGAACTTCGTGGCGATTGCCGAGAACGGCAAGCTGATTGGCTTTAACCTGCTGGTGGGCGGCGGCCTGTCCATCGAACACGGTAACAAGAAAACCTACGCCCGCACCGCGAGCGAGTTCGGCTTCCTGCCGCTGGAGCACACGCTGGCCGTGGCGGAAGCAGTAGTGACCACCCAGCGCGACTGGGGCAACCGTACCGACCGTAAAAACGCGAAAACCAAGTACACTCTGGAGCGCGTGGGCGTTGAAACGTTCAAAGAGGAAGTGGAGCGTCGTGCGGGGATCAAATTTGAGCCGATCCGCCCTTACGAATTCACCGGTCGCGGCGATCGCATCGGCTGGGTGAAAGGCATCGACAATAACTGGCACCTGACGCTGTTCATTGAAAATGGCCGTATTCTGGATTATCCGGGCCGCCCGCTGAAAACCGGTCTGCTGGAAATCGCGAAGATCCACAAAGGCGAGTTCCGTATCACCGCTAACCAGAACCTGATCGTCGCCAGCGTGCCGGAAAGCGAAAAGGCGAAAATTGAGGAGCTGGCGCGCGAGCACGGGTTGATGAATGCGGTGAAGCCACAGCGTGAAAACTCGATGGCCTGCGTGTCGTTCCCGACCTGTCCGCTGGCGATGGCCGAAGCCGAGCGTTTCCTGCCGTCATTTACTGACAAAGTGGAAGCGATTCTGGAAAAACACGGTATTCCGGACGAGCATATTGTTATGCGCGTGACGGGCTGCCCGAACGGCTGCGGTCGTGCGATGCTGGCCGAGCTGGGGCTGGTGGGGAAAGCGCCGGGTCGTTATAACCTGCACCTGGGCGGTAACCGTATCGGCACGCGTATTCCACGTATGTTCCGCGAGAACATCACCGAGCCGGAAATTCTTGATTCCATCGACGAGCTTGTCGGGCGCTGGGCGAAAGAGCGCGAAGCGGGTGAAGGCTTCGGCGACTTTACGGTGCGTGCGGGCATCATTCGCCCGGTGCTCGATCCCGCCAGGGATTTCTGGGAGTAACCACGAGAGGTAATTATGTCCGTACTCGATCTAAACGCCCTTAATGACCTGCCAAAAGTCGAACGCATTCTGGCCCTGGCAGAAACTAACGCTCACCTTGAAAAGCTGGACGCCGAAGGGCGCGTGGCGTGGGCGCTGGAAAACCTGCCGGGAGAGTATGTGCTCTCATCAAGCTTTGGTATTCAGGCGGCGGTCAGTTTGCATCTGGTGAATCAGATCCGTCCGGACATACCGGTGATCCTCACCGATACCGGCTACCTGTTCCCGGAAACCTACCAGTTTATCGACGAGCTGACGGACAAGCTCAGGCTGAACCTTAAAGTCTACCGCGCAACGGAAAGCGCGGCCTGGCAGGAGGCGCGCTACGGCAAGCTGTGGGAGCAGGGCGTTGAGGGCATTGAAAAATACAATGAGATCAACAAAGTTGAGCCGATGAACCGGGCGCTGAAAGAGCTGAACGCCCAAACGTGGTTTGCCGGCCTGCGCCGCGAGCAGTCCGGGAGCCGCGCAACCTTACCGGTACTGGCGGTACAGCGCGGCGTGTTCAAAGTGCTGCCGATTATCGACTGGGATAACCGCACGGTGTATCAGTATCTGCAAAAACACGGGCTCAAGTACCATCCGCTATGGGACCAGGGCTACCTGTCCGTGGGCGACACCCACACCACGCGCAAATGGGAACCGGGAATGGCGGAAGAAGAGACGCGATTCTTCGGGCTGAAGCGCGAGTGCGGGCTGCACGAAGGGTGATCCTTTATCCTCCCTCTCCCTGTGGGAGAGGGTTGGGGTGAGGGCATCAGGCCCCGCTATACTTAAAAACCTCAGGCTTTGCCCGCTTTCGCCAGCTCCTTCACCAGCGGCAGCATCACTTTCACCACGTCCCGGCTGCGGTGCTCAATCCGCTGCGGCAGCGTTTTATCAATGTGCTGCTGATTATCCAGCCGCACGTCATGCCAGCTGGTCCCGTCCGGGAACGCTTTCGATTTAGCGCGCTGCTGATAGCCATCCTTTTTGCCCAGCGCCCAGTTCGTCGCCTCGACGTACAGCACCGGAATGCCTGCCTTATCAAACACTTCCCCGTCGTTACAACAGCCAGTGCCTTTTGGGTAATCCGGGTTACCGCCTGGGTTTGTTGCAGCATAGACGCCATGCGTACGGGCAAGCGCCAGCGCGCGGTCGCGGGTGAGTTTACGCACGCTGCGCGGCGTGCTCTGTCCACTATTAAAATAGAGCTTATCGCCCACGATCAGGTTATCGAGGTTAATCACCAGCAGCGTATTTTTCTTCTCCTCAGCGCTCATCCGTTTAAGGAGATTCTCAGCGCCGAGTTTTCCTTCTTCTTCGCCGCTGGTCGCCACAAAGCGAATACCGTATTTCGTCGGAATATTTTTAAGGCGTTCAGCCAGTTCAAGCATCACGCCGAGACCCGCTGCGTTATCGTCCATGCCCTGCAGCGTCAGTCCCCCGAGGTTATTATCAATATCGGCGTCGCTCATTGGCGCATAGGTATCCAGGTGCGCCATGATAATAATCTGCTCAGCCGCTTTCCCCTCATGCGCCGCAATCACCGTGCTGCCGGTCACGTTATGCCAGTTTTGCGTTTTATTGCGTGAGGTATAGATGTAGCGGCTGTGAAACGAGCGTATGTCACTCTGGTAGCCCATCTGTGCAAACTGCTGGCGAATATAGTCGGCGGAGAGCATCTCCGCGGGTGAACCGGTCATGCGGCCAGGGAAAACCGTCGCAATATGTCGCGCCTGCATAGTGGCGATTTCACCATAGGGTTGATTTTTTGCCTGAGCCGGAAGGATAAAGCAAACGCCGAGCGCCAGGGCAGCAATACGGTGGCGCGTTGCGGAAAACATAGTGAGTCCTTAAAAACAGAGCAAAATAATAACGTGCATAGTATGAAACTGTGATCGTCCATACACAATTTGAATTGCTCTTAAATGCCCGAAATTTCGCGTGTTAAGCATTTTTTGGTATTTGCTTTTTCACGGCGTTATTCCATTGAGTAACTACTCATTCCAATTCGTAATTTCATTCGATCTAAGCCGCCCCCTATAGTCCCTCTATTCCTCGTTGTTAGTGAGTTGTTGCCTGTGGACTATCTGCCCCTTTTTGCCGCCTTAAAAGACCGACCGGTACTGGTTGTCGGCACGGGAGAAATTGCCGATCGCAAAATCGCGTTTTTGCAGCGCGCAGGGGCACAGGTGCGGGTTGTTGAAGAGGCGGATTTCGACGAGTCACAGATCGACAGCGTGGTGCTGGTGATTGCGGCGACTGAAAATCGGGAACTTAACCGGCGGGTCTCCGACGCGGCCCAGGCCCGTTACCGTCTGGTGAACGTGGTGGACGACCAGCCTTTATGCTCGTTTATCTTCCCGTCGATCGTTGACCGCTCGCCGCTGCTGGTGGCGATCTCCTCCGGCGGCACCGCGCCGGTGCTGGCGCGCGTGCTGCGGGAAAAGATCGAAGCGCTGCTGCCGACCAGCCTCGGGCGCATGGCGGAGAAAGCCAGCTACTGGCGCAACCATCTGAAAAACCGCCTGACCAGCGTGACGGAACGCCGTCGCTTCTGGGAGCGCGTATTTCGCGGCCGCTTTGCCAGCCTGATGCAGGCGGGCAATGAGACGGCGGCGCAGAAAATTCTCGAAGACGAACTGGATAACCCCGGCAGTACGGGCGGGGAAATTATTCTGGTGGGAGCCGGGCCGGGGGACGCCGGTTTGCTGACGCTGCGCGGCCTGCAGGTTCTGCAGGATGCGGACGTGGTGTTCTACGACCACCTGGTCACCGATGGCGTGCGCGAGCTGATCCGTCGCGATGCGGAGCAAATCTGCGTCGGCAAACGGGCGGGGGAACACTCCGTGCCGCAGCACGATACCAACCAGATGCTGATTGACGCCGCGAAAGCGGGCAAAACCGTGGTGCGCCTGAAAGGGGGCGACCCGTTCATTTTCGGTCGCGGCGGTGAAGAACTGCAGGCGGCAGCCGAAGCTGGCGTGCCGTTCCAGGTGGTGCCCGGCATCACGGCGGCGTCAGCCGTGACGGCCTACGCCGGCATTCCGCTGACCCATCGCGATTACGCCCAGAGCGTCACCTTTGTGACCGGGCACTATAAAGCCGACAGCACGCCGTTCGACTGGTCGCACCTCGCCCAGAGCCGACAAACGCTGGCGATATACATGGGCACGATGAAGGCGGCAGACATCAGCGAACAGCTTATTCAGCACGGTCGCGAGGCGACGACGCCCGTTGCCGTCATTTCTCGCGGTACGCGCGTCGATCAGCATGTCGCTATCGGCACATTACAAGACCTTGCAACCCTGGCGAAAGACGCCCCGATGCCTGCCCTGATCGTGGTGGGAGAGGTGGTGCAGCTGCACAGCACCCTCGCCTGGTTCCAACACACAACCGATACAGAAGGCTTTGGTTCTTCTGTTGTAAATTTGGCTTAAGGAACGGTTATGGACCAAAAACGACTTACTCACCTGCGGCAGCTCGAAGCGGAAAGTATCCATATTATCCGCGAAGTGGCCGCCGAGTTCTCTAACCCGGTGATGATGTACTCCATCGGTAAAGATTCCAGCGTCATGCTGC
Source organism: Enterobacter cloacae complex sp. P27C (assembly GCF_014895705.1). Taxonomy (NCBI): domain Bacteria; kingdom Pseudomonadati; phylum Pseudomonadota; class Gammaproteobacteria; order Enterobacterales; family Enterobacteriaceae; genus Enterobacter; species Enterobacter cloacae complex sp. P27C. The sequence continues at coordinate 243,371 of NZ_JADBQB010000006.1, forward strand.
ACCTGGCGCGTAAAGCGTTTTATCCGGGCACGCTGCCGTTCCCGCTGCTGCACGTGGATACCGGCTGGAAATTCCGCGAAATGTACGAATTCCGCGACCGTACCGCCAAAGCCTACGGCTGCGAGCTGCTGGTGCATAAAAATCCGGAAGGGGTGGCGATGGGCATTAACCCGTTCGTCCACGGCAGCGCTAAGCATACCGACATCATGAAAACCGAAGGGCTAAAGCAGGCGCTGAATAAGTACGGTTTTGACGCGGCCTTCGGCGGCGCGCGGCGTGACGAAGAAAAGTCCCGTGCCAAAGAGCGAATCTACTCCTTCCGCGACCGCTTCCATCGCTGGGATCCGAAAAACCAGCGCCCGGAGCTGTGGCACAACTACAACGGCCAGATCAACAAGGGCGAAAGCATTCGTGTCTTCCCGCTCTCTAACTGGACCGAGCTGGATATCTGGCAGTACATCTATCTGGAAAACATCGAGATTGTTCCGCTGTACCTGGCCGCCGAGCGCCCGGTGCTGGAGCGCGACGGCATGCTGATGATGATTGACGACGATCGTATCGACCTGCAGCCGGGTGAAGTGATCAAAAAACAGATGGTCCGTTTCCGTACCCTCGGCTGCTGGCCGCTGACCGGCGCGGTGGAATCGAACGCGCAGACGCTGCCGGAGATCATCGAAGAGATGCTGGTGTCCACCACCAGCGAGCGACAGGGGCGCGTGATTGACCGCGACCAGGCAGGCTCCATGGAGCTGAAGAAACGTCAGGGTTATTTCTAAGGAGCCGCCATGAACACCACTATTGCTCAACAAATTGCCAACGAAGGCGGCGTGGAAGCGTATCTGCACGCCCAACAACATAAAAGCCTGCTGCGCTTTCTGACCTGCGGCAGCGTGGATGACGGGAAAAGTACCCTGATTGGCCGCCTGCTGCACGACACGCGCCAGATTTATGAAGATCAGCTCTCTTCCCTGCATAACGACAGCAAGCGTCACGGCACCCAGGGCGAAAAACTTGACCTGGCGCTGCTGGTGGACGGCCTGCAGGCGGAGCGCGAGCAGGGCATCACTATTGACGTGGCCTATCGCTATTTCTCCACCGAGAAGCGCAAGTTTATTATTGCCGACACCCCGGGGCACGAGCAGTACACCCGCAATATGGCGACCGGCGCATCCACCTGCGATCTGGCGATCCTGCTGATGGACGCCCGTAAAGGCGTGCTGGATCAAACCCGTCGCCACAGCTTTATCTCCACTTTGCTGGGGATCAAGCACCTGGTGGTGGCGGTCAACAAGATGGATCTGGTGAACTTCAGCGAAGAAAAATTCGAGGAGATCCGCCAGAGCTACCTGACCTTTGCCGAACAGCTGCCGGGCAACCTGGATATTCGCTTTGTGCCGCTCTCGGCGCTGGAAGGGGATAACGTCGCCTCCCAGAGCGCAAACATGCCGTGGTACAGCGGCCCGACGCTGCTGGAAGTGCTGGAGACCGTTGAAATTCATCGCGTGGTCGACACTCAGCCAATGCGCTTCCCGGTGCAGTACGTGAACCGTCCAAACCTCGATTTCCGCGGCTTCTCCGGCACTATTGCTTCCGGTTCCGTGAAGGTGGGGCAGCGCGTGAAGGTGCTGCCATCCGGCGTGGAGTCGGCAATCGCTCGCATCGTGACGTTCGATGGCGACCTGCAGGAAGCCGGGGCAGGGGAAGCGGTCACGCTGGTGCTGAAAGACGAAATTGATATCAGCCGCGGTGACCTGCTGGTCGACGCGCAGGAGACGCTGGCGGCGGTGCAGGGCGCGTCCGTGGACGTGGTGTGGATGGCCGAACAGCCGCTGACCGCAGGCCAGAGCTACGACATCAAAATTGCGGGCAAGAAAACCCGCGCCCGCGTGGACGGCATTCAGTTCCAGGTGGACATCAACAACCTGACCCACCGTGACGTGAGCGAGCTGCCGCTGAACGGTATTGGCCTGGTGGATCTGACCTTCGACGAGCCGCTGGTGCTGGATCCGTATCAGCAGAACCCGGTGACGGGCGGGCTGATCTTTATTGACCGCCTGACCAACGTTACCGTCGGTGCTGGCATGGTGCGCGAGCCTAACGCGCAGGCGAGCGTGACCTCTGAGTTCAGCGCGTTTGAGCTGGAGTTGAACGCGCTGGTGCGTAAGCACTTCCCGCACTGGGGCGCCCGCGATCTGCTGGGAGGCAAGTAATGGCCGCCCATGATGAGAACGTCGTCTGGCATCCTCATCCGGTCACCGTCGCCCAGCGCGAACAGCTCCACGACCACCGTGGGGTGGTGCTGTGGTTTACCGGGCTGTCTGGCTCCGGTAAATCCACGGTGGCGGGCGCGCTGGAAGAGGCGCTGCATCAGCAGGGAGTAAGTACCTACCTGCTGGATGGCGACAACGTGCGTCACGGCCTGTGCAGCGATTTGGGGTTCAGCGACGACGACCGCAAAGAGAACATTCGCCGGGTAGGTGAAGTCGCCAGCCTGATGGCTGACGCCGGGCTGGTGGTGCTGACGGCGTTTATCTCACCGCACCGCGCCGAGCGCCAGATGGTGCGCGAGCGCGTGGGTCAGGATCGCTTTATCGAAGTGTTTGTCGATACACCGCTGGAGATCTGCGAAGCGCGCGATCCGAAAGGGCTGTACAAAAAAGCGCGTGCCGGCGAGTTGCGAAACTTCACCGGAATTGACTCGGTTTACGAAGCGCCTGAATCGCCTGAGATTCACCTGGAAGGTCAACAATTGGTAACAAATTTAGTAAGCCAATTATTAGACCTGCTCAGACGGGACGATATTATCAGATCCTGAGGCGGTATCGTTCGGGAGCTGTCTTCCCGAACGATGAGTCACGGTCACAGGATTAGCTATGCGCAACAGTGAAAACTACATTATCACCACCGGGTCGGAACCGTTAACCACCGACAATGAGACGACCTGGTCCTTCCCTGGGGCGATAGTCGGCTTTGCGTCGTGGTTACTGGCGCTGGGTATCCCGTTTTTGATCTACGGTGGTAACACCCTTTTCTTCTTTCTCTACACCTGGCCCTTCTTCCTGGCGCTGATGCCCGTTGCGGTCGTTGTCGGGGTTGCGCTGCACTCCCTTTTCAACGGCAAGCTCCTGTACAGTACGGTTATCACGATTGCCACCGTTGTCGTCATCTTTGGCCTGCTGTTTTTATGGCTGATGGGCTAACTTGCGACATAATTAAAACCCCGCAGTAGAGTCGAACGGAAAGTTATGGGATGATGATGCCGTTTTTTCAGGGGGCAGGATGGGTAAACTAACGCTGCTGTTGCTGGCTTTGCTGGTCTGGCTGCAATATTCGTTGTGGTTCGGTAAGAACGGGCTGCACGACTACAGCCGGGTGAGCGATGACGTCGCGGCTCAGCAGGCAACAAATGCCAAACTTAAGGCGCGTAACGATCAACTCTTTGCTGAAATTGATGACCTCAATGGCGGCCAGGAGGCGATTGAGGAGCGCGCACGCAATGAACTCAGTATGACTAAGCCGGGCGAAACCTTTTATCGTCTGGTTCCGGATGCGTCTAAACGCAATCAGGGCTCAGCACAAAACAATCGATAATCAGGCCCAGGATTACGACATGGCAGCAACTTTTTCGGACGTATGTGCCGTGGTGCCGGCCGCAGGTTTTGGCCGGCGCATGCAGACAGAATGTCCCAAGCAGTACCTCTCAATTGGCGATAAAACGATCCTTGAGCACGCCGTGGCGGCGCTGCTGGCGCACCCGCGGGTGACGCACGTGGTCATCGCCATCAGTCCCGGCGATGCCCGCTTTGCGCAGCTGCCGCTGGCAAACCACCCACAGATTACCGTAGTTGATGGCGGCGCCGAGCGCGCCGATTCCGTGCTGGCGGGCATTCAGGCTGCCGGAAGCGCCCAGTGGGTGCTGGTCCATGACGCGGCACGTCCGTGCCTGCATCAGGGCGACCTGGCACGCCTGCTGGCGCTGAGCGAAACCAGTAAAGTGGGCGGCATTCTGGCCGCGCCGGTGCGCGACACCATGAAGCGTGCCGAGCCGGGCAAGCGTGCCATCGCCCACACCGTTGAGCGCGTCGACTTATGGCACGCGCTGACGCCGCAATTTTTCCCCCGCGAACTGCTCCACGACTGCTTAACGCGTGCCCTTAATGAAGGCGCGACCATCACGGACGAAGCCTCCGCGCTGGAGTATTGCGGTTTTCACCCCACGCTTGTTGAAGGGCGCGCTGATAATATAAAAGTGACGCGCCCGGAAGATTTACAGCTCGCGGAATTTTATCTTACCCGTTCGACCCATCAGGAGAAGGCATAATGCGAATTGGACACGGTTTTGATGTACACGCCTTTGGCGGAGAAGGCCCAATTATCATTGGCGGCGTACGTATTCCTTACGAAAAAGGGCTGCTGGCGCATTCTGATGGCGACGTGGCGCTGCATGCGCTGACCGACGCGCTGCTCGGCGCTGCCGCGCTGGGTGATATCGGTAAGCTGTTCCCGGACACCGACCCGGCCTTTAAAGGGGCGGACAGCCGCGAACTGCTGCGCGAAGCGTGGCGCCGCATTCAGGCGAAAGGTTACACCCTCGGCAACGTCGACGTGACGATTATTGCCCAGGCCCCGAAAATGCTGCCGCACATTCCGCAGATGCGCGTATTTATCGCTGAAGATCTGGGCTGCCATATGGACGACGTCAACGTCAAAGCCACCACCACGGAGAAGCTGGGCTTTACCGGTCGTGGCGAAGGGATTGCCTGTGAAGCCGTGGCGCTGCTGGTGAAGGCGGTAAAATGACGGACTTCGATAATCTGACATACCTGCACGGCAAGCCGCAGGGGAACGGGGTGCTGAAAGCCAGCCCGGAAGATTTCCTCGTGGTGGAGGATCTGGGCTTTGAGCCCGATGGCGAAGGCGAACATATCCTGGTGCGTATTCTGAAAAACGGCTGCAACACGCGCTTTGTGGCCGACGCGCTGGCAAAATTCCTCAAAATTCACGCCCGGGAAGTGAGCTTTGCCGGGCAGAAAGATAAACACGCCGTCACCGAGCAGTGGCTCTGCGCCCGCGTGCCCGGCAATGCGATGCCTGATTTAAGCAAATTTGAGCTTGAAGGCTGTAAGGTGCTGGAGTACGCCCGCCACAAGCGCAAGCTGCGCCTGGGGGCGTTGAAAGGCAACGCATTTACGCTGGTGCTGCGCGAAGTGACTAACCGTGAAGACGTTGAAAAACGTCTCAACGCCATTAATGAACGCGGCGTTCCGAACTACTTTGGCGCGCAGCGCTTTGGCATTGGCGGCAGCAACCTGCAGGGCGCGCTGCGCTGGGCGCAAAGCGATGCGCCGGTGCGCGACAGGAATAAACGCAGTTTTTGGTTGTCGGCGGCCCGCAGCGCGTTGTTTAATCAGATTGTGAGCGAAAGGCTGAAAAAACCGGACGCGAATCAAGTTGTTGTTGGCGATGCGCTACAATTAGCGGGACGCGGAAGCTGGTTTGTGGCAACGGCCGAAGAAATGGCCGATGTGCAGTCGCGCGTGGATGCCAAAGCACTGATGATTACCGCAGCTTTGCCGGGCTCAGGCGACTGGGGCACCCAGGGCGACGCGTTGAGCGCTGAGCAGTCCGCCGTGGCGGATGCGCCGGAATTACAATCCTTGCTGGTGCGGGAAAAAGTCGAAGCAGCGCGCCGCGCGATGCTGCTCTATCCGCAGCAGTTAAGCTGGAACTGGTGGGATGACGTGACCGTCGAGTTACGCTTCTGGCTGCCGGCAGGTAGCTTTGCCACCAGTGTTGTCAGGGAACTAATCAACACCTCGGGTGATTATGCGAATATTGCTGAGTAACGATGACGGGATCCACGCGCCGGGCATTCAGACCCTGGCGAAGCACCTCCGTGAATTTGCGGATGTGCAGGTCGTGGCCCCCGATCGTAACCGCAGTGGAGCGTCTAACTCACTGACGCTGGAGTCGTCGCTTCGCACCTTTACCTTTGAAAATGGCGATATTGCCGTGCAGATGGGCACGCCGACGGACTGCGTGTTTCTGGGCGTGAACGCGCTGATGCGCCCGCGTCCGGATATCGTCGTCTCCGGCATTAACGCCGGGCCGAACCTCGGCGATGACGTGATTTACTCCGGAACGGTAGCGGCGGCAATGGAAGGGCGCCATCTGGGGTTCCCGGCGCTGGCGGTCTCGTTAAACGGCCACACGCACTACGATACCGCCGCCGCGGTGACCTGCTCGATCCTGCGGGCGCTCGGCCGCGAGCCGCTGCGTACCGGGCGCATTCTCAACATCAACGTGCCGGATCTTCCTCTCAATGAAATTAAGGGCATTCGCGTTACGCGCTGCGGAAGCCGGCATCCGGCCGATCAGGTGATCCCGCAGCAGGATCCTCGCGGCAACACGCTTTACTGGATCGGGCCTCCTGGCGATAAGTGCGATGCGGGTCCGGACACCGACTTTGCCGCCGTAGATGATGGCTATGTCTCGGTCACTCCGCTGCACGTAGATTTAACCGCGTATAGCGCGCATGATGTGGTGTCGGGCTGGCTGGATCGCGCAGGAGTGAACGCGCAATGGTAAGCAAACGTGTACAAACTCTTCTGGAACAACTTCGCGCACAGGGGATCCGCGACGAGCACGTGCTTGAAGCGCTCGCTCAGGTCCCGCGTGAGAAATTTGTAGACGAGGCGTTTGAACACAAAGCGTGGGAAAACGTAGCGCTGCCCATCGGGCAAGGCCAGACGATTTCGCAGCCTTATATGGTGGCGCGGATGACGGAGCTGCTGGAGCTCACGCCCGACTCACGCGTGCTGGAGATTGGCACCGGGTCGGGGTATCAGACCGCCATCCTGGCGCATCTGGTACACCATGTCTGTTCCGTAGAGCGGATCAAAGGTTTGCAATGGCAGGCGCGTCGTCGCCTGAAACAACTTGATTTACATAATGTTTCGACACGACACGGTGATGGATGGCAGGGTTGGCAGGCTCGCGCCCCGTTTGACGCTATCATCGTGACGGCGGCTCCGCCTGAAATTCCCGCTGCGCTCTTGTCGCAGCTGGATGAGGGGGGCATTCTTGTTCTGCCCGTCGGGGACGAGCAGCAGCTATTAAAGCGCGTTCGTCGGCGCGGCGGCGAGTATATTATCGACACCGTGGAAGCCGTGCGCTTTGTGCCTCTGGTAAAGGGGGAGTTGGCCTGAGACTCGGATTTATCCAGGGTTATTAAGGCAAATTCAGCGTATGGTGTGGCGCGAAAGATTCGTGTCATCACGGTAAATTTTAAGTCACTGGTAGTTAACACATTCCTGGGGGATAAATGAGCGCGGGAAGCCCTAAATTCACCATCAGCCGTGTTGCGGCATTATCACTGGTTTCGCTCTGGCTGGCAGGCTGTACAAGTTCCAACAACGCGCCTGCGCCCGTCAGTTCCGTCGGGGGAAACAGCGGCTCCGGTAACACGTCCAGCGGAATGTTAATCACGCCTCCGCCTAAAATGGGTACTGCTGCGCCGCAGCAAATACCACAAATTCAGCCTGTGCAACATCCTGTTACACAGCCAACGCAGATTCAGCCAGTTGAACAGCCTGTTCAGACCCAAAATGGCCGCATAGTCTATAACCGCCAGTATGGGAACATTCCGAAAGGCAGCTATACCGGCGGCAGTACCTATACCGTGAAGCGCGGCGATACGCTGTTCTACATTGCCTGGATCACCGGGAACGATTTCCGTGACCTCGCGCAGCGCAACAACGTCCAGGCCCCGTATGCTCTGGAAGTTGGCCAAACGCTCCAGGTGGGCAACGCAACGGGTACGCCACTCACGCCTGGCAATACGGTTTCAGCGGCCGATGTGACTGCTCAAAATAACAGCGTCAAGCCTGCACAAAAATCCACCACGGTGGTTGCTTCACAACCTGTAATTACGTATTCTGAGGATTCAGGTGATCAGACTGCTAACAAAATGTTGCCGAATAATAAAGGGACTGCGACTGTTGTCACAGCACCGACCACGGCACCTGTGGTTAGCTCTACTGAACCGACTGCAAGCAGTCAGAATGCCAGTTCGTCCATCACCGCATGGCGCTGGCCAACCGACGGCAAGATTATCGAGAACTTCGCAACCTCTGAGGGTGGGAACAAAGGGATCGATATCGCAGGCAGTAAAGGACAGGCTATCATCGCGACCGCAGACGGACGCGTTGTGTATGCCGGTAACGCGCTGCGCGGTTACGGTAATCTGATTATCATCAAACATAACGATGATTACCTGAGTGCCTACGCCCATAACGACACAATGCTGGTCCGGGAACAACAAGAAGTTAAGGCGGGGCAAAAAATCGCTACCATGGGTAGCACCGGAACCAGTTCTACACGCTTGCATTTTGAAATTCGTTACAAGGGGAAATCCGTAAACCCGCTGCAGTACTTGCCGCAGCGATAAATTGACGGGGCATGCCAGCCAGGGTGTCTCGTTCAGGGATCACGGGTAGGAGCCACCTTATGAGTCAGAATACGCTGAAAGTTCATGATTTAAATGAAGACGCGGAATTTGATGAGAACGGAGCAGAGGCTTTTGACGAAAAAGCCTTAGTAGAAGAGGAACCCAGTGATAACGATTTGGCTGAAGAAGAGCTGTTATCGCAGGGCGCCACACAGCGTGTACTGGACGCGACTCAGCTTTACCTTGGGGAGATTGGTTACTCCCCACTGCTAACGGCCGAAGAAGAAGTCTATTTCGCACGTCGTGCTTTGCGTGGTGATGTTGCCTCGCGTCGTCGCATGATCGAAAGTAACCTGCGACTGGTCGTGAAAATTGCCCGCCGTTACGGCAATCGTGGTCTGGCTCTGCTGGATCTGATTGAAGAGGGCAACTTAGGTCTCATCCGCGCAGTTGAGAAGTTTGACCCGGAACGCGGGTTCCGTTTCTCAACCTACGCGACCTGGTGGATTCGTCAGACCATCGAACGGGCTATTATGAACCAGACCCGTACGATCCGACTGCCGATCCACATCGTCAAAGAGTTGAACGTCTATCTGCGTACCGCGCGCGAGTTGTCCCATAAACTGGACCACGAGCCAAGCGCAGAAGAAATTGCCGAACAACTCGACAAACCGGTTGATGACGTAAGCCGTATGCTGCGTCTCAACGAGCGCATTACCTCGGTTGACACCCCGTTGGGTGGCGACTCCGAAAAAGCGCTGCTGGACATCCTGGCCGATGAAAAAGACAACGGCCCGGAAGACACCACGCAGGACGATGACATGAAGCAGAGCATCGTCAAATGGCTGTTCGAATTGAACGCCAAACAGCGTGAAGTGCTGGCACGTCGTTTCGGTTTACTGGGGTATGAAGCTGCGACACTGGAAGACGTCGGCCGCGAAATTGGCCTGACCCGTGAACGTGTTCGTCAGATTCAGGTAGAAGGTCTGCGCCGCCTGCGTGAAATCCTGCAGGGGCAAGGTCTGAATATCGAAGCGCTGTTCCGCGAATAAGCATCCTTTCGTCAAAAAAGGCCCGTCGTGAGACGGGCCTTTTTCTTTTGTGCTACGGCTGGGCCGTTTCGTGCAGCAGACGCCATGTAATCCCGTCGCCTTCCTGATTAAGCACCGCGGTTGACCAGCGCACGTTGACGGGCAGGTCCGGCCGGGTTTGCGTCTCCCGGTAGTGCAGTACCGCGCCACGATCCCAGCGCTCGATCGTGGATAATTCGTCAATGACGATCTTCAGTCCGGGGCGGCTACCTCGCTGACTGAGCAGAAAGTCCACAAGGCCGTGATAGTCGATATGAACGCCTCCCGGTGGGATCATCAGAAAATCTGGCCGGAAACGGGCGAGCAGGGCGTCGGAGTCGCCTTCGCCTTTGCCTAACCAGTTTTCAAGCGCAATGTGGAGGTCGATAATGTCGTGTTCAAAAGGCGTCATGAATTCTCCTGTCGCAGCTGGGCGAGCACCTGCGTATTGTTAAGTCGGAAAACGTACAGTACAGGCAATAGGGTCATGCCTGCGGCAAAAAGAAACATTCCGTGCCATGCGGCGAGCGGCGCCAGATAACTCTGCGCCAGACTCAGCACCTCTGCCAGCAGCAGGGCTCCGGCAAAAAAGCTCAACTGACGATTGAGATTCCACAGCGCGCTGGCATCCGGCATCTCTTCCCGGCGCGTTGTCAGAAAAGCGCTGCTCTGAGCGGTACTGCTGCACAGGCTTCCCCCCGCGCCCATCAGGGTAAACGCAACGACAGGAAGCAACGTAGCCGAACTGACGTTAAGCAAAAGCAGAATGCCCGTCGCCTGCAGCAGGCAGCCGATAACAATCAGCGGCTGTGGGCCGAAACGGTTAAAATAGCGTCCCGTCGCCGTGATGGCGATAAACGATGCCACGGACCACGGCAGCATGAGCATACCCGTTGTGGCTGGGCTCATGTTCGCCTCGTGCTGAAGATAAAACATGCCCGTAATGTTCACCCCGATAAATACGCCAGGAACGCATACATAGACAAGCATGGCAAAACGCAAAAGCGGGTCCGCGAGCAACCGCAGGTTGAGCAGCCTGGCCGCTTTCATCGCGGGTATTTCATGTTTAAGCCACAGGCAGGCCAACACAAAGGTCACGATGGCCACCGGAAGCGTCGCGAAAAATATCCACCGCCAGCTTAGCATCTGCACCAGCAGGCCCCCGATAGCGGGGGAGCAGGCGGGAGCAAGCAGCGCGACCAGCATGACCGCCGAGGAGAGTCTGGCTCGCTCGTGAGGCTGAAACAGTTGCCAGGTCAGCGCCTGTCCGACGGGGATCAGTAAGCCACCGCCGATGCCCTGCAGCACGCGCCAGGCGATCAGACTTTCCAGCGTTGCAGACAAGCCTGCCGCAGCAGAAGCCGCGCTGAAGAGAAAAAGCGAGATCAGGATGACCCGCTTTGGTCCGAAGCGGCGCGTGAGCATGCTGCTGAACGGGATCGCCAGCGTCAGGCCGGCAATATACCCGTTACTGACCCAGGCAAGCGCTGAAGGCGTGGCGTTAAGAGCTTGCGCCATCGCCGGAAAAGCGACGCTGGCAATAAACATGTTGATCAAATCAAGAAAAAAGCCCAGCAGATAGACAGCGGCGACTTTGCTGCGATACGTCATGGTGGATCCTCCCGTGAGGTGGCGTATCGTATCGACCCCGGAAGCACGGATAAACCTGACAAAGCGCGATATACTGTCAAAAAAATTTTGACGGTAAAAGGCGTAATGATGATTAACCTACAGCGGACGCAGATGTTTGTTGCGGTGGCCGATACCGGCAGCTTTACTGCCGCAGCCGATGCGCTGGGTCTGACAAAAGCCGTGGTCAGCTTCAATATTCGCCAGCTCGAAGCCGAGCTGGGGGTGACGCTGCTGCTGCGCTCCACCCGCCGCCTGACGTTAACCGAGGCGGGAGCGCTTTTTCATCAGCGCAGCGTGGCGCTTCTGAAGGACGCAGAACGGCTGCAGGATGACGTTCGCGCGAATCATGCAGGACTCACGGGTGAATTGCGGATCACCACCACCCCTGAGTATGGTTCGCGGGTCGTGGTACCGTTGCTGGCAAGGTTTAGCCAGCTGCACCCGGAGCTTCGCGTGCGTCATGTTTCGTCTTCACTCCATGCCGACCTGATCTCAGAGCGCTTTGACGTGGCTATTCGGTTGGGAACGCTTACCGACTCGCGCTACCACGCCGCATTGATTTCACATTTTTCCATCCTGCCCGTCGCGACGCCGGAATGGCGGATGAATCATCCGGTTGAATCGCTTGCGCAGCTGGCACAAGCCGACTGGATTATTCACGAGCGCTTAGCGTCGCCGCTGCGCTGGCAGGTGAAAGATACCAGCGGTGCGCCTGAAATGCTTGAGATAAAAAAAGCGCCGCGCCTGTTTGCCGACAGCGCGCAGGCGCTTATGGCTTTTGCGCTTGCGGGAAGTGGCGTGGCGTTACTGCCGGAATGGCTGGTGCGCGATGCGCTTGATGCGGGAAAACTGGTCCCGGTTTTACCGGAATATACCTTCGCGCGGCAGGGCATCCACGCGGTTTATCCGGATGCCCGGCACGTGCCTGCGAAAGTGCGCACCTTTATTGATTTTATGCGCGCCAGCGTGAATTAATCGTGCATCATCTTTTTGATGAGCGCAGAGAACTGCTCCCGTTCGGCCTTATTAAGACGCCCTAAAAACGCCTCATCCACCTCGTTGCCGACCGGCTGGCAGTCTGCAAGCAGGGCTTCGCCTTCCGGCGTCAGGAATACAAACCGGCGGCGCTTGTCTGCGGGATCGTGCTCGCGTTTGACCAGTCCGCGCGCCTCCATTCGGCTGAGCATCTCCGCCAGCGTCGCCTTCGTGCTGACCGCCACTTCGGTCAATGCCACCTGCTCAATGCCCGGGTGCTCGGCAATGGAGCGCATAACCGCATACTGCGGCTTGGTCAGTTCCGGCAGGGAATGTTGCCACTTAGCGGTATGCTGTTGAAAAAGCTGACGTAACAGGTGGAACGCCTCTTGTCTTAGTTCCATGAACACTCCGACAGAAAAAATCACCCCCTATGATAGCCGCTAAAGCCAGGGATGATAACGCGGGATTTTTTAGCAATTAATGTGATCGTGTGCGAACGATCTTGTCAGTAGAGCGATCCGGGAGTAGTTTATCTTTAAATGTTCGTACACGAACAAATTGATTGAGGTGATGAATGAGATTGATCGTGGGAATGACAGGAGCAACGGGGGCTCCGCTGGGCGTGGCGCTGCTGCTGGCGCTGAGGGAAATGCCGGAGGTAGAGACCCATCTGGTCATGTCGAAGTGGGCAAAAACAACCATTGAGCTGGAAACGCCTCACAGCGTGCAGGACGTTGCTGCGCTGGCTGACGTTGTTCACAGCCCGGCTGACCAGGCCGCCACCATCTCCTCCGGCTCGTTTCGCACCGACGGCATGATCGTCATTCCCTGCAGCATGAAAACGCTGGCGGGGATCCGCGCGGGCTACGCCGAAGGGCTGGTGGGCCGTGCGGCAGATGTGGTGCTGAAAGAGGGCCGCAAGCTGGTGCTCGTTCCCCGCGAAACGCCGCTCAGCACCATTCATCTGGAGAACATGCTGGCGCTTTCCCGCATGGGCGTGGCGATGGTGCCGCCCATGCCTGCGTATTACAACCACCCGCAAACCGCCGATGACATCACCCAGCATATCGTCACCCGTGTGCTCGACCAGTTTGGTCTGGAGCACAAAAAGGCGCGCCGATGGAACGGGTTGCGGGAGGCGAAACATTTTTCACAGGAGAACAAAGATGGCATTTGATGATTTGAGAAGCTTCCTGCAGGCGCTCGATGAGCAAGGGCAACTGCTGAAAATTGAGGAAGAGGTGAATGCGGAGCCGGATCTGGCTGCGGCAGCCAACGCCACAGGCCGTATTGGCGACGGCGCGCCCGCGCTGTGGTTCGACAATATTCGTGGCTTTACCGATGCCCGCGTGGTGATGAACACCATCGGCTCGTGGCAAAACCACGCCATATCGATGGGGCTGCCAGCGAATACCCCGGTAAAAAAACAGATCGACGAGTTTATTCGCCGCTGGGATAAATTCCCCGTTGCGCCGGAGCGCCGCGCTAACCCGGCCTGGGCGCAAAATACGGTCGACGGTGAAGACATTAACCTGTTCGATATCCTGCCGCTGTTTCGCCTGAACGACGGTGACGGCGGTTTTTATCTCGATAAAGCGTGCGTTGTCTCGCGCGATCCGCTCGACCCGGACCATTTCGGCAAGCAGAACGTCGGGATCTACCGCATGGAGGTCAAGGGCAAGCGCAAGCTCGGCCTGCAGCCGGTACCGATGCACGATATCGCCCTCCATCTGCACAAAGCGGAAGAGCGCGGGCAAGATCTGCCGATCGCGATTACTCTCGGCAACGACCCGATTATCACCCTGATGGGCGCCACGCCGCTGAAATACGATCAGTCCGAGTATGAAATGGCCGGCGCGCTGCGCGAAAGCCCGTACCCGATTGCCACCGCGCCGCTGACCGGCTTCGACGTGCCGTGGGGGTCTGAAGTGATCCTGGAAGGGGTGATTGAAGGCCGCAAACGTGAAATCGAAGGGCCGTTCGGCGAGTTTACCGGACACTATTCCGGTGGCCGTAATATGACGGTGGTCCGTATCGACAAAGTTTCTTACCGCACCAAACCGATCTTCGAATCCCTTTACCTCGGCATGCCGTGGACCGAGATTGACTATCTGATGGGACCAGCCACCTGCGTGCCGCTTTACCAGCAACTGAAGGCGGAATTCCCGGAAGTGCAGGCGGTGAACGCGATGTACACCCACGGTCTGCTGGCAATTATCTCCACCAAAAAACGCTACGGTGGTTTTGCCCGCGCGGTCGGTTTACGCGCCATGACCACGCCGCACGGTCTGGGCTACGTGAAGATGGTGATTATGGTGGATGAGGATGTCGATCCGTTCAACCTCCCGCAGGTGATGTGGGCGCTCTCATCGAAGGTCAATCCGGCAGGGGATCTGGTGCAGCTGCCGAACATGTCAGTGCTTGAACTCGACCCTGGCTCCAGCCCGGCGGGCATTACCGACAAACTGATTATTGATGCCACCACGCCTGTTGCACCGGACACCCGTGGCCACTACAGCCAGCCGGTACAGGATCTGCCTGAAACTAAAGCCTGGGCTGAAAAACTGACCGCGATGCTGGCAGCACGCCAATAAGGAGGAAAAGATGATTTGTCCACGTTGTGCCGATGAGCATATTGAAGTGATGGCGACGTCACCGGTGAAAGGGGTCTGGACCGTTTATCAGTGCCAGCATTGTCTTTATACCTGGCGCGATACCGAACCGCTGCGTCGTACCAGCCGCGAGCATTACCCGGAAGCGTTCCGCATGACGCAGAAGGATATTGATGAAGCACCGCAGGTGCCGACGATCCCGCCTCTGTTGTAAAAATAAGCCCGGTAGCGCTGCGTTTACCGGGCCTACGGGTTTTGTAGGTCGGGTAAGGCGAAGCCGCCACCCGACAAAACAGACCGCAGAAAACTAAACCAGACTCTTCAACCGATAAATCCACTCCAGCGCCTGACGCGGCGTCAGTGAATCCGGGTCGAGGTTCTCCAGCGCTTCCACCGCAGGCGACGTTTCTTCAGCTGGCGCCAACAGCGACATCTGGGTGCCATCAATCTGCGTCGCCGCCGCATTCGGCGAGAGGCTTTCCAGCTCACGCAGCTTCTGGCGAGCGCGCTTGATCACCTCTTTTGGTACACCTGCCAGCGCCGCAACGGCCAGGCCATAGCTCTTGCTCGCCGCGCCATCCTGCACCGTGTGCATAAAGGCGATGGTGTCGCCGTGCTCCAGCGCATCAAGATGAACGTTAGCCACGCCTTCCATTTTCTCCGGCAGCTGCGTCAGCTCGAAGTAGTGGGTGGCGAACAGCGTCATGGCCTTGATTTTATTCGCGAGGCTTTCAGCACAGGCCCAGGCCAGAGACAGGCCGTCATAGGTTGAGGTTCCGCGTCCCACTTCGTCCATCAGCACCAGGCTGTGCTCCGTCGCGTTATGCAGAATATTAGCCGTTTCGGTCATCTCGACCATGAAGGTTGAGCGACCGCTCGCCAGATCGTCCGCTGCCCCAACGCGGGTGAAGATACGATCGATGGGGCCAATCTCCACTTTTTGCGCCGGGACGTAGCTGCCGATATACGCGAGCAAAGCAATCAGCGCCGTCTGGCGCATGTAGGTACTCTTACCGCCCATGTTCGGGCCGGTAATGATCAGCATTCTTCTCTGCGGCGACAGGCTCAGCGGGTTGGCGATGAACGGTTCGTTCAGCACCTGCTCAACGACCGGGTGACGGCCTTCCGTAATGCGAATGCCGGGCTTGTCGGTAAAGGTCGGGCAGGTATAGTTCAGCGTTTCAGCCCGTTCTGCCAGGTTCACCAGCACGTCCAGCTCCGCCAGCGCGCTGGCGCTGAGCTGCAGGTCAGCCAGGTGTGGCATCAGCATGTCAAACAGCTCGTCATACAGCTGTTTTTCCAGCGCCAGGGCTTTACCTTTCGAGGTGAGTACTTTGTCCTCGTACTCTTTCAGCTCGGGAATGATGTAACGCTCGGCGTTTTTTAAGGTCTGACGACGTACGTAGTGAATCGGCGCCAGATGGCTTTGCCCGCGGCTGATCTGAATGTAGTAACCGTGTACCGCGTTATATCCCACTTTCAGCGTGTCGAGCCCAAGACGCTCGCGCTCGCGGATTTCCAGCTTATCCAGGTAGTCCGTCGCACCATCAGCCAGCGCGCGCCATTCGTCCAGCTCCTCGTTGTAGCCTGGGGCAATCACGCCGCCGTCGCGCACCAGAACCGGAGGGGCATCAATAATGGCGCGCTCCAGCAGCTCGCGAAGCTCGGTGAATTCGCCCATCGTTTCGCGGAGTTTCTGTACCGGCGCGCTGTCAACGTCGCTCAGCTGCGCACGCAGTTCCGGCAGCTGCTGGAAAGCATGTCGCATACGCGCGAGGTCGCGCGGGCGCGCGGTGCGCAATGCCAGACGGGCAAGAATACGCTCCAGATCGCCTACCTGACGCAGGACCGGCTGCAGCTCGGTATAGCGATCCTGCAACGCAGCAATCGTCTGCTGGCGGCAAACCAGCGTATCGGTATCGCGAATCGGCATATGCAGCCAGCGCTTCAGCATGCGGCTGCCCATCGGCGTCACCGTGCTGTCGAGCACCGACGCGAGCGTGTTTTCAACGCCACCTGCCAGGTTCTGGGTGATCTCCAGGTTACGGCGCGTGGCGGCATCCATGATGATGCTGTCCTGCTGGCGTTCCATGGTGATAGAACGGATATGCGGCAGGGCGGTGCGCTGGGTGTCTTTCACGTACTGCAGCAGGCAACCTGCGGCACACAGCCCGCGTGGAGCATTTTCCACGCCAAAGCCAATCAGATCGCGGGTACCGAACTGCAGGTTCAGCTGCTGGCGCGCGGTATCAATTTCGAATTCCCACAGCGGGCGACGGCGCAATCCGCGACGGCCTTCAATCAGCGCCATTTCGGCGAAGTCTTCGGCGTAGAGCAATTCTGCCGGGTTGGTGCGCTGCAGTTCGGCAGCCATCGTTTCGCGGTCAGCCGGCTCACTCAGGCGAAAACGCCCGGAGCTGATGTCCAGCGTGGCGTAGCCAAACCCTTTGCCGTCCTGCCACAGCGCCGCCAGCAGGTTATCCTGGCGCTCCTGAAGCAGGGCTTCATCACTGATGGTGCCTGGCGTGACGATGCGCACGACTTTACGCTCAACCGGGCCTTTCGAGGTTGCCGGATCGCCGATTTGTTCGCAGATGGCAACGGACTCACCCTGATTCACCAGCTTGGCCAAATAGTTTTCAACCGCGTGGTGCGGGATACCGGCCATCGGGATGGGCTCGCCTGCGGATGCGCCACGTTTGGTTAGCGAGATGTCGAGCAACTGCGAGGCACGTTTAGCATCGTCATAAAACAGCTCGTAAAAATCGCCCATGCGGTAAAACAGCAGGATTTCCGGATGCTGTGCCTTCAGCTTCAGGTACTGCTGCATCATCGGCGTATGTGCGTCGAAATTGTCGATTGTGCTCATGGAGTTATGATGTCCATTTCTTTGAAAATAAACCGTTTTGAGCGGCTCAGTGGCCGTTTGTTCGTTCTATTGTCGCATGAAAAAAAGGTACGGCGCAGAAAAATGTGGCGGCTTTACGAGGCACCTTCAGACATTAACTCAATGACGATTTTTCCATGCTCAACGTCCACCCTGACCTGGGAGTTGGTGGTAAAGCCCGCCTTTTCAAGCCAGTCTCCTTTTAAGCTCAGCGCCGCATGCACGCTGTATCGCTTTGGTATCTTCGTTTTTCGATCCTCGTGACGTTTTCTGAAATATCCCACTTTTAAATGGCGGTAGGGTTTGCCGATCGCGATCTCTTTCATAGGGTCTCCAGACTATACGGACAACGGTCATTCCTGATGCCTGTATAAAATACCAGTGATTTTCAGGAGGTGCAGGGTTAATAGTGGAATCAGGCTTCAGAAAACGGAATGCAACACCTGAAATCCACAGTTTTAAAGTGTATTATTGATGCATCTTATTATTTGGTAAGTCGCTATGACCGGTAAACGCATATCACGTGAAAAAGAGACCATCGCGAAAATGATCGCGTTGTACGCAAAGCAGTGTCCACAGGCTTCTCAGGAAGCGGGGCATTATCAGGCGCTCAACGCCTATGCCGATAAGCGCCTGGATAAGTGCGTTTTTGGTGAAGAAAAGCCCGCCTGTAAACAATGCCCGGTGCACTGCTACCAGCCTGCCAGACGTGAAGAGATGAAGCAGATTATGCGCTGGGCAGGCCCGCGTATGTTATGGCGTCACCCCATTCTGACCGTCCTCCATCTGATGGATGACCGTCGTCCGGTGCCGGAACTGCCGGAGAAGTATCGCCCGAAAAAGTGAACCGATCAGCTTCGTAGCGGGCGGCAAATCACGTTCAGGGCCAGCGCGCTGCAGAGTGGAAAGAGCGCCAGCAGAAGCCACGGGTAAATCGCCTGCGTTGAAGGCACCAGCGCGCGATCCAGCAGGCTGCCAAATAACAAGTTTCCAGCCAGTACCGCAATGCCTCCGGCGGTGGAGAGTGCGCCATAGTGCGCGCCCAGCGTGGATTCATCGGCGAACCGCGGAATGAGATCTTTTGCCGACGGCACCAGCAGCATCTGCCCCAGCGTCAGCAGCGTGACAAACGAGACCGAGGGCAGAAGCCGCAGCCAGCCCTCAGGCGGTTCTGTTGCCGCAAACATTGCCACGCTCGCAAAGGCGGCGGAAAGCAGCAAAAAGCCCACCGGAAGAATGTTCACCGCGCCCACGCGTCGGGCGAAACGCGCCAGCGGCAGCTGTAAGGTAATGATCAGAACGGAGGCCAGCATAAAAAGCGGGCCGAGATCTTTCTCGTTACCGCCGGAGCGCTGGATCTCCACCGGCAGCGCCAGATAGAGCTGGTTGTAGCTTAACAGCCAGGAGCTGTAGGCAATGATAAAGGCGACAAAGCGCGGCTGGCGGAACGTCGTCCACCAGGGCACTATTTTTATCTTCTGTGAACGTTGCCCGGCAGCAGGCAGACAGAAGTAAAGCACCACTAGCGCAATGATAAAGACGCCTGCCCCCGCCAGCGCCACCTGGCGGAAGCCAAGCCCCGTTAGCAGAGCGCCAGCAACCGGGCCCAGTACCGCGCCGAGCTCCCCGCAGACGGCAAAGAGCGCAAACCACTCCGCCCGGCTTCGTTTCCCTTTCGCCTCGCTGTGGGTACCCGCTTTCGCCAGCAGAGCCTCAATTGAGGGAGAAAATAACGCGCCGCCGACGCCCGTCAGACACGCGCCCAGAATAATCGGCCACAGCGATCCCCCGAAGGCCAGCAGCAGATAGCCTGAAACACGAACTATACAGCCGCTGAGGATGATGACCTTCGCGCCAAACCGGTCCGAGAGCGCACCGCCAACGATAAACATCCCCTGCTGCGAGAACGTGCGCAGGCCCAGGATCAGCCCGATGAGCCCGCCGGAAAGCAGCATGTCGTCACGCAGAAATATCGCCAGGAAGGGAACGACGGCGTAAAACCCAATGTTAAAAACAAACTGGCTACCCAGTAAAACGGGCGGCCAGAGCGTGGTGGCGGGGCGAAGGGACATTGTCGATCACTCGTCCCTAAACGATAAAGTGAATGTGCTTTTTGCCATGAAACGGCGAGATCTCAATTTTGGTTTTGACCCGAAAGACATCCCAGAGCAACGACTCGGATAAGATGTCCTGCGGCGTTCCGGTCGCCACAATTTGCCCTTTCTGCATCACAATCAGCGAGTCGCAGAACATTGAAGCGTGGTTGAGATCGTGGATGGCGACGATACTGGTAACGGGTAATTGGCTGATCAACTGCATCAACTGCATCTGATGATGGATATCCAGGTGGTTGGTCGGTTCATCCAGCAGGATTTCGGTTGGCGTTTGCGCCAGCGCGCGGGCAATATGCACCCGCTGACGCTCGCCGCCGGACAGGCTCAGCCAGCCCTGCTCGCTGCGGTCCAGCATATCGACACGCTGCAGAGCCGCGGTGACGGTGTCGTCATCCTGCGCGCTCCAGTTAGAAAAAGGGGAGTGGTGCGGAATACGTCCAAGTTTGACCACGTCGCGCACGCGCATGTTGGCGTCGGTCATCCCGTGCTGCTCAACGAACGCCACACGGCGGGCAAGCTGCTTTTTGGCGATGCGGGAAATGTCCTGCCCGTCCAGGGTCACGCTGCCCGCATCCGGGCGACGCAGGCCTGCCAGGATACGCAAAAGGGACGATTTGCCGCAGCCGTTAGGACCAAGCAAACCCACCGTTTCGCCGCGTGAAACCTTCAGCGAGACACCATTGACGATAACTTTTTTGCCTACCTTCCAGGTAATATTTTCAGCGCAGATACTCATCACTTATTCCTTGAACGGTAGATAATCACGGCAAAGAAAGGTACGCCCACCAGCGCGGTGACCACGCCGACGGGCAGGCTTTGCGGCGCAATCAGCATCCGCGAGGCGATATCGGCCAGCACCATCAGGATCGCCCCCGCCAGCGCGCTGGCAATCAGCAGCGTGCGGTGCAGCGGCCCGAACAGGAAGCGCATGACGTGAGGCACCACCAGCCCTACAAAGCCGATTGAGCCCGCCATGCTGACGATGGTCGCGGTGATCAGGGCCGTGGTGGTAAACAGGGCAAGACGCACCCAGGGCACGGCAATGCCTAAGGAGGCTGCCGCGTCATCACCAAAGGTAAAGGCGTCCAGCGCCCGGGAATAGTAGAGGCAGACGGCAAGGCCCGCCAGCACGACAACCAGCGCCAGCTGGAATTCCGGCCAACGCACGCCGCTAAAGCTGCCCAGCAGCCAGAACATCACGTCGCGCGCCTGCTGCGCGCTGGCGGAGGTGCTGATGGTGTAAGCGGTAATGGCGTTGAAAAGCTGAGATGCAGCAACGCCTGCCAGAATGGTGCGTTCATTGCCGCCGCGCGCGCCGTTCGTCAGAAAGGCGACAAACGCAAAGGCGGCGAACGCCCCGGCAAACGCCCCCGCAGAGAGCGACACCGCGCCGGTGCCGATGCCCAGGACGACGACCGACACCGCCCCGGTTGAGGCACCTGCCGACACGCCGAGCACGTAAGGTTCCGCCAGCGCGTTCTTCAGCAGGCTTTGCAGCACGGCACCGCAGATGGCTAAACCGGCCCCGCAGCAGGCCGCCACCAGCGCGCGGCTCAGGCGAAAGTCCCAGATCACGCTCTCATAGATGCGGTTGAGCGGAACGTCGGTCAGCCCCAGCTTATTACCAATAGCGTAAAAGACGTTGGACAGCGGAATCGACAGCTCGCCGACGCTGACGCCAAGAGCAATCACTAAAAACAGCAGGACAACGGCAAGCAGAGCGGAAGTGGTCAGGATCAGGCCCTGGCGGGCCTGAAGTACGGCTACCGTCATCAGTTCAGCCCCAGTTTTCTGAGCTGTTCACCCACCTGTTCAGCACCGTAAATCGTACGAATCGTTGGGTTCATCGCCTGACCGTCCATCACCACGATATGGCCTTTTTTGACGGCATCAAGCTGGCTCACGGCAGGATCGCTTTTCAGGAATTCGATTTTCTCATCCGCGTTATCCAGCGCCCAGCGGTTGCGGTCCAGACTGGAGACGACAATCACATCAGGGTTCGCGGCAATAATACTTTCCCAGCCGACGGTCGGCCATTCGGTCTCAGCGGTAATGGCGTTATGGCCACCCAGCACGTTAGCAATAAAACCGGAGGCGCTGTTTTTCCCGCCGACATAGGCATCTGCCGAAGGCGAGGCGCTTGAGAACCAGAAAACAAACGAGAGATCTTTTTTGTTTTTACCAAATTCCTGGCGCAGGTCGGCCTCACGTTTTTTGAAATCAGCGATAACGGCCTGGCCGCGCGCTTCAACGTTGAAAATCTTCGCGAAATCTTCAATCTCTTTATAAAGGTACGTCATATCCCACAGCGTCTGGCGGCTGCCGTACATATCGCCTGCCGCTTTTTTGGTGGCGCACATGCCTGGAGATAAATAGCTGTTCACGCCGACGGTAGCCAGATCTTCACGTTTTGCGACCTTACTTTCCGGCCCAAGCAGCAGCGGCAGCTGTGCAGGAACAAAATCGGGGTTTTGCGCAAGGATGGATTCAAGAGTCGGAATTTCGACGGTCAGGGTTTTGATTTTTGCATTCTGCTCAGCCAGTTGCGGCAGCACTTTGGTCGGCCAGAAGGCGCTGGCTTTGACCTTATCTTCCAGCCCCAGCAGGAGCAAAATTTCCACGGTGTTCTGACCGAGGGCCACGACGCGTTCCGGCGCTTTAGTGAATGTCTCTTTATAGCCACAGTTTTCAATCGTCAGAGGATATGTGGTTGCCAGAGCAGAACTGACCGACGCAATCGCCAGGCCTAACGCGCAGATGACCTTCTTCATGAAACGCTACCCTTCATTAATATTATTTTTGATGCAAATGAAACGCATTATTAAGGCGGAATTTTATACAGAGGAAAATATATTGTGTCAATGAGGGACAATTGCGCAGGGTGACCAAAAGCGGCGCCATAAGCGGCGCCGGAATGACGGGTTAAAGCAGGCTCTCTTTATCGATTCCCAGACGCTTCATGCGAGAGAGCAGGGTAGTGCGTTTCAGCCCCAGCCGCTGAGCTGCGCCCTTCGGTCCGGCTACCACGCCGTTGGTCTCTTTCAGTACGCGCATAATGAGCTGATATTCATCTTCGCCTTCCTGCGCGACTTCTGCCGAAAGCGTGGGGGCTTCCTGAAGGGAGACTTCAGGCAAAGAGAGCTGAAGGACGTTCCCGCGCGTCAGCAGTACCGCGCGCTCAATGACGTTTTCCAGCTCGCGCACGTTGCCGGGCCACTCCATCGACGAGAGGGTACGTAGCGTTTCGGCAGGAATACTGTCGATATTCCTCCCCATCCGGCGGGCAATCTTCGCGGTAAAGGCCTTCACCAGCAGCGGAATATCTTCCGGGCGCTCGCGCAGCGGCGGCAGGCAGATCGGAAAGACGTTCAGGCGATAGTAGAGATCGCTGCGAAACTCGCGGTCGGCGACCATCTTTTTCAGATCGCGGTTGGTGGCGGCAATCAGCCGAACGTCGGTCTGGATAAGCTTGTTGCTGCCGAGGCGCTCAAACTCCTGCTCCTGCAAAACGCGCAGCAGCTTGGGCTGCAGCTCCAGCGGCATATCGCCCACTTCGTCGAGGAACAGCGAGCTTTTATCCGCCAGTTCGAAACGGCCCAGCCGCTGGCTGCTGGCCCCGGTAAACGCCCCGCGCTCGTGGCCGAAGAGGTCGCTTTCCAGCAGACCCGCGGGCATCGCCGCGCAGTTCATCTTCACCATCCGCCGGCTGTTGCGGTTGCTCAGGTTATGAATGGCGCGGGCTATCAGCTCTTTACCGGTGCCGGTTTCCCCGAGGATCAGCACCGTGCTGTCGCTCTGGGCCACCATTTCCACCTGCTTGAGGACGCTGTACATGGCATCGCTGCGCCCGATGATTTCGCCAAACTCGCTGTCCACGTTGTTGAGCTGTTCGGTCAGGGCCAGGTTTTCGTCCACCAGCCGCTCTTTCAGGCGGTGGATCTCCTGATAGGCGAGGGCGTTATCCAGCGCGATGGAAATACGCTCGGCGATCTGGCGCAGCAGCTTCAGGTTGGCGGTGGTAAACACGGCTTCATCGCACTGCGCCAGTTTGAGCACCCCAAGCATGGTACTGCCGGACATCAGCGGCAGCAGGCACAGGGTCTGAATTTTGTTGCCCCAGGTGTTAAACAGCATCCGCTCGTACGGCGCCACCGGGTCCTGCTCGCTAAGATTCAGCAGCAGGATCTCTTTGCTTTTAAATACCCGCTCAGAAAGGGTGCCCGCTTCGTCCACCTCGCTCTGCTCGTGCGCCGGATTGGCCTCATCAAGATAGTGGGTGGAGTAGATGTTCAGCTTGCCTTTGCGGTTCCCGCGTAGCGCGATGCTGATGGCGTCGATCCTGAAATAGTGGTGGATCTCCTTGGCGACTTCGCTGACCAGCTCGTCCATGTCGAGTCTTGAGAGTACGGCGTTGGTGATGGCGACCAGAATGCGGAAGTTATCGCGCTCGCGGCTCAGCAGGTCGTAATCCACGTTATTGGTGACGCGGCTTTGGATCTGCTCCGCGACGACGGCCACAATCTGGGCAAAGGTGTGCAGCCGCTCGTACTCCGCCTCGCTCCAGGGCTGGTCGGTATTGCGGATAAACTCGCAGCCGCCAAAAATATGGCCCTCCGCCGCCAGCGGCAGCATGCCGTAATGACCGAAAGGCTGATAGAGATTGCTCTCTGCCAGCCGCGGCCATGCCATCCGAAACTCTTCAAAATTGCAGTGCAGCACTTCAGGCCGGGAGAGAATGCGGCGCACCGGGCCGTGCGCGAGGTACGTTTCGTCTTCGTATTCAAACGTTTTGCCATTCTCGCGCGTGGAATAGTAGCTCGCGCGGTGCGTTCCACTATGCCAGAGCACAATCGCCGCGCTGTCCGCCAGCGCTGATTGCCTGACCAGCCGCGTCAGGGCATCGCTCAGCGCGCCGAGATCGGGCTGTTGTAAAAGTGTGCGCGTGATGTCAAACAGGCCCTGCTGTCCAAGATCGCTCATCGGTGTATACGGCATTATTGCTTTCCAATAGAAACTGGCAAAAAAGAGACTTCACTGCTGACCGCTTATGGCGCGGTTCTAGCAAATTCGGGGTAACGGCTCAGCGTGCGGTAGATCCAGCGTGCGCTTCACGCCGTAAAGTCCGGTCAGGCGCACCCCTTTGCGCTCAACCACGTCTCCAATGATGGCCGCATCTTTCCCTAAGGGATGCGCTCTCAGCTGTTCAAGTACGGCTTCCGCGGCCGAACGTTCCACGCCGATCGCCAGCTTGCCCTCGTTGGCAAAGTTTAGCGGGTCAAGCCCTAAAAGCTCACACAGCCCCCGCACGGCAGGCTTAACGGGCAGGTCGCGCTCGCTCAGTTCAATCCCGCACCCGCTGCTTGCGGCGAACTCGTGGACAACGGCATTCACCCCGCCCCGGGTGGCGTCGCGCAGGGCTTTGACACCCGGTATGTCGCGCAGCGTCTGGATAAGCGGGGTGAGCACCGCGCAGTCGCTGCGAAGCTCGCCGTCCAGCCCCAGGCCTTCGCGCAGGTTCAGGATGGTTGCCCCGTGGCAGCCCAGCGTGCCGGTCACCAGCAGCACGTCGCCCACCGAAAGCTGCTGCGCGCCCCAGTGAACGTCGGCGGGGATCGCCCCCATTCCGGCGGTGTTGATGAAGAGCTTATCCGCCGCGCCGCGCTGGACCACTTTGGTATCCCCGGTGACGATAGCAATCCCCGCCTCGCGGGCGGTGTGCGCCATGCTGTTGACCACTGCCGCAAGCGTCTCCATCGGTAATCCTTCTTCGAGGATAAATCCGCAGGAGAGGTAGCGCGGAATGGCGCCGCTGACGGCCACGTCGTTGGCCGTACCGCAGACGGCGAGCTTGCCAATATCGCCGCCCGGGAAGAATAGCGGGTCAATCACGTAGCTGTCGGTGGAGAACGCCAGCCGGTCGCCGTGTGCGGTGAGGGTTGAGAGCGCGATGCGCGCCTGATCCTCCTGCTCGGCGAGCCAGGGGTTATTAAAGGCCTCCATGAACAGCCGGTTAATCAGCTGCTGCATCGCCTGTCCACCGCTTCCGTGCGCCATTTCCACCGTGTTCATGCTTCACACTCCTGGTTGCGATACTGATACCACGCGGCGCATGCCCCTTCAGAGGAGACCATCAGCGCGCCAAACGCGGTTTGCGGGTTACAGGTGTTGCCAAATAGCGGGCAGTGATGAGGTTTGCATTTGCCGGTAAGCACCTCGCCGCAGCGGGCCCGGGGATCGTCGCACACCTGCTGCGGCTGTGGGCGGAAGTGCGCTTCGGCATCAAATTCGCGATAGGCAGGCGTCAGGTGCACGCCGGATTCGGCAATCAGCCCCAGCCCACGCCACTCGCTGTCGCCCTCAACGCTAAACACGTCGGCAATCGCCTGCTGCGCCCGTTCATTTCCCGCATCGGGCACCACGCGGCGGTACTGGTTTTCAACCGCGCTCAGGGACGCTATTTTCTGCTCAACCAGCATGGCTACGCCTTGCAGTAGATCAAGCGGTTCGAAACCAGCCACCACTAACGGACGATTGTACTGATCAGCGATAAAACCGTAGGCGTCTGTGCCAATCACCATGCTGACGTGGCCCGGCGCCAGAAACGCATCGATGCCGTTGTCTGGCTCTTCGAGCAGGCTGCGCAGCGTGGGAATGAGCGTAATATGCTGGCAGAAAAAGAAAAAATTAGTGACGTTGCGCGCTTTCGCCTGCTGCAGCGTGATGGCCGTAGCGGGCATGGTGGTTTCAAAACCCAGCCCGAAAAAGACGACCTTGCGCTCAGGGTTAGCCTCTGCCAGCGTCAGGGCATCCATCGGCGAGTAAACGATCCGCACGTCCGCGCCGCGCGCCTTCGCCTGCAGCAGCGAGCCGTTTTTCCCCGGCACGCGCATCGCGTCGCCAAAGGTGCAGAAAATGACGTCGGGCTGGCCGGCAATTTCGATGCAGCTGTCGATGCGCCCCATCGGCAAAACGCACACCGGGCAGCCGGGGCCGTGAATAAACTCGATGTTCTCCGGCAGCAGCTGGTCGAGGCCAAACTTGAAGATGGCGTGCGTGTGCCCGCCGCACACCTCCATGATCCGCAGCGGCCTTTCGTTCGTGTAGTCCAGCAGCGCCGCGCGCGTTTTCAGATGTCCGATAAGCTGCATCACCTGTTCTGGCGCGCGGTATTCATCAACGTAACGCATAGGCTAGCGCTCCTCGCCGTACAGGAGCGCGCCCACGTCCGGCTCCACGTCAAACATGTTTTGCAGCGCGTCCAGCGTGTCGCGGGCTTCCGCTTCGTTAATCACGCTCATCGCAAACCCCACGTGGACCAGCACCCACTGGCCGAGGCGCGACGCGCCCGTCTCATCGGTGCTGCCCACCAGCGTCAGATCCACGTCGCGCAGGATGCCGCAAACCTCCACTTTGGCCTGATTACCGTCGAGGGAATGGATTTGTCCCGGTACGCCTATGCACATCGTTCGCTCTCCAGCCAGTCCAGCCAGGCGTCCATGCCGTCGCCGCGCGTGGCGGAAACCAGCAGGATGTGAATGTCCGGGTTCACCTCGCGGGCATAGGCCAGGCACTTATCCACGTCGAAGTTTAGGTACGGCAGCAGATCGACTTTGTTCAGCAGCATGAGGGAGGCGGCGGCGAACATGTGCGGGTACTTCAGCGGCTTGTCCTCCCCTTCGGTCACGGAGAGCACCGCCACTTTATGCCGTTCGCCGAGGTCGAAGCTTGCCGGGCATACCAGGTTACCTACGTTTTCGATAAACAGGATGCCGTTATCCGCCAGCGGCAGGCGAGGGGCGGCGTCGGCAATCATCTGCGCATCCAGGTGGCAGCCCTTGCCGGTGTTAACCTGGATGGCGGGCGTCCCGGTTTCGCGGATGCGCGCCGCGTCGTTAACGGTTTGCTGATCGCCTTCGATCACCGCACAGGAGACGCGTTCGTTCAGGCGCTTGAGCGTTTCGGTCAGCAGCGTGGTTTTACCGGAGCCGGGGCTGGAGACCAGGTTGAGCACCAGCTGTTGACGGGCCGCAAAGCGGGCGCGGTTGCGGGCGGCAAGCTGGTTATTTTTGTCCAGCACGTCGATCTCCACCTCCAGCATCTGGCGCTGGCTCATGCCCGGCGCGTGGGTGCCCGCTTCGCCGTGGCCGTAATGCAGGTCGCCCGCGTCGGAACGCTGCGGCGCAAAGGTGATGCCGGTCAGTGCCGCCGCGGGACGCGGGGCAGGGGAAAAGGGCGCGGAGCGAAACGCGGAGTGAGGACGGTGTTCATCCCCTTCTATATACAGGTTGCCTTCAGCGCAACCGCAGGTGCTACACATAACTTACTCCTTCTCGATTTCGAGGCGCAGGATCTGCATGCCGTCATCCGCCACGATGCGAAGACCCGTGCTCTGACACTGCGGGCAGCGCTGAACCTTTGATGAGAGCAGGGTGACGTACTGCTGGCACTGCTCGCACCAGCACTCCGCCTGCTGCTCGTCGATATGCAGCGCGCAGCCTTCCGCCAGCGTGCCGCGGCACACCAGCTCAAAACAAAAATTCAGGGCGCTGGTCTCGACGCAGGAAAACGCCCCGACCTTCAGCCAGACGCCGGTGACGCGCTTCGCGTGGTTTTGCACTGCCTGCTGTTCGATAAGTTCCAGTGCCCGCTGGCAGAGGGTGATTTCGTGCATGACGCCTCCTCAATGATTTGCGCCAGTAAATGCAATAACGGTGCCAGCTTGACTTGCGTTACGGCGTGACGATGTCAGCGCTGTCGAAATGACACGTCGACACGGCGGCGTTGACAGTGTCTTTTTTGATAAAAATCATTCAAATCAAGATATTAAAAACTGGCACGGAATCTGCTTAACAGCCGCTATCTCCATTAACCGGATACCTTATATGACTATTTGGGAAATTAGCGAAAAAGCGGATTACATCGCGCAGCGCCACCAGCAGCTTCAGGATCAGTGGCACCTCTACTGTAACTCTCTGGTTCAGGGGATCACCCTGTCAAAAGCCCGACTGCATCATGCAATGAGCTGTGCGGCGCAGGGGGATATGCGCTTTGTCCTGTTCGGTCATTTCACGGTCTTTGTGACCCTGGCAGACAGCTTTAACAGCCACACCATCGAGTACTACGTTGAGAATAAAGAGGGTGAAAAACAACGTATTGCGCAGGCGCAGCTGATGGCCGACGGCATGGTCGACGGCTACGTCAGCAACCGCGATCGCCAGCAGGTGCTTGAGCACTATCTGGAGAAAATCGCGCCGGTTTACAACGGTCTCTACGCCGCGGTTGAGCACGACTTGCCGGTCGACCTCAAACAGCTCGTCGCGGGAAAGGCCCCCGCAAATCTTGCCTGATAACCGAATGTCGAAAAGTGTCGATGAGACAGTTTTTCGTCGTCAAAAATGACCATCACCAGAGGATTGCCCGGTGAACCGTTTTGTAATTGCTGACTCGACGGTCTGTATTGGCTGTCGGACCTGTGAGGCGGCGTGTTCGGAAACGCACCGCCTGCACGGACTGCAGTCCATGCCGCGCCTGCGCGTCATGCGTAATGAGAAAGAGTCTGCCCCGCAGCTCTGCCACCACTGTGAAGATGCCCCGTGCGCGGGCGTCTGTCCCGTCAATGCCATCACCCGCGTCGATGGCGCGGTCCAGCTGAACGAAAGCCTGTGCGTGAGCTGCAAGCTGTGCGGCATCGCCTGCCCGTTCGGCGCCATTGAATTCTCCGGCAGCCGCCCGCTGCATATCCCAGCGAACGCCAATACCCCGAAAGCGCCGCCTGTGCCACCGGCTCCGGCACGCGTGAGCACGCTGCTGGACTGGGTGCCCGGCATCCGCGCTATTGCGGTGAAGTGCGACCTGTGCAGCTTTGACGAACAGGGCCCGGCCTGCGTGCGGACCTGCCCGACCAAAGCGCTGATCCTGGTTAACATCCGCGATATCGCCCGCACCAGCAGGCGCAAGCGCGAGCTGACCATTAATACCGACGTCGGCGATCTTTCGCTTCTGCAGGCGCTTAACGAGGGGGCGAAATGAACGCGATATTTATGATTAACAGCGCCGTGGCGTACTTTGCCGCTGCCGCCGCGCTGGCGCTGGTGTTCTCTTTCCATAAAACCCTGAGCGGCTGGATAGCCGGTATCGGCGGGGCAGTCGGCAGCCTGATGACGCTGGCGGCGGGCGGTGTCGTCCTGCTCGGCGGACAATCCGTGGAAACACTCATGCCGCTGATTCGCCACACCGTGGCGATTACGCCGCTGAACGCCATCTGGCTGGTGACCTTTGGCCTGTGCGGGCTGTTTATCAGCCTGTTCAATATCGACTGGCACCGTCATCAGCAGACCAAAGCCAACGGCCTGCTGGTCAATCTGCTGATGGCCGCCGCGGTCTGCACGGTTATCGCCAGCAACCTTGGCGCGCTGGTGGTGATGGCGGAGATCATGGCGCTGTGTGGCGTGTTCCTGACCGGCTGCAGCGCCTCCGGCAAGCTGTGGTTTGCGCTCGGACGCCTCGGCACGCTGCTGCTGGCGCTGGCCTGCTGGCTGGTGTGGCAGCGTTTCGGCACCCTGGACTTTGCCGCGCTTAACGGCCAGCCGCTGGGGAACGACGTCTGGCTGCTGGGCGCACTCGGCTTTGGCCTGCTGGCCGGGATTATCCCGCTGCACGGTTGGGTCCCGCAGGCGCACGCGAATGCCTCTGCGCCCGCCGCTGCGCTGTTTTCGACGGTGGTAATGAAGGTCGGTCTGTTCGGCATTTTGACGATTACCCTGACGGGCGGTCAGCCGCCGCTGTGGTGGGGGGTAGCGCTGCTGATTGCGGGAATGATCACCGCCTTTGTCGGCGGACTGTACGCCCTGATGGAGCACAACATCCAGCGTCTGCTGGCCTATCACACCCTGGAAAACATCGGCATCATCCTGCTCGGCATGGGCGCGGGCGTCACCGGGCTGGCGCTCAACCAGCCGGCGCTGATTGCCGCCGGGTTTGTCGGCGGTCTGTATCACCTCGCCAACCATAGTCTGTTTAAAACCACTCTGTTCCTCGGCGCGGGCAGCGTCTGGTTCCGCACCGGCCATCGCGATATCGAAAAGCTCGGTGGGATTGGCAAAAAGATGCCGATGATTTCACTCGCCATGCTGGTGGGGCTGATGGCGATGGCCGCGCTGCCGCCGCTGAACGGCTTTGCCGGGGAGTGGGTGATCTATCAGTCCTTCTTCGCGCTCGGCCAAAGCGACGCGTTTATCGCGCGGCTGCTCGGCCCGCTGCTGGCGGTGGGCCTGGCGATTACCGGGGCGCTGGCGGTGATGTGCATGGCGAAGGTCTACGGCGTCACCTTCCTCGGCGCGCCGCGTACCCGTGAAGCGGAAAACGCCTGCTGCGCCCCGGTACTGATGGCCACCAGCGTGGTCGCGCTGGCGCTGTGCTGCATTGCGGGTGGGGTTGCCGCGCCGTGGCTGCTGCCGCTGCTGGGCCACGCCGTTCCGCTGCCGCTGGCGACGGCGCATACCGTTGTCTCCCAGCCGATGATTGCGCTGCTGCTGATCGCCGGGCCGCTCCTGCCGTTCGTGCTGATGCTGTTCTTCAGACGCGACCGTCTCGCCTCCCGCTCTCGCGGCGCGGCGTGGGCCTGCGGTTATGAACACGAGCCGTCAATGGTTATCACCGCCCACGGTTTTGCCATGCCGGTGAAGGAGAACTTCGCCGCCGTGCTGAAGCTGCGCCAGTGGCTTAACCCGCAGGGCTGGGTGCCGGGCTGGCAGAGTGCTGCCGTGCCCGTGCTGTTCCGCCGGCTGGCGCTGATCGAGCTGGCGGTGCTGGTGGTGATTGTGATTTCACGAGGAGCCTGACATGAGTCTGTTACTGGCAATTCTTCAGGCGCTGGTGCTGTTCGCCGCCGCGCCGCTGCTGTCGGGCATCACGCGCGTGGCGCGCGCCCGAATGCACAACCGTCGCGGGCCCGGCGTGCTCCAGGAGTACCGCGATCTCTTCAAGCTGCTCTCCCGCCAGAGCGTCGCGCCGGATGCCGCGGGCTGGGTGTTCCGCCTGACGCCGTTCGTGATGGTCGGCGTGATGCTCACCATCGCCACCGCGCTGCCGGTGGTCACGGTAGGCTCGCCGCTGCCGGTGCTCGGCGATCTGATTACGCTCATCTACCTCTTCGCCATCGCGCGCTTCTTCTTTGCGATTGCGGGCCTGGACACCGGCAGCCCGTTTACCGGCATCGGCGCCAGCCGCGAGGCGATGCTCGGCGTGCTGGTTGAGCCGATCCTGCTGCTGGGGCTGTGGGTGGCCGCGCAGGTTGCAGGTTCGACCCACATCAGTTTTATCACCGACACCGTTTACCACTGGCCGGTGGCCCGCTCCATCCCGCTCGTGCTGGCACTCTGCGCCTGCGCGTTCGCCACGTTTATTGAGATGGGCAAGCTGCCGTTCGATCTCGCGGAAGCGGAGCAGGAGCTGCAGGAAGGGCCGCTTACCGAGTACAGCGGCTACGGCTTCGCGGTGCTGAAGTGGGGCATCAGCCTTAAGCAACTGGTGGTGTTGCAGATGTTTGTTGGCGTTTTCTTCCCGTGGGGGCAGATGACGCACTTCTCTGCAGGCGGCCTGCTGCTGGCCGTGGTGGTTGCCGCCCTCAAGCTGCTGGTCGGCGTGCTGGTCATCGCCCTGTTTGAAAACAGCATGGCGCGCCTGCGTTTTGCGGCAACCTCGCGCATCACCTGGGCCGGTTTTGGTTTTGCATTTTTAGCGTTCGTCTCCTTGCTGGTGGCGTGATTAAAGAGAGTGTTTATGTCTGAAGAAAAGAAAGGTCAGCAGTATCTCGCCGCGTTGCATCAGGCTTTCCCCGGCGTGGTGCTGGAGGAGTCCTGGCAAACCAAAGATCAGATCACCATTACCGTGAAGGTGAACTACCTGCCGGAAGTGGTGGAGTTTCTCTATTACCAGCAGGGCGGCTGGCTGTCGGTGCTGTTCGGCAACGACGAGCGCCAGCTGTGCGGCAACTATGCGGTGTACTACGTGATGTCGATGGAGCAGGGCGAGAAGTGCTGGCTCACCGTGCGCGTCGAGGTCGACCCGAACAAGCCGGAATACCCGTCCGTGACGCCGCGCGTTCCTGCCGCCGTCTGGGGTGAGCGCGAGGTGCGCGACATGTACGGCCTGGTGCCGGTCGGCCTGCCGGACGAGCGTCGTCTGGTGCTGCCGGACGACTGGCCGGATGAACTCTATCCGCTGCGCAAGGACAGCATGGATTACCGCCAGCGTCCGGCCCCGACCACCGACAGCGAAACCTACGAGTTCATCAACGAGCTGGGCAGCAAGAAGAACAACGTGGTGCCGATCGGCCCGCTGCACGTCACCTCCGACGAACCGGGCCACTTCCGCCTGTTCGTCGACGGCGAAAATATCATCGACGCCGACTACCGCCTGTTCTACGTCCACCGCGGCATGGAGAAGCTGGCGGAAACCCGCATGGGTTACAACGAGGTCACGTTCCTCTCTGACCGCGTGTGCGGCATCTGCGGCTTCGCCCACAGCACCGCCTACACCACCTCGGTGGAGAACGGCATGGGGATCGTGGTGCCGGAGCGCGCGCAGATGATCCGCGCTATTCTGCTGGAGGTGGAGCGCCTGCACTCGCACCTGCTGAACCTCGGCCTGGCCTGCCACTTTGTCGGCTTTGACTCCGGGTTTATGCAGTTCTTCCGCGTGCGCGAAGCGTCGATGAAGATGGCGGAGATCCTCACCGGGGCGCGTAAAACTTACGGCCTGAATCTGATCGGCGGGATCCGCCGCGACCTGCTGAAAGACGACATGATCAAGACCCGCCAGCTGGCGCAGCAGATGCGCCGGGACGTGCAGGATCTGGTGGACATGCTGCTCAGCACGCCAAACATCGAGCAGCGCACCGTCGGGATTGGTCGCCTCGATCCGGAAATTGCCCGCGACTTCAGCAATGTCGGCCCGATGGTGCGCGCCAGCGGCCACGCCCGCGACACCCGCGCCGATCACCCGTTCGTCGGCTACGGCCTGCTGCCGATGACCGTGCACAGCGAACAGGGCTGCGATGTTATTTCTCGCCTCAAGGTGCGTATCAACGAGGTCTACACCGCCCTGAACATGATTGACTTTGGCCTCGATAACCTGCCGGGCGGTCCGCTGATGGTGGAGGGCTTCACCTACATTCCAAACCGCTTTGCCCTCGGCTTTGCCGAAGCGCCGCGAGGGGATGATATCCACTGGAGCATGACCGGCGACAATCAGAAGCTCTACCGCTGGCGCTGTCGCGCGGCGACCTACGCCAACTGGCCTACCCTGCGCTATATGCTGCGCGGTAACACGGTC
This sequence comes from Enterobacter cloacae complex sp. P27C, assembly GCF_014895705.1. Taxonomy (NCBI): domain Bacteria; kingdom Pseudomonadati; phylum Pseudomonadota; class Gammaproteobacteria; order Enterobacterales; family Enterobacteriaceae; genus Enterobacter; species Enterobacter cloacae complex sp. P27C. Next base: position 277,447 of record NZ_JADBQB010000006.1, read on the forward strand.
TCTGACGCGCCGCTGATCATCGGCAGCCTCGATCCGTGCTACTCCTGCACTGACCGCATGACGGTGGTGGACGTGCGCAAGAAGAAAAGCCAGGTAGTGCCGTACAAAGAGCTTGAGCGCTACAGCATCGAGCGCAAGAACTCGCCGCTGAAATAAGGACACGCCATGTTTACCTTTATCAAAAAAGTAATCAAAACCGGCGCGCAGACCAGCAGCTATCCGCTGGAGCCGATCCCGGTGGATAAAAACTTTCGCGGCAAGCCGGAGCACAACCCGCAGCAGTGCATCGGCTGCGCGGCCTGCGTCAACGCCTGCCCGTCGAACGCCTTAACGGTGGAAACGGACCTCAAAACCGGCGAGCTGGCCTGGCAGTTTAACCTCGGGCGCTGCATCTTCTGCGGCCGCTGCGAGGAGGTTTGCCCGACGGTCGCCATTCGACTTTCCCAGGAGTACGAACTGGCGGTGTGGAAAAAAGAGGATTTTCTCCAGCAGTCGCGCTTCGCGCTGTGCAATTGCCGCGCCTGCAAGCGTCCGTTCGCCGTGCAAAAAGAGATCGACTACGCCATCGCGCTGCTGCAGCACAACGGCGACGCCCGCGCGGAGCATCACCGCGAAAGCTTCGAAACCTGCCCGGAGTGCAAACGTCAGAAGTGCCTGCTGCCGTCCGACCGCATTGATATTACCCGCCATATGAGAGAGGCCAGCTGATGGAAAACTTACTCGGCCCGCGCGACGATAACGGCATTCCGGTGCCGCTGACGGTGGAGGAGTCCATCGCCAGCATGAAGGCGTCGCTACTGAAAAAAATCAAACGCTCGGCCTACGTTTACCGCGTGGACTGCGGCGGCTGCAACGGCTGTGAGATCGAGATCTTCGCCACCCTGTCGCCGCTGTTTGACGCCGAGCGCTTTGGCATCAAAGTGGTACCGTCCCCGCGTCATGCGGACATTCTGCTGTTTACCGGGGCGGTGACCCGCGCTATGCGATCGCCCGCGCTGCGCGCCTGGCAGTCCGCACCGGATCCGAAAATCTGCATCTCCTACGGCGCCTGCGGCAACAGCGGCGGCATCTTCCACGATCTTTACTGCGTCTGGGGCGGCACCGACAAAATCGTGCCGGTGGATGTCTATATTCCGGGCTGCCCGCCGACGCCTGCCGCCACGCTGTACGGCTTTGCGATGGCGCTCGGCCTGCTGGAGCAGAAGATCCATGCCCGCGCCCCTGGCGAGATCGACAACCAGCCCGCGGCCATTCTGCATCCGGACATGGTGCAGCCGCTGCGCGTGAAGGTGGACCGCACGGCGCGCAGGCTGGCGGGCTATCGCTACGGGCGTCAGATTGCCGACGATTACCTGCGCCTGCTGAGCCAGGGCGACCATCAGGTGGCGCGCTGGCTGGAAGCGGAAAACGATCCGCGTCTCAATGAGATCGTGGCAAACCTGAACAGCATTGTGGATGAGGCGCGTATCCGATGAGTGAAACGGTGGTGTTCAGCCAGCTGAGCCGTAAGTTTATTGATGAGAACGATGCCACGCCGGATGCGGCGCAGCAGGTGGTCTATTACAGCCTGGCGATTGGGCACCACCTCGGGGTGATCGACTGTCTGGAGGCGGCGCTAACCTGCCCGTGGCCGGAATACCTGGCGTGGATCGCCACGCTGGAGGAGGGCAGCACCGCGCGGCGCAAGATGGAGGGCGTGCCGAAGTATGGCGAGATCGTTATCGACGCCAACCATATCACAATGCTCGCCAACGCCTTTGACGCGGCGCTCGGCAGGCAAACCCCGGCGCAGCAGGCGTGGAGCAAAACGCTGCTCGGCATGCTGCACGATATTCATCAGGAGAGCGCCATCTACCTGATGGTGAGGAGATTACGTGACTGACGTTTTACTGTGTGTCGGCAACAGCATGATGGGCGACGACGGCGCGGGCCCGCTGCTGGCGGAGATGTGCGCCGCAAAACCGCAGGGCGACTGGGTGGTGATTGACGGCGGCAGCGCGCCGGAAAACGATGTGGTCGCCATTCGCGAGCTGCACCCGGAAAGGCTGCTAATCGTCGATGCCACCGATATGGGGCTGAACCCGGGCGAAATCCGCCTGATTGATCCGGACGACATCGCCGAGATGTTTATGATGACCACCCACAATATGCCGCTGAACTACCTGGTCGATCAGATTAAAGACGACGTGGGCGAGGTGCTGTTTTTAGGAATTCAGCCGGACATTGTCGGGTTTTATTACCCGATGACGCCGCCGGTGAAGGCGGCGGTGGAAGAGGTGTATTCGCGGCTGGCGGAGTGGGTTGGGGATGGAGGGTTTTCTCCGCTCTGAGCAGTGCCGGGTGGCGGCTACGCCTTACCCGGCCTACAAAACCGTAGGCCCGGTAAGCGCAGCGCCACCGGGCAACTGGCTACGCCAGATCCGCCCCGTTACTCGCAATCACCTTCTTATACCACCAGAACGATTTCTTGCGCTTGCGGTCCAGCGTGCCGTTCCCGGCGTCGTCGCGGTCAACGTACACAAACCCGTAGCGCTTGCTCATCTCGCCCGTTGAGGCCGACACCAGGTCGATGCAGCCCCAGGTGGTGTAGCCCATCAGCGGCACGCCGTCCTCAATCGCATCGCCCATCGCGCGGATATGCTCGCGCAGGTAGCTGATGCGGTAGTCGTCGTTGATCTCGCCATTTTCATCTATGACGTCCTTCGCGCCAAGGCCGTTTTCCACCAGGAACAGCGGCTTCTGGTAGCGGTCGTACATCATGTTCATGGTGATACGCAGGCCGAGCGGATCGATGCCCCAGCCCCACTCGCTTACCTGAATATGCGGGTTACGCAGGGACTTCACGATGTTTGCCGCGCTGGTGTTGCCCGCGTTCATGTCCGCCGAGGCGCAGCGCGAGGCGTAATAGCTGAACGAGACAAAGTCGACGGTGTTTTTCAGCAGTTCGTCATCGCCTGGGTCTTTAACAATCACGACGCCTTTCTCGCGGAACACGCGGGCAGAATAGGCCGGATAGCTGCCGCGTGCCTGCACGTCGATAAAGAACAGATTCTCGCGGTCTTTTTCCAGCGCCATCCACACGTCTTCCGGCTTGCAGGAGTACGGGTAGAAGTTACCGCCCGCCAGCATGCAGCCGACCTGGTTTTCCGGGTTCACCTCGTGGGCGATTTTTGTCGCCAGCGCGCTCGCCACCAGCTCGTGGTGCGCGGCCTGGTATTTCACCTGATCCTCGTTTTCACCCTCCTCAAACACCAGCCCCGCGCCGGAAAACGGGCTGTGCAGCATGATGTTGATTTCGTTGAAGGTCAGCCAGTATTTCACCAGCCCGTTAAATTCCTCGAAGCAGGTGCGGGCGTAGCGGGCGAAGAAATCGACCATCTTACGGTTGCGCCAGGAGCCGTACTCCGTCACCAGGTGCATCGGCACGTCGAAGTGACAGAGCGTCACCAGCGGTTCGATGTTGTACTTTTTGCACTCTTCAAATACCGCCCGGTAGAAGGCGATGCCCTCTTTATTCGGCAGAGGCTCGTCGCCGTTCGGGTAGAGGCGGCTCCAGGCAATCGAGGTGCGGAACACCGTAAAGCCCATCTCCGCCATCAGAGCGATGTCCTCTTTATAGCGATGGTAAAAATCAATCGCCTCGTGGCTCGGGTAGAACTCGTCCTCACGCAGCGAAAAACGCTTTTCCTGACCGACCTTCACCGCCAGGCGATGCGCGCCGTGGGGGATCATATCGACCGTCGTCAGTCCTTTGCCGCCTTCACGGTAAGCACCTTCACTCTGGTTGGCGGCAAGCGCGCCGCCCCATAAAAATCCTTGTGGAAAAACAGACATTCTTACCTCGCTTTCAATTTATGCTTTTGCTGCGTTGTTCTGTACCGGTGCGGTCTGCAGGGCGCGCGCTTTTTCAGCCTCGTCTTCGACCGGGATATCCTCAAACCCTAACAGCAGGGTCAGAACAAATGACAGCACCACGGCCAGCCCCATTACGCCAAACACCCAGACGATGGTCATCGGGTTGGCCGGGTCGAAGAACTGCACGCTGGTAAACAGCCCCGGCGCCGCCATCGAGTGGCTGGCAAGGCCTGCCATACCCGCCACCGCGCCGCAGATAAAGCCGCTGATCAGGCTCGCAATCAGCGGACGCTTCAGGCGTACCGCTACGCCGTACAGGGCCGGTTCAGAGATCCCCGCCATAATGGCGGAGGCCGCCGCGGCCAGCGCCGTCTGGCGCAGTTCCGGGTTTTTCGTTTTCCATGCCACCGCCAGCGACGAGCCGCCGAGCGACAGGTTGGCACCAATTTCTGACGGCATCACCATTCCTTCTTTGCCCGTTTCGGCAATGGTCTGAATGATGGTCGGCGTAAACACGCGGTGCATCCCGGTCATCACCAGCAGCGGCCACAGCGCGCCCATGATGGCGACGGAGAGCCAGCCCAGGTAGCCGTGAATGGTGTAAACCAGCGCGGAGATGGCGCTACCGATCCAGATCCCCAGCGGGCCAATCAGCACGATGGCGAGCGGGGCGGCAATCAGCACGATCAGCATCGGCTTGAGGAAGTTTTTGGTCACCGCCGGGGTGATGCGATCCACCCAGCGTTCGATATACGACAGGCACCAGGTCATCACCAGTGCCGGGATGACGGTATAGGTGTATTTCACCGCCGTCACCGGAATAAAGGCGAACTCAACGTGCTCGCCCTGCGCGGCTTTCGCCATCAGTTCGATAAAGCTCGGGTGCACCAGCACGCCCGCGATGGCGATCGCCAGCGACATGTTGGTTTTAAACTTCACCGCCGCCGAGGCCGCTACCATCAGCGGCAGGAAGAAGAACGCCCCGTCGCCAATGACCGTCAAAATGGTGAGCGTCGGCGCGCCTTTTTCCAGCACGCCAGTCATTTCGAGGATCATCGCCAGCAGCTTGACCATCGAACCGCCGATGATTGCCGGGATCAGCGGCGACATGGTGCCGATCAGCGCGTCGAGGATCCCGGCACCAATGCGGCGTAACGTCAGCTTCTGCGGGCCTTCCGGTACCACGGGCTGCAGGTCAACGGGCAGCAGGCTCACTACTTCGCGGTACGCCTGTGAAACCGTGTTGCCAATAATCACCTGGCACTGGTTGTCGTTACGCACCACGCCAAGCACGCCGCTGATGCTTTTCAGGCGCGCAACGTCGGTAAGATTTTCGTCTTTCAGAACGAAACGCAGGCGCGTCATGCAGTGGGTGACGGCGACGATGTTCTCTTTGCCGCCCAGCGCGCTGATAACGTCGTTTGCCAGCGCAGCGTAGTTTTTGGCCATCGGATCTGTTCCTGTTATCGTTGTGTGAAATGTAGGAAACCGGTTCCACATAATCATCATGAGTTTCTTTTGTTGAAACAAGACCGCTTTTTGGACATTTTTTCTTTTCGTGATGAAGATCGCAGTGGGGTGTAGAAAGCGTGACGTCGTCGCTGCGACAATTTTTTCGCGGTGCAGTACACTGCCCGCATGAGTTTCGGATGGAAGAACAATATGACCACGATGCTGGAAGTGGCGAAGCGGGCAGGCGTATCGAAAGCGACGGTTTCCCGGGTGTTGTCGGGCAACGGCTACGTTAGCCAGGAGACCAAAGACCGGGTTTTTCAGGCCATTGAAGAGAGCGGCTATCGCCCGAACTTGCTGGCGCGAAACCTGGCGACCAAACGCACCCAGACGCTTGGGCTGGTAGTGACCAACACCCTGTATCACGGCGTCTACTTTAGCGAGCTGCTGTTCAACGCCGCGCGGATGACCGAAGAAAAAGGGCGGCAGCTGATCCTCGCCGACGGCAAGCACAGCGCCGAAGAAGAGCGCGAGGCGATCCAGTATCTACTGGATATGCGCTGCGATGCGGTAATTATCTACCCGCGTTTTCTGAGCGTGGAAGAGCTGGACGAGCTCGTCGAGAAATGCGAGCAGCCGATTATGGTGCTTAACCGCCGCCTGCGGAAAAACAGCAGCCACAGCGTCTGGTCCGATCATAAAGCCTCGTGTCAGGACGCGGTGTCGCAGCTGATTGCGAAAGGGCACCGGGAGATTGCCTTTATCACCGGTTCGCTGGATTCCCCCACCGGGGTTGAGCGTCTTTCCGGTTACAGGGATGCGCTGGCGCAGCACGGTATTGCAGCGCGTGACGCGCTTATCGCCGAAGGGAAGTGGAGCCCGGCCAGCGGCGCAGCGGCGGTCACTCAACTCCTCTCCCGCGGCGAACCGTTTACCGCGCTGGTGGCGAGCAACGACGATATGGCGATCGGCGCCATCAAGCAGCTGCACGACAGCGGCGTCGCCACCCCGGACGCGGTGTCCGTTATCGGCTTTGACGACGTGGCGATTGCGCCCTACATCGTGCCGTCGCTATCCAGCGTGCGTATTCCGGTGACGGCGATGATCCAGGAGATCGTCAGTCGCCTGATTTTTATGCTCGACGGCGGAGAGTTCAAATATCAGCAAACCTTTTCTGGCGAGCTTGTCCTGCGCGACTCCGTTACCGATGGTCCGCACCGCTGACGTCGACATCTGTCATCGTCACTAATGACGATGACAGAAACGCTGCGTTTTCATTATTGTTAAAAATCAGTGGGTTAAATATTGGCACGGTTTGTGAATAGCTTCGCGCATAACAGTTATGCCGGAGAAGCAGATGAACCGTTTTATTATGGCCGATGCCAGCAAGTGCATTGGTTGCCGTACCTGTGAAGTGGCGTGCGTGGTTTCCCACCAGGCGGAGCAGGATTGCGCCTCTCTCACTCCCGATACCTTCCTGCCGCGCATTCACGTCATTAAAGGTGTGAATATTTCCACCGCCGCCATCTGTCGCCAGTGCGAAGATGCGCCGTGCGCGAACGTCTGCCCGAACGGGGCGATTAAGCGCGAGAAGGGCTTTGTGCACGTGATGCAGGAGCGCTGCATCGGCTGCAAAACCTGCGTGGTGGCCTGTCCGTATGGCGCGATGGAGGTGGTTGTCCGCCCGGTGGTGCGCAACAGCGGCATGGGGCTGAGCGTGCGGGCAGAGAAAGCCGAAGCCAATAAATGCGATCTTTGCTATCACCGCGAAGCCGGCCCGGCCTGTATGGAGGCCTGCCCGACGCACGCGCTGGTCTGCGTGGATCGTGACAAGCTTGAGCAGATGAGCGCAGAAAAACGCCGTCGCACGGCGTTCGACACCTCGTCATCGCTGCTGTTTTAAGCTGCGATGAGCGTTAACGGCATCCAGTTTCGGGTGCGCGGCAAAGTGCAGGGCGTGGGGTTTCGGCCCTTCGTCTGGCAGCTGGCGCACCGGCTGAAGCTTGTGGGCGATGTCTGCAACGACGGAGAGGGTGTCCTGGTGCGTCTCGCGGGTAATGGGGGGGACTTTACCGCGAGGCTGCATCAGGACTGCCCACCGCTGGCGCGCATCGATCGCGTTGAAACGCAGCCGTTCACCTGGGCGGACATGCCTGAGGACTTTACCATCCGCCACAGCGAGCGCGGGGCGATGGATACGCAAATCGTGCCGGATGCCGCCACCTGCCCGGCGTGTCTGGCTGAAATGCGCGATCCCCGCGAGCGCCGCTATCGTTACCCGTTTATCAACTGCACCCACTGCGGGCCGCGGTTTACCATTATCCGCGCCATGCCGTACGACCGTCCGGCCACGTCGATGGCCGCATTCCCGCTCTGCGCGCCGTGCGAAACCGAGTACCGCAACCCGGCCGACCGCCGCTTTCACGCCCAGCCGGTGGCCTGCCCGGACTGCGGGCCGCAGCTGGAATGGCAAGCCGGAGACACTATTGCCACTCGCGAATCGGCCTTAAACGCGGCGGTGAAGAGGCTCAAAAACGGCGGGATCGTGGCGGTTAAAGGGCTGGGGGGATTTCATCTGGTCTGCGACGCGCTTAACCCGCAGGCAGTGGCGACGCTGCGGGCACGCAAGCAGCGCCCGACGAAGCCGCTGGCGGTGATGCTACCGGATGCGGACGATCTGCCGGAGACGATACAGACGCTGTTACGCTCGCCAGCGGCACCGATCGTGCTGACGCCGAAAGCTTCGCTTCCCGCGTTTCCCGAGGAAATTGCCCCAGGGCTCGACTGCGTTGGCGTGATGCTGCCCGCGAACCCGCTCCAGCATCTTTTGCTGATGGACTGCCGGCGCCCGCTGGTGATGACCTCCGGCAACCTCAGTGGCAGGCCGCCTGCCGTCACCAACGCGCAGGCGCTGGAGGAGCTCGGCGGCATCGCGGACGGCTTCCTGCTGCACAACCGCGACATCCTGCAGCGCATGGATGATTCGGTGATGGATCGGGATGGCGCTATCCTGCGTCGTGCCCGGGGTTTTGTGCCCGATGCCGTCACGTTGCCCGCGGGTTTTGAGAATATCCCCGCCATGCTGTGCACCGGTGCAGAGATGAAAAACACCTTCTGCCTGGTGCGCGGCAACCAGGCGGTGCTGAGCCAGCACTTTGGCGATCTGAGCGACGAGGGCGTAGAGGCGCAGTGGCGCAGCGCGCTCTCGACGATGCAGGGCATCTACGCTTTCCAGCCTGATAAGCTGGTGTGCGATGCCCATCCGGGGTATCGCGCGCGCCGGTGGGCGCAGGAGCAGGCGCTGCCCGTCGAAACCGTGCTGCATCATCACGCTCACGCGGCGGCGTGCCTGGCGGAGAACGGCTGGCCGCTCGGCGGCGGAGACGCTATCGCTCTGACGCTGGACGGGATCGGCATGGGCGAGAACGGCGCGCTGTGGGGAGGAGAGTGCCTGCGGGTGAACTATCTCGACTGCGAACGGCTCGGCGGCCTGCCTGCCGTGGCGCTGCCGGGCGGCGATCTGGCGGCAAAGCAGCCGTGGCGTAATCTGCTCGCCCACTGCCTGGCGTTTGTCCCGGACTGGCAACGCTACCCGGAAACGCGAGCGGTTCAGCGCCACAGCTGGCCGCTGCTGGCAACGGCGATCCAGCGTGGCATCAACGCGCCGCAGGCGTCGTCCTGCGGTCGTTTGTTTGACGCGGTCGCCTGCGCGCTGAGCATTGACGCGCAGCGCTACGAAGGCGAGGCAGCGTGCAGGCTGGAGGCGCTGGCATCGCAGTGCGCGGGCGTTGACCATCCGGTGATTCTGAAAGCGAATAACCTTGCGCTGTTCTGGCAGCAGTGGCTGAACTGGCAGGCGGAGCCCTGCGAGCGCGCGTGGGCGTTTCACGACGCGCTGGCAAAAGGGCTGGCTCAGCTCGCCGCGCGCCATGCCCGACGCTTATCGATTTCGACAATCTGCTTCAGCGGCGGCGTGTTGCACAACCGCCTGCTGCGCGCGCGCCTGCGTCATTATCTTCCTGACTTTACGCTTCTTTTTCCTTCGCGCCTGCCCGCAGGTGACGGAGCGATCTCTTTCGGGCAGGCGGTGGTTGCCGCTGCCCGGTCATGTTCAAAAAGGATTTAAAATGTTACGACTGTTACGCAACGAACCTCGCGCCGCGCTTCTGCTGCTGGCTCTGGTAATGGCAAACCTGCTGGCCTGGGGATGGGCATGGCACACTTTTAGCGGCAGCACGGCGCTGATGGCCGCCAGCCTGCTGGCGTGGTGCTACGGGCTGCGCCATGCGGTGGATGCCGACCACATCGCGGCCATTGATACCGTGACGCGTAAGATGATGCAGCAGGGCAAACGCCCGTGCGGGGTGGGGGCGTGGTTCTCGCTGGGGCACTCCACCATCGTGGTGCTGGCCTCCATTGCCATCGCCGCCACCGCCACGGCGTTTCAGAAAAACATGGAATGGTTCCACGAAACCGGCAGCCTGATTGGCACTGCGGTATCCGCCACCTTCCTGCTGGCGATGGCGCTGGTGAATATGGTGATCCTGCGCGGCGTCTGGCGCAGTTTCCAGGCGCTGAAAAAGGGCCAGACGGTGCAGGGTGACGTCACGCTGCCTGCCCAGGGGGGCGTTATGAACTGGCTGTTCGGTAAAACCTTCCGCCTCGTCAATAAAAGCTGGCAGATGTATCTGGTGGGTTTCCTGTTTGGCCTCGGCTTCGATACGGCCACCGAAATTGGCGTGCTGGGGATCTCCGCCGCCAGCGCCTCCAGCGGGATGTCCGTGTGGTCAATCATGATCTTCCCGGCGCTCTTCGCCAGCGGCATGGCGCTGGTGGATACGCTCGATAACCTGCTGATGGTCGGTGCCTACGGCTGGGCGTTTGATAAACCGCAGCGCAAGCTCTACTACAACATGACCATCACCGGCACCTCCGTGGTGGTGGCGCTGTTTATCGGCGGGCTGGAAGCGCTGGGCCTGCTGATGGATAAATTTGCCCTCAGCGGCGGCATCTGGGATCTGATCGGCGCGGTAAATGACAACCTGGGCAACGCCGGGTTTGTGGTGGTCGGGCTGTTCGTTGCCTGCTGGCTCATCTCCATTGCCAACTATCGCTGGCGCGGCTACGACGCGCTGGTGGTGCGCTCCTGAACTCCCCACCCTGTTTTACCCGGCGGCGCTACGCTTGCGCAGGTCTGCATATAGGCCGGGTAAGCGGAGCGCCACCCGGCGATACGAGGGTTAAGCAGGCAGCGATTTCAGCAGCGCGAAAGCCTCCTTCATCCTGTCTTCGCTGACGACAAAGGCGCGTATCTGACCGTCTGCATCGGTGCCGCGCGCCACCATGCCCTGCGGCGAAAGGGCAATCTGCCAGTCCAGATCCCGACGCTGCGTTTCACCTGCAAGATGCAGCGGCAATTCCGGCGTTTTGACCTTTACCAGCATGGCGGGTAATTTCAGCGGCGCGCTGCCGCCGAGCAGGTTTTTTGCCAGATACATGGCGCTTAACTGAATCGGCTGCAGGAAGGGCAGCACCTGGCCGTTAATTTCCGCGCAGTCGCCCAGGGCATAAATATCCGGCCGCGTGGTTTGCAGGTAGCTATTTACCTTCACGCCGCGGTTTATTTCAGCCCCTGCGCGATGCGCCAGCGCGGTTTCCGGGCGCAGACCCGTCGCTGCAACCACCGCATCCACTTCTACGCTGCGGCTTCGGTCGAGCGTGGCACGGATACCGCCTTCGGTTTTGCTCAGGCTTTGTAGCTGCGATTTCAACATCAGATGCACGCCCATATCGGTCAGACGATGCTGTAAGCGACTGCTTACTTCTGCGGGCATCAGCGCCGACAGAATGCTCGCCGCGTGGTCAACCAGGGTCACGGATTTTCCCGCCCGACAGAAGTCCATCGCCAGCTCGGTGCCGATCAGCCCGCCGCCGACAATCATCACTCTGGCGGCATCGCGTAGCCGGGTTTCGCTGGCCTGATACTCCTGCTGGCTGTTGAGGGTAATCATCAGCTCGCGGCCTTCAACCGGCGGCACAAACGCAGATGCCCCGGTCGCCAGCACCAGCCTGTCGTACTGCCAGGTTTTCGCTTTCGCTTTTACCACGTGGGCGTCAGCATCGATATCGGTGACCCAGGTGTACGGAAACAGACGCAGGTTGAACTGCTCCGCGAACTCCCCCGCCGTCTGGCGGGTGAGGTCATCGGCGCGCTGATTCTGGCTAATGACGTGGCTTAAATCAGGCTTGTTGTACTCGTCCATGCTGTCGGCGGCGATCAGCGTCAACGGCACGTTTGCATCCTGTTTGCGGATATTTTTCACCAGCTGGCGGGCAGCAAAGCCCGAGCCGATGATAACGATGCCGTTGCTCATTTTGCCTCCGTTGCCAGTTCATCAAAGACGTCTTTGCCGAGGGAGCATTCCGGGCAGAGGAAGTTGTCCGGCACCTCGCTCCACGGCGTGCCCGGGGCTACATCCTGCAGCGGTTCACCAAGCTCAGGATCGTAGATCCACTGGCAGACGCTGCACTGCATGCGCGGACCGAGATCGGCGCTGGCTTCCGTCGAACAGGTTTGTGGCTGTTCCGCCGGTTTTGCGGTGACTTCAGGAAGCGGGGCGAGCGCCCACTGACGGGCGATGTCGCGGCCATGCTGGCGGCAGATTTCCAGCGCGTCGATATCCGGACGCCATTTCGCCTTCAGGCTAATGGACATCTCAAAACCCGCATCCTGTAAACGGGTGGAAAGACGGTCTACCGCGCCGCCGCTCCAGCCGTGAGAGCCAAAGGCGCTGGCGCGTTTGTTACGAAAGCGCAGGCCGGTCATCTCTTCCACCAGGCCGGCAATCTTCGGCATCATCACGTTATTCATGGTGGAGGTACCCACCAGCACGCCTTTGGAGCGGAAGACGTTGGTCAATACCTCGTTCTTATCGCTGCGCGCCACGTTGAAGATTTTCACCGCCACGTTCGGGTCAACTTCATTGATCCCCTGGGCAATCGCGTCCGCCATCATGCGGGTGTTGTTGGACATGGTGTCGTAGAAGATAGTGATGCGGTCTTCCTGGTAATCCGCGGCCCACTTCAGGTACAGCTCGACGATCTGGGTGGGGTTTTCACGCCACACCACGCCGTGGGAGGTCGCAATCATGTCCACCGGCAGGTTGAAGCCGAGGATCTCGGTAATTTTAGGCGTCACCAGGCGGCTGAACGGAGTCAGGATATTGGCGTAGTAGCGCTGACACTGTTCGAACAGCTCGGTCTGATCCACTTCGTCATTGAACAGGCGTTCGTCGCAGTAGTGCTGGCCGAAGGCGTCGTTGCTGAACAGCACCGCGTCGCCGGTCATGTAGGTCATCATGCTGTCCGGCCAGTGCAGCATCGGGGTTTCGACGAAGATCAGCTGCTTGCCGTTGCCGATATCCAGCGTGTCGCCGGTTTTTACGGTGTGGAAGTTCCACTCCGGATGATGGTGGTGGCCGTTAATTGAATCAATGGCGTTGGTGGTGCAGTAGATTGGGGTATCCGGAATGTGGGACATCAGCTCGGTCAGCGCCCCGGCGTGGTCCTCTTCCGCATGGTTGATGATGATGTAGTCGATGTCATTCAGGTCGATTTCACCGCGCAGGTTCTGCACGAACTCACGGCTGAATTTGTGATCGACGGTATCGATCAGGACGTTTTTACCTTCGCGGATGAGATAGCTGTTGTAGCTGCTGCCGCGCAGCGTTTTGTATTCCGTCCCGTGGAAATCGCGCACTTCCCAGTCACGTTGACCCACCCAATGAATGTTATTTTTAACCAGAATAGACATAGCAACCTCAACTTAATACAGCGTTTTTAAAGAAGATGGTTTGCTTATATCAAGTTGCATGCCAACTTTTTAAACTATTGATATTCAATGGGTTGTGATTTAATGCCCCGTAATGAGTAGTCATTATGACTATCCTAAAAAGAGTCAATATGACATTATGTATTGTCAAAATGACAGTGAGGCAGACATGAGCTTTTCCGTAGACGTCCTGGCGAAGATCGCCATTGAGCTGCAAACCGGTATCGGCCATCAGGACCGCTTTCAGCGCCTGATCTCCACGCTGCGCCACGTGCTGGATTGCGATGCGTCGGCGCTGCTGCGTTACGAAGGGCGGCAGTTTATTCCGCTGGCTATCGACGGCCTGGCGAAGGACGTACTCGGGCGGCGCTTTACGCTGGAGGGCCACCCGCGTCTGGAAACCATTGCCCGCGCGGGCGACGTGGTGCGTTTCCCGGCAGACAGCGATCTGCCCGATCCGTACGACGGCCTGATTCCGGGGCAGGAGAGCCTGAAGGTGCACGCCTGTATTGGCCTGCCGCTGTTCGCCGGGCAGAATTTGATTGGCGCATTAACCCTCGACGGGATGTCGCCGGATCAGTTCGACACCTTCAGCGACGAAGAGCTACGGCTGATTGCCGCGCTGGCCGCCGGGGCGCTGAACAATGCACTGCTGATAGAGCAGCTGGAGAGCCAGAATATTCTTCCCGGTAGCCCGGCGGCGTTTGAGCAGGTGGCGCATACGGAGATGATCGGCCTTTCGCCCGGCATGGCGCAGCTCAAAAAAGAGATTGAGATTGTTGCCGCGTCCGATCTGAACGTGCTGATCTTCGGAGAGACCGGTACCGGTAAGGAGCTGGTGGCGAAGTCCATCCACGAAGCTTCGCCGCGCGCGGTCAACCCGCTGGTGTACCTCAACTGCGCCGCGCTGCCGGAAAGCGTGGCGGAGAGCGAGCTGTTCGGTCACGTCAAAGGGGCGTTTACCGGGGCCATCAGCAACCGCAGCGGCAAGTTTGAAATGGCCGATAACGGCACGCTGTTTCTTGATGAGATTGGCGAGCTTTCCCTTTCACTTCAGGCCAAGCTGCTGCGCGTATTGCAGTACGGCGACATCCAGCGCGTGGGGGATGACCGCAGCCTGCGGGTGGACGTGCGGGTCCTTGCTGCGACCAACCGGGATCTGCGCGAAGCGGTGCTGGCCGGGCAGTTCCGAGCCGACCTGTTCCATCGGCTGAGCGTGTTCCCGCTGTCCGTGCCGCCGCTGCGTGAGCGCGGAGACGACGTGGTGCTGCTGGCGGGTTATTTCTGCGAACAGTGCCGTCTCAAAATGGGGCTGTCCCGCGTGGTGCTTAGCCCGGGGGCGAGAGCGCATCTGCTCAGCTACGGTTGGCCGGGCAACGTGCGCGAGCTGGAGCATGCGATTCACCGCGCGGTGGTGCTGGCGAGGGCGACGCGCTCGGGGGATGAAGTGGTGATTCATGCGCGCCATTTTGCGCTGCATGAGGAAAATGCTCCGACCGTGAAGCCTGCTGTGCCTGAGAGCGCAATCGAAAACCTGCGCGAAGCGACGGAAGAGTTTCAGCGTCAGATGATTACCCGCGCGCTGGAGCAGAATAACCGCAGCTGGGCGGCGTGCGCGCGGGCGCTGGAGATGGACGTCGCCAACCTGCACCGGCTGGCGAAGCGTCTTGGGCTGAAGGGTTAAATAATCCCGGCCTGGTAGAAGTCCTGCAGGTTGATAGCGCCGCACAGCCTGCCGTGCTCGTCCACCACCGGTGCGGCGGTGATTTTGCGCTTCATCAGCACCTCTTTGGCTTCAATGGCGCGGCTGTCGGCGTTGAGCGTCAGCCCGCCTTTGGTCATGGCGTCAGACACGTTTGTTTCCAGCCTGCCGCCGGCCACCAGCCAGCGGCGCAGGTCGCCGTCGGTGAAGACGCCCTTCACGTTTCCGCCGTCATCGCATACCGCCACCAGCCCCAGACCGGTGCGGCTCAGCTCCAGCATCGCGTCCATCACGCTGGTATCGAGTTTGACCTGCGGAATGGCATCGTCAGTGCGCATCAGATGGTGAACCTTGTTGAGCAGTCGCGCGCCGAGCGCACCTGCCGGATGCGAACGGGCAAAATCTTCCTCATTGAATCCGCGCGCCTGCATTACCGCCATCGCCAGCGCGTCGCCCATCATCAGGGTGTTAACGGTGCTGGAGGTCGGGGCGAGGTGCATCGGGCAGGCTTCACGCTCAACGGAAATATCCAGCGTCGCTTTGGCGGCCAGCGCCAGCGGCGAGCGGGGTTTCCCGGTCATCGCCAGCAGGGCGACCGATTTTTCCTGCAGGCGCGGAATAATCAGATCCAGCTCTTTGGCCGAACCGGAGTAAGAGATAAACAGCATCACGTCGCGGCTTTCGATCATCCCGAGATCGCCGTGCAGCGCCTCTGCCGGATGCACGAAGAACGCCGGGGTACCGGTGCTGGCGAGCGTCGCGGCAATCTTCTTGCCGATATGGCCGGATTTACCGATGCCCGCCACAATCACTTTGCCTTCGCAGTGGATAATGGTATTGGCGGCGCGGACAAAATCCTCGCCCAGACGTTCCGGCAGGCGGCTGGCTTCCTGCAGCTCCAGCATCAGCGTCTGGCGGCCCGTTTCTAACAGAAAATCACTCATCTCTTTCTCCGGTTACGATCACGTCGATCCCTTTCTCTTCCAGCGCTTTTTTGAACGCCGGATCGATACCCGCGTCGGTAATCAGCTTATCAACGCTTTCGAGGCTACAGACAATATTGGGGCTTTTGCGGCCAAACTTCGACGAGTCGGCCATTAAAATCACTTCCCGCGCGGCGTTGCACATGGCTTTGCTGACGCTGAACACCTCGTTAAACGTTGTGACGCCTGCGTTAAGGTCGATGCCGTCCGTGCCCATAAACAGTTTATCGAAGCTGAAGTGGTCGAAAGCGTTCTCCGCCAGCTGGCCGTGAAAGGACGCCGATTTTTTGCGGAAGGTGCCGCCGGGCATCAGGATGGTCTGCTCGCTGTCGAACTCGGACAGCGCGTTGACGATGTGCAGGCTGTTGGTCATCACCGTGATGTTGTTAAAGCGGCTGAGCAGGGGGATCATCTGCAGGACGGTACTGCCTGCGTCGAGGATGATGGAATCGCCGTCCTGGATAAATTTGACGGCGGCTTCGGCAATCAGCGCTTTCTGGTGGGTATTGATCAGCGTTTTGTGATCGATTGGCGGGTCCGCTTCGTCCTTGTTGAGCACCACGCCGCCATAGGTGCGAATAACGGCGCCAGAGTTTTCGAGCAATACCAGGTCCTTGCGTATTGTCGTGCCGGTGGTGTCAAAGTAGTGGGCCAGATCCTCTACCGAGCATTTTCCCTGCTTTTGTAGATGCTCGAGAATGGCCGCCTGCCGCTGACGTGGTTTCATAGGCGCTTCGTTCCTTAGGTTGCGAAATGATAATTTCGCAAGTCTATAACTTTCACAACGAAATTATCCATGTTTCAGATTGAGCGCTAATGATAGTGCATTCTGACAGAGTGGATCATGGGGAAAGATCACATCAGGCTGCAATTCCTGTAACAAGAGGCCGTTGATTGCCTGGATTTTGGCCGGACGGGCAAATACCGTCATGCCACGCATGAGGAGGGAATCGCACACCCGGTCGTGCTCGTCCAGTGCTACGGCGACGACCACGCGCGGTTTAAAGCGTCCGCCGGAACGCCCGACGCCGACGCGGCCCTTCTGACACAGCGCATCAAACGCGCGGTTAAACTGGTGGATCTGCCAGCCGCCAAACGCCATCTGGCACAGCCAGGCGAGGGCGGCGACGGTGATGAGTGCGGTTACCATATCGACTCCTTGTTTTGTTCCCTCTCCCGGTGGGAGAGGGTTAGGGTGAGGGCATCAGGCCGCTCGATCAGAACATCACCTGCCCACCGGTCACGTTAATCGACTGCCCGGTGCAGTACGACGCTTTCGGACTGGCGTAAAACAGCAGCATGTTCAGCACGTCCTGATAGTCACACCCGCGCTTCAGCGGCACTTTATCGATGTAGTACTGCTCCACTTCCTCAGCCTTGATGCCGAGCTTGGTGGCGTACTGCGGCAGCAGGGACTGGAACATCGGCGATTTCAGCAGGTTGCCCAGCATCAGCGAGTGCACGGTAATCCCGTATTCGGCCAGATCCAACGCCAGGGACTGCGTCAGCCCCACGCCGCCAAACTTCGCCGCGCTGTACCCGGAGTTGTGCTTGCTGCCCACTTTCCCGGATTTTGAGTTGATCTGAATGATGCGTCCCTGAATGCCGTCGCGGATCATCAGGCGGGAAAACTCGCGGGCGCAAAGGAAATAGCCCACCAGATTCACCTGCAGCGAACGGTCAAAATCCCCCAGCTCGAAATCGCTGATAAACGCCGCTTTCGCAATTCCCGCGCTGTAGACCAGCAGATCGGTGCGCCCAAAAATCTCGTCCACGCCGCGGGCCAGCGCCATCACGCTCTGCTCGCTGGTGGCGTCGGCACCAAACCCGTATGCCATCCCTTCGCCAAACTCGGTGTTAATGGTGTCCGCCACGCGGGCGGCTTTTTCACTCTGAATGTCCACTACCGCCACGCGGTAGCCCTCTGCGGCAAGCCCACGGCAGAGGAACTCGCCTAAGGTTTGTCCCCCACCAATGACAACGGCAACCTGACTCATGTGACTCTCCTTAATTACGCAACAAATTTTAACGTGCAGCCTGGGGTGACAGACTGCGGAACCGGGCCATCCACGTGAACCGTACCGGGGTATTCCGCCTGCGGCTGGCCGTCGAAGCGCAGGGTGATGTGGCCGAGCTCGCGCAGGTTTTGCTCCGCCACGTCGCCGACGGCGGTGACGGCATAGCGCGCCTCGCCCAGCTCCAGCTGGCTTCCGGCCTTCAGCTCGCCGTTCAGTTCGCCGTGGCAGTGGATAAAGCAAAACTCTTCGATATCCGCCGGAGCGCCTTCGCGGAAGGTGATCAGCATCTGGTCGCTCAGCGCGTCTGCTGCGCTCTGGCCGATGCGGGTAATGGTGGTCTGGTAAATGACGTTCATTGCAGGAACCTCTTATTGATAGATAAAGCCGGAGACAAACCAGGCAATCAGCACCGTCGGCGCGCCCGTCAGGAAGCGGCTCACCAGCACGGACGGCACGCCCACGCGCACGGTGTCCTGGCGCGCTTCGGCCAGCGACAGCCCCACGGGGATGAAGTCGCACGCCGCCTGGGCGTTAATGGCAAACAGGGCGGGCAGGGCGAGGTGCGGGGGAATGTTGCCCAGACCAATCTGCACCCCTATCAGTACGCCGATGACCTGGGCAATCACCGCGCCCGGACCGAGGAACGGCGACAGCAGCGGGAAGGAGCAGATCAGCGCCAGCGTCACCAGCCCGAGCGGGTGGCTGGCGAGCGGGGCGAGGCCGTGGGCAATCCAGTCGCCCAGGCCGGACGCCATGATGATGCCGATCAGCGCCGAGACGAACGCCATAAACGGCAGAATCGTTTTCAGCACCGTGTCGATAGTGTCGCGCCCGGACTGGAACAGCACCGCCACGGCGGAGCCCATCCCCATCCCGACCTTCGCCAGCAGGCCGTCGCTCTGCTCGGTGATCTTCTTGCTGGTGTCGTACTCGCGCGGGGCTGCTTTTTGCGGCGCGGCAGTGCCATTCATCAGAGTGATGTTGTCCTCCTTCACGCCCGAGACATAAATGTCCTCAAGGATGTACTGCGCCAGCGGACCGGATTTCCCGGTGGAGTGAATATTCACCGTCGGAATGCGGCGCTTCGGATAGATGCCGCAGCGCAGCGTGCCGCCGCAGTCAATCACCGCCACGCCGATGTCCGCTTCCGGCGGCTCGCCCTCTTTAAAGCCGTCAACCGCTTCCCATCCGGTCAGCTCGCGCAGCTTGTCAACAATCGCCGGGCGCGTGCCCGCGGTGATGTAGACGATCTTTTTGCCTTCGGTGGCGTCGAACTCCAGCGGGCCGCCCCAGCCGCCCGTGCCTTTCTCAATGCGGATCCGGTTCATGCTGTCGCTCCTGAAAGATGGACCTTCTGTTCAAGCTGGATGCCCATTTTTTTCTCGAAAATAGCGGTGGTGAGGTCAGTCACCCAGCCGCGGAAGAAGTTGGTCACCAGGCCCACCAGCAGGTAGCTCACCGCCAGCGGGCCGAGCGGCAGGCCAAGCGTGGTCAGGCCGCTGGCGATCCCGAGGTAGACAAACAGCTCTCCGGGGTTGATGTGCGGGAACAGGCCGTTCATCGAGTGGCAGCTGTAGGAGGCGGCGGCGTAGTAGCTCGGCTTGTACTTTTCCGGCATAAAGCGGCCGAGGCTTAAGGTCATCGGGTTACAGAAAACAAAGGTGCCGATGAATGGCAATATCAGGTAGCGGGACAGCGGGTTACCGGCGCAGCGCTGGGCAAAGCGTTCGATGCGCTGCTGGCCGATAAAGTTGATCAGCGCGTTCATGATCACCAGCAGACTGATCAGCAGGGGCAGGATCCCGGTCACCATGCCGGTGAACACTTCTCCGCCTTTCTGAAACAGCCCGATGAACCACTCGGCGCCGTGGGTGATGGTCTCTATCATTCTTCTCTCCTGTGGGGCTTTTTTGTTTTTGTATAACTGCGGCTAATAATAATCACTTTGAAAGGTTTTAAAGTGTTAGTTAGATCTCACAATGAAAGAAAAATGTATTATTTTGAAAGTTAATTGATGAGGTGAATGATTTTCGGTGGAAAAAAGCGCGGATTTGCGTTGTGGAGGCGCGTACCGCTTCCTTGAGGTGTTGCGGATGCTTTACCATACTGGGTTCTTATCGAACCCGTTAAATGGATGTCTCATGTTCAAGCGTCGTTATGCAGCGCTGTTGCCTGCGCTTATCCTGCTGTCTGCCTGTAGCAGCAAACCTAAGACCGAAGCCGTTCAGCAAACGGCGGGCGCGCCTTCCGGGGGATTCCTGCTGGAGCCGCAGCACAATATGATGCAGATGGGAGGCGACTTCGCGAATAACCCGGCGGCCGAGCAGTTCATTGATAAAATGGTGAGCAAACACGGTTTCGACCGCCAGCAGCTGCATGAAATTTTGTCTCAGGCGAAGCGTCTGGACTACGTTCTGCGCCTGATGGACAGGCAGGCACCATCCGCCCAGGTGCCGAGCGGGCCGAACGGCGCGTGGCTGCGCTACCGCAAACAGTTTATTACCCCGGACAACGTGCAAAACGGCGTGGCGTTCTGGAACCAGTATGAAGATGCGCTCAACCGCGCGTGGCAGGTTTACGGCGTGCCGCCGGAAATCATCGTCGGGATTATCGGCGTAGAGACTCGCTGGGGGCGCGTGATGGGCAAAACCCGCATCCTCGACGCACTGGCGACGCTCTCCTTTAACTACCCGCGCCGCGCGGAGTATTTCTCTTCCGAGCTGGAAACCTTCCTGCTGATGGCGCGCAACGAGCAGGACGATCCGCTCGATCTGAAAGGGTCATTTGCCGGCGCGATGGGCTACGGCCAGTTTATGCCGTCCTCCTATAAGCAGTATGCCGTCGACTTTAACGGGGATGGTCACATTAACCTGTGGGATCCGGTGGATGCCATCGGCAGCGTGGCGAACTACTTCAAAGCGCACGGCTGGACGCCGGGCGGCCAGGTTGCCGTGCAGGCGAACGGCGAAGCGTTTGGTCTGGAAAACGGCTTTAAAACCAAATACAGCGTTGCACAGCTGACGGCGGCAGGCTTAACGCCAACCCAGCCGCTGGGCAATGTTGACCAGGTGAGCCTGCTGCGTCTGGACGTGGGAACTGGCTACCAGTACTGGTACGGCATGCCGAACTTCTACACCATCACCCGCTACAACCATAGCACCCACTATGCGATGGCGGTGTGGCAACTGGGGCTGGCGGTATCGCAGGCCCGCGTCCCGGCGGCGTCGCCGTTTAGTCAGTAACTCGCCTTATTCCGCCCTCTCCCTGTGGGAGAGGGCGCCCGCGCGCACCTCTTTCCCGCAGAAACATTTCGCCACACTCCCATTTCATTCCCGCCGTTTACATCTTCATTGTCTTTCATTATTGTTATGTTATAACATTATTTTTGAGTTGAAATATCCATGTCCCTGTTTTCTCTCTCATCCCCGGTTCGGCTGCTGCTGGCGATGGTGCTCATTCTTTTTCTCGGGCTGGCCGTGCGCTGGGCGGTGGCGCTGCCATGATCGTGATGAACGCACTGGTTGCGGGCTACGACCGCCAGCCCGTCACGCGTCCGCTTTCGGGCTTGATTGAACGCGGCAGCATGACCGCGATTATCGGCGCCAACGGCTGCGGCAAATCCACGCTGCTGAAAACCCTCGCCGGATTTATTCCGCCCGTCAGCGGCAGATTTCACTGGCAGGGTAGACGACCGGTAATCGGATGGCTGGCGCAGCGTCACGCGCTGGAAGCGCAATTTCCGCTGACCGTCCAGGACGTGGTGAGCATGGGCTGCTGGCCCGGAATTTCGCTTTTCGCCGGTTTTCGTCGCGAAGCGCGTCTGCGCATTAGTGGTGCACTTGAGCGCGTGGGGCTGGAGTCGATGGCGCTCTCCACCATTGATGAACTCTCCGGCGGCCAGTTTCAGCGCATGCTTTTTGCCCGCGTGTTAGTACAGCAGGCGCCGCTGGTGATGCTCGACGAGCCCTTCACCGGCGTTGATGAAGCGACCTGCAACGTGCTGATGGACCTGATGCTGGAGATGTATATGCAGGGGCAAACGCTGCTCGCGGTACTGCACGACAGCGAGCGCGTGGCGCGCCACTTCCCGCAGACGCTGCGGCTGGATACTGACGCCCCCAGTGGAAAACCGAACGGGTGAGGGTGGCATGATCTGGCACACATTCTTCCAGCCGTTTATCGAATTCGGCTTTATGCGCCGCGCGTTGGTGGTTTGCCTGGCGCTCTCCGTCAGCACCACCGCGCTCGGCGTGTTTCTTCAGCTGCGCCGGATGAGCCTGATGGGCGATGCGCTTTCTCACGCCATTTTGCCCGGCGTCGCCGTGGGGTATTTGCTCAGCGGGATGTCGCTGTTGGCTATGACCGTTGGCGGGTTTATCGCCGGGATTGCCGTTGCGCTGGTGGCCGGGCTGGTCAGCCGCCGCACGCCGCTGAAAGAGGATGCCAGCTTTGCCGGTTTTTACCTGGGGTCACTGGCGCTGGGCGTCACGCTGGTATCTCTACGCGGCTCGAATGTCGATCTGCTGCATCTGCTGTTTGGCTCAATCCTCGCGGTGGACAACGACGCCGCGCTGTTTGTGACCGGCGTGTGCATCTTCACCCTTATCATGCTGGCCCTTTTTTACCGCGGGCTGGTGACGGAGGCGTTTGACACCGCCTGGCTGCAGGTGAATGCCCGCTGGCTACCAGGCTTATTGCACGGTCTGTTTCTGGCGCTGCTGGTCCTGAACCTGGTGGCCGGTTTTCAGGTGCTCGGCACGCTGATGGCCGTCGGGCTGATGATGCTCCCGGCGGTGGCGGCGCGCTGTTGGGTCCGCACCTTACCCGGATTACTCCTGATGGCTGGTATCAGCGGTATTTTCTGCGCGTGGTTGGGGCTAAGCCTCTCCTGGGCGGCAAGTTTACCCGCGGGGCCATCTATTGTGCTGACCGCCAGCGCGCTGTTTTTTATTTCCGTTTTATTTGGCACGCGCAGCAGGCTGGCTGGCAGCCTGCGGGCGCTTTTTTAACGCAAGGGGAAACGATGAAAAGTACAGGATTAATCATGGCGCTAGCGCTGGGGATGATGTCGCATAGCGTGATGGCGAAAACGCTGAATGTGGTCACCAGCTTTTCGATACTGGGGGATATCGCGCAGGAGGTGGGGGGCGATCGTGTAAATGTGACGACGCTGGTGGGGCCGGACGGCGATCCCCATACCTTCGAACCGTCGCCTAAGGACAGCGCGGCGCTGAGCAAGGCTGACGTGGTCGTGGTCAACGGTTTAGGGCTGGAAGGCTGGCTCGACCGCCTGGTGAAAGCCTCCGGGTTCAAAGGCCAGCTGGTCGTTGCCTCAAACGGGGTGAAAACCCACACGCTTGAGGAAGATGGAAAGACCGTGACCGATCCGCACGCCTGGAACAGCGCGGCGAACGGTGCGCTGTATGCGCAAAATATTCTGAACGGGCTGGTGAAAGCCGATCCGGAAGACAAAGCGGCGCTGGAGGCTTCAGGAAAACCATACATTGCGCAACTGACGCAACTGGACAGCTGGGCCAAAACGCGCTTTAGCCAGATCCCGCAGGAAAAGCGCAAAGTGCTGACCAGCCATGACGCGTTTGGTTATTTTGGCCGCGCTTACGGCGTAACCTTCATGGCACCTCAAGGACTCTCTTCAGAGAGCGAGGCCAGCGCGTCGCAGGTGGCGGAGATTATCAAGCAGATTAAAGCCGACGGCGTGAAAACGTGGTTTATGGAAAACCAGCTCGACCCGCGTCTGGTGAAGCAGATTGCGTCGGCGACGGGCGCACAGCCGGGCGGCGAACTTTACCCGGAAGCCTTGTCGGCAAAAGGTGGAGCAGCAGACACCTACGTTAAGGCGTTTCGCCATAATGTCGATACGCTTGCGAACAGCATGAAATAATATTTCTACAGCCGGTGCGCCCGCACCGGCTTTTTTCTGAAGCCCCCTCGTAAAACCTGAAGCGCATCCCCATATCTGACGAGAAAGTGCTATCTTGTGCTGCACGTTTTTCTCAAGCCTGGAGCAAGAATGACTGACCATGAATTGATGCAGCTAAGCGAGATCGTTGGCCTTGCCCTGAAGCAGCGTGGCGCGACTATTACCACCGCGGAATCCTGTACCGGCGGCTGGGTGGCGAAAGCGATTACCGATATCGCCGGCAGTTCCGCCTGGTTTGAACGTGGCTTTGTGACCTACAGTAACGAAGCTAAGGCGCAGATGATTGGCGTGCGCGAAGCCACGCTGGAACAGCATGGCGCGGTCAGCGAACCGGTTGTCATTGAAATGGCCATTGGCGCGCTGAAAGAGGCGCGGGCAGATTACGCCATTTCCATCAGCGGCATCGCTGGGCCGGACGGCGGCAGCGACGTGAAGCCTGTCGGCACCGTCTGGTTCGGGTTTGCCACGTCCAAAGGGGAAGGGATCACCCGCCGGGAGTGCTTCAGCGGCGATCGCGAAAGCGTGCGTCGTCAGGCTACCGTTTATGCGTTAAAAACGCTCTGGCAACAATTTCTACAAAATACTTGATACTGTATGACTATACAGTATAATTGCACCAACAGAACAGAAGTCCATGGTGAAGCGCAGTTGCTTCTCCCGGCATGACAGGAGTAATAATGGCTATCGACGAAAACAAACAGAAAGCGTTGGCGGCAGCACTGGGCCAGATCGAAAAGCAATTCGGTAAAGGCTCCATCATGCGCCTGGGTGAAGACCGTTCCATGGATGTGGAAACTATCTCCACCGGTTCGCTTTCTCTGGATATCGCACTGGGCGCGGGCGGTTTGCCGATGGGGCGTATCGTAGAAATCTACGGTCCGGAATCCTCAGGTAAAACGACGCTGACCCTGCAGGTTGTTGCAGCGGCGCAGCGCGAAGGTAAAACCTGTGCGTTTATCGATGCCGAGCACGCGCTGGACCCGGTCTATGCCCGTAAGCTGGGCGTTGATATCGACAACCTGCTGTGTTCCCAGCCGGACACCGGCGAGCAGGCGCTGGAAATTTGTGACGCGCTGGCACGCTCCGGTGCGGTTGACGTGATCATCGTCGACTCCGTTGCGGCGCTGACGCCAAAAGCGGAAATCGAAGGTGAAATCGGTGACTCTCACATGGGCCTCGCGGCACGTATGATGAGCCAGGCGATGCGTAAGCTGGCCGGTAACCTGAAGCAGTCCAATACGTTGCTGATCTTCATCAACCAGATCCGTATGAAAATTGGTGTGATGTTCGGTAACCCGGAAACCACCACCGGTGGTAACGCCCTGAAATTCTACGCCTCTGTCCGTCTGGATATCCGCCGTATCGGCGCGGTGAAAGAGGGCGAGAACGTGGTGGGTAGCGAAACCCGCGTGAAGGTTGTGAAGAACAAAATCGCAGCACCGTTCAAACAGGCTGAATTCCAGATCCTCTACGGCGAAGGTATCAACTTCCTCGGCGAGCTGGTTGACCTGGGCGTGAAAGAGAAGCTGATTGAAAAAGCGGGCGCCTGGTACAGCTACAACGGTGACAAGATTGGTCAGGGTAAAGCGAATGCTATCTCCTGGCTGAAAGAGAACCCGGCTGCGGCGAAAGAGATTGAGAAGAAGGTGCGTGAGCTTCTTCTGAACAACCAGGACTCCAAACCTGATTTCGTGGTGGATGCCGCGGATGCTGAAGAAACCAACGAAGACTTTTAAGTCTCTCGTGTAAAAATGAAGGGCTGCTGACGCGGCCCTTTTTGCATTTCTGATTCTGCAGGTTTTTTATGAGTGAACCGACATCACGCCGACCCGCCTACGCGCGCTTGCTGGATCGTGCGGTACGCATTCTCGCCGTGCGCGACCACAGTGAACAGGAGCTGCGGCGGAAGCTGTCAGCGCCCGTCATGAGCAAAAACGGGCCGGAGGAGATTGATGCCACTGCGGAAGACTACGACCGCGTGGTGGCCTGGTGCTATGAGCATCATTACCTGGACGATGACCGGTTTGCCTCGCGTTTTCTCGCCAGCCGTGGTCGCAAAGGGTATGGGCCCGCGCGCATCCGCCAGGAGCTGAACCAGAAAGGGGTAGCCAGGGAGTCCATCGAAAAAGCGATGCGCGAAAGCGACATCGACTGGTGCGAACTGGCAAAAGAGCAGGCGATTCGTAAGTACGGCGAACCGTTGCCGCGTGAATTTTCAGAAAAAGTCAAAATCCAGCGCTTTTTGCTCTACCGCGGCTTTCTGATGGAAGATATTCAGGATATCTGGCGTAATTTTGCCGATTGAACGCATGCGGGATTTTACTTCCCACTAAAGAAAACTTATCTTATTCCCACTTTTTCCAGTAGCTGGTCCGTCCAACGGTTTACCGATAAAGGCTGGCTACGACATTTCGTTAGCTTGATTTCAGGATAATTATGAGCAAGAGCACCGCTGAGATCCGTCAGGCGTTTCTCGATTTTTTCCATAGTAAGGGACACCAGGTTGTTGCCAGCAGCTCCCTGGTACCGAACAACGATCCGACTCTGCTGTTTACCAACGCCGGGATGAACCAGTTCAAGGATGTGTTCCTTGGTCTCGACAAGCGTAATTATTCCCGCGCCACAACCTCACAGCGTTGCGTGCGTGCGGGCGGTAAACACAACGACCTGGAAAACGTCGGTTACACCGCGCGCCACCACACCTTCTTCGAAATGCTGGGTAACTTCAGCTTCGGCGACTACTTCAAACATGATGCCATTCAATACGCATGGGAG
This sequence comes from Enterobacter cloacae complex sp. P27C, assembly GCF_014895705.1. Lineage (NCBI taxonomy): Bacteria > Pseudomonadati > Pseudomonadota > Gammaproteobacteria > Enterobacterales > Enterobacteriaceae > Enterobacter > Enterobacter cloacae complex sp. P27C. The sequence continues at coordinate 304,004 of NZ_JADBQB010000006.1, forward strand.
CTGCTGACCGGTGAAAACTGGTTCAACCTGCCGAAAGAGCGTCTGTGGGTGACCGTCTACGAAACCGATGACGAAGCGTTCGAAATCTGGGAAAAAGAAGTGGGTATCCCGCGCGAGCGTATTATTCGCATCGGTGATAACAAAGGCGCGCCATATGCGTCTGATAACTTCTGGCAGATGGGCGACACCGGTCCTTGCGGTCCGTGCACCGAGATCTTCTACGATCACGGCGACCATATCTGGGGCGGCCCTCCAGGCAGCCCGGAAGAAGACGGCGATCGCTATATTGAGATCTGGAACATCGTCTTCATGCAGTTCAACCGCCAGGCTGACGGCACCATGGAGCCGCTGCCGAAGCCATCCGTTGATACCGGTATGGGCCTGGAGCGTATCGCCGCGGTTCTGCAGCATGTTAACTCCAACTACGAGATTGACCTGTTCAGCACTCTGATCAAAGCCGTTGCGAACGTTACCGGCGCGACCGATCTGAACAACAAATCGCTGCGCGTTATCGCAGACCATATTCGTTCCTGTGCGTTCCTGATTGCCGACGGCGTTATTCCGTCGAATGAAAACCGTGGCTACGTGCTGCGTCGCATCATTCGCCGTGCGATCCGTCACGGCAACATGCTGGGCGCGAAGGACACCTTCTTCTATAAACTCGTTGGGCCACTGATTGGCGTGATGGGGTCAGCCGGCGACGAGCTGAAACGCCAGCAGGCGCAGGTTGAGCAGGTTCTGAAAACCGAAGAAGAGCAGTTCGCTCGTACGCTGGAGCGCGGTCTGGCGCTGCTGGACGAAGAACTGGCGAAGCTTAAGGGCGACACGCTGGATGGCGAAACCGCTTTCCGCCTGTACGACACCTACGGCTTCCCGGTTGACCTGACGGCGGACGTTTGCCGCGAGCGCAACATCAAAGTTGATGAAGCAGGCTTTGAAGCCGCGATGGAAGAGCAGCGTCGTCGTGCGCGTGAGTCCAGCGGTTTCGGTGCAGACTACAACGCGATGATCCGCGTTGATAGCGCGTCTGAATTCAAAGGTTATGAAGCGCTGGAACTGACCGGCAAAGTGACCGCCCTGTTTGTTGACGGTAAAGCCGTAGACAGCATCAGCGCGGGTCAGGAAGCCGTCGTCATTCTGGACAAAACGCCGTTCTATGCGGAATCCGGCGGTCAGGTTGGCGATAAAGGCGAACTGAAAGGCAACGGTTTTAGCTTCAGCGTCAGCGACACCCAGAAATACGGTCAGGCGATCGGTCACCAGGGCAAACTGGTATCCGGTTCTCTGAAAGTGGGCGAGGGCGTACAGGCTAACGTTGATGAAGCACGCCGTGCGCGCATTCGTCTGAACCACTCTGCAACCCACCTGATGCACGCAGCCCTGCGCGACGTGCTGGGTACCCACGTTGCACAGAAAGGTTCTCTGGTAAACGATAAAGTGCTGCGCTTCGACTTCTCGCATTTTGAAGCGATGAAGCCGTCTGAAATTCGCGCGGTGGAAGACCTGGTGAACGCGCAGATCCGTCGTAACCTGCCAATTGAGACCCACATCATGGATCTTGAGGACGCGAAGAAAAAAGGTGCGATGGCGCTGTTTGGCGAGAAATATGACGAGCGCGTTCGCGTGCTGAGCATGGGCGACTTCTCTACCGAACTGTGCGGCGGTACTCACGCCTCGCGCACCGGTGACATCGGCCTGTTCCGCATTGTTTCCGAATCCGGTACGGCTGCAGGTGTGCGTCGTATTGAAGCGGTGACCGGTGAAGGCGCAATCGCCAGTCTGCATGCGCAGAGCGATCAGCTGCACGACATCGCGCAGCTGCTGAAAGGCGATAGCCAGAATCTGGGCGAGAAAGTGCGCGTTGCGCTGGATCGCACGCGTCAGCTGGAAAAAGAACTCCAGCAGCTGAAAGAACAGGCTGCGGCGCAGGAGAGTGCAAACCTCTCCAGTAAAGCGGTAGACATTAAGGGCGTCAAACTGCTGGTCAGCGATCTGGCGGGCGTTGAGCCTAAGATGCTGCGTACTATGGTCGACGATCTCAAGAACCAGCTTGGTTCTACCGTTATCGTGCTGGCGACGGTGGCAGAAGGTAAGGTTTCTCTGATTGCGGGCGTCTCTAAGGATGTGACCGACCGCGTTAAAGCAGGGGAACTGATTGGTATGGTCGCTCAGCAGGTGGGCGGCAAGGGTGGCGGTCGTCCGGACATGGCGCAAGCCGGTGGTACGGATGCGGCGGCACTTCCTGCGGCATTAGCCAGCGTTGAAAGCTGGGTAAGCGCGAGACTGTAATAACTACAAAGCACAAGCAGACGCCATAGCGGCAACGTTATGGCGTCTTGTTCACTGTGCTATCGATAACGATAAAGTCAGGTTGAGTTTGTGTATATCGGCTAAACTTACGTTTAACAGAATGTGATGCCGTGACTGCTTACACTTTACGTGTTTGTCATCGCTTACTTTTTGGCGTTATATGATGGATAATGCCGGGATACAAGAGACCCGACTCTTTTAATCTTTCAAGGAGCAAAGAATGCTGATTCTGACTCGTCGAGTTGGTGAGACCCTCATGATTGGGGATGAGGTCACCGTGACAGTTTTAGGGGTAAAGGGTAACCAGGTACGTATTGGTGTTAACGCTCCTAAAGAAGTATCTGTCCACCGTGAAGAGATCTACCAGCGTATCCAGGCTGAAAAATCCCAGCAGTCCAGTTACTGATATTGTCGCGTCTCGCTGTCGGGCGAGACGCAACCCTCCCGCTATTTTTCCTGCTCAAAGTTACCGTTTAATTTCAATCGCTCTCTTTTTAACCACTCCGTTACCCTTAACTCGTCTCAATACCGCCATTTCGGCAGATGTTTTCTGTGGCATTGCCTGCAAAATCCGCTTATAAAACACCCTCTTTGCGGCTTTTACATGCGAATTGCGTGTGATTTGTGCAAACGATAAAAGCTTTTGGAAAATTGTTTGACTTATAAGTCCCAGAAAGTAATATATGCGCCACGCAGCGACGAGAAGCTCTTAACGAGTCACTCGAAGCACTCGAAAGAGGCGTTGTGTGGTGAGGTGGCCGAGAGGCTGAAGGCGCTCCCCTGCTAAGGGAGTATGCGGTCAAAAGCTGCATCCGGGGTTCGAATCCCCGCCTCACCGCCATTTTGCATCCGTAGCTCAGCTGGATAGAGTACTCGGCTACGAACCGAGCGGTCGGAGGTTCGAATCCTCCCGGATGCACCATCTATTACTTCATATTGCTTTCGAAGTGATATGAATATCGAGCAGTACAGTAGTAAATCCCGATGCATCCGTAGCTCAGCTGGATAGAGTACTCGGCTACGAACCGAGCGGTCGGAGGTTCGAATCCTCCCGGATGCACCATCTTCTCTTCTTTTGTCTATTCCTTCGACGTTCCGTCAGCAATCACACTCTCTGTCAGCGACAAAAACCCCCTTTTACGATAAAGTAATGCTTTGTTAATCGTTTAGCGAGAGCACGATGTACGCACAGTATGACGGTTTGATCTTCGACATGGATGGCACCATCCTGGATACTGAACCCACGCATCGTCAAGCCTGGACCGAGGTCCTTGGCCGCTACGGCATGCGTTTCGACCTTCAGGCGATGATTGCCCTCAACGGATCCCCAACCTGGCGTATTGCGCAGGCCGTGATTGAACTGAATCAGGCCGATCTCGACCCACACCTTCTCGCGCGTGAAAAAACCGATGCGGTAAAAGCCATGCTTTTAGATACCGTACGCCCTCTGCCACTGATTGATGTGGTAAAAGAGTGGCACGGGCGTCGCCCGATGTCTGTCGGGACGGGCAGCGAGAGCGCGATAGCAGAAGCGTTGCTCAACCATCTTGGCCTGCGCCACTATTTTTCTGCCGTGGTGGCCGCCGATCATGTTAAAAATCACAAGCCCGCGCCGGACACCTTCCTGCTTTGCGCAGAATTAATGGGCGTACCGGCGGCAAAATGCGTCGTGTTTGAAGATGCCGACTTCGGTATTCAGGCCGCGCGTGATGCCGGAATGGCGGCGGTGGATGTGCGCTTACTGTGAGTGACGCGCTGTCACTTGCCTCATTATTCGCCAGCAGTTTTCTAAGCGCCACGCTGTTACCGGGAAATTCGGAAGTGGTACTGGTGGCGATGCTGTTGTCCGGCGTGAGTCAGCCCTGGCTGCTTGTATTAATAGCAACAATGGGTAATAGCCTTGGAGGGCTGACTAACGTTATTCTTGGGCGTTTCTTTCCGCTGCGCGAAAAATCGCGCTGGCAGGAAAAGGCAGTCGGCTGGCTAAAACGCTATGGCGCTGCCACGCTGTTATTAAGCTGGATGCCTGTAATAGGCGATTTACTGTGTCTGCTGGCGGGATGGATGCGCATCTCCTGGGGACCGGTGCTCTTTTTTTTGTGCCTTGGCAAGGCGTTGCGCTATGTTCTCGTGGCGTGGGCAACACTACAGGGTATGACGTGGTGGCACTAATTGGTGGAATGAATACGCGACCTTCAATCGTCAACCATTACAATTATGCTGAGTAACATTACTTTGACAGGCGGGAGGTCAATTTGATCCCGGACGTATCTCAGGCGCTGGCCTGGCTGGAAAACCACCCTCAGGCTCTGAAGGGTATTCAGCGTGGTCTTGAGCGTGAAACGCTGCGCGTTAACGCGGACGGTAGCTTAGCGACGACGGGTCACCCGAAGGCGTTAGGCTCGGCGCTGACACATAAATGGATCACAACCGATTTCGCTGAAGCGCTGCTGGAGTTCATTACGCCGGTGGACGGCGATATTGATCATATGCTGACGATCCTGCGCGACATCCATCGCTACACCGCGCGCAATCTCGGCGATGAGCGTATGTGGCCGCTCAGCATGCCGTGCTATATTGAGCAGGGCCAGGAGATTGAGCTGGCGCAGTACGGCACGTCAAACATTGGTCGGTTGAAAACGCTCTATCGCGAAGGTCTTAAAAATCGCTACGGCGCGCTGATGCAGACGATCTCTGGCGTGCACTACAATTTCTCTTTGCCGATGGCGTTCTGGCAGGCGAAGGGGGGAGAAACGGATAAAGAAGCGATCTCCGCCGGTTATTTCCGTCTGATCCGCAACTATTACCGTTTTGGCTGGGTGATTCCGTATCTGTTTGGCGCGTCGCCTGCCATTTGTTCATCGTTCCTGCAGGGGAAACCGACCACGCTGCCGTTCGAAAAAACCGAGTGCGGAATGTACTATCTCCCGTACGCGACTTCTCTGCGCATGAGCGATCTGGGCTATACCAATAAATCGCAAAGCAATCTCGGTATTACGTTTAACGAATTGCACGAATATGTGGCAGGATTGAAGCGGGCGATTAAAACTCCGTCGGAAGAGTACGCGAAAATCGGCCTCGAAAAAGACGGAAAGCGCCTGCAAATCAACAGCAACGTATTGCAGATTGAAAACGAACTGTATGCGCCAATTCGTCCGAAGCGCGTGACGCGCAGCGGTGAAACGCCGTCGGATGCGCTGCAGCGCGGCGGCATTGAATACATTGAAGTGCGCTCGCTGGATATCAACCCGTTCTCACCGATTGGCGTTGACGAGCAGCAGGTTCGCTTCCTGGATCTGTTTATGGTCTGGTGCGCGCTGGCGGATGCGCCGGAAATGAGTTCAGACGAACTGCTTTGTACGCGCACGAACTGGAACCGCGTGATTCTGGAAGGCCGTAAACCGGGTCTGACGCTGGGTATTGGCTGCGAAACAGCGCAGTTCCCGCTGGCTAAGGTAGGTAAGGATCTGTTCCGTGACCTGAAGCGTGTTGCCCGCACCCTGGACAGCATCGACGGCGGCGACGCGTATCAACAGATTTGCGACCAGCTGGTGGAATGCTTTGATAACCCGGAACTGACGTTCTCTGCGCGCATTTTGCGCACCATGATCGAGCAGGGGATTGGCGGCACGGGGCGTTCACTCTCAGCGGAGTACCGTGAGATGCTGATGCAGGAGCCGTTAGAGATCCTGAGCGAAGCGGATTTTGTCGCGGAGCGCGACGCGTCACTGGTGCGTCAGAAAGAGGTTGAAGCGGCGGATACGGAGTCGTTTGAGGCGTTTCTGGCGAAGCAGGCTTAAGCAGAAAAGAAAAAGGCCACATCGCTGTGGCCAAAATATACATCTCTGAATTCAGGGATGATGATAACAAATGCGCGTCTTTCATATACTCAGACGTGCATTCTGTAGAAGAGTTCAGTTTATTTTAAAAAAAATCACTATCGGAGGTGACGTATGCCGTTATTAGATAGCTTTACTGTCGACCATACCCGTATGGAAGCACCTGCAGTCCGCGTGGCGAAGACCATGCACACCCCGCACGGCGACACGATCACCGTCTTCGATCTGCGCTTCTGCGTGCCGAATAAAGAAGTGATGCCGGAGAAAGGCATTCACACCCTGGAACACCTGTTCGCCGGTTTCATGCGTGACCACCTGAACGGCAACGGCGTTGAGATCATCGACATCTCTCCGATGGGCTGCCGTACCGGCTTCTACATGAGCCTGATTGGTCAGCCTGAAGAGAAACGCGTCGCCGATGCGTGGAAAGCGGCGATGGAAGACGTGCTGAAAGTGAAAGAGCAGAACCAGATCCCTGAGCTGAACGTTTACCAGTGCGGCACTTACCAGATGCACTCTCTGGAAGAAGCCCAGGAAATTGCCCGTCACATCATCGAGCGTGACGTTCGCGTAAACAGCAATGAAGAGCTGGCCCTGCCAAAAGAAAAACTGCAGGAGCTGCACATCTAGTATTGTGCCTGTGGATGCCCGGTGGCGCTTCGCTGGCCGGGCCTACAATCCTCATGACGACAACCACCACCTTCTCCTTTACCCATCGCCCACTTGTGCCGTTTTCGCATGATTATGCTCATGGCGATAGCGAGCCGTGGCATGAGCACGACTGCGCGCAGCTGCTGCACAGCCTGACGGGCGTCGTGCGGGTCGATACCGCATCCGGCTGCTGGGTAGTGCCGCCCGGGCGCGGCGTCTGGCTACCGGCGGGGACACAGCACTCGCTTCGCATCACCGGCAACGTTGCAGCCCGCACGCTGTTTATCGATCCGCTGGCGCGAGCCGATCTCCCGGCGACCTGTCAGATCGTGCAGATCTCCCTGCTGCTGCGCGAGCTGATCCTCACCTCCCTGACGCTACCTGAGTCGTACTCGCCGGGAAGCCGTGACGAGCGCGTGTATGAGCTCATTCTGGATGAAATTCGCATCATGCCGGTGCTGCCGTTTCACCTGCCGGAACCGGAAAGTGAAGCGTTACGCCAGCTGTGTCGGCAGGTCCGTCAGTTACCAGGTGAAAGCTGGAGCGGTCAACAGAGCGCGAGCTTGCTCGGCATGAGCGAGCGTACGCTGAACCGCCATTTTCAGCAGCAGACCGGGTTAAGCTACGGCGAGTGGGTGAGGAGGGCGCGCCTGCTGGAAGCCTTAGTGCGGCTGGCGCAGGGCCAGCCGGTGCTGCGCGTGGCGCTGGATCTGGGATACGGCAGCCACAGCGCCTTTACGGCGATGTTCCGCCGGGCGATGGGTATCTCACCCAGCGATTACTTTAAGAACGACTAACCGCGTTAAACAGCGCCTGAAGCGACGCGCGCGCCACGTCGCTGTCAATGCCCACGCCCCAGCTGCTGGTGCCGTCCTGGAACAGGCAGCGGATATAGGCCACCGAGCGGCTGTCGCTGCGTTCGCCCAGCGTATGTTCGTGATAATCCTTAATCACAAACGGCGCGTTGACCCAGCGGCTCAGGCCCTGCGCGGCAGCGGAGAGCAGACCGTTGCCCTGACCCTCCAGCTGGCGCGTTCCCCCCTGCGTGACAACGCTTGCCGTCAGCCGCAGCTGGCCGTCCTGCTGGCCGTCGCTGCGGTAGGATTGCAGCGCCAGCTGCGGGGTCGTTACCAGCCCGTAGCGGGTGCGGAATAGCTGCCACAGCGCGTTCTGCGTCATTTCTTTCCCGTGGCGATCCGTTTCCTGCTGCACGTGCTGGCTAAAATCCTGCTGCAGGGCGCGGGGCAGCTTCAGGCCGTGATTTTGCTCAATAAGCCAGGCGCTGCCGCTTTTTCCTGACTGGCTGTTCACGCGGATCACCGCTTCGTAGGTGCAGCCGATGTCCTGCGGATCGACGGGCAGATAGGGCATCTCCCAGCGATCGCCAGGCCTGCGGGCATCAAAGCCTTTCTTGATGGCGTCCTGGTGCGAGCCGGAGAAGGCGGTATAGGCCAGCCGTCCTGCCCACGGATGGCGCGGATGGACAGGCAACTGGTTGCATGCCTCTACCGTTTCGACCACCCGATTCATATCGCTAAAGTCCAGATTGGGACAAATGCCCTGGCTGTAGAGGTTCATCGCCAGCGTTACCAGGCAAACGTTGCCCGTGCGTTCGCCGTTGCCAAAAAGGCAGCCCTCCACGCGGTCCGCGCCCGCCATCACCGCCAACTCCGCGCTGGCGACGCCCGTTCCGCGGTCGTTATGCGGATGCACGCTGATGCACACGTCGCGGCGGCGGCTGAAGTGGCGGCAGAAATACTCGATCTGGTCGGCATAGACGTTCGGCGTACTGACCTCGACGGTAGCGGGTAAATTGATCACCATTGGCCGTTCATCGCACGGCTGCCAGATCTCCGCCACGGCTTCACAAATCTCCAGCGCAAACTCCGGCTCGGTAAAGCAGAAGGTTTCCGGGGAGTACTCGTACTGCCAGCGGGTTTCAGGGTTCTCTTCACAAAGCTGGCGGATAAGCCGCGTGGCGCGGGTGGCCAGCTCGACGATCTGCGCTTTCTCCATGCCGAACACCAGGCGGCGGAACAGCGGGGCGGTGGCGTTATACAGGTGGACGGTGGCCTGCTTCGCGCCGCGCAGGGATTCAAAAGTACGATGGATGAGATCTTCCCGCGCCTGTGTTAACACCTGAATCGTGACGTCATCCGGAATGCGGTTCTCTTCGATAAGCTGGCGGACAAAGTTGAAGTCGGTCTGCGAGGCGGACGGGAAGGCGACCTCAATCTCTTTAAATCCGCAGCCCAGCAGCAAATCCCAGAACTGCAGCTTGCGCGCGCTGTCCATCGGCTCGGCAAGCGCCTGGTTGCCGTCGCGTAAGTCTGTCGAGAGCCAGCGCGGCGCGCGGGTGATGGTCTGCTCCGGCCAGCGGCGGTCGGGCAATGAAACGGTGGGATAAGGCTGGTATTTGTCGGCGGGTGTGTTCAGCATGATGCGCTCCTGTTGTCTTTTCACTATCGTGAATTGATTTCAGGAGCGCTGCTTTATCGAAACTGACAATCGCTGTCGCGTTCTGGACAACGCGAATTAGTGCGCCCCTCCGCCGCCGCCACCGGCGCCAAACGGCGGTCTGGCAAACCACACCAGCCCCAGCAGGACGATGAAGATCCCCGCCGATATCCAGAAAATCTCGTTTGCCGAGATAATCAGCCCCTGGTTGGTGATCTGCTGGGCAATCCAGCCGGATGCCTGCTGCTCCGTCATCCCCATGCCCTGAAGCTGACTGTACATCTGCTGGGCATTCGGATTGTACGGGTTCACCGCTTCGGTCAGCTGGGCGTGGTGCATCGATTCACGGTTGGTCCACAGGGTGGTGGTGATCGACGTCCCGATGGAACCTGCTAGCGTACGGGTGAAGTTCGACAGGCTTGATGCCGCCGCCAGACGCTCAGGCGGCAGGCCAGAGAGCGTAATGGTGGTCAGCGGCATAAAGAAGCACGCCACCGCAAAGCCCTGAATGAACTGCGGCCACGCCGAGGCGCCAAAGTCCATTCCCGGCTCAAAGGTATACGCGCGCCAGTAGAAGCACACGGCGTACATAATGAAGCTGAACGTCACCAGCCGACGCATATCGAGCTTGTGGGCGAAGCGGCCAATAATCGGCGACAGCAGAACCGGGATCACCCCAACGGGCGCTGAGGCCAGACCCGCCCAGGTCGCGGTATAGCCATACACCTCCTGCAACAGCTGCGGCAGCAGAACAATCGCGCCGAAGTAGAGCATATAGGCGAGGCTGATACACAGGCAGCCGATGGTGAAGTTTCGCGATTTGAAGAGCGAGAGATCGACAATCGGGTTGTCGTCCGTCAGCTCCCAGACAATCAGGAAGCTTATCGACACCACCGCGACAATGGTCAGGATGATGATCTCCTGCGAGTTGAACCAGTCGAGCTCTTTACCGCGGTCGAGCATGATCTGCAGACTGCCGATACCCAGGATCAGCAGCGCCAGCCCGATGCTGTCGATACGGCGCTGTTCGGTGCGCGTCTCTCGTCCCCGCAGCGACTGCAGCGTCATCAATACCACGACGGCGCCAATCGGTACGTTGATAAAGAAGATCCAGCCCCAGTGGTAGTTATCGCTGATGTACCCGCCCAGAATCGGTCCGCAGATAGGCGCGACGATAACGGTCATTGACCACAGCGCCAGCGCGACCGAACGCTTTGCTGGGGGGTAGTTGCTCAGCAGCAAACTCTGCGACAGCGGGATCAGCGGCCCGGCGACAATCCCCTGAATGACGCGGAAGAAAATCAGCATCGTCAGGCTGCTGGACATGCCGCACGCCCAGGAGGCAAGAACAAACGCTACCGTGGACCAGAGGAACAGCTTCACCTCACCGACGCGCTTCGCCAGCCAGCCGGTGATAGGGATGGAGATGGCGTTTGCCACCCCAAACGAAGTAATGACCCAGGTCCCCTGGCTCAGCGATGAGCCAAGGTTGCCGGCGATGGTTGGGATCGCCACGTTTGCGATGGTGGAGTCCAGCACCTGCATGAATGTCGCCAGCGACAGCGCAATGGTCATAATGACCAGCTGCGCGCCTTCCAGCGGTTTTTGCGGCTTTTGCTGTTGCATAACGCTCACCTTCGGATTAACCGGCGTTTGCCTTCACGATGTCATCGATCAGTTTGTTGACCGGATCGAGGCTAATTTCACGGGCGTTACTTTCATAAACCGGGCTGCTACGCACCTGGCTTGCCAGGATCTGACCGTCGCGGTTGGCGGTATCGACCGTCACAAGCGTGGAGAGGCCGATACGCAGCGGGTGATCCGCCAGCTGTTTGGCATCCAGCTCGATACGCACGGGCAGACGCTGAACCACTTTAATCCAGTTACCGGTGGCGTTTTGCGCAGGCAGCAGGGAGAAAGCGCTGCCGGTCCCCATATCCAGACCCACCACTTTCCCGGTGTACTTCACGTCATCGCCGTAGATGTCGCTGACGACCGTCGCGGTCTGGCCGATACGCATATGGGCGAGCTGCGTCTCTTTAAAGTTGGCGTCTACCCACAGGTTGTCTGCCGGCACGACCGCCATCAGCGGCGTGGTCGGGCTAATCTGCGCCCCTGGCTGGACGGAACGGCGGGAGACGTAGCCGGTCATCGGACTGACGATTTTGGTACGCTGCAGGGCAAGCCATGCGTTGCGTACTTCAGTCGCCGCCTGTTGTACGGCGGGCTGGTTTTCGAGGCTGGTGCCGAGCACCATCGCCTGGTTGGCGTTGTACTGTTGAATCGCCACGTCCAGCTGTGCCTGGGCACTGGCAACCGCGTCGCGCGCGTGCTGCAGCTCTTCACGGCCAATCAGGTTAGCGGTGCCGAGCGGTACACGGCGGTTCAGGTCGCTCTGCGCCTGCGCAAGTGCGGTTTTCTGCACGTCGATGTTGGCCTGCAGCTGTTTACTGTTGATCATCAGCTGGCGGGTCTGACGGACGCTGGAGGCCAGCGCGGTCTTGGCTTTCTCAAAGGCCTGCTGGGCGTCGGTTGGATCGAGGGTCACCAACACATCGCCTTTTTGCACAAAGTCGGTATTGTCAGCCCAGACTTTCGTCACGCTGCCCGACACCTGCGCCATAATCTGTACCTGGTTCCCTGCCACGTATGCGTCGTCAGTCTCTTCTGCATGACGCAATACTAAAAACCAATAGATCCCATATGCCACGGCAATAATAATAAAGAGCAAGGTCAACAGAAGAAGGGCACTTTTACGTTTGCCTTTCTTATTGGCCGGTTGCTGCGGGGTAGTGCTCTCCGCATTTGCGCTCATTGTTGTTCTCCACGATCTTCTTATTTTCACATCGGCTAAGCCGACCTGTTGTCAGAAAGGCCAGCAGTGTGACGTGCTGGCCTGTCGGTTTTCTTATATAAATCTGGATTGTTGAGCGTGTCGTCGCGTTAGCGCAGCGCCTCAAGAACAGCGCCTTCTTCATCCATCTGGTCCAGACGGGTGAGCAGCTTGCGAGTGATGTGCTCAAGCTGGTCGCGCTCGGAAGTACTGAGGGCAGACCAGAGTTTGTGCAGGCAATTGTGCTGAGGTGGCAGCACCTCACGCAGGAACTGGTGACCTTTATCGGTCAATTGCAGATGCAGGCAGCGGCGATCGTTATCGCTTTCACGGCGCTCAATCCAGCCGCGCTTTTCCAGCTCATCGGCAATACGGGTCGCATTGGTACGGGACGATCCCAGCGCGCAGCTCAGCTCAGAAGGCTGAATGCTATGGTTTTCCTGAGACTCCAGCGTAATCAACGCCATAAACAACGTCTCGTTAATCCCTTGAGCTTTCAGCATTTTATTACGATTTTCCAGTAGCTTACCCTGCATGTGCATGCACAGGCGGGTCAGCAGGATTTCCTGATACGGGAAGTCCTCATGACGACTGGCGCGGAATTTAAGCATTTGTTCAATGGGCGTAAACGAACTATCCATTTTGGGCATAACCTCATTAATTACAGCCGATATAGTAACGATGGTGACAAATAATGTAAATGAATTATTTGTGCGGTTATATCCGCCAAACGAATGCCACCATCAAAGAGCGCCGGGTAAGTCCGTGACCCGGTGAGCACAGAAAGCGTAGGGTATAAACCCGCTGAAGAGAGGATGTGGGGACGGGGGTCTGAACTATTCATGCCAATTGTAGATATGTCACCCACATTAAAATTTCTGGGATAAATGATTACGTTTACATTAACAGACTGCCGGGCCCCTTTACACCCTAAGAGGCCCAAAGCAATGTAAAACTTAATGAATTGCTTCCTGACGATGATAGCCGCGCCACCATACAACCAGGTTAAGCGCGGCGACGATTGCCCCTATCCCGCACACACCTGACCAGCCGGCATGCTGCCACGCCGACGCTGATATTAACGAACCCGCCGCACCACCAATGAAGTAGCTGGTCATGTATCCGGCCGTGAGGCGGTTACGCGCCTCGGGCTTCACGCGGTAAATCACGGTCTGGTTGGTGATGTGCACACCCTGTACGGTGAGATCGAGCACCAGAATACCGACGATCAGCGCCAGCACCGAGACGTGCCCATACCAGATGGCCGCCCAGGAGAGCAGGAGCAAAATCAGTCCGGCTGTCGTGGTCATGTGCGATTTGCCTTTATCAGCCAGCCCGCCTGCCGGGCGAGCGCCCAGTGCACCGGCGGCACCGGCCAGACCGAACAGACCAATCACCCCTTCGGAATAATTGAACGGCGGTGCTGCCAGCAGAAACGCCATCGACGTCCAGAGAATGCTGAAGTTGGCGAAGGTTAAACATCCCAGCAGAGCGCGGGTGCGCAGCAGTTTATCCTGCGTGAACAGGCTAAACACGGAGGCCAGAAGCTGCGGGTAATTCAGGTGGTTCTCCTGCTTCACCTTCGGCAGCCCGCGCCACAGCGCCAGCGCCATCACCACCATCAATACGCTCGCCACCCAGTAAACGGTGCGCCAGCCGCCGAGGCTTGCCAGCAGCCCGGCAACGGTTCGCGCCAGCAGAATGCCCAGCAGCAGGCCGCTCATGATAGTGCCGACCACTTTGCCGCGTTTTTCCGGCGAGGCGAGCGTTGCGGCGAGAGGCACCAGGATTTGCGCGACGACGGAGAAAAGCCCCGTTAGCGCGGTACCGACGATCATCATCGTCAGCGACTGGCTGCTGGCGGTGATCAGCATGCCGCCTGCCGCCAGAAGCGTCATAGAGACGATAAGCATCCGGCGCTCAAACATATCGCCCAATGGCACCAGGAATAGCAGCCCTGCCGCATAGCCGAGCTGCGCAGCGGTGACGATAAAGCCGGCGGAGCTGGCTGAAAGATCGAAGGCGCGCGCGATAGTATCAAGCAGAGGTTGTGCGTAATAGTTGCTGGCGACTGCCAGACCCGTTGCCACGGACATTAAAAGGATGAGTGCGGGGCTAAGCCCCTGAGATGTTTTTGTCATTAGTTTCAGGAATCGTGAGTTAAGTGATTATTTTTCCGGAAACCATAATAGCTAATGATTGAGATTGTTGGGGGATTGTTATGTGTGTGTTTGTGCGGTTAATCCCCTCACCCTAACCCTCTCCCCAGAGGGGTAACGGTCCGGGGTGAGGGGTAAGGTTGTGTTGTGTTTTTACTTCTGCGCCGCAAGCGCCTCTTTCACCCAGCCATCAAACTGCTGCTGGTGGGCTTTGATCCAGCCATCCACGTGGCCTTTAACATCCGCCTCAGAGGATTTGCCCGCGTGCATCATCGCATTCTGGGCGTTGATGTCCGCCAGCGGCAGCTTCATCACCGAGAACAGCTTCGCCGCAGCCGGGTTTTTCTCCGCCCAGGCTTTGTTCGCCACGATGTGCATAGTGTTCACCGGGAAGCCATAGTTCATGCCGTTCGGCAGTTTGGTGTCGATATCTTTCTGCTCGCCCGGCAGGGAGGAGAAGGGCACCTGTAACCACACCACGTCTTTGCCCGGCTTCAGCACGTCGCTCACCCAGTACGGCGTCCAGGTGTAGTAGATCACCGGCTTGCCTTCCTTAAAGCGGGCAATGGTGTCGGCCATCATCGCGGAGTAGTTGCCGTGGCTCACGTCGACGGTTTTCGCCAGATCGAACGCTTTGTTCTGGTGGTTAATCACCGCTTCGCAGCCCCAGCCCGGCGAGCAGCCCATCATGTCGGCCTTGCCGTCACCGTTGGTGTCGAACAGTCTGGCGATCTTCGGATCTTTCAGCTGCTCAATATTGGTGATGTGGTACTTATCAGCGGTTTTCTTGTCGATCAGATAACCCTGCGCCGCGCCGGTCACGAAGGTGCCTTCGCGATAGAATTTCTTATCGCCACCTGCGGCGGCATACATGTCGTCGTGCAGCGGCTGCCAGTTCACGGCGGTAAAGGTGGCATCACCGGAGGCAATCGAGGTGTAGCCCACGTTGTAATCCACTTCGCTCGGCGTGTTGACCGTATAGCCCAGCTTCTCCAGCGCGCGGCTGACGATCAGGGTCTGGAAGCTCTCTTCCGAAATGGTGCTCTGCACCGGCTGCACGGTAATGCCTTTGCCCGGCAGGTCAGCGGCAAACGCGCTGGTGGAGACAAGGGTGGCAAACGCTGTGGCAAAAAGTACGTTATGTCGCATCGTTGTTCCTTATTTTGTAAATGGGCGGGTCAGTAACCCGACAGGGCCGGTGGTGTACCAGCGACGGTTGCCGCGACTGCGTGAATCACGACCGACAGCCTGGGTCAGGCGGTCAAGGATAATGGCGAGGATCACAATCCCGACGCCCCCGACGGTCGCCAGCCCCATGTCGAGACGGCCAATGCCGCGCAGCACCATCTGGCCGAGACCGCCAACGGCGATCATCGAGGCGATCACCACCATGGACAGTGCCAGCATCAGCGTCTGGTTAACGCCCGCCATAATGGTCGGCATCGCCAGCGGAAGCTGAACCTTAAACAGCATCTGACGCGGGCTGGCGCCGAACGAGCGCGAGGCCTCAATCAGATCCGCCGGCACCTGGTTAATGCCCAGGATCGTCAGGCGAATAATCGGCGGCAGGGCGAAGATAATGGTCACCACCACGCCCGGCACGTTACCGATGCCGAACAGCATCACGATAGGCACCAGATAGACGAACGCCGGGGTGGTCTGCATCGCATCCAGCAGGGGACGAATAATCTTCGCCGCCCGCGGGCTGCGCGCCAGCCAGATCCCCATCGGCAGGCCGATGACAATGCAGAAGAGCAGGGCGGTCAGCACCAGCGCCAGGGTAATCATCGCCTGAGACCACGCGCCAATCGCGCCAATGGCGATCAGGGAGATCAGCGTGGCGATGCCCATACCCGCGCTACCGAACTGCCACGCGATCAGCGAGAACAGGATTATCGCCACGGGCGCCGGCATGCCCAGCATCAGCTGCTGGAAGCCGTTCAGGATGTAATCCACCGGGATGCGGATCCCCTGGAACACCGGGCGGAAATGGGTAACGACCCAGTCGATCCCCTCTGTCACCCAGCTGTCCAGCGGGATCAGCGTCTTGTGGAACGGATCCATAATATTGAAATGCTCTGGCGCAGGCGCGGGTGCGCTGTTGAGCCAGTCCGCCGCGCCGCCGCCGTCGGCAGGTGCGGGCGTGGAACCCCACGCATCGGCAGATTGCGCCGCGCTGTCTGCAGCTTCAGTGGTACCCCATGGGTTTGATTGATCAGCCATTGTTTGCCCCCTCGCGATCTAAAGCCTGTAGCAGCATCCGTTTTGAGATGATGCCAACGTACTGTTGTTCTTCACCGACAACCGGCACGGCGCAAGGCGCCTGACCCACGTGAGAGAGCAACTCGCTAAGCGGCGTTTCGGCATCCACGGCAAGCGGAGCGTCAATCAACGCCGCATCGATTCCCTGATTTTCGCTCAGGGCGGTTTTCAGAGAGTCGATGGAGACAACGCCGACAAATTTATTGCCGCGTTCAACCAGATAGCCGTATTCACGGTCTTCATCCTGCAACAGCTTCAGCGCGGAGCGCGGGCCGAAGCCTGGCGTTTTTCGAATAATGCCGTTTGGCGTTCGGCGGGCAATATCTTTCGCGCTAAATACCTGGCTAATATCCACGCCGCGGAAGAAGGTGCGCACGTAATCATTCGCCGGATTATTCAGAATTTCATCCGGCGTGCCGACCTGCACCACTTCGCCATTTTGCATAATGGCAATGCGGTCGCCAATACGCATGGCTTCATCGAGATCGTGAGAAATAAAGACAATGGTGCGCTGGTGTTTGGCCTGTAATTTTACCAGCTCATCCTGCATCTCGGTACGAATTAAAGGATCGAGGGCGGAGAAGGCTTCATCCATTAATAATATGTCTGGATTAATGGCTAACGCGCGGGCTAATCCGACGCGCTGACGCATCCCGCCCGAAAGCTCGTCCGGGTAGGCATGAGCGTAATTTTCCAGTCCAACCTGACGCAAAGCATCCAGGGCTTTTTCCTGACGTTCCTGAGCAGGCGTGCCGGCTAATTCCATACCGAAGGCGGTATTATCGAGCACCGTCATATGCGGCATCAGCGCGAATGACTGAAACACCATTGCGATCTTCTTTCTGCGCACCTCGCGGAGTTCTGCGTCTGAGATTCTGGCGATATCCACGCCGTCAATCAGCACCTGTCCGCGGGTGGGTTCAATCAGGCGATTGAGAAGGCGAACCATAGTGGATTTACCCGAACCGGATAACCCCATGATGACAAAAATCTCGCCTTCTTCAATGGCCAGACTGGCGTCTTTAACGCCAAGCGACAGCCCGGTTTTTTCCAGAATTTGCTCTTTCGAAAGGCCTTTCTCAATATATTTGAATGCGCGCTGCGGGTGCTCGCCAAATATTTTATAAAGATTTTTCACTTCTAATTTAATTGCCATGCAATAGAGAGTGTCCTGTTATTTGTTTATGTCGATATGATTACCATGGTAAATTGTTAACGGGCATAACCCTAACATACTGAGAATCTGAGACAACCCTGAGTTGGCCTGACGCCGGAATTTTGATGCAAGCGAAACGGCTGAATTTCCCATGAATAAAGGGCTGAGGACGGTTTGAATTTTTCTCAATTTTTTGCTGCTGCGTCGGGAAATTCGCCTGAATCGGTGTGATTCAGGCGAATATGACGGGGAAATTACAGTGTAGTTCCTGGTGAAATAGTGGTGTGGAAATAATGAGATTTATATTTAATTAATGAACGTTAATTCATACATTAAAAATCCCAATCCTCATCTTCTGTCTCCACCGCTTTACCCATCACGTACGACGATCCGGACCCGGAGAAGAAATCGTGGTTTTCGTCCGCATTGGGCGACAGCGCCGCGAGGATCGCCGGGTTTACCTCCGCCATCTCCGGCGGGAAAAGCGCGTCGTAGCCCAGGTTCATCAGCGCTTTGTTCGCGTTGTAGCAGAGAAACGCCTTCACGTCCTCTTCCCAGCCCGTTCCGGCGTACAGCTCTTCGGTATAGCTCAACTCGTTGTCATACAGATCCATCAGCAAATCGAGGGCGAACCCTTTGAGTTCCTCGCGTTTTTCCGGGCTGACTTTCTCCAGCCCTTTCTGATACTTATAGCCGATGTAATACCCGTGCACCGCCTCGTCACGGATAATGAGGCGAATCAAATCGGCGGTGTTGGTGAGCTTGCCCCGGCTCGACCAGTACATGGGCAGCCAGAAGCCGGAATAGAAATGGAAGGATTCCAGGAACACGCTGGCGATCTTCTTCTTCAGCGGCTCGTCGGCGCGGTAATACTCCAGCACCAGCTCCGCCTTGCGCTGCAATGACGCGCTCTCTTCGCTCCAGGCGTAGGCCGCGTCCACGTCTTTGGTCTGGCACAGCGTCGAGAAAATCGAGCTGTAGGAGCGGGCATGCACCGCCTCCATAAAGCTGATATTCGACATCACCGCCTCTTCGTGCGGCGTCAGCGCGTCGCTCATCAGCGCGGGCGCACCGACGGTATTCTGAATAGTGTCCAGCAGCGTCAGGCCGGTAAAGACGCGGATCGTCAGCTGCTGTTCGGCGTGGCTCAGCGTCTGCCAGGCTGGAATATCATTGGAGAGCGGCACCTTTTCCGGCAGCCAGAAGTTGCTGGTCAGGCGGTTCCACACCTCCAGGTCTTTATCGTCCTGAATCTTGTTCCAGTTAACGGCACTCACGCGTGACAGTTTCATCCTTTCTCCTTACAGCGCGCAGGACACGCAGCCTTCGATTTCGGTGCCTTCCAGCGCAAGCTGGCGCAGGCGAATGTAGTACAGCGTTTTGATGCCTTTCTTCCAGGCGTAAATCTGCGCTTTGTTGATATCCCGCGTGGTGGCGGTGTCCGGGAAGAAGAGCGTCAGCGACAGCCCCTGGTCCACGTGCTTCGTGGCCTCGGCGTAGGTATCAATGATTTTCTCCGGGCCGATCTCGTACGCGTCCTGGTACAGCGCCAGGTTCTCATTGGTCATAAACGGGGCAGGGTAGTAGACGCGTCCGGTTTTGCCTTCCTTACGGATCTCAATCTTCGACACGATCGGGTGAATGCTCGACGTGGCGTGGTTGATGTAGGAAATCGAACCGGTTGGCGGTACCGCCTGCAGGTTCTGGTTATAAATGCCGTAGCGCATCACGTCGTCGCGCAGCTGCTGCCACATCTCGCGCGTCGGCAGGGTAATGCCGGCGCGGTCAAACAGCGCGCGCACTTTTTCGGTTTTCGGCTGCCAGTCGCCTTCCAGATACTGGCTGAAATACGCCCCGCTGGCGTAGCGCGACTGCTCAAAGCCTGCGAACCGCTGGTTGCGCTCGCGCGCCAGCATCATTGAGGTATGCAGCGCATGCCAGGTGACGGTGTAGAAATAGAGATTCGTGAAATCCAGCCCTTCCGGGCTGCCGTAGGCGATGCCTTCCCTTGCCAGATAGCCGTGCAGGTTCATCTGCCCCAGGCCGATGGCGTGCGACGCGGCGTTGCCCACCTCAATGGACGGCACGCTGCGGATGTGGCTCATGTCCGATACCGCCGTCAGCCCGCGAACGGCAGTTTCCACCGTGCGGCCAAAATCCGGCGAATCCATGGTGTGGGCAATATTCAGCGACCCGAGGTTGCAGGAGATATCTTTGCCGATCTCCGCGTAGTCCAGGTTTTCGTCGTAAGCGGAGGCGCTGTTGACCTGCAAAATTTCCGAGCACAGGTTGCTCATGTTGATGCGCCCGGCAATCGGATTGGCGCGGTTTACCGTATCCTCGTACATGATGTACGGATAGCCGGATTCAAACTGAATTTCCGCAAGCGTCTGGAAGAAATCGCGGGCGTTGATGTATTTTTTGCGGATGCGATCGTCTGCAACCAGCTCGTCATAAAGCTCGCTTATCGCCACGTCGCCAAACGCTTTGCCGTAGATCCGCTCCACGTCGTACGGCGAGAAGAGCGCCATATCGGCATTCTCTTTGGCCAGCTTAAACGTGATATCCGGGATCGTCACGCCGAGCGACAGGGTTTTGATGCGGATTTTTTCGTCGGCGTTTTCACGTTTGGTATCGAGAAAACGCAGGATGTCCGGGTGGTGCGCGTGCAGGTAAACCGCCCCCGCCCCCTGGCGCGCGCCAAGCTGGTTGGCGTAAGAAAACGCATCTTCCAGCATCTTCATCACCGGGATGACGCCCGAGGACTGGTTTTCGATGCGCTTGATCGGCGCGCCCGCCTCCCGCAGGTTCGAGAGCAGAAACGCCACGCCGCCGCCGCGTTTGGAAAGCTGCAGCGCCGAATTCACCGCACGGCCAATCGACTCCATATTGTCTTCGATGCGCAGCAGGAAGCAGGAGACCAGCTCGCCGCGCTGGGCCTTGCCGCAGTTGAGGAAGGTGGGCGTAGCGGGCTGGAAGCGGCCGGAGAGGATCTCCTCCGTCAGCCGTTCAGCCAGCGCTTCATCGCCCTGGGCCAGCGTCAGGGCCACCATCACGGTGCGATCTTCAAAGCTTTCCAGGTAGCGTTTGCCGTCGAAGGTTTTCAGGGTGTAGCTGGTGTAATACTTCCATGCGCCAAGAAAGGTCTGGAAGCGAAAACCGCTGGCGTGCGCACGTTCAAACAGTCTTACCACGAAGGGACGATCGTAGCGGGCCAGGACGCGCTCCTCGTAGTAGCCCTCGTTAACCAGATAGTCGAGACGTTCATTCTGGCTTGCAAACGTCACGCTGTTGGGCCGCACGTGGGCGGCGAAAAAAGCCTCTACCGCCTCGCGATCTTTGCCAAACTGAATGCGCCCCTCCCGGTCATAGAGGTTAAGCATCGCGTTTAATGCGTGGTAGTCCGGCGTCGCCTGAATTACCCGTTCTGCGGTTGTCGTTGCCAAAATTCGTTCACTCCTTTACGCACGTTTTCTACGTCCTGCTGTGTCCCCATCAGTTCAAAACGATAGAGATACGGCACGCCGCATTTTTGAGAGATGACATCCCCGGCGCGGCCAAAGGCATCGCCAAAATTACGATTGCCCGCCGCGATCACGCCACGAATCAGTACCCGGTTATGAGGATCGTTCAGAAAGCGGATCACCTGGCGAGGTACTGCTCCTGCCGTACCGCCGCCGCCATAGCTGGGCACCACCAGAATGTAAGGTTCGTCTACCTGAATGCGCTCCCGCTCATTGAGCGGAATACGCACCGCTGGCAGCCCGAGGCGCTCAATAAAGCGCAGCGTGTTTTCTGAGCTGCTGGAGAAGAAGACCAGCACACTCATTCACGCGTGGCCTGAGCGCTCAGGCGGTTAATCATGTCCGGGCGAAAGCCAGACCAGCTGGTATCACCGGCAACCACTACCGGAAGCTGACGAAATCCCTGTTCGCGCAGGGTATCCGCGGCATCGGGCACCAGGTCGATATTTACCATCTCAAACGCCACGCCTCGGCTCTCCATCGCCCGTTTGGTGGCGTGGCACTGAACACAATCGTTACGAGTGTAAATAATAATGCTCATGATTCGTATTTCCATTTAGAATATGAAAACGGCGCGAGTTAACGCGTCATAGAGTGTGTGTCTTTCTAAAGGGAATACTAGATGTAGTTGATAAAAGATTCAACCATACAAGATATGGGAAATTCAGATTAATATTGCCCTGATGATGAGCACAGCGGGGCAGGGCGGGCTGTACGGGTTTTTCAGGCTTACAGGCATAAAAAAGCCCCGGCGCCTGAGGCTACCGGGGTTGAGAATGTGGGCTTACTTACGCAGGCTGAGCAGGGCTCCGACAAAAATGCCGACCGCCGCGACGGTTCCCAGCGTACACAGTGGTTTTTCACGTACGAAGGTCGTAGCACAGCTTGCCATGTCGCAGGCCGCCTGCGTAGCGCGTGAACGTCCGTTCATACGGGCGCGGGTTTCACGGAGCAGAGACTGAGCCTTACGTTTCGCAGCATCTGCTTCATCCTTCGCATCCGATCCCCAGGATTTCAGCACTTCCTCAAGCGTGTCCGCTAATTGGCTGACATCATTACGAATATCCTGCGCGTCGTCGTTAATATCGTTTCGGTTCGGTCTGTTAAACATACGATCCTCCGTAATTTTGTGTTCCCGTTTAGTTTAGTTCAGAAATTTAATATCTGAAGCGCGTCACGCGTTATCCGCCAGTTTATGGACTATTCTGAAAGCCCTGCTAATGCTGATTACTGTAAGGTTGCCGGGCAGGAAAAGATAACGAGGAAAAGATATGTATTTACGACCTGACGAGGTGGCACGCGTTCTTGAAAAAGAGGGATTCACCATGGATGAGGTGACGCCAAAAGCGTATGGATATCGCCGCGGCGAGAATTATGTTTATGTTAATCGTGAAGCCAGGATGGGACGTACCGCTCTCATTATTCACCCGACGCTGAAAGACAGAAGTCTGTCATTTGCTGAGCCTGCCTCGGATATTAAAACCTGCGACCACTATCAGCAATTTCCGCTCTATTTAGGCGGTGAACGGCATGAGCATTATGGTATTCCGCACGGTTTCAGTTCGCGTATGGCGCTGGAGCGGTTTCTGAAGGGACTGTTTGGCGACGTACAGTAAATCTGCGACTGGCTTTCGCCAGTCGCTTCACATTACGCTTTTACCTGGCCGTACTGGCTGACCTTAAACAGGCGGCGGCAGTAGTCGAGGAAATAGCCGTATACCGCACCCATCAGCATTGATACCACGATATTCGAACTGACCGCTGCGGCGATCTGGTGCCAGTCCGCGCCCACTGTCAGGAGAATAGCCACGTAGACCGGCGACTGGAACGTGACGTACGCCAGCACGTCGGCAAGATTTTTCATCCAGCCCGCCGGGCTGATGCGGCGCGCGAAACGCATAACGGCATCGCGGTATAGCCCGTAAGGCCATGCGATAATAATATTGACCGGGATCGCCACCAGACGAGAAGAAAGTGACTGCTCGAAGGTCATTCCGGAGAGGAATATTTCAATCAGCATGTTCACAACGGAACAGTAGACAACCATCGCGAAAGTATCCGCCACCGCGTGGCGCAGGCGAGATTGCGGCGAGAACATGTCTGAACTCCT
The DNA here is from genome assembly GCF_014895705.1 of Enterobacter cloacae complex sp. P27C. Taxonomy (NCBI): domain Bacteria; kingdom Pseudomonadati; phylum Pseudomonadota; class Gammaproteobacteria; order Enterobacterales; family Enterobacteriaceae; genus Enterobacter; species Enterobacter cloacae complex sp. P27C. The sequence goes on from NZ_JADBQB010000006.1 coordinate 327,305, forward strand.
TGAGAAGAACGCAGTGGAATCGGTTTTCCTTCAGCGGCTAGTGCTTTAGGTTGGTTTGTTTGAGGTGTATAGCGTATATCTCTATGTTTGAACTAACAACTAGTGATTAATTTTTATTTACTCGCCTTATGTCCACAAAATTCTCTAAAATTGGTTGTTTTATATCCGGTTCGTTATAATCTGTCTCATTAAATGTTTTTCTTATATAAATCAGTGGCTTAAGTGTTTTGCTTTTGACGCAGAAATCCGCTCCCCTGATGAGAGCGCAGTATGCTGTGATTTGGATTAAAGTTGACCATTTATATTGATTTGGTGATTAGATCTACGTGTTTCCCGCCAATGCTATGCGCTATTATTAACGGCGATATTTAAATATATTTACATTTATGCCCGTTTGGACCTTTGGGTAGATATTTCAACTGAAATGAATTATTCTTGGGGCGATTTATCTATTTACCCCAAAGAAAAGGTTTTCAATAATATGTCTTTGACGTTACAGAATCTTAATAATATCCGAACCCTGCGCGCGATGGCGCGAGAATTAACCCTGGACGTTCTTGAGGAAATGCTGGAAAAGGTCAGGGTCGTTACTGAAGAAAAACGCAATGAGCTGGCGGAATTAGAGCAGCAGCGCGCTGAACAGCAGGAAAAAATTAATACCCTGCTGGAACTGATGAAAGCCGATGGTATTTCTCCGACTGACCTGCTGGGTTCAGAACTGGCGCAGGCGGGTAAACCGACTAAAAAGCGTAAACCGCGTGAAGCGAAATATCGCTTTATTGACCAGAACGGTGAAGAAAAAACGTGGACCGGCCAGGGCCGCACGCCGAAGCCTATTGCCAGCGCGCTGGCAGAGGGTAAATCACTGGATGATTTTCTGATCTAATACGTGGACCGGGCGGAACAAGCCGCCCGGTTGTCTGTTCAGCAGACGCCGAAATCACCTTCTTCGGTATACGGCGCCAAATCGGCCGCTTTCAGCGTATATTTCTCGCCTTGTTCATTGCTGGCCTGTACCGCCACCACGTTTTCTCCGTTCACTTCGAGCACTTTCAGCTTTGGGCCGCCTTTTAGCGGTTGCACATAATCACCGACAGAAAACATATAACCTCCTCATCGTTTTAGCGATCTTCACCTTAGCCGACGTCTGATGTCGGGTACAGCGTAATTCATTGATTACTGCTTATGAGGTATGACGGTTCCACGGCATCACTTTCAGCAACCGTGCCATACCGCAAAAACCTGTCACACCGGCGAACAGCAGCCCGGCACCGACGAAACCGCTCAGCAGGAAAAAGCCGCTGGAGACGCTATAACCCAGCACCACGCCGCAGAGGATCAGCAGCCCGGCGGCAATTTGTACCTGCCGCATCAGCGGGAGCGGCTGGGATTTATCTTCAACGGTCAGCAGCCCGGCCTGCTTCCAGCCCTGAATGCCCCCCTCAACCACGAAGGCCTGAGCCGGCAATGCTGCCTGCGCAAGTCGCGCAGCATTGTTTGATGTCCGTGTCCCGGACTGACAGTGGAAAATCACCGTTTCACCAGGGGCAGCGTTGAGCCCGCCGGGTAAAGAATCCAGCGGTATGGAGCGTGCTGCCGGAATATGCTCGCGGGCATACTCATCGGGATCGCGAATATCAATCAGTTTTGCGCCTTCTTTAATAAGCGCGTTCGCCTGCTGTGGCGAAATAAGAGAAAGAGACATGGTGTTTCCTTACGGTCAATTTATGAGTAGTAGAACATTTAAGGAAGGGCTTAAGCCAGTGTAAAGAGGGTAAAGGCAGGTAAAAGCGCGAGAGACGAATGGCAGTAACCCGTAAACTGGCTATGCTTAGAGAAATGTCTCTTTTTAATTTTCAATTGGTTAGCTTGCACGGAGTGATTATGGGTTTTTGGCGCGTTGTTTTTACGATTATTCTCCCGCCGCTGGGCGTGCTGCTTGGCAAGGGACTGGGCTGGGCGTTTATTCTGAACATCCTTCTGACCATCCTGGGTTACTTCCCGGGCCTTATCCACGCGTTTTGGGTACAGACGAAAAACTAAGCACGCCACAGTAAATCACTGTATATACCGGTTAACACGCCTTCCGGGCCAAACTGCTGTTTGATCCAGCGCGTCACCTGGCCGGTCGCCGCATGCTGCGTGGCGAGCAGCATGCGCGAGTCCTGACGCGGATTGTTAATACGCCGCGTGATGAGCAGACCGTCTTCCATCGCTTCTCTTGCCATGTATTCCGGCAAAAAGCCAATCCCTTCCCCCAGAATCTGGCACTGGCACTTGGTGTTGAAATCCGGCACCAGAATTGCCTCCTGCCCGTGCAGCAGCCAGCCGACCTTCTTGTTGATGGTATGCGCGGTATCTTCCACCATGATGTTGGGGTACAGGCGCAACTGGCTCTCCGCTATCGGTTCGGGAACAAAGGCGAGGGGATGTTCCGGCGCGATGGCAAACACCCAGCGAATGGCGCCAATTTCGGTGTAATCAATCCCGCCGCCGTCCAGCAGCGTATCCGGCGCGCCAATCGCGATGTTGGCCTGATTGTTGATGATCGAATCCCAGACGCCGTTATACACCTCGGTCGTCACCGTGATCTGGCAGGTGGGAAACTGCTTTTTCAGCACCTGCAGCAAACGCGCGGTATGGCGCGGCGTATACAAGAGCTGATTAATGCAGATGCGCACTCGCGCCTCGATGCCCTGCGAAATGGTATCAATCCCGCGCTTGATGGCGTGGAAGTCGTTCAGCAGGTCGGTGGCCTTACGGTAAAAATAAAACCCGGACTCCGTCAGCTCGATGCTGCGCGTGTTGCGCACAAACAGCACCACGTCCAGCCCGGTCTCCATGCGCTTAATGGTATAGCTAATGGCGGAGGTCGTCACGCCCAGCTCGGCGGCGGCTTTGCTGAAACTGCCGAAGCGCGCCGCGGTGGTGAAGGCCAGCAGGTTCTCTTCGGTAAAGATGGAATTCATATCACAGCATCCTCAGCCATCAGTTTTGAACATATTTTAACAGCGCCGTTACATCATATTTGAAGTGTGTCACAGTTCTGACTATTTACGCGGAGCCGCGTCCTGCAAGGCTTTTACAACCATAAGGATAATGCTGCCTGAGGCGCTAAAAAACGGTAAACCATAAGAAAAAGGTTGCACAGACGCACGTTTTAGCCTGACTGTTGAATTTAACTCAACAATGAATTGCGTGTCGATGAATCATTTTTAAGCGGATTCTTTTGTGACCAGGCTGTTGCTATTCTCAGGTCATCAGAAGTGAAACATTGGGAGACTGAATATGTCTGCAAACGCACTCGTTACGGAATTTCTGCTGGCGGCAGAAGAGGGCAACATCGACGCGCTAAAAGCCTGCCTGGATAACGGCGTGGATATTAACGCCACCAACCGCCAGAAAAGAACCGCCATTATTATTGCCAGCCTGAAAAAGCATTATGCCTGCGTGGAATTTTTAATTGCCGCCGGCGCGGATATTGATAAACAGGACCAGACCTGTTTTAACCCCTTCCTGATAAGCTGCCTGACTAATGATTTAACCCTGCTGCGCATCGTTCTTCCGGCGAATCCGGATCTCGACCGTCTGACGCGCTTCGGCGGCGTGGGCATTACCCCTGCCAGTGAAAAAGGCCACGTTGAAATCGTGCGCGAGCTGCTGGAAAAAACCGATATTAACGTCAACCACACTAACTTTGTCGGCTGGACGCCGCTGCTGGAAGCCATCGTGCTGAATGACGGCGGCGCAAAGCAGCAGGAAATTGTGAAGCTGCTGCTGGATCACGGCGCGAATCCGCACATGACCGATAAATACGGCAAAACCCCGCTCGAACTGGCGCGGGAAAAAGGCTTCGATGCAATAGCCGACCTGCTGCTGGCGGCGGGCGCATAACGCATTCGGCCAGCCACGTCCGGCTGGCCGTTAATTCAAACAGTATTTTTACCGACGTGCATTCTGCGCGACGGCGGCCCCCTTTTATCCGTATTCAGGAGAAAACAATGCCAACCAAAATCGTCATAAAAAAGAATACGTATTTCGATTCGGTTTCCTTAATGTCGGTTTCCACCAAAGCCAATAAATTGCCGGGCGTCGAACAGGCGTTTGTGGCAATGGCGACGGAAATGAATAAAGGCGTTCTGAAAAATCTCGGGCTGCTCACGCCGGAATTGGCGGAAGCCAAAAATGGCGACCTGATGATCGTGATTAAAGGCGACGCGGCGAACGATGAAACGCTGGCGGAAATAGAAGCTTTATTTACCCATAAAGTGAGCGGCGGCACCCATGAAGCACGCTACGCGACGATTGCCAGCGCCAAAACTCATCGCCCGGACAGCAACCTGGCGGTCATTTCCGTCAACGGCACCTTTGCCGCCCGCGAAGCGCGTCAGGCGCTGGAAAACGATCTTAACGTGATGCTGTTCTCCGATAACGTGTCGCTCGACGACGAGCTGGCGCTGAAGCAGCTGGCGCATGAGAAAGGGCTGCTGATGATGGGGCCTGACTGCGGAACCGCCATCATCAACGGTGCGGGGCTGTGCTTCGCCAACGCGGTGCGTCGCGGGCCGATTGGGATTGTTGGCGCCTCCGGCACCGGCAGCCAGGAGCTGAGCGTGCGCATTCACGAGTTCGGCGGCGGCGTGTCGCAGCTGATCGGCACCGGCGGGCGCGATCTCAGCGAGAAAATCGGCGGCCTGATGATGCTCGACGCCATCGACATGCTTGAGGCGGATGAGGGCACTCAGGTGATTGCGCTCATCTCCAAGCCGCCTGCGCCAGCGGTTGCAAAAAAGGTGCTGGCCCGCGCCAGAGCCTGCCGCAAGCCGGTGGTTGTTTGCTTCCTCGGCCGCAGCGAACCGCCCGCCGATGAAGACGGCCTGCAGTTTGCGCGTGGCACCAAAGAAGCGGCGCTGAAGGCGGTGCTGCTTACCGGCATTAAAAAAGAGTCCCTGGATCTGCATCCGCTCAACTGGCCTTTGATTGAAGAGGTGCGCGCCCGCCTGACCCCACAGCAGAAGTACATTCGCGGCCTGTTCTGCGGCGGCACCCTGTGCGACGAGGCGATGTTTGCCGCGCTGGAGAAGTTCGACGACGTCTGGAGCAACATCCAGCCCGATCCGGCTAAGCGCCTGAAGGACATCAGCATCAGCCAGGCCCACACCTTCCTTGACTTCGGTGACGACGACTTCACCAACGGCAAGCCGCACCCAATGATCGACCCGACCAACCGCATCAGCAGGCTGCTGCAGGAGGCGCGGGATCCGCAGGTGGGCGTCATCGTGATGGACTTCGTGCTCGGTTTCGGCGCGCACGAGGATCCGGTGGGGGTGATGATCGAGGCGATCAAAGAGGCACAGGCCATTGCGAGGGCAGATAACCGTCCGCTGGAAATTCTCGGCTACGTGCTCGGCACCGACCAGGATCCGCAGTCGCTGGCGCAGCAGTGCCAGCGGCTGACCGACGCAGGCGTCATCTGGGCCAGCAGCAGCACCAACACCGGATTACTGGCACGCGAATTTGTTTGCAAAGGGGAGAACGCATAATGACCACTTTATTCAACCAGCCGCTTAACGTCATTAACGTCGGCATTGCGATGTTCAGCGACGACCTCAAAAAGCAGCACGTTCCCGTGACCCAGCTCGACTGGACGCCGCCGGGGCAGGGCAACATGCAGGTGGTGGAGGCGCTCGACCAGCTGGCGGAAAAACCGCTGGCGGAGAAGATCGCCGCCGCGAACAAAATCGCCCTTGAGCGCATCATCCAGTCTCACCCGGTGCTGGTGGGCTATGACCAGGCAATTAACGTAGTGCCGGGCATGACCCGCACCACCATTCTGCACGCCGGTCCGCCCGTCGCATGGGAAAACATGTGCGGGGCGATGAAGGGCGCGGTTAACGGTGCGCTGGTATTTGAAGGGCTGGCAACGGATCTGGAGGATGCCGCAAGGCTGGCGGCTTCAGGTGAGATCACCTTCTCGCCGTGCCACGAGCACGACTGCGTGGGCTCCATGGCGGGCGTCACCTCCGCGTCAATGTTTATGCACATCGTTGAGAACAAAACCTACGGCAACCGGGCGTTCACCAACCTCAGCGAGCAGATGGCGAAGATCCTGCGCATGGGGGCTAACGACCAGAGCGTGATCGACCGCCTGAACTGGATGCGCGACGTGCTCGGCCCGATGCTGCGCGACGCGATGAATATCATCGGCGAAATCGACCTGCGCCTGATGCTGGCCCAGGCGCTGCACATGGGCGACGAGTGCCACAACCGCAACAACGCCGGCACCACGCTGCTGATCCAGGCACTGACGCCGGGGCTGATTCAGGCGGGCTATCCGGTGGAGCAGCAGCGTGAGGTGTTCGAGTTTGTCGCCAGCAGCGACTACTTCTCCGGCCCGACGTGGATGGCGATGTGTAAAGCCGCGCTGGATGCCGCTCACGGCATTGAATATAGCACCGTGGTTACCACCATGGCGCGCAACGGCTACGAGTTCGGCCTGCGCGTTTCCGGCCTGCCGGGGCAGTGGTTTACCGGTCCGGCGCAGCAGGTGATTGGCCCGATGTTCGCAGGCTACAAGCCGGAAGACTCCGGACTGGATATTGGCGACAGCGCCATCACCGAAACCTACGGCATCGGCGGCTTTGCGATGGCGACGGCACCGGCCATCGTTGCGCTGGTGGGCGGCACGGTGGAGGAAGCCATCGACTTCTCGCGCCAGATGCGCGAAATCACCCTCGGCGAGAACCCGAACGTCACCATTCCGCTGCTGTCGTTTATGGGCATTCCAACCGCCATCGACATCACCAGAGTGGCGGGCAGCGGCATTCTGCCGGTGATCAACACCGCCATTGCCCACAAAGACGCGGGCATCGGCATGATTGGGGCGGGCATCGTTCACCCGCCGTTTAGCTGTTTTGAAAAGGCGCTGTTGACCTTCCGCGATCGCTACGTTCTATAAGGTATGCATCCATGAAAAACATGAAACTGGAGTGGAAAAAAGGTGACTGGGCGGCCTATTTCGGGTTGATGACCAACAACCTGACTAATTTGCTGACCATGATGGGGTTGCTCATTTTTGTCGTCGGCATCCCGAAGGAGATTGTTTATGGACGCATCGCGCCGGCCTTCGGGCTGGCGGTGCTGGTAGCGAGCTTATGCTACACATGGTTTGGTCTGCAAATGGCGCGCACCACCGGACGTACGGACGTCACCGCGCTGCCGTCCGGCCCGAGCGCACCCTCGATTTTTACCGTGACCTTCCTGGTCCTGATGCCCGTCTACCAGCAAACCGGCGATGCGGATTTCGCGATTCAGATTGGCCTGGTGTGGTGCTTCGTGGAAGCGATGATCCTCGCGGGCGGCTCGTTCCTGGGTGAGACCATCCGCAAGATGATCCCGCGTACCGTGCTGCTGTCGTGCCTGTCCGGTCTTGGCCTGCTGCTGCTGGCGATGAACCCGATGTTGCAGGCGTTCGAAGCGCCCACCGTGTCGTTCATCGTTCTGCTGCTGATCTTCATTAACTGGTTCGGTAAAAAGCCGATTTTCGCCAAAATCCCGACCGGCCTGCTGCTGCTGATTGCCGGAACGGCGCTGGCGTGGATTTCCGGACTGCAAAGCCCGGATGCCATTAAGGCGTCCATGTCATCCTTCGGCTTTAACCCGCCGGAGGTTCACGTGGACAGCTTTATGCAGGGCCTGCCGCACGCGCTGCCGTATCTGGCATCCGCCGTACCGCTGGGGCTGGCGAACTACATCTTTGACCTGGAGAACATCGAAAGCGCCCACGCAGCGGGGGATGAGTACCCGACCCGCAAGGTGATGCTGGCGAACGGCCTGGCTTCCATGCTCGGCTGCCTGATGGGCAACCCGTTCCCGGTCACGGTCTACGTGGGCCATCCCGGCTGGAAGGCGATGGGGGCGAGCATCGGCTACACGCTGGCGTCCGGCGTGACCATGTTCATCGTGCCGCTGTTCGGGCTGGGGGCCTTTATGCTCGCCATCATACCGATGACCGCTATCGTGCCGATTCTGGTGTTTATCGGCGTCGTCACCGCCAACCAGGTGGTGCGGGAAACCCCCAAAGTGGAGGTGCCCGTCATCTTTATCTGCCTGTTCCCGTGGATCGCTAACTGGGCGCTGACCATGATGAACAGCGTGATGAGCGCGGCGGGAACCAGCGCGGCGAAAATTGGCACCGACGTGCTGCACAGCAAAGGGATCTACTACGAGGGGCTGATGCACCTCGGCAACGGCGCGCCGCTCGCCAGCATGCTCTGGGGCTGTATCGCTATCTTCGCCATCATCAACAAACCGCTGCGCGGGGCCGTCGCCGCCGCAGGAGGCGCGCTGCTGGCGCTGTTTGGCGTGATCCACGCGCCAGTGGTGGGCTTTGCCGAGGGCAGTTCCCTGATGTTCGTCACGGCCTACCTGATGATGGGCGGCATGTTTGTGGTGAAGCATTTCCTCGACAGCCGCGAAGTTGCGAGCGCTGAAGTTACTGTTGCGAAGGAAAACGTATGAAAGAGCTTATGGTCGTCGCCATCGGCGGCAACAGCATTATCAAAGACAACGCCAGCCAGTCGATTGAACATCAGGCGCAGGCGGTCAAAGCGGTGGCCGAGTCGGTGCTTGAAATGCTGGCCTTCGACTATGACATCGTCCTCACCCACGGCAACGGCCCGCAGGTGGGGCTGGATCTGCGCCGCGCCGAGATCGCCCACGAGCGGGAAGGGCTGCCGCTGACCCCGCTGGCAAACTGCGTGGCGGATACCCAGGGCGGCATCGGCTACCTGATCCAGCAGGCGCTCAACAACCGCCTGGCGGCGCGTGGCGAGCAAAAGGCGGTCACGGTCGTCACTCAGGTGGAGGTGGATAAAAACGATCCCGGCTTTACGCACCCGACAAAACCGATCGGCGCGTTCTTCAGCGAGGCGCAGCGCGACGAGCTACAGCTCGCGCACCCGGACTGGCATTTTGTCGAGGATTCAGGCCGGGGCTATCGCCGCGTGGTGGCCTCGCCCCAGCCGCTGCGCATCGTCGAGGCGGATGCGATTAAGGCGCTAACGCAGAAAGGTTTTGTGGTCATCGGCGCGGGCGGCGGAGGCATTCCCGTTGTGCGCAGCGAGCAGGGGGATTATCAGAGCGTGGATGCGGTTATCGATAAAGATCTCTCCACCGCGCTGCTGGCCCGTGAGATTTGCGCCGACGTGCTGGTGATAACCACCGGCGTGGAGAAAGTCTGCGTTAACTTCGGCAAGCCAGACCAGCAGGCGCTGGACACCGTCAGCGTGGCGCTGATGAAGCGCTACATGGATGAAGGACACTTTCCGGCGGGCAGCATGCTGCCCAAAATCGTCGCCTCGCTGGCATTTTTACACCACGGCGGCAGGCGGGTGATCATCACCTCGCCGGACTGCCTGCCTGCGGCGCTGCGCGGTGAAACGGGTACCCACATTGTTAATGAAGGAAGATAAGATGAGTGAAAACAAAAGCCGCCGCGAGTTTATCAGCCAGAGCGGCAAAATGGTCACCGCCTGCGCGCTGTTTGGCGCCACCGGCTCCGTCGCGTATGCTGCCGACTCTGCAAAGGCAACCTGTGAGACGGGGAAACCGATGAAGATCATCGCGAAACATTACTATCTGGACAACGTGCTGCTTGAAGCCGGGTTTAATTTCGAGGGCAGCGTGGCGACGAGCACCCGCACCGAGATGAAAACGCTGGAGATTAAAGACGGGAAAATTGTCGCCCTGCGCGACAACGGCAGCCATGCCGACGCGACCCTGCCGCACTACGACGCGGGTAAAAAACTGATGCTTCCGGCGATGCGCGACATGCACATTCACCTGGATAAAACCTTCTACGGCGGCCCGTGGCGCTCCCTGAACCGTCCGGCTGGCACCACCATTCAGGACATGATCCGCCTGGAGCAGAAGCTGCTGCCGGAGTTACAGCCCTACACGCAAGAACGCGCCGAAAAGCTGATCGACCTGATCCAGTCCAAAGGGTCCACCATCGCCCGCAGCCACTGCAATATTGAGCCGGTTTCCGGCCTGAAAAACCTGGAAAATTTGCAGGCGGTGCTGGCGCGCCGCAGCGCAGGTTTTGACTGCGAAATCGTTGCCTTCCCGCAGCACGGCCTGCTGCTCTCCAACTCTGAAAAGCTGATGTGCGAGGCGATGCAGGCGGGGGCGCACTATGTGGGCGGGCTAGACCCAACCAGCGTTGACGGCGCGATGGAGAAATCGCTCGATACTATGTTCCAGATTGCGCTGGATTACGACAAAGGGGTGGATATTCACCTCCATGAAACCAGCCCGGCGGGCGTGGCGGCGGTGAACTACATGGTGGAAACCGTGGAGAAAACGCCGGAGCTGAAGGGGAAGCTGACCATCAGCCACGCCTTCGCGCTGGCGACGCTCAATGAGCAGCAGGTGGATGAGATTGCCACCCGCATGGCGGCGCAGCAGGTCACCATCGCCTCCACCGTGCCGATTGGCACCCTGCACATGCCGCTGAAGCAGCTGCGGGAGAAGGGAGTGTTTGTTATGACCGGCACCGACAGCGTGATCGACCACTGGTCGCCGTACGGTCTGGGGGACATGCTGGAGAAAGCCAATCTGTACGCCCAGCTCTATATTCGCCCGAACGAGCAGACGCTCTCCCGCGCGCTCGGCATCGCCACCGGCGACGTGCTGCCGCTGAGCGATAAAGGTGAACGCGTATGGCCGAAAGCGCAGGACGACGCCAGCTTTGTGCTGGTGGACGCCTCCTGTTCCGCCGAGGCGGTGGCGCGCATTTCTCCGCGTACCGCGACGTTCCACAAGGGGAATCTCGTCTGGGGTGTTGTTGGCTAAAAGCGATCCGGGTGGCGCTGCGCTTACCGGGTCAACATGGGATCGTAGGTCGGGTAAGGTGAAACCGCCACCCGACAATGCAGTATACTGCTATGTACATTTTTAAAGAGGGAGCTGCCATGGCACAAAACATCTACGACAACCCGGCGTTTTTTGAAGGCTACGCCCAGCTTCCGCGTTCGGTGCACGGGCTGGACGGTGCGCCTGAGTGGCCTGCGCTCAAGGCAATGCTGCCTGATTTAACCGGCAAAGCGGTTATCGATCTCGGCTGCGGTTACGGCTGGTTTTGCCGCGCGGCGCGCGCGCTGGGCGCTAGCGACGTTACGGGCGTCGATATCTCAGAAAAAATGCTTGCCCGCGCGGCTGAACTGACGGATGACGCGGAGATTCACTATCAGCGTAGCGATCTGGAATCTCTTCAGCTTCGCGAAAACAGTCTCGATCTGGTCTATAGCTCGCTGGCGCTACACTACCTGCCGGAGCTGGACACGCTATTCGCCAACGTTCAGCGCGCGCTAAAACCGGGTGGCAGCCTGGTCTTCTCGATGGAGCACCCGATTTACACCTGCGCCACCCGTCAGGGCTGGCTGACCGACGACAGCGGCGAGCGGTTCTGGGGCGTGAACCATTATCAGGACGAAAGCCATCGCGTCAGCAACTGGCTGGCGGATGGAGTGATTAAATACCACCGCACGCTGGGCACCACGCTTAACGCGCTGATAAAGGCCGGGTTAACGATAAGTGAAGTCAATGAGTGGGGACCAACGCAGGCGCAGATTGACGCCTGGCCTGCATTGTCCGAAGAGGCGGAGCGCCCGATGCTGGTGCTGATTTCCGCCCGTAAGGCTCAGTAACCTACCTTGTACACCCGCCCGCTCTGCACCCCTTCCACGCTGCGGCGGTAGGCCTGGGCCACGGTCGCGGCGGGAACGCTTTCAAAGCCGGGGAAAAACCCGTCATACGCTTCGGCGGATTCCGTCAGTACCGTTGGGCTAATCAGGTTAATGCGGATCCCGCGCGGCAGTTCGCAGGCTGCGGCGCGGACAAACCCTTCCAGCGCCGCATTGACCGTGGTGGCATTTACGCCCTGCGCAATCGGCTCGTGCGCCACAATCCCACTTATCAGCGTAATCGAGCCGCCTTCGTTCAGATAATGCTGGCCGGTCAGCGCCAGGCGCACCTGCCCGAGCAGCTTATCCTGCAGGCCCTGGTTGAAGTCGCTGTCCTTCATGGTCGCGAGCGGGCCAAAGTAGAGACCACCGCTGGCGGAGACAATCGCATCCACCGGGCCGATTTTCTCAAACAGCGCCTGCACGCTCGCCTGCGAGGTGATATCCACCTGGTAGTCGCCCCGCGTGCGACCCACGCGGATGACCTCGTGACGACGGCTTAACTCTTCGGTTACGGCACGACCGACCGTACCGCTGGCACCAATAATGACGATTTTCATATCCGACTCCTCATGTTGTGAGCCCTCATTCTTTAATAAATAAAAAGTCAGATAAACTGGGCTAAAGTTAGATGATTACTAACCAGGGGTTTGGAATATGGATAAGCTTCGCGGCATGGAGACGTTTATCGCGGTGGTAGAGAGCGGCAGCTTCACCGGCGCGGCGGCGCGGCTGGAGATGTCGGCGGTGATGGTCGGGAAATATATTGCGCTGCTCGAATTTCAGCTCGGCACGCGGCTGCTGGAGCGCAATACCCGTCGCCAGAGCCTGACCGACGCCGGACGCGTTTATTTCGAAGAGGCCAGGCGCGTGCTGGAGCAGGTCTCGATTGCCGAAAGCGCGGTTGAACGGCTGCGCGCGGCGCCCGCCGGCACCCTGCGCGTCACCGCCCCCACGTCGTTTGGCGGCTGCGCGATCGCCCCTCTGACGGCCACATTTTTGCAGCGCTACCCGGAAGTGCGTATCGAACTGGATCTCACCAACCGGATGGTTGATCTGGTGGAAGAGGGGGTCGATCTGGCCATTCGCATTGGCGATATCCGCAATGACGATCTGGTGGCGAAATATCTGTGTCCCTACAACATGGTGATCTGCGCCGCGCCGGATTATCTGGCGCGACACGGCACGCCGCAGACGCCCGCCGATCTGGTGGATCATCTGTGCCTGTCGCACACGGTGTGGACCGCGCGCAACGAGTGGCGGCTGCCGGGTGCGGAAGGGGAGGTGCGCTGGAAGCGGGATGCGATCTTAAGATGCAACGACGGCTACGGCTTACGCATGGCGGCGCGAGCCGGGGCAGGGCTGCTGCTGCAACCGGAAGTGCTGGTGGCGGAAGAGCTGGCAAGCGGCAGGCTGGTGCGTGTGCTGGAGCCGTTCACGCCCGCGCCGAGGCCGGTGCATTTACTGTGGCGTCAGGATTTGCGTCCCCTCCCTAAGCTAACGGAATTTATTGCGCATATTCTGCTAAGATTGGGCACAATATAAAAAAAGAAGGTAATCAAAGAATGTCTGCAAACAAACTCGCCAGCAGCGCGCAGGGCCTGCAATCATCTGCCATCCGTGAATTATTAAAACATAGCAAAATGGCGGGCGTGATTTCGCTGGGCGGCGGTATTCCCAATCCGGACCTGTTCGATCGCGAAGGGCTTAAAATTGCCGCCGATGCCGTGTTGTCACAGAATTTTGGCGAGGCGTTCCAGTATGGCCTGACGGAAGGCGTACCGGGGCTGCGCGAAGAAATTAAACGCATCTGCGAGGGGCGCGGCATCGCCTGTAAGGCCGATGACGTGGTCATTACTTCCGGCTCTCAACAATCTCTGGACGTGCTGGCGCGTGCGTTAATTAATCCGGGCGATACGGTTGTCGTTGAACGTCCTACCTATCTCGCCGCGCTGCAGGTCTTTGGCCTGGCACAGGCGAATTTTGAATCCGTCGGCACCGACGGCGACGGCATGAAGGTCGATGAACTTGAGGCGTTGGTGGCGAAGAAAACCATCAAGGCGGTTTATATCGTTCCAACCTTTGGTAACCCTGGCGGCGTAACGCTTTCCGAAGCGCGCCGTAAACAGCTGGTGGAATTATCAAAGCGCTATGATTTCGTGATTATCGAAGACGATCCGTACAGCGAAATTAACTACACCGACGACGTGTTCCGCCCGCTGATTGCCCATGCGAAAGATATCGGCAATGAGGATAACGTGGTGTACACCTCTACCTTCTCCAAAATCCTCGCGCCGGGCACCCGCGTGGGCTGGGGGCTGGTGCCGGAATGGCTGAAGCGCGCGGTGGTGAACCTCAAGCAAACCACCGATCTGCACACCAGCACGCTGTCCCAGCTGATGACCTACGAGTACCTGAAAACCGGGCGTCTGGCGAACCAGATTAAAATGATCCGCGAGGCCTATCGCCAGAAATACCTGACGTTTGCAACGGAACTGGAAGCCGAGCTGGGCGATGTGATGTCGTTCCACAAGCCGAAGGGCGGGATGTTCCTGTGGGCAAAAATGAACAACGGCATGAATACGACGAAATGGCTGGAAAAAACCTTAAGCAACGGCGTGGTGTTTGTACCGGGCGAGTTCTTCTACTGCAACGAACCGGACCCGACAACGCTGCGCATGTCATTCGTCACCCCAACGGATGAGCAGCTTAAAGAAGCGGTTCGACGCCTGAAGATCTCCCTGTAACAGAGCGCGCATAACGGCAGTTGCCGTTTTGCGCGCAGGGTGAGCTTATTGCGTGGCGTGGGCGAGCGCGCGGTCTGAAGCATCGCCGCCGATCGTCTGCGTCACTTCATGGATACGACAGATTTTCCCCTCGCGCAGTGCGGCAAACATATACACCTCTAATTCCGCCTGGCGACCATCTGGATATGTCACCGTAGCCCAGTGCCGGTCTGCTAAAAGATTCTCGTGACAGGCCAGCTCTTCAACCCTGAATGCGATCGCGCGGATCTGCGAGCGGACGTGGTTCAGGTGCTGCACAAAACCCCGATAATCAAGCGCGTGACCATCCGTGTACTGCTGGTAATCGGGCGTGAACACCTCTGCGGGATCTAATTCGCCTTTGAACAAGCGGCTTAACAGGCACGCCATTTTTTCGCGCTGTAGGGTATTGTCAGGCTGGGCTATCAGGGTTGTGATGATGCTCATGTTGGCTCCTTGTGTAGTTGAGCCACCATTATCCTTGACAGTTGGCGGCGCAGTTTCTGTAATACGTCGATGAATAACGATTTTCGGCCAGAATAAGATGATCGGTACAGAGACGCTCCGCCATCCCGGCGGTTATCGCACCGCGTGGCACAGCCATCCCACCGGACAGCTCTGGCGTATTGCAACGGGGCTGCTGGTGATTGAGACCCAGCAGGGGCGTTCGGTTGTACCGGCAAACCATATTGGCTGGATCCCGCCGGGCCAGCAGCACGCCGCCTTTTCTGAAAGCGCGATAGAAGGCTGCGCTATCTATCTTGACCCTGCGTGCTGTGCAATGCTTCCCGATGCCCCCGCGCTGTTCGAGCCCGACGATCTCACTCATGCACTATTTTCCCGCTTAAGCGTTGCAGAAAACGAGTACGATCCGCGAAAGCTCACCCTGCTGCTGGATGAGCTTGCCCTGACTCCTCAGGTGCGCTTTTATCTGCCCGTACCAACGGATCCGCGTCTGAAGAACGTGGTCAGCCACTTGCTGCTGTGTGTCGATGATAATCAAACGGTCAAGAGCCATGCCAGCCATGCCGGGATGAGCGTGCGTACGTTTAACCGTCGATTTAGCGCCCAGACGGGAATGAACTTCGTCAACTGGCGGCAGCTGGCGCGCGTCATGCAGGCAATGGAGTGGCTGGCGGCGGGGAAGCCGGTGGGATGGATTGCGCTGTCCTGCGGCTACAGCAGCGTCAGCGCATTTATTGAGGTTTTCAGAATGTGGACCGGTAAAACGCCGGGACAGTGGGGGATTAAAGGTGGCGCTGTAGAGCCGGTTTGATTCAGGCCACATCCGGCTGGCCTGATTTCCTTTTTGCCATGATTTCTGCAATCGTTTTTATACGGCTCAACTCCTCCTGAGTCCGGGAATTAGTTTGCGCTTCCCAGACGTCGACGTTTAGCTGCAGGTTCAACCAGAATTCAATGGTGGTATCGAATGCCTTGGCCAGTCTGATTGCCATATCGGCCGTCAGTTTACGATTATTATTAACGAGAGCACTGATGGTGTTACGGTGCACGTTAAGCATTTCCGCGAGATCGCTAATTTTCAGATTGAGCGGCTCAAGATATTCATACTGCAACACATCGCCCGGCGTGGTGGGTTTGCGTAGAGCCTGTTGAAGAGTCATAGGTAATGCCTCATTTGTATGGCGTGTACTTGTGCGGAGAGAGGTAGAGATCGTCTGCTTTACCCTCTGACCACCTGAATACCAACCTGTATTGCCTGTTAACGCGAATCGCAGAGTACCCTGCAAGCGGGGGATTCAGCGATTCATACATATTGCCTGGCGGGGATCTCAGCTCCCGGTGCGAGGTGGCAGCGTTGATCATATCCAGCTTCCTCGCTAAGGCTGATTCAAGGCTTGAAGGGATCACATTGCTTGATTTCCCGTACAGAAAAAAATCCTTAAGCCATTGATCACGAAAATGATTAATCATAGCGCTTATGAGCTCCACTCCATGAAGCTATGTGGATAGTAATGCACTCTTGCACAGTGCGCAAGTGCGTTTCGATTAGCGGCTATGTTACCCTGATGCAGGCTGAAGGAAAGCGGAAGGCGTCATTAAAAGCGGTTTCTTCGAGGCGGATTCCAGAAAAGGGGGATTGTGGTGTGGGTGCGGCATGATGCCCTCTCCCACAGGGCTGAAGAATCCCCACAAATTAATGCGAGCAGCGAATCATCCCCTCGCCCCTTTGGGGAGAGGGTGAAGGGGAAGATCGTAGCCGCCGCCCGGCGAAGACTATCGCTCCCTCAGCGCCTCCTTCGCCCGGTTAAACGGCTTGATCAGATAATCCAGTACCGTTTTCTCTCCGGTCTTGATGTCCACTGTGGCAATCATCCCCGGCACGATCGAGAAATGCCTGCCCGCCTTATTCACCAGGTAATCCTGGCTGGTGCGGATAAACACGCGGTAGTAAAACACCTCCGGCTTGGCCTCGTCCTGGATAGTGTCCGGTGATATGGTCTCCACCACCCCGTGCAGCCCGCCGTAGATGGCGTAATCGTAGGCGGTGATCTTCACCAGCGCCTCCTGGTTCGGGTGGATAAAGGCGATATCGCGCGGCGAGAGGCGGGTTTCAATCAGCAGATGATCGTCCACCGGCACAATCTCCATCAGCTCGCCGTTGGGCGGGATCACGCCACCGATGGTGGTGACTTTGATGTTTTTCACGATCCCGCGCACCGGGGATTTTACCGTCAGGCGAGTGACGGAATCCTCGCGGCCTTTGAGGATCGCCGAGACCATATCCACCTCGGCGTTGGCCTTGGATAGCGCCTCGCGCGCCTGAACGTAATACTGGGAACGCACGTCGGTGAGCTTCAGCTCCAGGTCGCTTTTCTGCCGCTGCAGGCGGAGCACTTCCACGTGGCTGGCGGCGCCGGTTTTTACCAGCCGCTGGGTGATCGCCAGCTCTTTGTTTGCGAGATCTAACGCTGAACGCAGTTCACGCTGCGTGTCCTCAAGCTGCGCGCGGCGCGAATTGTAGAGCCGCGTTTCGGCAGCGGTCAGTTCGGTCCATTTCTCCAGCGAAGGCGGGAACTTCAGCGGCAGATCGTTCACCTCGGCGTACAGACGGGCGCTGGAGGCCAGCGACGCGCGGTAGCGCGCCGCGCTTTCGCCGACGTTCGATTCAGAACGCGTTGGATCCAGCCGCGCCAGCACCTGTCCGGCCTGCACCTGATCGCCCTCGTGAACGTTTAGCTCAGTGAGTATCCCCCCGTCCAGCGACTGCAGCACCTGCTCGCGCGAACTGGGGATCACTTTTCCGGTTCCCGTTGAGACTTCATCCAGCATCCCAAACCACGCCCAGACGCCCAGCGCCACAAACATCAGCAGCGAAAAGATCACAATCCGCCGCGCGCCGGTATAGCCGCTTTCGGAGTCGAGCGCATTATCCAGATCGTCCATTGCGGCCACGTCACGCTGACTGATTTTCATTTTTCCACTCCCGTCCGGTTGCTGCCTGCTGCTGTTGCTGCATGCGGCTGTTGTTCAGCGCCTGCGCTTTTGGCGCGTCCATGACCAGCATCCCATCTTTCAGCACGACCACGCGCTCCACCAGCTCCAGCACCGGCACGCGGTGGGTGGCGACAACCAGCGTCCGGTTGCCGAGCCACGCCCCCAGGCGCTGGATAAATTCCCGCTCGGTGTGTTCGTCAAGGGAGGCGGTCGGCTCGTCCATCAGTACGATATTCGGATCGCGCAGCAGCATCCGCGCCAGCAGAATCGACTGCCGCTGCCCGCCGGACAATCCCACGCCATTCTCCATAATCGGGTAGTCCAGCCCCTTTGGCAGCTTCTGCACAAAGCTGGCCGCGCCGCACATCTCCAGCACCTCGAAGATCTCTTCGTCGGTGGCGCGCGGCATGCCGAGGGTGATGTTCTCGCGCAGGGTGCCGTAAAATAGCCGCGCGTTCTGGGTCATAAAGCCGACGTTTCGCCGCACGTCGGCCACGTCCAGATGCGGCAGGCTGAGGTTGTCGAGCCGCAACTCGCCGGCGGCCAGATCCATGCCGCCCGCCATCGCCTGCAGGAGAGTGGATTTGCCCGCGCCGTTACGCCCGAGGATCGCCACTTTCTCGCCCGGCCTGATCTCCAGACGGTTAATGCGCAGCGCCATGCGCGGATCTTCCGGCTGATAGCGGAACTGCGCCTGCTCGAAAAGATAGTGTCCGCGCAGCACGTCCTGGCGGATCGGCGTCTCTTCACGCTGATTTTCAGTAGGAAGCTGCATAATACTGTCCAGCCCCTCTTTGGCGGCTTTCACCTGCTGCCAGCGGGCGAGTACGCCGCACAGCGTCGCCATCGGGGCGATCATCCGCGAGGCCAGCATCGAGGCGGCTACCACCGAGCCGGTAGTCAGCGTGCCATCAATCACCATCGGCGCGCCAACCACGATCACGGCTGCGTAAACCAGGCTCTGAACGGTCATCCCCCAGCTGATCAGGTTCTGCGTCAGCTCGCGGGTGCGCAGGCCGGATTCCGCGGTGATCTGGATATAGCTGTTCCACTGCTGTAAAAAGCGGTTCTCCGCCTGCATCAGCTTGATGTCCTCCAGCCCCTGCACGCTCTCCACCAGCACCGCGTTGCGCAGGGTGGATTCATGCGCCGACTGCTTCGCCAGCTCCGCCAGCTTCTTTTGCAGCAGCAGGCCCGGCAGGACCATGATCACTGCCGCTACCGGGGCGATCCACGCCAGCTGCGGGGCGATGATCGCCAGCACCACCACAAACAGGAAGAAGAAGGGCAGATCGACAATCGTCGAGATGGTGGAGGAGGTGACCATCTCGCGGATCTGCTCCAGCTCGCGCAGCTGGGAGATAAAGCTGCCGGTGGAGCGCGGAATGGCGCTGTGGCGCAGCCGTAACGCGTGGCCGAACACGCGATCCGAGACGCGCAGATCCGAGCGTTTGCCCAGCAGATCCATAATGTGCCCGCGCGCAACGCGCAGCACAAAGCCAAACAGGGTGGCGATCAGCACCCCGATGGTCAGCACGTAGAGCGTCGGGTAGGACTGGGCGGGGATCACCCGGTCATACACCTGCATGGAAAAGACAATGCCGGAGAGGGAGAGCACATTGATAAACAGCGCCGCCAGCATCACCCAGCTGTAGGGGCGCAGGTCGCGCATCACCAGCCGGTAGAGCCAGTCCGGACGGTACTTTGAGATGTAGGCGTCCACGCGGCTGTCCTTAAGCGCGGCCAGCGGACGCAGGGCGATAACGTGGCGGATGGCGGGCAACATTGCGCTCATCGACAGGCGGTTGGTGTATGTCTTGTCGTCGAAAAAGCTGACCTCGAGCGTATCTTCTCCGTCGAAATTCTCGATCACGCCGATTTTTCCGTCGTTCAGCGCCACCACCACCGGCAGACGCCAGCTGTTGATCGACTGCTGATCGGCCGTCAGCAGCTGGAACGTCAGCCCGGCTTCACGGGCAAGCTGAGTCAGCGCGGGCACCATCGGTTTGCCTTTCAGCCACGGCGCGCCCGCGACGAGCGAGCCTGGCGAACAGGCAACGCGGTAGCGCGTGGCGACAAAGCCAAACGCCTGAGCCCACTGCTCCAGCGCCTCATCCGTCATCGTTTCCCCCTGCGGGATGTCGCGTTGCTTCATGGCTGGATCTCCACGGTCTGGATGGTGCGGTTATCAAGATCGAACGCATGACGCAATTGCCCGGTGTTATAGAGGCAGTTGAGCTGCAGCTGATGCAGCTGACCGAGGGTCTGCTGCTGGGTAAAGCGCGCCTGATAGACCTCCTGCTCGGCGTTGAGCACGTCCAGCAGCGGGCGCGAGCCGAGATCGAGATACTGCTGCTGGTAGAGCTCGCGGGTGCGGGCGCTGAGCGCCTCCTGGCGGCCCTGAATTTGCAGCGTGCTTTGCAGGCTCATGACCTGGCTGCGGGCCTCCAGCAGCTTCTGGCGGACATCGAGGCGCGTGCGCTGAATGGTCGACTGCGCCGCTTCCACCGCGTGACCGGCGGCGTTGCGTCGGGCGGTGAGTCCGCCGCCCTGATAGAGCGGCATCTGGACTTTCACCCAGGCGGAATATTGGGTGCGGTCCCGCGTTTCGTTACCCGCGTAGCGATCGTTCAGATAGTGACGGACTTCCGGCTCCAGCGAGACGGTTGGCGTCATCTGCGCGTCGGCGTAGTCAAGGTTAGCCTGAGCGACGTTCGCCTGTGCCCAGGCGGCGAGGACCGCAGGCACCAGACGATCGTCCGGCTCGGCGATATCGCAACTGCGGGCCAGCTTCTGCGGAAAGTCATTGCTGATATCGTTCAGGCTGTTCCAGCCGAGAAAGCTCATCAGCGTGGCGCGGGCGCTGTCGAGGCTGGCCTGATACTGCATCAGCTGGGCGCGTGCCCCTTCAATGCGCGCGTCGGTCTGCACCACGTCAGACAGGGAAGTGGCCCCTTCGTCGTTACGCTGGCGGGTCAGGGTGCCTATTGATGAGAGGGCGTCAAGCTGCTCTTTGGCGGTGTCGACCATCTGCTGCCAGGTTTGCACCTGCACCATGGCGATAGCGGTATCGTGGGCGATGGTGTCGATACTGACCAGCACGTTGGCCTGCTGCTGGGCGACCCCGGCGTTTTCGGCCCGCACCTGGCTTGCCACTTTGCCGAAGTCGTAGAGCATCTGTGAAAGAGAGAGCACCAGCGACGGCGTAAAGCCGTTCTGGTCGCCGTCGTGGGAATACCCGTTGTCCATGCCGGCGTTGATTTGCGGATAGTATTTCGATTTGGCGACGTCGACCTCTTCGTTCTGTTCGTAGAGTTTGCCCACGGCTTCAGCGATCGCCGGGTGCCAGGTGACGGCGCGATTAACGGCCTCGCCAAGCTGTAGTGAACCGGGAGCGGCTTTGCCTGCCACCGGGGCGACGCGGCCATTCAGTGAGGGGAGTTCCTGCGTTTCGCGGAGCTGTCCGGTATTGATGGTTGCCGCCGGGTTTGCCGCGATGGCGGGTACAGATATCAGGCAGCACGAGAGCCACCAGTAAGGCATCTTTATTCCCATGTCTTGTCCCTAATAAAAAAGTACAGCTTTATTATTTATGCCCGGGCGCTATGCGCCCGGGTCATGTCCTGCAGGTGTTATCAGGTAATGATGTGTTGCTGGTTCACAAGCTCGTCGTACGTGGTCTGCACGTTATCAAGCGTAACGAGTGCAGTATTAGTGTAGGTGCTCCCTGCACCGTCACGGTCGATGGAGATCACAGTGTTGCTACCGCTTTGCGTGACATTGATATAATTCCCCAGCGAGGCGGTATTACCGTCCCAGCCCACCAGCAGATCGCCAATGTCGATCTTGTCTCCCTGCGCCAGGGAGAAGTTCGTCCAGTGGTCGCCGCCGGCGCTGGTGATGTTGCCCCCCGTCGCGTTGCCCGCCGTGCTGTTCAGCACCTGATAAATCAGGGTGTCGCCGTAGGCCGTACCGCTAATCACATCGTTATGCTCCGAACTGATAAATTTCGGCGCCATGTTGATGGTCAGCGACGCGGTGTCCGTGGTGCCGTTGGCATCGGTCAGGGTGTAGTTAAAGACCTCCTTCGTGGTAATGGTAGAGAGCGATATCCCCGGGTTGAGCGTATAGGTGTAACTGCCGTCTGCGGCAATCGCCAGCGTGCCGTAGTGACCCGTGATGCTCGACTGCGTGCTGCCGGTGTAGGGATCCAGCGTAGTGGTAACGCCGTCGTAGCCGGTAATGCTCACGCGGGTATCCACCGAGTGCAGCTGGTCCATCGTCCCTGCGGAACCGGTGCCGTCGAAAATGTTGCCGTCAACGGTGTGGGTGCCCGTGGCGTCGAACTGCGACAGCGAGTAGCTTGTGCCGGTGACGCTTGGGGTGATGGTGATATTTCCTACTCCCAGCGGCCCCATTCTGCCGGTATAGCTCAGGGTGTAGGTCCCCGCCTCCAGGTCGAGACCCGTCAGGTTGACCGTTGCCGTGCCGCCCAGCAGCAGCCCGCCGTTGAACGAGCCGGTTCTGACGGTGGTGGCGCCGTTGGTCAGCGTCCAGTCAACCGTCAATCCTGTAAGCGTCAGCAACGAGGCGACGTTAAACGACAGCACCACGTTGTGCAGCGCGGTATTGGCATCCACCACGAAGGTGCCGGAGCCGGAGCCCTGGGTTGAAGCGAGCAGCGCGGCGTTCCAGCTCGCCGACCCGACGGTTGTATCCGAGTACGCGGCGGTGTGGTGTACCGACGTCACGTCCATCGCGGTGCTGACATCATTCACCGCATTCATCGGCTGCGCGGTTGGGGTGATGTTGAGCGAAGCCGTGTCTTTCGTGCCGTCCGGCGCGGTAATGGTGTAGACGAAGGTATCCGGGGTGCTGATGTGGTCAACGCCGACGCCGCTATTCAGGGTGTAGGTGTACTCCCCGGCCGCGTTGATGCTCAGCGTACCGTACTCACCGGTAATGTTCGTCAGACCGCTGCTGTTCACCGCTACGCCATTAACTTCCGTCACCAGCGTGCCGACTGGCGCAATATCATCCGACAGAACGTCCCCGGTAGTGCTCGCGCTGACGCTCGCCACGCTGTAGACATGATCCTGCAGCACGTCCAGCGTGTAGGCCGTCAGGGCGGTGATCCCCGCAGCCGTATTCAGCAGGAACAGGTACTCACCGGCCGGCAGCTGCAGCGTCAGCTGAGGCGAGGTGCCGCCCAACAGCGGCGCGCGCAGCCAGCCTGGTTCAACGCGCATCTGCTCGAAGGTCTGGGTCGCGTTGTTGAACTTATAGACGTACAGATCAAACACCGACGCCAGCGCCACGCCGCCCACGGAGGCCTGGATGGTCATGGTGCGGGTAGTGCCTTCCTCCACGTTATAGATGATGGGATTGGTCATATCGTCCAGCAGGTTCAGCCCCAGCGTGTTGCCGAGATTGATTCCCACCAGGGTAAAGCCGCCCTGGGACGACGTACCGTTGTCAATCGCGTTGACGGTGGTATCGAAGGTCAGCGAGTTCGTATCGTCAACCGCGACAATACCGCTGGTGGCGGTACCGGTGCCCAGTGACAGCACCAGATTCGCCGACGCGCTGACGCCGTTATGCGTGATGGTGTAGCTGAAGCTCTCCGTCCGGCCAATCACCGATGCGCTGGTGTTGGTCAGATCGTAGGTGTAACTGCCGTCGCGGTTAATGGTCAGCGTACCGTACTGACCCTGGATCACCGTGCCGTCGGCAGTGACGCTGGTGGTGACACCCTGGGCGTTAGTGACGGCCGTGACCGTTGCCCCTGCCGGAGCGTTGTCGCTGCCTGCGGTTGGGTCAACGTCGGTGATCACGTTACCGCCGAGGCTGGTGTCGCCCGTAACGGTGCCCGGCCCGGTCTCTTTCACCGCCACGTCGAGGCTGGTGTAGGAGCCGGTTGCCAGCAGGTTGGTGTTATAGCTCAGCACGCGGTAGTTGCCGTCCGCCAGCCCGGTCAGGTTCAGCGATACGCCGGTTGCGCCGAGGGTCAGCAGGTCGGCAAACTGCGGCTGTCCGGTATCGACTACGGTAGTCCAGGTGTTGTTAACGGTGTCAAAGCGCTGAACCACCAGCTCAAGGGTGTTGAGCAGAGAGAGCACGGCCCCCGTGGCGTTGGCGTTCACGACGATATCCGCGCTGCCGCCGCTGCCCACGGTGAAGTTGACCTGAGCGGTGTCATTACCGAGCAGCGTCAGGACGTTGCCCACGGCGCCGACCAGCAGGAAGCCGTAGTCGCTGTACTGGCTGTTGGTGACGGTGGCCGTGGTGCTGAGATCCAGCTCTTCGACATTATTGCTGGCGGAGAGCGGCACCACTGGCGCGAGCGCCGAGCCGGGCTGCGAGATATTGCCCGCCGCGTCGGTGGCGGTGATTTGCAGCGTCTGGCCTTCAGTCTGTTTGTTAACGAAGGTGTAGCTGTACGTGCCGTTGCTGCCCGCTGTGGTCGTGACCGTCGAGCCGTCCGTGAGACGGATGGTGACGGTACTGCCTGCTTCAGCATTGCCGGTTAATACGCTACCGTCGGCGTTGAAGGTTCCGGTTGGGGCCGTTGGCGCGGTCAGATCGACGATAATCGTCGTCACGGCCGATGCCGGGCTGGTGTTGCCTGCGGCATCGGTGGCCGTGGCGGTGAAATTGTGGGTGCCCTGCGTCAGCGTGGTGGTTTCCGGCAGCGTCCAGTTGCCATTGCCGTCGGCGGTGACGGTGCCCACCAGCGTGATGCCATCGTAGATCCGTACCGTTGCATTCGCTTCGGCGGTTCCGCTCAGCGCCGGACGCGTGTCGTTGGTCGGGTTGGTGCCGGTTACCGGTCCGATGACGCTGCCGACATCATCAATTACCGAGCTGATGACCGGCGCTGCCGGAGCAAGGGTATCGACGTTAATCGTGTACCCGGCGGTTGGCGCGCTGGCATTGCCCGTCGCATCGGTGGCGGTAAAGGTCAACGTGTGCGGGCCGTTGCCCAGCGCCGGAGAAGGCGTATAGCTCCACGCCCCGCCGGTGGCGATCACGCTGCCGATCTGCACGCCGTTATCGAAGATTTTCACCGTAGAACCCGCTTCCGCCGTACCGCTGAGGGTTGGCTGCGCGTCGTTGGTTATTCCTCCGTTCGCGACTGGCGTTGCCGCATTGCCGACGTCATCCAGAATGCTGGTGAGCACCGGCAGCGCTGGCGGCGTGGTGTCAATCGTCAGACTGAAGCTTGCGGACGACGCGCTGGTGTTGCCTGCGGCATCCGTAGCCTGCGCGGTGAAGCTGTGCGCTCCCTCTGTCAGCGTGGTATTGAGTAAGATGCTCCAGCTGCCGCTGCCGTCTGCGGTGCCCGTCCCGACCAGCGTGGTTCCCTCATAGATATTCACGGTGGCAAACGGTTCGCTGGTTCCGACCAGCCGCGGTACGGTGTCGTCGGTTGTCTGCCCGGACGTGATTGGCCCGATAATGCTCCCCACATCGTCAATCGCCTGGCTGATAACCGGCGCGGTGGGTGCCGTGCTATCGACAACCAGCGTAAAGCCTGGCGAGGCGGGGCTGATGTTCCCTGCGGCATCGGTGACCGTGGCGGTCCAGGTGTGGCTGCCAGCCGCCAGCGGCGTGGACGGCGTAAAGCTCCATGCACCGGTACCGTCAGCCAGCGCGGTGCCGACAGGCTGCCCGTTTTCATAGATGGTGACCGTGGCGTTGGCCGTCGCGGTGCCGCTCAGCGTTGGCGTGGTATCGTCGGTGCTTTGCCCGGAAGTGAGCGGGGTTTGAATGCTGCCCACGTTATCTGCCGCGGCTGAAATGACCGGCGCAGACGGCACGCCCGTATCCACCGTCAGGTTAAACGGTGCCGTTGCAGTACCCACGTTGCCCGCCGCGTCGGTGGCGTTGAAGGTAATGGCATGCGGTCCGTCGATCAGATCGGTACCCGGCGTGAAGGTCCAGCTACCCTGGGCATTGACCACGGCGGTGCCAATTTCGTTGCCATCAACAATCACGTGCACCGTAGAACCCACGTCGCCCGTACCGTTGAAGGTCGGACGCGCGTCGTTAGTGCTGTTACCCGACGTGAGCGTCCCCGTGGTCGGTGCGACATCGTCAATCACGCTGGTCACCACCGGCACGCCGGGGCCTGCGGTATCGACGGTGAAGGCGAAGACCGACGAGTTCGCCGAGGCGTTGCCCGCGGCATCCGTTGCGTACGCGCGCAGGGAGTAGCTGCCGTCGTCCAGCGGCGTGGTCGGGGTGAAGGACCAGTTACCGTTTCCGTCGACGGTCGTCGTACCCAACTGCGTACCGTTATTCATGATGTAGATGGTGCTGCCTGCCTGTCCGGTGCCGCTAATCGTTGGGGTGTTGTCGTTGGTCGCCTGCCCGCTGGTGAGGTTGCCCGTGACGCCGCCAGGGACGTTATCACTTACCGTATCCAGCGTTGGAACCGTCGGCGCCGTGAGGTCAACCACCACGCTCCACGGGGCGGAGACCAGGCTCAGGTTACCCTGCGGATCGGTTGCCTGAACCGTGAACGCGTGTGGCCCTTCGACAAGCGCGGTCTCTGGCGTAAAGCTCCACGCGCCGGTGCCATCAGCCGTAACCACGGCAATCTGGGTAGCGCCATCGAAAATGGTCACGATGCTGTTTGCGTCCGCTGTCCCCGAAAGGGTTGGCGTGGCGTCGTTCGTTTCGCTGCCGCTGGCTACCGGGGTGGCGGTATTGCCCACATTATCCGTTACGCTGGTGATGACCGGCGTGGTGGAAATGGAATCTACCACGATGGTGAAGTCCGCCGAAGGACCGCTCTGATTTCCCGCCGGATCGGTCTCGCGGATGGTCAGAACATTACTGCCTTCTGGCAGGGCGGGCGTGGTGTAGCTCCAGGTGCCGGTATTACCAACCACCACGCTGTCCAGCAGCACGCCGTTGTTGTAGATGGAGATGGTATCACCCACCGCGCCGGTGCCGGTGAGGGTCGGCTGGCTGTCGTTGGTGGTCTGGCCGCTGGTCAGCGGACCGGTGACAGGACCCACGTCGTCAATGACCGAGCCAATAGTTGGCGTGCCCGGCGCGGTCAGATCGACGGTTACGCTGGCCGCCGGAGAGCGGCCGCTGGTGGCACCGTTGAGGGTCGCGGTCACCTCAAAGGTGTGCAGCCCCTCGCCAAGCGCGGCCGGCGTATAGCTCCAGTTGCCGCTGCCGTCGGCGGTCACCGTTGTCAATGGCGTCGTGCTACCGTCCTGATAGATAGTAATCACGCTGCCCGCTTCGGCCGTACCGGTAAGCGTTGGCGTGGTGTCGTTGGTGGTTTTGCCTTTCACATCGCCGGTGACCGGGTCCACGTCATCGACGATGGCCGTAATGACGGGTACCTGCGGCAGCTCAAGCGGCGAGTCGGTGACGATAAAAGGCACGTCAGCGCTGGCATTTCCTGCGGCGTCCGTGGCGGTCACGGTCAGCGTGGTTGGATCCAGCTGCGCCGGGCTCAGCGCAATGGAGAAGCTGCCGTCGCTGCCGACAACGCCGGTACCAATGACCGTGCCACCGCTGTCTTTCACGGTAATGGTGCTTCCCTCTTCGCCGGTACCGGTCAGCGGTGTTCCTTCATCAGCCAGGAGCATATTGCCCGGATCGGCCGGGGCGACGGTATCGACCGTCACGCTCAGCGGTGCTGAACTGCCAGAGAGGTTACCCGCCGGATCGCTGGAAGAGACGGTGAAGGTATATGTAGCATCCGGCAGCGTCGCGTCGGCAGTCCAGCCCCAGGTGCCATCCGGCTGCACTGTTACCGTCACGGCAGATGGCGTGCCGTTTACGGAAACGATCACGGTAGTTCCCGGCTCACCGGTCCCGGTAAGGGTTGGCGTGCCGTCCTGCGTATACAGCTGGTTGTTGGAGAGCTGGCTGTCAGCAACGGCGCTAATGACGGGGATTTCCGGCGCAAGGGTATCAAGCGTGACGGAAACGACCGGGCTCGGCGCGCTGACGTTACCCGCGGCATCGACTCCCGCAACGGTGATGTTCAGCAGGCCGTCCTGCTGTGGTGGCAGGACAAAGCTCCATTCTCCGTTAACGACATCGACACGTCCTACCTCAACGCCGTTATTGTAAACGATGACCGTGTCGCCAGTCGTGCCGGTACCTCCGACGGTTGGCGTCGCATCGGTGATTAAGCCCCCATTCGGCTGGCCCCCGACGGCGTCAAACACCGGGACATCCGGTGCTACGGTATCCACGGTAATCGTAATCGCTGGCGACGGGTCAGAGACGTTGCCCGCCTCATCGGTGGCGGTGGCGGTATAGACGTGGCTGCCTTCCCCAATATTACTGTCAGGACGCCAGCTCCAGTTGCCGTTGCTGTCTACCGTCACGGTGCCC
Organism: Enterobacter cloacae complex sp. P27C; assembly: GCF_014895705.1. NCBI lineage: Bacteria > Pseudomonadati > Pseudomonadota > Gammaproteobacteria > Enterobacterales > Enterobacteriaceae > Enterobacter > Enterobacter cloacae complex sp. P27C. The sequence continues at coordinate 355,644 of NZ_JADBQB010000006.1, forward strand.
ACGATGGTCGGTGTGCCGTTAACGGTATCAGTGATGTTGATAACGTCATTCGCCGTACCGGTGCCGCTCAGGATCGGGCGCGGATCGTTGGTGGTTCCGCCATCGGGAACGGGGCCGGTTATCTGGCTGACGCTGTCGGTAATCACCGGTGCTGCTGGTGCTGTTGGCGCATCGGTATCAATGGTGATGGTGACCGGCTGCGACGGGGCGCTTTCGTTGCCCGTGCCGTCCATATTGGTGACGGTAAGGGTAATGTCATAGGTGCCGTTAGGCAGCGGGGTAGCTGGCGTCCAGGTCCAGTTGCCGGTGCCGTCCACGAGCACATCATCAAGCTTGACCCCACCGTTGTAGATGGTCACGGTATCGCCCGGATTGCCGGTGCCGCTCAGGGTCGGCGTGGTGTCGCGGGTGGTTTCTCCCGGGTTCAGCGGCGTTTCTGTGCCGTCAGGATTGACGGTGATTGCCGGGATCTCCGGCGTGGCTGGCGGAACGGTATCTACCGTCAGTTCAAACGGCGTTGAGATGGTGGTATTGCCCGCGGCATCCGTGGCATGCACCGTCAGCGTATGCGGGCCGTCGGTGAGCGGGATAACGGGGGTAAAGCTCCAGCCGCCGCTGCCGTCGAGGGTCGCGGTGCCGAGCAGGGTGGTACCGTCATAGACGGTAATCACCGCATCTGCCGGCGCGGTGCCGCTCAGGGTCGGCGTGGTGTCGTCGGTGGTGTCGCCGCTGGTAAGCGGCCCGTTAACGCCGCCGACGTCATCGGTTACGGTGGCGATAGTGGCCGCCGCTGGCGGCGTGGTATCGACGGTCAGGGTAAAGCCGCCTGACGGCTGGCTGGTATTACCCGCTCCATCGGTGGTGACGGCGGTAAAGGTATAGGTGCCGTTAACAAGCGGTGTGGTTGGGGTATAGGTCCACGTGCCGCTGCTGTCGATCACAATTGTCGTGAGATCGACGCCGTCCTGGCGGATGGTGACGGTTGAGCCCGGCTCCGCGGTGCCGTTGAGCGTCGGCGTGGTGTCATTGGTGCTGTCGCCAGAGTTGAGCGCGCCGAGGCGCTCTGGCACATCATCCACCACCTGGGTAATGACCGGCGCATCCGGGGCAACGCTGTCAATGATGATGCCCCAGCTGTTGGAAACGTCGCTAATGTTGCCCGCCGCGTCAGTTGCGACGGCGGTCAGGGTATGTTGACCCTCAGCGATCGGGGTGTCCGGAGTAAAGCTCCACGCGCCGAGGCCATCGGCGACGGCGGTTCCAATATCAACCCCATCCACGCGGATGGTGACCGTGGCGTTGGCCGCGGCGGTACCGCTGAGCGTCGGAGTTGAATCATTGGTGGTCTCATTGAGGTCGAGCGAGCCAGTACGTTCAGGCACATCGTCAACGACCTGCGTAATCACCGGGGCGGCCGGTGCCGTCCCGTCGACGATAATGGTCCACGCGTTCGATTGTCCGCTCGGGTTACCGGCGGCATCCGTCGCCGTCGCCGTCAGCACGTACGTACCATCGGCCAGCGGTGAGGGCGGCGTAAAGTTCCACAGGCCGGATGAGGGGACGACCACCGTGCCGATGATATCGCTGCCGTTGAAAATCGTGATGGTCGAACCGGGTTCGCCCGTGCCGTTCAGGGTCGGCGCCCGGTCGTTGGTCAGCCCATTCTGGTCCACGGGACCGGTTGTGTTCAGCACGTCGTCAATCACCGACACGATAACCGGGGCCTGCGGTGGGGTGATATCCGGCGCTGCTGCGGAGGTTGCTGGCCCCGTGTTGCCCGCAGCGTCGGTGGCGTCTGCGGTCAGGATTTCGCCGTTGAGCTTAGGCGGGGTCAGCGTCAGGCTAAAGTTGCCCTCGCTGTCGGCCACAGGGGTGCCAAGGATAGCGTCGCCTTCACGGATGGTTACCGTGCTGCCAGGCTCCGCGGTGCCGGTGATGGTGCCGCCATCATTCGATACGACGAGGTCGCCGGGGGCCAGCGGCGGCGTGGTGTCCACGGTGAAGATGATTGGCTCTGAGGCCGCACTCTGGTTTCCGGCTGCATCGGTTTCAACGACGGTTATCGTGTGCGTTCCGTCCGCGAGCGGGCCGTCTGGCGTGACGCTCCAGGTGCCGTTCGGCAGCACCGTTGTGGTTCCAACCGCAACGCCGTTATCGTAGATAGTGATTGTGCCACCGGGCTCGCCCGTTCCCGCCAGGATCGGCTTTGACGCATCGGTAGGCGTGCCTGCGGTTATGGTCCCTCTGATCGCACCCGTATCGTCGGTCAGCACAATCGCGGTTGGCGCGGTCGGCGGAGTAAGATCCACGGTGAGGGTAAATACCGGTGAGGCCGGTCCGAGGTTGCCGGCGGCATCGGTTGCCCGCACGGTAATCTGGTGGGTGCTTTCAGTCAGATCGGTTGACGGGGTAAATGTCCAGGTGCCGTTGCTGGCGACGAGCGCCGTGCCAATGGCGACTCCGCCATCATAGATGGTTACGGTGGAGCCCGCCTCCGCGGTGCCGCTGAGCTGCGGGCGTGGATCGTTGGTGCTGCCGCCGTTGGTGACCGACCCCGTTTGAGGATCAATATCGTCCGTCACGCTGCCGATCGTTGGGGCATCGGGTGCGGTGAGATCCGGCGCCGTAATCGTTGTGCCCTGGCTGGTATTCCCGGCCGCATCCGTCGCGGTGGCGGTCACCTGTTCGCCGTTGGTCAGCGGAGTGCCGAGAGACACGGTAAAGTTTCCGTCACTGCCGGTTTTTCCGGTGCCAAGGACGTTGCCGTTCGCGTCTTTCAGCGTGATGGTACTGCCGGGCTCGGCGGTACCGGTGACGCTTTTACCGTCCGACGAGAACTGAAGGCCGGAGGGTGCATTCGGCGGTGTTGTATCCGGGTTGGTGGGATCGACTGGCGTACTGGGGTTAGGGTTAGGATTGTTGTTATTCCCATCATCGTCATCCCCGCCGCCGCCGCCGCCGCTGGAGCTTGCCACCGCCGCGATGGCGCCAGCCGCGACAATGCCGCCCAGCGCCCACGGCCAGATGGCGGCACCACCTGCATCACTCCCGGATGCGGCCAGCAAGGCGTCCGTGGACGCGATGGATTCGTACGTGGCGGCTCCGGTGGGATCTTCAATCCACCATAACGCACCGTCACTCTCCTGGAGCACCAGCTGGCTCACGCCCTGCGCGTCGGTGACATAGAAATTTTTAAGGGTGATCACTTCCCCGGAGTGCAGTGTCACCACCAGATCGTTACCACTTCGCGCGAAGTGGGAGACATCGGCTCGCTCTACATGAAGCTCAACGATAGAGGAATGGCTCAGCGTAACCTGTGTGCCTTCCGTAGTCGTTTCCACGCCAGTGAGTTTTGATATAACAGAGATTTGGCTCATTTAGGTATTACTCCAGCAGAGTTATCGTGAACGACGAGCAAGACGAGCCATCTCTGGAGAAGGTAAAGGGCGCCCCCGGCGGAGTTACTGTTTTTTAAACAGCACTCACCGTCTTTTTTAGAGCGAACGATGCCCGCCAGGATTCAGAGTGGCAACATCAGAGCGAATGTAATTACTTACGAGACAGAATGTTTGTTATGCGTATTTTGTGCCTTATAAAACCCTGTAATTAATAGAGGATTTGGTTTTGAGAATATAAAAATGATATAGCCAGAAAACGGTGAATGTGCAAATTAAGCTTTCGTAAATAAAGAGGTAGGTCGTAAAGAGGCCATTAATTTATTGATGAGGTTTATGTATTTATTTTATTATTAGATTGTTTTTGTTGGTTTTTTTCTGATCGCAGTATGCTTTTTATTTATGTTTTAGATGTGATTTAATAATTGGTAGTGGCGTTTTAGAATGCAATTAAAAATGTTATTATTTAAAGCTGCTTAATCATGGTTTAAGTTAGGATAACATTCTTGATGTAGGATATATTATATTATATTATATTAATAGGGATTTAAAATATATTCTTATGCGGTGTTGGAATTATGCTACTGCGAGCAGGAAATATAATAACCTGCTGTATTTTCAATACGGTCATTCATTAACCTGATACTGAGGGCGAAAAAAAATGACCGCAGGGATGGGCATCCGGACATTTGCATCAATCCTATCTGTCGTCATAAGGCGGCGAACAAAAAGGGGCAGATATACACGACGTATCGCTTTTATTCGAAGCAATAAAAAAGGCCGCTAACGCGGCCCTGAGGTGAGTATGTCGGTTATTCAGTGACTTTCTTTTCCAGCTCGCTGGCACCTTCTTTGGTTTTGTTCCAGCCTTTCTCTGCGCCTTCTTTAGTGGCATCCCACCCCTTCTCGGTGCCTTCTTTGGTTTTATGCCAGGCTTTCTGGGAATCTTCGCTGACTTTGCTGCCAAAGCTTTCGCTTTTACCTTCCGCAGCATGCTGCTGTTTCAGCTTCAGCTCTTCGCCTTTGTTCTGCTCTTCGTGCAGTTTTTGCTTCGCTTCGTTGGCGTTTGCGTTCGCCGCAGCGACGGTATCGTCAGTTGCATGTGTGGTCGCAGCAAATACTGGGGAAGCCAGCAGAACGGCAGATAATGCGATAATTGTTTTTTTCATAATATCCTCATTTAACGTTATCGGTTATGAGCGTGATTCAGCATGGCACAGACGAAGCGGGGTGGCTTTAGGAAAAAACTGTAATGAGATCAAAGTACCCAGGTAAGCGCCTCCTTGCTTGAGGATCACCCGAAGGATAAAAAACCTATTTCTATGAGGGCTGCAAGGGTCAGCAGAATAAAGAAAATAACGACCATGGGTCTGTACATTTTAAGGCTCCATCCTTGTGTGATGTCTTGTCCAGCGTACGAGATACATCGTTAAGCCATCCCCGGCACGACATATCCCCTGAGTGAATTGTGTCCGTTTTTACTTTTCCATGGGAGGAGGGCGGTGTCGTTGATGTTTATCAAAGGGCAGCGGCAGGGTAAGGAAAATCTGCATGAAAGTTACTGGCCTTGTTAGCGTTGTACGCTTTACGTTGCCGCTGGCTGTCGCCACTGGCGGACGTGCTCGATCAGGGCTCTTAGCTTAGGCGCCATATTGTGACGCTGGGGGAAATAGAGATAAAAGCCTGGAAAAGACGGAAGAAACGTATCCAGCAGGGCAACAAGCTGCCCCGTTTCAATATACGGAGTGAATGTATCCTCCGTGGCTAAGGTTATGCCGCCGCCGGCCAGTGCCAGGCTGAGCATAAGGCGCAGATCGTTTGTGGTGATCTGCGGTTCAATCGCCACATCGAAAGGAACGCCCGCCTCCTCAAATTCCCAGCGATAGGGGGCAACGTCCGGGGCTGGGCGCCAGCCGATACACCGGTGAGCCACCAGCTCGCGGGGGTGCTCAGGTACGCCGTGAGTCGCCAGATAGGACGGTGAAGCCACCACCCTCTCACGCTGCTGACCCGTAAGGGGAACGGCGATCATGTCTTTTTCAATAACTTCACCCAGCCTTACCCCGGCGTCATAGCCCGCCGCCACGATATCGAACTCCTCGTCCGACACGAAGATATCAAGCGATACCGCAGGATGCGCAGCCGCAAACGAAGCGAGCAGCGGGCCAGAGAGAAACGCTTCCGCGATTGAGGTGACCGCGATTCTGAGCTGGCCGCGCGGTGTGCTGTCCGACGCGACGTCTTCAAATGCCGCTTCAATATTGGCGATAGGGGCCTGCAACGATTTACGCAGCCGTTCACCTGCTTCAGTGAGGCTTACCGAGCGCGTGGTGCGCATCACCAGCAGGGTTTGAAAACCATCTTCAAGCCGCCTAATCCCCTGGCTGACAGCGGAGCGGGTTATGCCCAGCCGCGCGGCGGCAGCGCTAAAGCTGCGCTCCTCGGCGACCGCCAGAAAAACGGGTAACAGATTGAGATCGATTTTCATTGTTTAAAATTGCTAACCAGTGAGTCCAGTAAATGCAGGATACAAGAAACAATGGTGAGTATCTATTATCACGTTGAACTCAACGTAAGGAGCAAAACATGAACAAAGTTATCTTAATTACCGGTGCATCAAGCGGTATCGGAGAAGGTATTGCCAGAGAGTTAGGCAAGGCAGGCGCGAACGTTTTCCTGGGCGCTCGCAGGCTGGATCGCATCAACGCCCTGGCTGCTGAAATCCGCAGTGCAGGGGGGGAAGCAGAGGCCGCAGTCTTAGACGTTACCAGCCGCCAGTCGATGGCTGACTTCGTACAGGCAGCGCGTGAAAAGTGGGGCCGCATTGACGTGCTGATTAACAACGCGGGCATCATGCCTCTTTCTCCGCTTTCGGCAGGCAAGCAGGATGAGTGGGAGCGCACCATTGACGTGAATGTCAAGGGCGTGCTGTGGGGGATAGGCGCCGTTCTGCCGATTATGGAAGCCCAGGGGTCGGGACAAATCATTAATATCGGCTCGATTGGTGCCTTGTCCGTGGTGCCCACGGCTGCCGTCTACTGTGCCACCAAATTCGCCGTACGGGCGATTTCGGATGGTTTACGTCAGGAAAGTTCGAACATCCGCGTGACCTGCGTTAACCCTGGGGTAGTGGAAAGCGAACTGGCCTCGACCATTACGCACCCGGAAACCATGGCGGCGATGGACGCGTACCGTGCTATTGCCCTCAAACCTGCTGATATCGCCCGCGCTGTGCGCCACATCATCGAGGCGCCTGAGAGTGTCGATACAACAGAAATTACGATCAGACCGACGGCATCTGCGAACTAACGTTGCGGATGAAAAAATGCAGGTTAGCGCAGCTGGTTTACAACAGATCTGACTGGTCTGCGAATCCAGACTACGCTTGCTAAAAAATGGTCGTCTGAATTTCGGTTGTGACGTTCATACTGAATGCTTAGATTCATTTTCAATCTATTGAGAGGAAATGAATATGAATTTTGCAGAACTCCACAACCAGGAGCAGCCCCTGCTTATCGCTAACGTTTGGGACGCCGCCAGTGCTGTCGCAGCGCAAGAAGCAGGCTATCAGGCACTGGGAACGTCCAGTGCAGCAATAGCGTCCATGCTGGGATATGAAGACGGGCAGGGAATGCCGTTTGATGCGTTATTTTATGTGGTCACCCGTATCCGGGCTGTCAGCAGCCTGCCATTGAGCGTTGACATGGAAGCAGGATATGGTGATTCAGCCAAAGAGATAGTCGCTAATCTCAGGCGCCTTGCTCAGACAGGCGTAGCAGGCGTTAACCTTGAAGACAGCAGAGTCATTAATGGTAAGCGTCAGCTTGACGATATCTCTGATTTTTCCCGTAATCTGAGAACAGTATGCAATGCGCTGAGAAGCGAAAACTGTAGCCTGTTTCTGAACATTCGGACTGACACTTACCTGCTCGGGCATGAAGACGCATTGCAGGAGACGATATTACGGGGTCAGAGCTATAAAGCTGCAGGTGCTGATGGCCTTTTTGTTCCCTGTCTGACGTCAGAGAAAGACATCAGCCTCATTGCAGAGGCAACGGGTCTGCCTCTGAACGTCATGTGTATGCCCGATCTTCCGTCGTTCGACAGGCTGAAGCTGGCCGGGGTAAACCGCATTTCAATGGGCAATTTTGTTCATTCAGCCATGCAGTCAACGCTGAGTGATGTAATGCATGCGATTCGAGCTCGTCAGGCGTTTGCAGGACTTTTTAGCGATGAAAATAACCGATAAGAATTTGTGTGATATCTGGTATCAGGCATTACTCGAACGAGATTCAGAATATACCGGCGTATTTTTTGTTGGCGTCAAAACTACTGGCGTATTCTGCATTTCGGTATGCCGGGCGCGAAAGCCCAGGCGCGAAAATGTTGAATTTTATAAAGATGCCAAATCTGCCCTGGCGGACGGCTTCCGTCCCTGTAAGGTCTGCAGACCCGCTGAAAATGCGCACAGCGCGCCATTATTTGTTGAACAGGCGCTTGCGCTTGTCAGGCGCGATATTAAATCCCGTGTGGCTGACGCGCAGCTTCGCCAGCACGGAATCAGTCCGGAGCGGGTAAGACGCTGGTTCCTGCAACATCACGGCATCACTTTCCAGGCTTTCCAGCGAATGCAGCGGGTGAACGTTGCCTTGCAGGAGCTTAAAAGCGGACGAGCGGCTACTGACGTTGCGCTGGACAATGGCTATGAATCCCTGAGCGGGTTTGGTTACATCTACAAGCGGCTTACTGGCGCAGCGCCGACTCAGGCAACCGAGGTGATTGTCATTCATCGGTTTACCACTACGCTTGGGCCTATGTTTGTCTGCGCGACTGAGCGGGGAGTGTGTCTGCTGGAGTTTACCGATCGCCGGATGTTAGAAACGGAATTCCGCGATATCCAGCGTTTATTTAACGCCAGAATTGTCACCGGAGAAAACAGCCATACCCGGCAGACAGTAAAAGAAATCAGCGAGTATTTTGCCGGAACTCGACGACAGTTTGAGCTCTCTGTGGATGCCCCGGGCAGCGATTTTCAGCAATCCGTCTGGCATGAGTTGCGTGCAGTTCCTTATGGACAGACCTCGCACTATCAGGCCATTTCGCTAGGGATGAATAAGCCCAATGCTGTGCGCGCCGTCGCTGCAGCTAATGGTGCAAACCGGATTGCGATTGTGATCCCTTGTCACAGAATAATTGGCAAAGATGGAAAGATGACGGGTTACGGCGGTGGTATTTCGCGCAAAGAATGGCTCATTGAGCATGAGCGAAACAATGTTTGATGGCGTAATGTTCCATTGTTGCCGGAATATTTTACGAACTTCGCGGGATAAAATGCAGACACAAAAAAGCCCGCAGGGCTTGCGCCGTGCGGGCTCTTAGGACTTCATCGGATGACTCTGGTAATCACCGATGGAGAATTTTGGTGGAGCTGGCGGGAGTTGAACCCGCGTCCGAAATTTCTACATACCATTTTTACTATAGGAAAAACAATGATTTGTTAATAAAATCAGCAGGTTGTTTTTACTTGGTATAATCTCATTTTATGCGTTTTTAGTTTTCTGTCGCCATCTTGCCGCCATTCTGTTGGAGATCTTTTCTCGTCACTGTCGTGATAGTAGTATCAGAGTTTATGTTTCTTCATTATTTTTACTTGATCGGTTTCGCCAGCGATTTTTTCAAAATCTTGGAATAGTGCTGGAGCGTCATTATTAACAATGTTATATAATTTTTCAGATACAGTTCTCATTTCGTAATCTCCTTCTATTGCACCTCGCATTTCAAAGAAATGACGTAGTGCCCGAGCATTAGCGGTAACGATTATTTTAGTCTCTGTTGCATTCGGTAAAATTGAGCGTGATGCACTTCTAAGAGCACGCATTTTCTCTTTTCGACTATCATACAGTTCGCTTTCTTCTATGGCCTTTAGCGATCTTTTATAAAATTCTAGACTACTTTCAATATGTTCACACCATGACTGAAATAAAGCTGCATCATTTTTTACTTCAATCGGAACAACGAATTCTGCCTCAGACTCATCATGATATTGCTGTGATAATTGACTATATGAAAATCCTACTCTGTGCCTAACTAACTGATGAGTAAATGCTCTCGAAACACCTGATATTAAAAATGTCCAATTAAGATGTTCTAATACACTTTCATGCCCTTGGGATATCAAATTAAATATATATTGGTTTGTGTCCCTAGGAGATTGTTTACTCTCTCCAAACGACATGTAGCAAAGTCTACCGGCCGCTTCAACAAGATGCTCAGAGTTACTCCCTTGTCCTCTGCGTACCCATTGCATACCTTGTTTAGCTAAAAAATCATCAAACACCCCATCTTCGAATGATGGATGGGATAGGCAATTAATTGATAATTCAGATATTTTTATCATTTATTATTCCCTTGCTGATTTTGGTCTTTATGAATTGTATCATTTGCTCCCGGTAATCGTGAAATTTGATCGTTAAACCTTGATGTTAAAGTTTTTAGGTTATTAATTTCTTTTTCCTGTTGCGAAATGATCACTTGTAAGTCTTTTGTTTTATCGAAGCTATTAGAAATTGTTTGAAAAAGAAGAGGGATGGCGATACTTATCACTGAAATCATGACTGCAACAATTGTGAGCAAGCCGAATGTCCACTTTCTAAGTATTTTTGTAATTTCTGAAGGGATTCTCGACTCTAATCCTGCAAAGTCCTTACCCATTCTATCCAACTGCTCATCATCTAATTTTGTAACTATTTTACCTTGATACCCCGCAGTCAATGTAGTTGTTTTGAAGAGAAGCATTTTTGCTACTGCAGAATTTTCACTTATTTGGAAAGGTTCTTTAGACATATTGACTAAATAAACTGATATTATACCTTTATAACCAGGGTCAATATGCCCAGGATTCGTCATCACAATCCCGTTCTTAGAAAGGGTATTTCTTGGGAAAACAATACCACCTAAGTCATTGGCAAGTTTAAAATTTTCGTTTAACTCAAGAATTACAGTTTCACCCGGTTGAAGAAGGTGACTTTTTCTGGTTTTATTATTGTTTTTACAGTCAGGTATATGGATTTTTTTGACCGAAAGATCAATGCTTGAGGATTGAACTTTGTAGGCATTTTTTGCTACAGAAGCTGGATCGAATACCCTTCCATTTTGTATCTCTATATTTAAATCATGTTCTGAAAGCATTATATTTCCTTTTTCTATTTAGTCATAATTTCAGGTTGGATAATGGGTTTTTTGTAACTGCATCCTCCAAATGCTCTGGTGCGAAATGCGCGTAAATCATGGTCATTTTTATATCGGCATGGCCCAAGATATCGCGTAGGACAAGGATATTTCCGCCATTCATCATAAAGTGGCTGGCGAATGTGTGACGCAGGACGTGGGTGCATTGGCCCTCTGGCAAATGAATACCGGCTCGCTTTACAGCACGTTCAAAAGCTTTCCTGCATGGAGTAAATAACTTCCCTCTGTTTTGGGGAAGTTCGTTATACAGTTCCTGAGATATGGGGACAGTTCGGTTTCTTTTACCTTTTGTCTTGGTATAGGTAATCCGGTATTTAGTTAACTGGTGTCCCTGCAGGTTTTCAGCTTCACTCCAGCGTGCCCCGGTTGCCAGGCAGATTTTTGCAATCATCAGCAGGCTGGAACTTTGAGAGTCAGCGCACGCATCAAGCAGACGTTTGATTTCTTCTAGGGCCAGAAACGCCAGTTCACCTTCTGCTATTTTAAAAGTTGGCAGCCCGGCGAGCGGGTTGGGGGCTGACCAGTGGCCTAGTTTTTTCAGCGTACCAAAGACTGATGACAGGTTGCGTTGCTCAAGGTTTACCGTTCGGGGCTTAACTGGTGACATAAGCGCGCCATCTTCATTCCGCACTTCACCTTTTAAACGTGCTTCACGATATTTTGTAAAGTCACCGGCTGTCAGTTCGGAAGCGACGGGATCGCCCAGCCCATTGCAGATAATATTCAGTTTAGCCATTAGGCGCTTAGGGTCTGCGAGCGTCTGGCCGTAAAGGGAGTGCCATTGCTCAATCAGTTCAGACAAACGCCGCCGATCTTCCTTTTCTCCCAGCCACGGCTTTTTGTTCACTTCATCCATGGTGAAGTTTTCAAATGCTACAGCCTCGCCCTTTGTCGCAAATTGCTTGCGGACACGCTTGCCGTCACGCCCGTTAGGGTAACACTCGCACAACCATTTTCCGTTCGGCTGTTTTCTGATGGTCATATCAAAGGCTCTTGATGATTTTCAATGCGCGGCCAACAACCTCGATATCATCCAGGCTGCACTCAAACGAAGAATCATCTTGATGCACAACTAATCTGTTTCCCGGAAGACGAGTTAGCTTAACAATGCTTTTTATCCCGTCGATATCGACCAACCACATCCCATTCACTGGTGGTGTCTGGTTACGGTCAACTAAATATGAATCGCCATTAGTATTTACAAGAAGCAGCTCGCTTGAGTCAGGGGGAAGTAGGCTGCTATCAATGATGGCCTTCCCGGCTTCAACCAACGAACCTCCTATAAGGCTAGCTTTGTCGATCTCTGGCGATACAAGCTCAGAAAGAGGTTTTACCTTGCTGGAGTTCACGAAATTGATACTTTTTTTATCATCAATTTTTGTTCCTGGTTCGCCTTGTCCTGTAGTTAGCCAGAGTAAAGAAACTCCTGTTTCAAGGGCGCATTGAATCACCCATTCTGCAGGGAAGCTGTCTCTTAAGTATCTGTTTGCCATGGTGCTTTTAGATGCGCCTAGGTGATCGCATAGCTGCTGTCTGGACTTGAAATCATAGGCAGCCATCAACCTATGGATAGCCTCTCTACCTCCTGTATTCTCGCCAGCCTTCACCTGTATCATTTTTTAATCCTATTGACGTATCAAATATTGGATCGTAGTATCTCGTTTGTTCAAATATTGAATCACATAAAACAAGATAAAACGACATAAACCAAACCTTAACTGAGAGATACTGCACTATGAGCACAGATATTTCAATTCGTGTACCAAAAGAGATGGCTACGCCTGCGGAATTCGCCGAATGGGAAGGCATTTCCCGCGGCTCTGTTTATCAAAAAATTCACCATGGTCAGCTTGCTAAATACATGGTTAAGAAAGAAAAAAATAAGGGTCGTGTAAGCCTGCGGTACCTGATGTACAAAACCGATCAGGTTCGTGAGTCCCTTGGTCATTCCAACTTCCGCGTTGTTGTTGGTCAGTAAGTTCAATTATGAGAACTTTCTAAGAGGCTCACATGTTTGATTATAAGATTTCCAAACATCCACACTTTGAAGAGGCCTGCCGGGCTTTCGCACTGCGTCACAACATGGCGAAGCTGGCAGAACGCGCGGGAATGAATGTCCAGACGCTGCGCAACAAGCTGAACCCGGACCAGCCGCATCAGCTCACACCGCCTGAAATCTGGCTGCTTACCGATCTCACTGAGGACTCCACCCTGGTTGACGGCTTCCTGGCACAGATTCACTGCCTGCCATGCGTACCGATGAACGAAGTGGCAAAAGAGAAGCTGCCGCACTACGTCATGAGCGCCACCGCTGAGATAGGGCGCGTTGCTGCCGGTGCTGTTACTGGCGATGTGAAAACCACTGCCGGACGCCGAGATGTGATCAGCAGCATTAACTCAGTGACTCGCCTGATGGCACTGGCTGCCGTTTCCATGCAGGCCCGCCTGCAGGCCAACCCCGCGATGGCAAGTGCGGTGGACACCGTAACGGGCCTTGGCGCTTCGTTCGGCATCATCTGAGGTGATTATGCTGACTAAAGAACCGTCATTCGCATCGCTTTTAGTTAAACAAAGCCAGGGTATGCACTGCGGCCATGGCTGGATTATTGGGAAAGATGGCAAGCGCTGGCACCCGTCCCGCTCTCAAGCTGAACTGCTGGCAGGGCTGACCACTACCAAACGGGGGAAACCATGGCTATTGAAGGCGCTGCGGCGACTGTTCCATTAAGCCCGGGTCAACGTATGGAAGGGCTGAACCGAATAGCGGAATTAAGGGTAAATGTGTTTGGTCTGAATATCGAGCCAGAGCTTGAAAGGTTTATTAAAGATATGCGCGACCGCCGCGATATAAACCATAAGCAAAATGAACGCGCACTGGCAGCCATATTCTTTATGGCAAAAATTCCGGCAGAACGTCACGGCGTCAATATTAGTGATCTGACTACTGACGAAAAGCGGGAACTGGTTAAAGCAATGAATCATTTTCGTGCAGTGGTGAGCTTATTTCCCAAACGGCTAACCATGCCGAATTAACCCACAACAGAAATTAATGGCGTAAACCCGCCGGGCATTCTTTTGCCCAAATTCAGGAGAAAGAACAATGCAGAACGAATTACCAAAAATGTTTGTACCAGAAACCGACCAGCTTATGGCGGTGATTGATATTGCCAAACGTGAGGAGCGCAAAGGACGCGCACTCGCAGTTTCAATCCGTCTTGAGGCGCTGGCAACCCATATAACCAACAAAGGGTTAAACGGTATTGAAGCGGCTGAACTGCTGCGCCGCGAAGCAACCCGCTACGAAAACGAATCACAGGAGCTGCACTAATGGCTGACTCTATGGACCTCGTACAGCAGCGCGTTGAAGAACAGCTGCAGCGCCACATTCATACCGCGCGCAACAGGGCGCCGGGCATTTCCCGTGTGCTTTGCATCGAGTGCGATGCACCGATCCCTCCAGCGCGCCGCCGTGCCCTTCCGGGCGTGCAGTGCTGCGTAACATGTCAGGAAATCGTTGAGCTGAAAGGGAAGCATTACACCCGAGGCGCGGTGTGAGCTTCGGAGCCAGTCACTGATGTCTGAATTAATAAAAAACAAAGGCGGCCCGACCGTGGCCGCTGGGGCTTTCCCATGGAACGGCCCGAAAAAAGCACTAAACCCCTACATGGACCCGGTGGAAGTTGCGCCGGTTTCTGCGCTTTCAAACCTGATCACTCTCTATGCTGCGGATAACGAGCAGGAGCAGCTGCGCCGCGAGGCCCTGAGTAATGAGGTCTGGGAACGCTATTTCTACAATGAATCCCGTGATCCTGTTCAGCGGGAAATGGAGCAGGACCAGCTGATAAGCCGCGCCAAAATGGCCCGCGAACAGCAGCAATTTAATCCCGATCTGGTCATCGTTGCTGACGTGAGCGCCCAACCGGCGCATATCAGTAAGCCGCTGCTTGAACGGATTAAATATTTCGAGGGCCTGGGCAAGCCGAAGGCATATTCCCTCTATCTGCGTGAAACAATCAGGCCGTGCCTTGAACGCCTTGAGCGCGTGCGTACCAGCCAGGTTTCTGCGTCATTCCGTTTTATGGCGAGCCACGACGGGCTGGAGGGCCTGCTGGTCCTGCCAGAAATGAACCAGGAGCAGGTCAAGCGGTTATCTACCCTGGTGGCGGCACACATGAGCATGTGTCTGGGGGCTGCCTGCGGAGAGCTGTTTACGGATGAAGACGTTACGCCGGAAGAGATACGCCGATCATGGGAAAGGGTGGCCGCTGAGGCCATGCGCCTTGATGTTATCCCGCCTGCTTTCGAGCAGCTGCGCCGCAAAAAGCATCGTCGTAAGCCGGTCCCATACGAGCTTATCCCGGGCTCGCTTGCCCGTATGCTTTGCGCGGACTGGTGGTATCGCAAGCTGTGGCAGATGCGCTGTGAATGGCGGGAAGAACAGCTGCGCGCCGTCTGCCTGGTTAACAAAAAGGCCTCCCCGTATGTCAGCTATGAGGCCGTGATCCACAAACGCGAACAGCGCCGCAAATCTCTGGAGTTTTTCCGCTCGCATGAGCTGGTTAACGCCGAAGGTGACACGCTGGATATGGAAGAAGTGGTAAACGCCAGCAGCAGCAATCCGGCGCACCGGCGCAACGAAATGATGGCCTGCGTTAAGGGGCTGGAGCTGATCGCGGAAATGCGTGGCGAATGCGCCGTGTTCTATACCATCACCTGCCCGTCACGCTTTCACGCCACGCTTAACAATGGCAGGCCAAACCCGAAATGGACCAGTGCCACGGTCCGGCAGAGCAGTGATTACCTGGTGAATATGTTCGCCGCCTTCCGTAAGGCGATGCACAAAGCCGGGCTGCGCTGGTATGGCGTCCGCGTTGCTGAACCACACCATGACGGCACCGTGCACTGGCACCTGCTGTGCTTCATGCGCAAAAAAGACCGCAAATCCATCACCGCGCTGCTGCGTAAATTCGCCATTCGTGAGGATCGGGAGGAGCTGGGCACCAATACCGGGCCGCGCTTCAAGTCTGAGCTTATCAACCCGCGCAAGGGCACGCCGACCAGCTATATCGCCAAATACATCAGTAAAAACATCGACGGGCGCGGGCTGGCCCAGGAAATCAGTAAAGAAACGGGCAGATCATTGCGCGATAACGCTGAGAACGTAAACGCCTGGGCTTCGCTGCACCGTGTCCAGCAATTCCGCTTCTTTGGTATCCCTGGCCGCCAGGCGTACCGCGAGCTGCGCCTTTTGGCCGGACAGGCTGCCAGGGTGCAGGGTGACAAGAAGGCAGGCGCGCCGGTACTGGAAAACCCGCGTCTGGATGCTGTGCTGGCCGCAGCTGATGCTGGCTGTTTTGCCACCTACATCATGAAGCAGGGCGGCGTCCTGGTTCCCCGTAAACATCACCTTGTCAGGACTGCCTACGAGCTCAACGAGGAGCCGAGCGCCTACGGCGATCATGGTGTTCGTATTTATGGCATCTGGTCCCCGATCATTGAGGGCCGGATCTGCACTCATGCAGTGAAGTGGAAAATGGTTCGGAAAGCCGTTGACCTTCAGGAGGCGACAGCCGACCAGGGCGCTAGCGCCCCTTGGACTCGTGGCAATAACTGTCCCCCTGTTGAAAATTTGAACCAATCAGGTGGTGAAGTACCGGATATTTCTTCCATGGATGAAAAGGCGCTGCAGGATTACCTGCATGGAATGGGAAAAAAGAAACGGCGGGAGTTGGTTGCCCGGCTCAGGCTGGTAAAACCGAAGCGAAATAAGGCTTACAAGCAGGATATTTCTGAGCAGCAGCGCCTGCAGCTGGAGTATGAGCTGCATTCAAGAGGCTTCAATGGTAGTGAGTATGAGGTGACTTTACTCCTACGCGGCGGCAGCCTTCCGTCTGGGGGAGGGCTACGCATTTTTTACCAGAACGGGCGGCTGCGTGAGGATGACAAATGGCGTCAGTATTACTGACACGTCGGAATTTTTTCTCTTTTTGACTCATATCAGGTCTTTCTTATTGAAGGCTAAAAAAGCGTTTTACATTTAGAAATCGGTATTATACTGTATATATAAACAGTGTATATACATACAGTTATGTTATGTAAGTGGTCGTTAAGGGAGGGAAAATGCAGGATTATCTTTTGGAGTCATTGAAACTTCAGCGCATTGATTTTTTCTTAAAACTGGTGGCGGCAAGCGATTGCAGCGACGAAGAAAAGCGGCTGGCAATCCAGTGGGTTTCAGAGCTGACTGACGAGTTGATGGCAAAAATACGTAGTCATGAGTACAGCCGCACAATGGACGCTACCAGTTAGGGGGAATCTATGCGCATTGAAATAATGATCGATAAAGAGCAGAAGATAAGCCAGGCAACACTGGAAGCCCTTGAATCCGAGCTTTACCGAAATTTGCGCCCTCTCTATCCAAAAACGGCAATCCGCATACGTAAGGGAAGCGCTAACGGCCTGGAGCTGAGCGGCTTAAAACTGGACGAAGATAAAAAGCGGGTAATGGAGATTTTGCAGCAGGTCTGGGAGAGTGACAGTTGGCTGCATTGATACATTTTTTTAGACCAGTTCGCTTAGAGCAGCCCGCTTGCTTTTCGTATCAATTTTGGTCTAAAGACTCGAGATTCTATGCAAAGAGCTGTATACTGACTGCAGTTGAGATGTGGAGCGTATGATGACTGTTAAGGTGATAGACCTTTTTTGTGGGGCGGGCGGGTTGACTCATGGCCTGCAACTTGCCGGGCTTGATGTAGTTGCTGGTATTGACCTTGAGGGGGAATGTCGATTTCCCTATGAAAAAAACAATAACTCAGTCTTTATTGAGCAAGACATAGCGAAGGTCACAAAAGAGCAGCTTCTTGAACTTTATGGTGATTCATCCGTTAAAGTTCTCGCTGGGTGTGCTCCTTGCCAGCCTTTTTCCAAATATACTCAAGGTAAGGACAAAGCAGAAGATAAAAAATGGCCGCTATTATATGAGTTTGAGCGCCTGATTCGCGAGGTTTCTCCTGAAATTGTAACTATGGAGAACGTTCCTGATGTAACGAAACATAAAGTTTATGATGATTTTTATAATTCATTAATAGACTTGGGCTATCAAGTGTGGGCTTCAAAGGTTGACTGTGTAGAATATGGCATTCCACAGAATCGTGCTCGACATGTGCTGTTGGCATCTAAACTTGGAAAAATTGAGTTAGTAAAATCTGAAAATATTCCTCGTAAAACTGTCGCAGATGTTATTCGTGATTTACCGCCATTAGAATCCGGTGAGGCTGATCCACATGATTTTTTACATCGTGCAAGCAAGTTAAGCCCTATTAATAAGAAGCGTATCATTCATTCAGTTCCCGGTGGAACTTGGAAAGATTGGCCTGAGGAATTGGTGGCTGCCTGTCATCTTAAATCCAGTGGTAAGGGCTATGGGAGTGTATACGGCCGTATGTCTTGGGATAAACCAAGCCCAACGATTACAACTCTTTGTTATGGTTTTGGTAATGGTCGGTTTGGTCATCCAGAACAAAATCGTGCGATCTCTTTAAGAGAAGCGGCATTATTGCAAACATTTCCAATGAATTATTCATTTGTTGAAGATAACTCAAAATTCAACATGAGAAATATTGGTAAAATGATTGGTAACGCTGTTCCTGTCGAGTTGGGGCGAGTTATTGGTCAAGCTATTAAAAATCATTTGAATTAAAACTAAAGCCTGCGATGCAGGCTTTTTTATTAGGATGCTAAGTAACCATCGGAATGAATATAATCTTCAATATTGGTTGCTATGGCGTCAAGATATGCAATTACTTCCAATGAAACATTTTCTAAATCTTGATACGATACGTTTTTGCCTATTTCGGAAAATGAAACGTTACCATGCGCAAGATCGTTACGATGCTGTTTAATTGTGCTTAGTTTTTCTCCATGCTTAGTATGAATGTAATCAGATGATGTAGAAAAACCGTAGATTGTGGCTTTTTCCTTTATTTCATCACGATCTATATTCCCTGAAAATAATTTTTTCTTATTAAAAGTACCATAAGAAATTCCACAGGATATACCTTTCGTAAGACCATTTATGAAATTTTCCACGCCTACAGAATCGCTTTTTAAACGTTTAACTATTTCAGTGCGCAGGTTTTTTTTGAGATTGTCAAATTGAACGTTTTTATCATGCAAGGAATCATGAATAAAACAAATCGCTTCCCTCATAGTGGATTCAATTAAATTATATAAAAGAATGTATACCGCGCCCTTTAAAGTTTTACGAGATTCTGAAGTAATATTGAATTTGTTTTCAGGGTCTTCTGTTGAAACCAATTCAGAACCTGCATGCTCAATGAACCTCAAAAGATCTAAATAGGCCAGTATTTCTCCTGACCTAATATCAAAGTCCTCGCGAAAACTTTCCATGTTAAACCTCTAACAATTTATCACGCACATACTCAATTCGCTCTTTTACTTTTACTCGGCTATTCGCACCGTCAGAGGTTGTTAATATTTTGAATTCGTCAGAACTTAACCAGTCAAGATTCTGAGGCACGAGTGTAGAATCTTCTCTTAATGCTAATGCGACACCTACTGCTAAGGACTCATATCTGACCCTGGGGGTGGACTTCGCAGTAACTGTTTTTTTGAAACCTGCGGGGAAGTACTCATTTACGAAGTTTAACATTCTGGTGAATTCTTCTTTCATAGAATCCTGTTTGTGAGAGTCTACCTCTCCATTTTCCCGCATGTAATCATTGAGAAAATCACGGACTGAGTGATCAAAGTTCTCATAGTTCTCTAAATATGCAAAAAAGCGTAGTGCGAATTCTAAACGTTCATCACGTTTTTCTTTTGCTTCAGATAATGGAGCTAAATCTTTAAATAGAGGAATGGCAGAGCAAGGCTTAATAACCTGCGTATAAAGTGAAGTTGAACCAAGTTCTGAGCCTTTTCTGACTTCCATATCCTTAAGAATGTCGCTACCTGAGTTAATTCTTTCAAAAAGGTCTCGGCGTGTCTCCTCGTTGCATTTTGAGCTTAATTCAATCACCCTTACAGGTATGCGCATAAAGCGACGCTGTCTAGATAGTGGCAAGTCTTGGAAAGTAAAACCATTCAGAGAATCTAAAGATTTCAAATCTTGTAAGGTTAACTCATTATGAATGAAAGCATGGATGGTTCTGACACGTTGCGAACCATCTACAATCTCGATCCTACCATCCAGTTCAGGGTCTTCTGAAAGAACATCAGCGGTGAAAATGTACGGAATAGGAAATCCGAGAATTAAGGATTCAATTAAACGTGATTGTCTTTTTTCGCTCCAGACGAAGTCCCTTTGGTAGTCAGGAACAAAAAGTTCGTTAGTATCATCTTCCAAACCGCTGTGATACTTATTTACCAGTAACTCGACGGTAAACTCCTTCGTCTCGAAATCTACGTCTTTTTGCTCAGTGCGTATTTGTTCTTCTGCATTCTGTTTAGAAACTTCTAACTGAGCGAGTAAATCAGCTCTTCTCTTCGCGTCAGCTTCTTTTTCTAGCAGAGCTTTTAGTTCAACGAGTTCCATTTGCAGTCCTTTAACAAGTGTGGGGATTAGGTTTAGGGTAGCATAATGGATCAAGTGTAAAAACATCATTAGCCGCATGAAATCGTGCAAAATCGCATGATCGTTTGATGCTCTCGTTTGCTTAGGACCGCCAGCTATGGCGGGCTTTTGCTTATGTCCTGCAGGTGCATGAAAACCACTACGCAAAGCGGGCAGGCGTGGCGGGGCTACGAGCGCGCGGTTTTGGGGTTAGTCGTGGTTTTTGCGCCTCAATGTCGGGCAGGCATGGTCATTTTTTGGAGCTGGTCGTGCGCGCCTGCGTCGTGGTGAGGCGCTGCGTTGCCAGGTGGCAAAAGCACAGGAGTGCTCAGCGAGGCGCTGAGGCGCTCTGATGGTGGGGCAGGGCGTAAGGGAATAAAAAAACCGCCCGGAGAAGGGCGGTTGATATCAAAGGTTGGTCGGCTGAGCGTCAGTCTGCATCGGTCAGGTAGGGGTCAAAGCGTATCACCTCATCACCCAGCCACTCGTTAACTTCTGTGATACGGCCCTGCAGGGGGGTAAGTTCGTTGCGAACGAAAACGCGCGCCGCTTTTTCGACATCGCCAAACCCGCCGGTATTCGTGGGAATAATCCCCATCAGCTGCGGCGGCACGCGGTGAGCTGCCAGCATGTCATCACGGCTCACATTCTTGATGTTAAGAAACTCATCTTTCGCTGCGACTTCTGACAGCGGGATGATCTGAATGCCGTCTTTCTTGCCGTTCGGGCTGTACATAAACAGGTTGCGGAAGTTGCCTGGCCCTTTCGATTTTTTAAGTGCTTCGCGTATGTTGTCCACGTCTTTCTGATCGGCGGCGGGGTCGCTCATGTACATGATGAAACCTGCATGGCTACCGTTAAGGTAATATTTACGGCGAAACAGCGTGGCCGATTCATTCAGCAGGGCGGAGGGAATGGCGGAGAGGTATTCCGGCATCCCGTAAAGCTCCTGGTTAACGTCGGGTTCCATCAGGTGAAACACGCTTCCCTCATCGAACTGATAGGGCTGTGAGTTGTAGCCATACTGCGCAAACCAGTAGGTGTCCGGGTCAATGCCACGACGGGTATATTTGGCAAGTGAGGCGCGCAGCTCCATGATCTGCCCTAACCGGTTCATGCGTTTTTCCAGATAGGCATTACCGAATACCAGAAAGTCCTGGGCGAACCGGGAAAAGGCTTGTTTAGACAGCCAGCGGTGAGGGATGAAGGTACTGCTAAGAATATTGCGTTTTACCTGAATAGCGCTGGAGTGATGCACGGCGGCGCGGTAAGTTCGCGCCAGGCCATCCATGCTGATCGGTGGTTCGTACCAGCGGTCCACCTGCACGCACTCCAGGTAATCAAATAACTCCCGGCGGTCCATCACGGGGATCGGATCGCCAAACGTAAACTCCTCCGCATGTGCATTACTGACCATGTTGGCCGTATCGGTGGCGGTCTGGCCGCGCGGTGCCTTGCTGCGGTTTTTGCGGTTAGCCATTAAAAAATCTCCACGATGTTGCTGGTACTGGCGGAAGCTCCTGCCAGTGGTTCGTTATAAAGTGCGTGCATGGTTGCCCAGGCTAAATCCGCGTGGCTGGCTTCTTCTGTGCGGGCTGCTTCATAGGTTGGCCGGTTGCCGCTGGCGGTGGTTGAACGGCGAATGGACATAAAGGACTGCGCGATATCCAGCATCCCCGCGTCAAATTCCAGACGGCGCCCGCTGATGATGTCGTAGGCTTTAAGCACCAGGGCATTTTTAACGGTCGGGTTGTAGACAAACTCACGCGCGGCAGGGAAGAACTGCTTAACCGTTTTGTAAACGCCATCGCCAACGCCGGTCGAGTCAATGCCGATGTAGGTCACGTTGTAGCGTCTGGTGATTTCCTCAATCGCTGAGGCCTGGGCGCGAAAGTCCATCCCGCGCCACTGGTGACGCTCAAGGATACGGAATTTACCGCCGGGGACGACGGGAGGCGCAATGACAACGCAACCGGCGCTGTCACCGTTCTGCGTTCCTTTTGCCGGGTCATAGCCGATCCAGACCGGGTGGTATGCAAACGGCCGCAGTAAAAGCGGTTCGAAATCGTCCCACACGTCCCAGCTGTCAACCATGCAGGACTGCAGCAACGCCAGCGGGAACACGGACGCCAGGTCGTCAACAAACAGACACATCAGCAGGTTGTTGTATTCGTCCGGGCTGTACTCCAGGCGCAGCTGGTCCAGGTCGAAAAGGTTACACCCGCCGTTTACTGCATCTTCGATGGTGACTATCTGGCGGTACTGGCCGTCAGGACATAAAACGCCGTGCGCCAGGCTACTGTGAGAAAGGTCAAATTCTACCCTGTCGGCTTTCGGGCGCCCTTTATTGAATAGGGCACCAGACCAGAACGGGTAGGCGCTGTGCGTCAGGCTGGAAGGTGTTGAGAAATAGGTCTGACGCCATTTTTTGTGCAGCGCCATACCGGAGGCCACCTTGCGCAGCTCCTGGAATTTCGGTATCCAGAAATACTCATCAAGATACAGATTGCCGTGATAGCTCTGCGCGGTACGGGCATTTGTACCGAGGAAGTAAAGACACGCGCCGTTAGGCAGCACCATCGGATCGCCTTTCAGTTCAACGTCCACCTCTTTTGCGAAGTCGATGATGTACTGTTTAAAAACGTGCGCCTGCGCTTTACTCGCTGACAGAAAGATTTGATTTCGCCCCGTGGTGAGCGCGTCTATTAACGCTTCACGGGCGAAATAGTAGGTTGCACCGATCTGGCGTGACTTTAAGAGGTTGCGGATACGGTGCTTGATGCCAGCGTCCCACCAGTGGCGCTGGTACTCGAACATACCGGCGCGGAAAATCTCTTCCAGCTTTTCGATCTGCTCGTCGGTAAACAGGTTTTTTTCCGGCGGCTTGCGCGGACCTTTATTGCGGTTCGCCACGTTCGGATTCAGGTCTGCTTCATTCCCGCCATTGTTAAATTTGCCGATTCTGGCCTGTCGTTCGGACTGACGCGCCAGAAGGTCAATTTCTTTAAAATCCTTTCCTTCCTTCTGCTCCTTCATGACGAGCTGGCAGTAACGTGCGGCGGTGGTGAGCTGCATCTGATCCAGTGGGCCATATTCGCCCCACTTATCGCGTTTTTTCCAGCTGTGAACGGTTGCAACTTTCTCGCCCAGCATTTCAGCAATGCGGGCTACGCGGTATCCCTGAAAGTACATCAGCATTGCCTGACGACGGGGATCGAGGTCTGCGGGGGTTAGTGTTGTCATGGCACAAACATACGGCCTCAAATCAGCACTTTCCCCGGCTTCGCATTGTGTGGGAGTTCGCACAAGCCCAACGCGTTGTTTACACGCGCCCATCACCGCAAACATAAGGCTCTGAACGTGTTACGAACTAACTAACCGGAGCCGGAGCGATGGCAAAAAAATCTAAGCGTTTTCGTATTGGGGTCGAAGGGGCCACTACTGACGGGCGCGTTATTGAGCGTGAATGGCTCACCCAGATGGCAGCGAGCTATAACCCGCAGGTATACACCGCGCTGATCAATATGGAACACATCAAGGGCTTCACCCCTGATGGGCCTTTCCGTCGTTTTGGCATGGTGGAAAAGCTGGAAGCGGAAGAAATCACCGAAGGGGCATTATCCGGGAAAATGGCGCTGTATGGCTGGATTGCCCCGACTGACGATCTGGTCACGATGACCAGCAACTGGCAGAAGCTTTTCACCTCAATGGAAGTTAACACCAGCTTTGCCGATACCGGCTCCGCTTATCTGGTTGGCCTGGCGATTACTGACGATCCGGCAAGCCTCGGCACTGAAATGCTGCAGTTCAGCGCCAGCGCAGAACATAACCCCCTGGCGCGCCGCAAGCTGGACAAAGACAACCTGTTTACCGCTGCTGTTGAAACGCTGATCGAGTTTGAGGACGTGCCGGAAAAAACCAGTCTGTTTACGCGCGTGAAAGAGCTGCTGTCCCGCAAAGGCGCCGATGATAACGCCCGATTTGCTGATGTGAATCAGGCTGTTGAAACCATCGCGCGTGAGCATCAGACGCTGGCGGAGCAGGTCAGCACCCATCAGACCGATTTCAGCAACAAGCTGAGCGATATGCAAAAGGTTGTTAAAGAGACAACCAGCGCACTCTCCACCCTGCGTGAGCAGCTTTCCGCTCAGGACAGCCGCAGCGAACGCCGCCCTAATGCGACCGGCAATAACGGCGCAGAACAAACCACCGATTGCTGACGGAGCAAAAGCACAATGAAAAAAGAGACTCGCTTTAAATTTAACGGTTATCTGACGCAGCTCGCCAAGCTCAACGGCGTATCTGTGAGCGATATCGCCTCGAAATATACGGCTGAGCCGTCAGTGGCGCAGACGCTGGAAACGAAAATCCAGGAGTCTTCCTCGTTCCTGCAGAAAATCAACATTATCCCGGTTGATGAGCAGTCCGGCGAGCGTCTGGGGCTGGGTATTGGTTCCAGTATTGCCGGAAATACTGATACCACCCAGAAAGACCGTGAACCCGTTGATCCGACTTACATCGACGGTGAAGGGTACAAGTGTACCCAGACTAACTCTGATACGGCGCTGCCCTATGCGAAGCTGGATTTATGGGCCAAATTCCAGGACTTCCAGACGCGCATCCGTGACGCCATCATTACCCGCCAGGCTCTTGACCGCATCATGATCGGCTTCAACGGCGTGAAGCGTGAAAAAACGTCAGACCGCGCGACCTATCCACTGCTGCAGGATGTGAATATCGGCTGGCTGGAAAAAATCCGCCAGGAGAAACCCGTTCAGGTGATGGATAAGATCGTGTCCGAAGGCGAGGTTATTTCTCAGACTATCCGTGTCGGTAAAGGCGGTGATTTCCTGAATCTGGACGCGCTGGTTATGGGCGCCGTGAATGAGAAAATCGCGCCGTGGTATCAGGAAGATACGGAGCTTGTGGTTATCGTCGGGCGCCAGTTACTGGCGGATAAATATTTCCCGATCGTCAACCGTGACCAGCCAAACAGCGAAACGCTGGCGGCAGATCTTATCGTCAGCCAGAAGCGTATCGGCAACCTCCCGGCCGTTCGTGCGCCGTTCTTCCCGGCGAATGCCATGCTGATCACCCGCCTGGATAACCTGTCTATTTACTGGCAATCAGGCTCCCGCCGCCGTTCGGTCATCGACAATCCGAAGCGTGACCGCGTGGAGAACTTCGAGTCCGTTAACGAGGCGTATGTTGTCGAAGATTACGACGGCGTTTGCCTGGTTGAGAACATCGAACTGTTGCCCGTGCAGGCAGGTGGCAATGCCAGCCCAGCGCTGACAACTGAAATCATCCAGGAAATCGTCACGGCAGCGGTGAAAGGCGCGCTTGATGCGCAGGCAGCTGGCGGTGCTGGCGCCGGAGCGTGATAAATGAATCCGTTCCGTGCTCACACTCAGTATGTACAGGCACAGGATGCCGCCCGGCAGGGCGGCAGTAATGCCAGCCTGACGGGCTACAACCAGATGCTGTTACAGCTGACAGAACACCGCAGGCGCCTTAAAACCGTCCAGTCAAATGAGCGCAAGGCTCAGCTCAAACGTGAGCTTCTTCCCGCTTATGCCTCATGGATTGCCGGTTTACTGGATGCTGACGCGTCAGGCCAGGACGATGTGGCGATGTACGTCATGATCTGGCGCATTGATGCCGGAGACTATACCGGCGCGCTGGACATTGCCCGTCATGCCATTAAACACGGCTGGGTCCTGCCGCAGCGATTCAACCGGACCTGCGGGACCGCTGTTGCGGAAGAGTTTGCCGACGCGGCAATGCGCGCTTTTTCTGCCGGTGAATCATTCAGTGCCGCCATTCTTACCCAGGTGCTCGATATCGTTGAAGGTCAGGATATGCCGGATCAGTCCCGCGCCCGACTTCATAAGGCGATGGGCTACGCGCTTCGGGATAACGATCAGGCAGTGGCGGCACTTAACCATCTGAAGCGTGCCCTGCAGCTGGATAACAGTTCTGGCGTCAAAACCGAAATCAACAAGCTTGAAAGCCGATTGCGACAGGCAATGTCGGCTTAACGAATCGTGCCAACGCGCGGGGCGGCACGGGGTGGCGACAGGCTTTATGCCGTGTCAAAACCCCGTCCACCGCCCAACTATTTGGGAGTGCCAGAAATATGCAATTCGTTTCGCCGGAACAGGCCGGGGAAAGTACCCAGGACGTTATTAAAAACACCAGTTTCTGGCCTGATGTCAGGGTTTCAGAGTTCCGCCGTGATATGCGCATGGATGGGAGTGTCACCGATCCACGCCTGCGTCTGGCGTTGCTGACAGCGATTGCTGAAGTTAACGCCGATCTTTATGAGTTCCGCGAGAAACAACGGGCGCAGGGGTATGCGAGCCTGGCCGACGTCCCTGCTGATGTGATTGACGGCGAAAGCCAGCGGCTCATGCTGTATCGCCGTGCGGTGTTTTGCTGGGCAAAAGCAAACCTGGTTGAGCGCTATCGCGATTTTGACGCAACCGGCGACGGAAGCAAGAAAGCTGAAGATATCGAAACAACCTTAGGCGAGCTGTGGCGCGATGTGCGCTGGGCGGAGTCCCGCCTGCGCGATATGCCGCATATGACGGTGGAGCTGATTTGATGAAAGTGCGTGCGCATCAGTATGACACGGTGGACGCACTCTGCTGGCGCCATTACGGGCGCACGCAGGGAGTCACTGAACAGGTGCTGCAGGCGAATCCGGGGCTGGCTGAATATGGCCCCTTTTTACCGCACGGGCTGCAGGTGGAGCTGCCGGACATTACGGCGTCAACCACTGCGCAGACTGTCCAGTTATGGGACTGAACTATGACGCTTGAACGAATCAGCGCCTTTATCACTTACTGCGTTGCCCTGCTTCTGGCATGGCTCGGCGATTTGTCTCTTAAAGATGTATCGACCATCACCGGTCTTGCGCTGGGGATTATTACTGCAGCGGTGACCTGTTATTTACGCTGGAAAGCCTACCAGCTGCTGCGGGACGGCAGAATATCCAGGGGGGAATATGAGTCCTTCAATCGTTAAGCGTTGCCTGGTCGGCGCGGTGCTGGCGATTGCCGCCACGCTGCCGGGCTTTCAGTCGCTTCATACCTCCGTCGAGGGGCTGAAACTGATTGCTGATTTCGAAGGGTGCCGCCTGCAGCCATACCAGTGCAGCGCCGGGGTCTGGACTGACGGGATCGGCAATACGTCCGGGGTAGTGCCGGGCAAAATCATAACGGAGCGACAGGCCGCGCAGGGGCTGATTAATAACGTGTTGCTGACGGAAAAAAGGATTGAAGCCTGCCTGCAGGTTAAGCCACCTCAGCATGTTTACGATGCGCTGATAAGTATCGGTTTCAATGTCGGAACGGGGGCAATCTGCCGGTCAACAATGGTTTCTTACATCAATCGCCAGCAATGGTGGCAGGCGTGCAACCAGCTCCCCCGCTGGATTTATGTAAATGGTCAAAGGAGTAAAGGGCTGGAAAACAGGCGCGCCCGTGAGCTTGCCTGGTGTCTTAAAGGGGCAGGGGCATGACGCGCGCGCTGGCGGTGATCCTGGCACTGGTGCTGGCATTGCTGGGCTGGCAGTCATGGCGGCTTAACAATGCCGATCACACCATCGGGACGCAGGCTGAGGCGCTTAAAAAGAACAAGCAGGAGCTGGCGAAGAAAAACAGCCAGCTCATCAGCCTGTCCATTCTTACCGAAACCAACAGCCGGGCGCAGACGCAACTTTATGCTGCAGCGGAGGAGACTTCCGCGCTGTTGCGGAGTCGCCAGCGCCGGATCGAGGAGTTAAAACGTGAAAACGAGGATTTACGCCGCTGGGCTGACACTCCTTTGCCTGCTGACATTATCCGGCTGCGGGACCGCCCGGCCCTCGCCGGAGGTGCAGCTTACCGTGAGTGGTTGTCCAAAAGTGACGCAATGCCGCCTGGACAGGTCAGCGCCGCGCAGTAATGGGGATTTGAACCAGGTGCTAGATGAGACTGAGGCCGCCTGGGCGGTATGTGCCGACAAAGTGGACACGATCATAGCGTGTCAGGAGCGAGACAGTGAACAAGCCGCAGTCCTTACGCAACGCCCTGAATAAATCGATGGCGTATGTCCGTGACAACCCGGACAAACTGCACCTTTTTGTTGATAACGGTTCGCTGGTCGCAACCGGCGCCCGTTCAATGTCATGGGAATATCGCTACACCCTGAACGTGGTGATTGAAGACTTTAGCGGCAACCAGAATTTAGTGATGGCGCCCGTGCTGCTCTGGTTAATGACCAATCAACCCGACGCTATCAACAACCCGGAGCTGCGCGAAAAACTTTTTACCTTTGACGTCGATATCCTGAGCAACGATCTGTGTGATATCAGCCTCAATCTGCAGCTCACGGAGCGCGTGATTGTAAACACTGACGGCACCGTATCGAGCGTTGAAGCGGTGTCGGAACCCGACGTACCCGAAGAAATGTGGACGGTGAAACGTGGATGACCTGCAGAGGGTGGATGACTGGCTGGCGGCCATGCTGGCGAATCTGGAACCGGTAGCCCGCAACCGTATGATGCGACAGCTGGCGCAGGAGCTGCGCCGGTCGCAACAGCAAAATATCAGGCTGCAGCGCAATCCGGACGGCACCGCCTTTGAGCCGCGTCGGGTGACGGCCAGAAGTAAAAAGGGGCGCATCAAGCGCCAGATGTTCGCCAAATTGCGCACCACTAAATACCTGAAAACCGCAGCCACTGCGGAATCTGCCAGCGTGCAGTTTGATGGGAAAGTCCAGCGCATCGCCCGTGTTCACCATTATGGTCTGCGTGATCGAGTCAGACGCAACGGCCCAAAAGTGCATTATGCTGAGAGACGGCTATTAGGGATAAATTCATACCAAGTGCATCTTCTTAGTGATGCTATTTTACGCTGGCTAACTTATTGAACCAGCGCAGAGAAAGTCTATTATAAAGAGCAAGTTTTATTAAAACGTTATCTGCAACGCACCATCCCATGGTTGATTGGTACCAAGCAGAGGCATTGGTAATTCATTTAAGTGCCATGTTGGGTATGTTACTGTTTGAAATATACTTTCGTAATTAGAACGCATTGGTGAGTCAAATAAATGTTCACCATAGTGAGCTTCCAGAATGATATGAATTGCAGCAACAGAGTTTATGAGCATTTCAAGAGTGGCGCGACTTTTATTACTACCTCTGTCATGTTTTACGGCATTATATGAATCATACCAGTTTAAACTTCGTGTTGGTTGTGTAGGTGACCAGTTAGCAAATGGCTGAAACGAGCCAAGGTCAGGGAACATTTTAAGTTTTACAGAGTACTGTTCGAGTTTCAAATAAGGTAGTGTTTTAACGTAATCATTCATAGTCATTCGTGCTGAATTGGTGTAGTTATTATCAAGTAAGGTTTTCTTGAGAAGGTATTCGACCTCGGTGCAGCCAATGATCAAGCCTTCTCTTATTTTATTTCCATATGTTGTCAGGTTTTGTTGTTCAGGTTCAATAAAGTCGAAGAGACTCGTTAATAAATTATATATACTATGGAAGGACCTTATCTCATCGAGCTTTGCACTGCGATTGTAAATTTCAGTGGTGCAGTTTTTGGTGTTGTAGTAAAGCCCTCTAATTGATCTTTTATAAAACTTACCTGGGTTAGTGTTAGGTATTAATTTTGTAATATCTCTGTTTTGCATTGAGTCATGCCACAGAATAATGCTCAATAACCTTTCTGTTGGGTCAGTATTGGTTAACCAACCTAAAGTATCAGGTGACCTATTTTCATAGTCCTGACGATTGCTCAAAACTCCTTCTAATAGTTCAAAGTCATCGAATATTCCTGCGTTTATTAATATGTAATATCTATCATTTGTAGTGTCCATCCTAAAAAAACCATATTTACCACTCGCACACTCAAAAACATAGTTGCTCATAGAATTTCCTCCTTTTTTTAGATTTCAGTATTTCATTGTGTCATACGAGAAACAAGTAGCTTGTTTCGCATTGCAATTAGTAAGTTGCCACTCTTAACACATGAACGCACAACTAACCGAAATCATGCGCCTTATCACCAACCTGATCCGCACCGGCACCGTAACCGAAGTGGACCGGGAAAACTGGCTGTGCCGGGTGAGGGTGGGCGAGCTTGAAACCAACTGGATTAACTGGCTGACACTGCGCGCAGGCGGTGCCCGTACATGGTGGTGCCCGTCGCCGGATGAGCAGGTGGTGGTGCTGAGTATGGGCGGCAATCTGGAAACCGCTTTTGCCTTACCTGCGATCTATTCCAACCAGTTCGCGCCGCCGTCGGACTCAGTGGACGGCTGCGTAACGGAATATCCGGACGGTGGCTGGTTTGAATATGAACCCGCGACCGGCCGCTGGCATGTGCGGGGTATCAAATCCATGGTGATCGAGGCTGCAGATAACATAACCCTGAAAACGGGGGAATTTGTGGTGGAAGCAAGCAACACGCGCATAAACAGCGAGGTGGTAATCAATGGTGGCGTCACCCAGGGCGGCGGCGCCATGAGTTCTAACGGGATAGTAGTTGATAAACACGGTCATACCGGCGTTGAGTCCGGCGGTGATACATCGGGAGGACCGGTATGACGCTTTATATCGGCATGAGTCAGGGCAACGGCAGGACCATTACCGACACGGACCACCTGCGCCAGTCGGTCCGGGATATTCTGCTGACTCCACAGGGGAGCCGCATTGCCCGGCGGGAATACGGCTCGCTTCTGTCTGAACTGATAGACCAGCCGCAGAACCCGGCGCTGCGCCTGCAGGTTATGTCTGCGGTCTATGTGGCTCTGAGTCGCTGGGAGCCACGGCTTACCCTGGATTCCATCACCATAAACAGCAGTTTTGATGGTTCGATGGTGGTTGAGCTTACCGGGCAGCGTGATAACGGCGCACCGGTTTCACTTTCGGTATCAACAGGAGCAGACAATGGCAGTCATTGACCTTTCCCAGCTGCCCGCCCCGCAGATAGTGGATGTGCCGGATTTTGAAACGCTGTTAAACGAACGGAAAGCTGCGTTTGTAGCCCTTTATCCGGCAGACGAGCAGGACGCGGTAAGGCGCACGCTTGAGCTGGAGTCTGAACCTGTAACCAAGCTCCTGCAGGAAAATGCGTATCGTGAAATCCTCCTGCGCCAGCGCATTAACGAGGCCGCGCAGGCGGTCATGGTGGCTTATGCCATTGGCGGCGACCTCGATCAGATGGCGGCCAACTACAACGTGAAACGGCTGACGGTTACACCTGGGGATAACGACGCGGTGCCGCCGGTCGCAGCGGTAATGGAAAGTGATGAGGCGCTGCGCCTGCGTGTTCCTGCTGCATTTGAGGGGCTGTCCGTTGCGGGGCCGACGGCGGCCTACGAGTTTCACGCTAAAAGCGCTGACGGGCGAGTGGCTGACGCCAGCGCAACCAGCCCGGCACCGGCGGAGGTGGTGCTTACCGTGCTGAGCCGTGAGGGCGACGGAACGGCAGCGGCGGATCTGCTGGCGGTGGTTGAACAGGCGCTTAACAGTGAGAACGTGCGGCCGGTTGCTGACCGTCTGACGGTGCGCAGCGCTGAAATTATTCCGTACAGCGTGGATGCGACGATTTTTCTTTACCCAGGGCCAGAAGCTGAGCCGGTGATGGAGGCGGCAAAAGCCAGCCTGCAGAAATATATCGCCAGCCAGACGAGGCTGGGGCGTGATATTCGCCGCAGTGCTATTTATGCCGCGCTGCATGTTGAAGGTGTGCAGCGTGTTGAGCTGGCCTCGCCGCTCGCTGATGTGGTGCTGGATAAGACACAAGCCGCTTCATGTACGGAATGGAGCGTAACCAACGGGGGGACGGATGAATAGTCTGCTTCCTCCTGGTTCATCGCCGCTTGAGCGCCGCCTGGCGCAGACCTGCAGCGGAATTTCCGATCTGCAGGTGCCGCTGCGCGATTTATGGAACCCGGCAACATGCCCGGTCAAGTTTCTGCCGTATCTGGCGTGGGCCTTTTCGGTTGATCGCTGGGACGAAGGATGGGCGGAGAGCGTGAAGCGCCGCGTGGTGCAGGATGCGTTCTATATCCATCAGCACAAGGGCACAACCAGCGCTGTGCGGCGTGTGGTGGAGCCGTTCGGCTTTCTGATCCGCATCATTGAATGGTGGCAGACCGGTGAGGCGCCGGGCACGTTTCGCCTGGATATTGGAGTGCAGGACCAGGGCATAACAGAGGAAACCTATCTGGAGCTGGAGCGCCTGATCGGTGACGCCAAACCCTGCAGCAGGCATCTGATCGGCATGTCCATAAATCTGCAGACGAGCGGACCCAAATTTGTGGGGGCTGCCACTTACAGCGGCGAAGAAATCACGATTTACCCGTATATCAACGAAACCATCATTTCCGGTGGTTCTGCCTACGAGGGCGGGGCGGTCCATGTTATTGACACAATGAGAGTGAACCCATGAGCGCAAAATTTTATACCCTGCTGACGGATATCGGCGCGGCGAAACTGGCAAGCGCCGCCGCGCTCGGTGTGCCGTTGAAAATTACCCAGATGGCGGTGGGCGACGGTGGCGGCGTGTTACCAACGCCCAGCGCGCAGCAGACAGCGCTGGTTGCTGAAAAGCGCCGTGCGGCATTGAATATGCTGTATATCGATCCGCAGAACAGCAGCCAGATTATTGCTGAGCAGGTGATCCCCGAAACTGAGGGCGGTTGGTGGATTCGTGAGGTCGGTCTGTTCGATGAAACCGGCGCGCTGATTGCCGTCGGCAATTGCCCTGAGAGCTACAAGCCGCAGCTGGCGGAGGGGAGCGGACGCACGCAGACCGTGCGCATGGTGCTGATTACCAGCAGTACCGATAATATCACCCTGAAAATTGACCCCGCAGTGGTGCTGGCAACCCGCAAATACGTGGATGACAAGGTGCTGGAGTTGAAGGTGTATGTGGATGATTTGATGGCAAAGCATACCGCCGCCAGCGATCCCCATACGCAGTATGCGCCGAAAGCCAGTCCGACATTCACCGGCACGCCAAAAGCGCCGACGGCTGAGGCAGGCAATAATTCCACGCAGCTTGCAACCACGGCCTTTGTGCAGGTAGCGATTGCGGCACTGGTGGACTCATCGCCTGGCGCGCTGGATACGCTGAACGAACTGGCTAAAGCACTAGGCAACGATCCGAACTTTGCCACCACCATGACCAATGCGCTTGCCGGGAAAATGGATAAATCAGCTAATGGCGCAGATATTGCAGATATTTCCGCGTTTCTGAATAACCTTGGTCTGGGGGCAGGCTCCGCTTTGCCAGTTGGTGTGCCTGTTCCATGGCCTCTTACTACAGCTCCCGCTGGCTGGCTGAAGTGCAATGGTGCAGCCTTTACTGCTGCGCAGTATCCGAAGCTGGCACAGGCGTATCCGGGGCTAAAACTTCCTGATTTGCGCGGCGTGTTTATTCGCGGCTGGGACGATGGGCGGGGGCTGGATAGTGGCCGCGCTATTCTATCGTATGCTGCTGATAAGTTGAGGAAGCACACACACGCGTTATTGTTTGGTAATGGTGACGGGGGCGAAACTCCTGCTGTTCATGAATCTTATCGTAAGAGTTCAGCGACCGTTTATTTTGCTTATTCGGGGAGCAGTGGCGTGTATTTATCCGATGAGGGCCAGAACGAAACCGCGCCATGCAACGTGGCATTTAACTACATCGTGAGGGCCGCATAATGCAAAGCGCAGTTATAGAAAATGGATTTGCCGTCGTGGCTGGTGAGGTTGTTGTGTTTAATTATGACAGTCTGACGCGGGTTTATTTCTCACAAACAACGGAGTTTATTCCGGTGGGCGTCAGCATTCCTGCAAATGCGTGTACGGACAAGCCACTGGCAGCAAAAAAAGGTTATGTTGTCTGCCGGAACAGTCAACTGACCGGATGGGAGTATCTGGCGGATCATCGCGGTGAAACCGTCTGGAATATCAGAACCGGGGCGGAGCAGCAAATTACCGTGCCGGGCGATTATCCTGCTGATACCACTATATACCCGCCATCGACACCATATGATAAGTGGAACGGTGAGCGATGGGTAACAGATGAGGCGGCGAAAGCAGCTGCAGTAATTGCCGAAGCTACAGCAACAAAAGCAGAACTCATTAAAAGCGCCGCTGCCAAAATCGAACCCCTGCAGGATGCTGTTGATCTAGATATGGCAACAGATGAAGAAAAGAGCCGCTATGATGCCTGGCGAAAATACCGCGTATTGCTGACGCGCGTGGATACATCGCAGGCCCCCGATATTAACTGGCCTGAACCTCCCGAAGATTAATCCCATCCCCGCAACTGCGGGGATTTTTTTACCCCTTCCATTGTGTCATTCCCTATACATAGCCTGGCGCGTGCGCCGCGTGCATATCAACCAGAACATAGGCACACCCCCTGTAAACCGGAGAGACTGCCATATGGCTCAGGATTACCACCACGGGGTGCGCGTTGTTGAAATCAACGAGGGCACCCGACCTATCACCACGGTGAGCACCGCCATCGTGGGCATGGTCTGCACCGGCGATGATGCTGATGCGTCCATGTTTCCCCTCAATAAGCCTGTTCTGCTGACCGACGTGCTGACCGCCAGCGGTAAAGCAGGCGAATCTGGCACGTTGGCCCGCTCGCTGGATGCAATTGCCGACCAGGCTAAACCCGTGACCGTAGTTGTGCGCGTTGCACAGGGTGAAACCGAAGCGGAGACAACCTCTAACATTATTGGCGGTGTGACAGCCGACGGTAAAAAAACAGGCATTAAAGCGCTGTTATCTGCGCAGTCCCAGCTCGGCGTTAAGCCGCGCATTCTGGGTGTGCCAGGGCACGATACGCAGGCGGTAGCTACTGAGCTGTTGAGCGTGGCGCAGAGTCTGCGCGGGTTTGCTTATCTGTCCGCCTACGGCTGCAAAACGGTGGAGGAGGCTATTGCCTATCGCGCTAATTTCAGCCAGCGCGAGGGGATGCTTATCTGGCCTGATTTCATCAGTTTTGACACCGTGCTGAATGCAGACGCGACGGCTTACGCCTCAGCCCGCGCGCTTGGCCTGCGTGCCAAAATTGACGAGCAGACCGGCTGGCACAAATCGCTGTCCAACGTGGGCGTGAATGGCGTCACCGGCATTTCTGCTGATGTGTTCTGGGATTTGCAGGACCCTGCAACCGATGCGGGGCTGCTGAACCAGAACGATGTCACCACGCTGATCCGCAAAGACGGTTTCCGCTTCTGGGGCTCCCGCTGCCTCAGTGACGATCCTCTATTTGCCTTTGAAAACTACACCCGCACCGCGCAGGTACTGGCTGACACAATCGCCGAAGCGCACATGTGGACGGTGGATGGCGTGCTTAACCCGTCGCTGGCCCGCGACATTATCGAAGGTATTCGCGCCAAACTGCGCAACCTGAAAACGCAGGGCTACATCATCGGCGCCGACTGCTGGCTGGATGAGTCCGTAAACGATAAAGATTCCCTGAAAGCCGGGAAACTCACTATCGATTACGACTATACGCCGGTACCGCCTCTGGAAAACCTGATGCTGCGCCAGCGCATCACCGATCAGTATCTGCTGGATTTCTCCAGCCAGGTCAGCGCGTAAGGGGACAATATGGCTTTACCACGCAAGTTAAAACACCTGAACCTGTTTAACGACGGGAATAACTATCAGGGGATCGTTGAGTCTCTGACCCTGCCAAAATTCGGCCGCAAGTTTGAAAAGTATCGCGGCGGCGGTATGCCCGGTTCGGCGGATGTTGATCTGGGGCTGGATGATGGCGCGCTGGACACGGAATTTTCAATCGGTGGCACCGAACTGCTGTTATTCAAGCAGATGGGTAAAGCCACCGTTGACGGCATCCAGCTGCGTTTCACCGGCTCTATTCAGCGTGACGATACCGGCGAAGTGCAGGCCGTTGAGCTGGTTGTGCGCGGGCGACATAAAGAAGTCGATTCCGGCGAATGGAAAACCGGCGAGAGCAACACCACAAAAGTCAGCAGCACCAACAGCTACGCGAAGCTGACCATTAACGGCGAGGTGCTCTATGAGGTTGATGTGATCAACATGATTGAAATCGTTGATGGCGTGGACCTGATGGAAGAACACCGC
Organism: Enterobacter cloacae complex sp. P27C; assembly: GCF_014895705.1. Taxonomy (NCBI): domain Bacteria; kingdom Pseudomonadati; phylum Pseudomonadota; class Gammaproteobacteria; order Enterobacterales; family Enterobacteriaceae; genus Enterobacter; species Enterobacter cloacae complex sp. P27C. The sequence continues at coordinate 391,975 of NZ_JADBQB010000006.1, forward strand.
AACGCCCTGGGCCTCTGATCTACTTTAAAGGCGCGGGCAGCCGCGCCAGTACTTTATTAACAGGAAATGACAATGAGCGAACAACAGACTGAAAAAACCGTACAGCTGGACACCCCAATCAAACGCGGTAAAACCGAAATTGCCGAAATTGTGCTGCGCAAGCCGCAGTCCGGCGCGCTGCGTGGCACCCGTCTGCAGGCGATCATGGATATGGACGTCGGCGCGATGATGACGATTATTCCCCGCATCTCCACGCCCGCGCTGACCGCTCAGGAAATGGCTGAAATGGACCCCGCCGATCTCACCGCGCTGTCGGTTGAGGTGGTCACTTTTTTGTTGAGGAAATCGGTGCTTGCCGGTTTGCCGACAGCCTGACGGTAGAAGACCTGGTGGCTGATATCGCCACCATTTTTCACTGGCCGCCGTCCGTCACTGACGTTATGCCGCTGACCGAAGTGCTGGAGTGGCGGCATAAAGCTATTCAGAGAAGCGGGGCCAGCGATGAGTGACACTAACCTGCGTTTGCAGGTAATTCTAAATGCGGTTGATAAGCTCACCCGCCCATTCCGATCAGCGCAGGCCAGTTCTAAAGAGCTGGCTACCGCCATTCAGCAAAGCCGCGCAAGATTAAAAGAACTGGACGCCCGGGCGGGCCGTATTGACGGTTTCCGCAAGGCAAGCGCGCAGCTGGCCGTCACCGGCAACAGTCTTAAGGCCGCACGCGAAGAAGCGGCGAAACTTGCCACGCAGTTCTCGGCCACAAACCGGCCGACGGCGGCGCAGGCGCGTCTGCTGGAGCAGGCAAAAAACCGCGTTAACGAGCTGCAGAGCAAATACAACGGCCTGCGTCAGTCGGTGCAGCGTCAGCGTCTTGCGCTCAATGAGGCCGGGCTGGACACCAAAAAGCTGAGCAGTGCGCAGCGGGAGCTGCGGCAGAATGCCGACGAAACCCGGCAGGCGATGGACCGACAGCAGAAATCCCTTAAGCGCCTGGGCGAGCAGCAGGCCCGTATGAACGCCGTACGCGATCAGTATTCGCGGCGCCTTGAGGTGCGGGATCGTATCGCGGGCGCCGGAGCAACAACTACTGCCGCCGGGCTGGCGATGGGCGCGCCGGTGATGGCAGCCGTTAAAAGCTATGCCAGCATGGAAGATGCGATGAAAGGCGTTGCAAAGCAGGTCAACGGGCTGCGGGACGACAACGGCAATCGCACAAAACAGTTTTACGATATGCAGGATGCCATCAAGGCTGCCAGTGAACAGCTGCCGATGGAGAATGGCGCCATCGACTATGCCGCGCTGGTTGAAGGTGGCGCCCGCATGGGCGTGACAAACCAGAACGATTCTTACGAAGACCAGAAGCGTGACCTGCTGGCCTTTGCATCCACTGCAGCAAAGGCCGCAACGGCATTCGAGCTGCCCTCTGATGAGCTGGCGGAGGGGCTGGGGAAAATCGCGCAGCTGTATAAAGTGCCGACCCGTAATATTGAACAGCTGGGCGATGCCCTGAACTACCTGGACGATAACGCCATGGCTAAGGGCGGCGATATCATCAATGTGCTGCAGCGCATGGGGGGTGTGGCCGACCGGCTTGATTTCCGCAAGGCGGCCGCGCTGGGTTCCACCTTCCTGTCTCTGGGTGCCGCGCCTGAAATTGCCGCCAGCGCATCAAATGCGATGGTGCGCGAACTGTCGATTGCGACCATGCAGAGCAAGCGGTTCATGGAAGGTATGGATCTGCTGAAACTCAATCCAGAAGAGATTGAAAAGCAGATGACAAAGGACGCAATGGGGACCATTCAGCGCGTGCTGGAAAAGGTCAACAAGCTGCCGCAGGATAAACGCCTGTCCGCCATGACGATGATATTTGGTAAGGAGTTTGGCGACGATGCGGCGAAGCTTGCAAACAACCTGCCGGAGCTGCAGCGACAGCTGAAACTCACCTCAGGCACTGAGGCTAACGGCTCCATGCAGAAAGAATCCGATATCAATAAGGATTCACTTTCCGCGCAGTGGTTGCTTGTTAAAACGGGCGCGCAGAACGCTTTCAGTAGCCTGGGTGAAACCCTACGCCAGCCGCTGATGGATATCATGGGGTACGTCAAAAGCGTTACCGGGGCACTGCGTCGATGGGTTGAGGCTAACCCGCAGCTGGCGGGCACGCTGATGAAAGTGGCTGCAGCCACAGCTGCGATCACCGTTGTGCTCGGCACGCTGGCGGTGGCCGTGGCTGCCGTGCTGGGGCCGCTGGCGGTGATCCGTTTTGGCCTGTCCGTGCTGGGTGTAAAAACACTCCCCTCCGTTATGTCTGCAGTGACCCGCACCGGCGGCGCGCTGTCCTGGCTGGCAAATGCGCCGCTTTCCCTGTTGCGCCGTGGCCTGGCTGCATCCGGCAGCAGCGCCGGATTGCTGGTGTCTCCCCTTAACGCCCTGCGCCGTTCTGCCGGGCTGGCTGGCAATGCGCTGAAAGCGCTGGCCGGTGCGCCGCTTGCTGTCCTTCGCGGCGGAATGTCTGGTATTCGCTACATTATCGGCATGGTAATGAATCCGCTGGCCGCGCTGCGCGGGGGGTTATCCGCAGCGGGTGGCGTGCTGCGTTTTCTGGCGTCCGGCCCGCTGGCCCTCCTTCGCGTTGCGCTGTACGGGATTTCTGGATTGCTGGGCGCCCTGCTTAGTCCGATAGGGCTCGTTGTGGCGGCGCTGGCTGGCGTGGCGCTGGTTGTCTGGAAATACTGGCAGCCGATAAGCGCATTTTTAGGCGGAGTGGTTGAAGGATTCAAAGCTGCAGCTGCGCCTGTCAGTGCGGCGTTTGAGCCACTGCAGCCTGTTTTCCAGTGGATAGGTGACAAGGTCCAGGCATTGTGGGGCTGGTTTACTGATCTGCTGACGCCGGTTAAATCCACCTCTGCAGAGCTGCAAAGCGCGGCGTCGATGGGGCGGCAGTTTGGGGAGGCGCTGGCGGCAGGGCTGAACATGGTCATGCACCCGCTGGATTCGCTTAAATCGGGCGTGTCCTGGCTGCTTGAAAAACTTGGCATTGTCAGCAAGGAAGCGGCCAAAGCGAAGCTTCCTGAGCAGGTCACGCGGCAGCAACCAGCCACGGTAAACACAGACGGTAAAGTGGTGCTGCCGCCTGGCGGATTCCCGCCGATGGGTTTTGCTGGCATGTACGACAGCGGCGGTACCATTCCGCGCGGCCAGTTCGGCATCGTGGGTGAGAATGGCCCAGAGATCGTAAACGGGCCCGCCAATGTCACCGGCAGGAAACGGACTGCTGATCTGGCGAGGGTGGCGGCAACGCTCAATCCTTCCCGGACGGAACCGGCCAGCGCTAAACAATATCCTGAACGCGCGATAGTTCTGCCGCCTGATAGTGTGAACGGTCCGGCAAATCTTCCGGTAATCAATCGTACTACTGAGCTGGTGAAACTGGCGGCAACGGTAAGCCCGGTTCGTGATGTAACAGCCAGCCCGGAGCAACGGCCTGAAAGCAGGTTGATGCTGCCGCCTGAGATTGTTAACGCCCCGGTAAATCGTCCTGGTCGGGATCGTGCTGCGGAGCTGGCTGATATCGCTGCGGCTGTCATGCCAGCACCGGCCATTACGGAAATCACGGATAACAGGGCTGACCCGATGGCTATGCGCCAGAAGGTGTTCGCTTCCGTGGTCGCAGGCGTAATGGGCCTGGCGGCTGCCTCGGCAGAAGCCGCGCCAATTCATCCGTACAGTGTACCTGTCAGGACGCAACCGACGCCGTCGGCGAAGGCAGAAAGACCGCCGCAGGTCATTAAGTACGAGATAAGCGCGCCAATTCATATTGTCGCCCAGCCAGGGCAAAGCGCGCAGGATATCGCCCGAGAGGTGGCCCGGCAGCTTGATGAGCGAGAGCGCAGGGCCAGGGCAAAAACACGCAGTAATTTCAGTGATCGAGGGGGTTACGAATAATGATGATGGTGCTGGGGTTGTACGTATTCATGCTGCGAACCGTACCCTATCAGGAGCTGCAGTATCAGCGCAGCTGGCGGCACGCAGCTAACAGCCGGGTAAACCGGCGCCCGACAACGCAGTTTCTTGGGCCGGATAACGATTCGCTTACGCTGTCCGGCGTTCTGCTGCCGGAGATTACCGGCGGCAGGTTGTCTTTGCTGGCGCTGGAGCAGATGGCGGAGCTGGGGAAAGCCTGGCCCTTGATTGAGGGGAGCGGGACGATTTACGGCATGTTTGTGATCGAGAGTCTGAGCCAGACAAAAACAGAATTTTTTGAGAGCGGTATGCCCCGGCGCATCGAATTTTTGCTGAGCCTGAAACGGGTGAATGAATCGCTGTCTGATATGTTTGGCAGCCTCAGCGATCAGCTCAGTAATTTGCAGGACTCCGCCACCTCTGCGATAGGCAATATGAAAAATACGGTTGGGGGGTTACTGCAGTGAATTTCAGCTCTGATCTCCTGAACCTGAACAGCATAACCCCCGGTTTCAGCATCACCATTGAAGGTAAAGATGTGACTACCGTGCTGGATGCGCGCCTGATGAGTCTGACGCTGACGGATAACCGGGGCTTTGAAGCGGACCAGCTTGATCTGGAACTGGACGACTCGGACGGGCAAATCGTTCTACCGCGTCGGGGGGCCATTATTCAGTTTGCGCTGGGGTGGAAAGGTCAGCCGCTTTTTCCGAAAGGGGGGTTTACTGTCGATGAGATTGAGCACAGCGGCGCGCCTGACCGTCTCACAATCCGCGCGCGTAGTGCAGATTTCCGTGAAACCCTGAATACGCGGCGTGAAAAGTCCTGGCACCAGACAACGGTGGGCGATGTTGTGAAGGAAATCGCGGGCAGGCATAAATTAAAGATGGCGCTGGGAAAGGACCTGATGGACAAGCCTGTGGAACATCTTGACCAGACCAACGAGAGCGATGCGAGTTTCCTGATGAAGCTGGCGCGACAGTATGGGGCGATAGCCTCAGTTAAGGACGGCAATCTGTTGTTTATCCGCCAGGGGCAGGGCAGAACGGCAAGCGGTAAGCCGCTGCCGGTTATCACCATCACCCGCCAGGCTGGTGACGGTCATCGTTTTACCCTGGCCGATCGCGATGCCTATACGGGGGTAATTGCCAGCTGGCTCCATACCCGTGAGCCAAAGAAAAAAGAGACAGCAAAGGTTAAGCGCCGTCGAAAGAAAACCACCGCGGCAAAGGAGCCAGAAGCAAAACAGGGAGATTACCTGGTTGGGACGGATGAAAACGTGCTGGTACTCAACAGAACTTATGCAAACCGCAGCAATGCAGAGCGAGCGGCAAAGATGCAGTGGGAGCGCCTGCAACGCGGGGTAGCAACATTCTCCCTGCAGCTCGCAGAGGGAAGGGCTGATCTGTATACCGAAATGCCGGTGAAGGTGAGCGGCTTTAAACAGCCCATTGATGATGCCGAATGGACCATTACCACCCTGACGCATAGTGTCAGTGCAGATAATGGTTTCACTACGACTCTGGAGCTTGAAGTTAAGATTGATGATCTTGAAATGGAGTAATGGGTTCTCAAAATTGAATAATGATGTATCATTATTGTGATTTTGGCAAAAGTGGTGGGATAACCGGAATGATGAATTGTCCAGAGTGCGGCCAGGCAGCACATACAAGAAGCAGTTTTCAGGTATCAGCAACAACCAAAGAACGTTACAACCAGTGCCAAAATATCAACTGCGGTTGTACTTTTGTCACGCACGAAACATTTGTTAGGCATATCATAAAGCCTAATGTGATTTCTTCTGCGCCCCCACATCCGGGAAAAGATGGGCAAGGGCACATGAATTTTTAAAAAGAACCCGCTTTCAAAGCGGGTTTTTTTGTCGCCAGTCCAAAAGCCTGTCGCCATTTTGCCGCCATTGGAATAGAAAAAGGGGCTACGTTTTCACGTAACCCCTTGTTTTATTTGGTGGAGCTGGCGGGAGTTGAACCCGCGTCCGAAATTTCTACATCCTCGGTACTACATGCTTAGTTTGTCTTTACATTCGCACGCCAGCTGCGGACAGACACGCCACTAACGAACTAGCCTGATTAGTTTTAACGCTTCAACCCCAGGCAGGGCTTCCACGCGATCTCTTTTGGGTTTGACCTCTCTTTGATCCCCGTCTTAAGAGCGGAAGCTAGGGAGAGAGGGCTCAGAGCAGGTTATTAAGCTGCTAAAGCGTAGTTTTCGTCGTTTGCGACTATTTTTTTGCGGCTTTTAACGAGGCAAACCGCCCCTCGGCATGCACCTTGGGTTTCGCAAATCCCGTCGAATCCAGAATCAGCCCCAATAGTGTTGAACTAAGTATACCAGATTTCACTTCCTGGATACCAGCCCGGAACGCTAACTTATTGAATAGTACAATAAGTGTGCAGAATCAACGTCCTGCGTTTTTCATAATGCGCGCTTTATCCAACTGCCACTCGCGTTCTTTCAGGTCAGTACGTTTGTCGTGCTGTTTTTTACCTTTCGCGACGCCAATTTTCACTTTGCACCAGGCATTTTTCCAGTACAGTGACAGGGCGACCACGGTGAAACCTTCACGGTTGATGCGTCCGTAGAGGGATTCCAGCTCACGCTTGTTCAGCAGCAGCTTACGGGTGCGCGTTGGGTCACATACGTAGTGCGACGAGGCGACGGTCAGCGGCGTAAAGTTCGCGCCGAACAGGAAGGCTTCGCCATCTTTAAGGATCACGTAGCTGTCGCCGATGTTGGCTTTCCCGGCGCGCAGCGATTTTACTTCCCAGCCCTGCAACGCAAGGCCAGCTTCGAATTCTTCTTCAATGAAATACTCGTGGCGAGCACGCTTGTTGAGCGCAATGGTCGCCGAGCCTGGTTTATGTGCTTTTTTCTTCGTCATAAGTGTCGTAAAGCCGTCGGTAATCTGATTTCAAAAAGTCACCTCATTGCGTCCTGTGAGGTCTAACGCGCTATCTTAGCACGAGATGAGGCTTAGCGTTTTTTTAACAGGTGATAAATGTTATTATTTGTCCGTTGTGTGACCATGGAAAATGCTATGCCTCAGATTAGCCGTACTGCGCTCGTTCCTTACAGCGCGGAACAAATGTATCAGTTAGTGAACGATGTTCAGTCTTATCCAGAGTTTATCCCTGGATGTACCGGGAGCCGCGTTCTGGAGTCTGGCCCGACGCAGATGACAGCGGCGGTGGATGTCTCCAAAGCGGGGATCAGCAAGACGTTCACCACCCGCAATACGCTGACTAACAATCAGAGTATTTTGATGCATCTGGTGGATGGTCCATTTAAAACCTTGATGGGTGGCTGGAAGTTTACGCCACTGAGCGCTGACGCCTGCCGCATTGAGTTCCATCTGGACTTTGAGTTCACCAATAAGCTAATTGAGCTGGCGTTTGGCCGCATCTTTAAAGAGCTGGCGTCAAATATGGTTCAGGCGTTTACCACCCGCGCCAAAGAGGTTTACAGTGTCGCATAAGATTGCTGTAGAGGTGGTCTACGCGCTGCCGGAGAAGCAGTACTTACAGCGCGTAATGCTGGAAGAGGGTGCCACCGTTGAGGCGGCTATCCGCGCGTCCGGCATCCTTGAGCTTCGCAGCGATATCGACCTGGCGAAGAATAAGATCGGGATTTACAGCCGTCCGGTGAAGCTGGGCGATGTGCTGAGGGAGGGCGACCGGGTCGAGATTTATCGTCCGCTGATTGCCGATCCGAAAGAGCTGCGTCGTCAGCGTGCGGAGAAGGCGGGTAAGTAGCGCTTCTTCCCCTCACCCTGTTCCTCTCCCTAAAGCGGCGAGGGGATCAACACAAAACAAAAAAGGTGCTCAATGAGCACCTTTTTGCTTTTCTGACGCCTGATTATTTGGTCAGCGCAGGCTTGTTGTCGATGTTGGTCAACACACCGGCGCTGCTGAAGGTCAGCGTCAGGGTCTGCTGGGTCACGCTTTCGTGGCCTGGCTGCTGACGGAATACATAGAACCAAGTGTTAGTGCCGAACGGATCGGTCATCATCGGGGTTCCCAGTGCATAAGCGACCTGCTGTTGTGTCATCCCCACGCGGATTTTGGACACATCGTTAGGGGTAAGGTAGTTCCCCTGGTTGATGTCAGGACGGTAAACCACTTTCTCCAGAGTGGAACAGCCTGCGGTCAACATCAGAAGAACCGCTGCGGCAGCGGTCAGCATTTTACAACGCATAGTGATTTGATTCCTTTTCGGGCCCGAGCAGAACGCGGCTCATATGTAATATGCCGATGATAATAGACCTTGCCCCACTTTGAAACCGGTCTGGCGGCGTTTTTGTTGTTCTGTATGACCCTGAGATCCCGAAAAAGTTTATGCCGCCAGCAGTTCTTTCGCGTTCGCGAGCGTGTTACGCGTGACTTCACTGCCGCCGAGCAGTCGTGCCAGCTCCTGCAGACGCGCGCGTTTATCCAGCGGCTTCATGTGCGTTTCGGTCATTTCGCCGTCGGTTTCTTTACTGACAATAAAGTGATGATGACCACAGCCCGCGACCTGCGGCAGGTGGGTGACACACATCACCTGCGTTGATTCACCTAGCTGGCGCAGCAGTTTACCCACCACTGCCGCCGTTGGGCCGCTGATGCCGACATCCACTTCATCGAAAATCAGCGCCGGGGTTTCCATTTTACGTGCGGTAATCACCTGAATCGCCAGCGCAATACGCGACAGTTCACCGCCGGATGCCACTTTGGAGATTGCCTGCAGCGGCTGCCCCGGGTTGGTGGTGACGCGGAACTCGATGCGATCCGCCCCTTCTGCCGTCAGGTGGTTCTCTTCAAAACGGACATCAATGGTGAATATACCGTGCGGCATCGCCAGCGTGTGCATGCTGTCGGTGATGTGCTGGCTTAGCTCCTGAGCGTAATGTTGACGGATCTCATGCAGTTTTTTCGCCGTGGTCAGCGCCTGCTGATGATGCAGGTTCACGGCCAGAGAGAGGGTTTCCTGCGAATCCGCCTGATCGTCAAGCTGCTGCTGTTCTTCGAGCAGAGACTGATAATAGCCTGGTAGTTCTTCCGGCGTGACATGGTGCTTGCGCGCCAGTGAAATCTGACGAGAAAGGCGCTGCTCCAGCTCAAACAGGCGGTTCGGGTCGAGGTCCAGCCGTTCACAATAATGACGCAGTTCGTCACTGGCTTCTGAGATTTGAATCGCGGCCTCTTCCAGCATATCCAGTACGCCAGAAAGCTTACTGTCCATGCCGGCCAGTTCGGTGACCAGTTGACGGACATTGTACAGCTGGCTCTGCAGGTTAACGTCTTCGCCATCTGCCAGCATGTTGAGGGCATTCTGGCTGGTTGAGAGCAGGTGGCCGCTGTTGGCGAGGCGCTTGTACTCTTCGTCAATTTGTTCAAACTCACCCGCCTGCGGGTTGAATTCGTTCAGCTCTTTAAGCTGGTACGCCAGCAGCTCCGCACGCGCGGCGCGCTCCTGGCTTTGCTGCTGGTGCTGGGCGAGCTCGCGGCAGCTCTGATGCCACTGGCGGTAGTGCTCCGCCATAAGTTGAGTAAGCGCGTACTCACCCGCATAGCCATCAAGCAGGGCTTTCTGCTGTTCTGGTTTGACGAGTTGCTGATGCGCATGCTGACCGTGGATCTGGATAAGCAGCTGGCCGAGTTCGCGGAGCTGGGAGAGCGGGACTGCCGTGCCGTTGATAAAGCCTCGGGAGCGCCCGTCGCTGCTGATCACGCGGCGAAGTAAACACTCACGTCCATCTTCGAGCTGATTTTGTTCCAGCCAGCGCAGGGCTGCAGGGGTATCTTTCAGGGAGAAACGTGCGCAAAGATCGGCACGGTTTGCGCCCATGCGCACCATGTCGCCTTCTGCACGGCCGCCAAGGCACAAGCCGAGGGCATCAATGGCAATGGATTTACCCGCACCGGTTTCGCCGGTGATCGCCGTCATGCCGCTGTGGAAATCGATCTCAAGCTCACGAACAATGGCAAAGTTGCTGATGGTCAGTTGTGCCAGCATAAATGTTTTCCTGTATGAAAAACCATAACTGTGTTTACATACAGTATAAACTGGTTTTTTATACAGTAAAGTACTGGATGCAAAATCAGAACAATTTTTTTGACCAGCCAAGCTTCGAGCTTAATGTGTTGAAATAGCTGTAATCTTTCGGGTGAATCAAGTTCAGGTGGTAATCACACCGGCGAATAAGAACATCTTCACCTTCCTGGATTGGCAGCGCGATCTGGCTGTCGCAGCTGATCTCCAGGTCGTTACGGCGGTGCGAGAAGCGCAGACGTATCGTGCTGTCGCCGTTAATCACCAGCGGGCGCGCGGAGAGCGTGTGCGGGAACATCGGCACTAGCGTAATAGCATCCAGAGAGGGCGTCAGGATCGGGCCGCCCGCAGAAAGCGAGTAGGCGGTTGAGCCGGTCGGGGTGGAGATAATCAGCCCGTCAGAACGCTGGGAGAAGGCAAAGATTTCGTCGATATAGACTTCAAACTCAATCATGTGCGCCACTTTACCGGGGTGAAGGACCACTTCGTTGATGGCGGTGCTGATGCGCTTCTGGCAGTCCTGCTGGCACACCTGCGCTTCCAGTAAAAAGCGTTTTTCGCTGATATAATGACCTTCCAGCACGTCGGCCAGCTGTTGCTGCGCGTTGTCCGGGTCGAGGTCGGTTAAAAAGCCGAGATTGCCGCGGTTGATACCGATGACCTTGATGTCATAACGCGCCAGCGTGCGTGCCGCGCCGAGCATGTTGCCATCGCCGCCCACCACCACGGCGAGATCGGCCTGTTGGCCAATCTCCGCCAGCGTGCCGGTTTTGACGCTCTTCAGCTGCAGTTCCTGCGCAATTTGCTGCTCGACCATCACTTCATAGCCTTTGCTACACAACCAGCGATACAACATTTCATGTGTCGTCAATGCGGTAGGGTGACGCGGATGCCCGACGATCCCAATACACCTGAAATGATTATTCATTTTCTGGAGGTCCTTGTGCCTGATGAATGATGACAATCTCTCTTGTTCCCTTGAATCCAGGAAACTGATCCCCATAATAAGCGAAGTTAGCGAGATGAATGCAGAAAAACGCGGAGAAATTCATGAGTAGTAAAGAACAGAAAACGCCTGAGGGGCAAGCCCCTGAAGAAATTATCACGGAACAGCACGATGAAGTTGAGGCTGTAGAGCCAGACGCATCTGCTGAGCAGGTGGACCCGCGCGATGAAAAAATTGCGAATCTGGAAGCCCAACTGGTAGAAGCACAGAATCGCGAACGCGACACCGTTCTGCGCATCAAGGCGGAAATGGAAAACCTGCGTCGTCGCACCGAGCAGGACGTTGAGAAGGCGCATAAATTTGCGCTGGAGAAATTCGTCAACGAACTGCTGCCGGTGATCGATAGCCTCGACCGCGCGCTGGAAGTGGCTGACAAAGCGAATCCGGATAACGCGGCGATGATCGAAGGTATCGAACTGACGCTGAAATCCATGCTCGACGTGGTGCGTAAGTTTGGCGTGGAAGTGATTGCGGATACCGATGTGCCGCTGGATCCAAACGTTCACCAGGCCATTGCGATGGTGGAATCTGAAGAGATTGAAGCCGGTAAAGTGCTGGGCGTGATGCAGAAAGGTTACACCCTGAACGGCCGTACCATCCGCGCGGCGATGGTGACCGTGGCGAAAGCGAAAGCGTAATTTGCTATCTGTAGTGCCGGGTGGCGGCATTCGCCTTACCCGGCCTACGTTTTATTCGGCAATACTTTCCCGAAGTGGCGTAACGGGCAGCACCTTCACCTGCTTAATCATATTGTCCTGCACGTCCAGGATATCAATATCGTACTGCTCAATGCGCACCCGCGTGCCCGCTGCTGGGATCTCTTCCAGCGCTTCCAGAATCATCCCGTTCATGGTACGAGCTTCATCTTCCGGCAAATGCCAGTTAAAGGCTTTGTTGAGTTCACGGATGTTCGCGCTACCGTCAATCAGCACCGAACCGTCGTTCTGCGGAGTCACTTCCTCCGCGAGGGAAGGGGACATCGACGTGGTAAAGTCTCCGACAATCTCTTCCAGAATATCTTCGACCGTCACCAGGCCTTGAATATCGCCGTACTCGTTGACCACCAGGCCGACTTTTTTCTTGTTGCGCTGGAATTTAACCAGCTGCGTGCTGAGCGGCGTACCTTCCGGCACGTAGTAAATCTCGTCCGCGGCGCGCAGCATCACCTCTTTGGTGAACTCTTTTTTCTCGGTCATCAGACGGTAGGCTTCGCGCACGCGCAGCATGCTGATGGCGTCATCCAGCGAGTCGCGATAGAGCACGATGCGCCCATGCGGGGAGTGCGTCAGCTGGCGGACAATGGCTTTCCAGTCGTCGTTGATGTCGATACCGACGATTTCGTTGCGCGGCACCATGATGTCGTTCACGCTCACTTTTTCCAGATCCAGCACCGACAGGAGCATATCCTGATTGCGCCGGGAGATCTGCGAGCGGGATTCGTTCACGATGGTGCGCAGCTCTTCTTTGCTGAGCGCGCTGCTGATAGTGACGTCGGCTTTGATCCCCACCATCCGCATTAAAACGCGCGTGACCATGTTCAGCAGCCAGACCAGCGGCATCATCAGGATCTGCAGCGGCGCCAGCAGGAAGCTGCTCGGGTAGGCCACCTTTTCCGGGTAAAGCGCGGCGATGGTTTTTGGCAATACTTCGGCAAACACCAGCACCACAAACGTCAGCACGCCGGTGGCAATCGCGACCCCGGCGTTGCCGTACAGGCGCATCCCAACGATGGTGCCGAGGGCTGAGGCCAGAATATTGACAAGGTTGTTGCCGATAAGCACCAGGCTTATCAGCCGATCCGGCTTGCGGAGCAGTTTTTCAACGCGGCGGGCGGCACGGTTACCCTGTTTAGCACGATGACGCAACCGGTAACGGTTTAAGGTCATCATGCCGGTTTCCGAGCCGGAGAAATAGGCGGAGATGACCACCATGACGATCAGGATAACGATCAGCGTGGTGGTAGAGATGTGTTCCAGGGGGAACTCCTTTTATAACTTAGCCAGCAAATTGCTGTATGAAGCGGCTGCCAAAATAGGCAAGGGTGAGAATGCCCGCACCCGCGACGTTGAACCAGACGACGCGACGACCGCGCCAGCCTTCATGATAATGGCCCCACAACAGGACAATATAGACAAACCACGCGATGATGGAGAGCACTGCTTTATCGATATTCTCCACGCTGAACAGGTTCTTCATATAAAACAGGCCGGTGCAGAGCGTGAGCGTCAGCAGCACCACGCCTATCTGGGTGATGTGGAACATCTTACGCTCAATGACCATCAGCGGCGGCATTTCATGGTTGAACGCCAGCTTTTTGTTTTTCAACTGGTAATCAATCCAGGCGAGCTGCATGGCGTAAAGCGCGGCGATGATCAGCGTCGCATAGGCGAACAGTGACAGGCCGATGTGCACCAGCATCCCCGGTGTCGCCTCCAGATGCGTAATGAATTCATTGGGCATAAAGGTGGCTAAAGCCAGATTGATCAGCGCGAAGGTATAGACAATCGGCAGCAGCAGCCAGCCGCGATTTTTAGACGCGACGATGGTCATTACCGTACAGATCATCAGGCTGACCAGCGAGCCGACGTTGAGGACGCTCAGGTTTTGCACGCTGCCGTCGCCGGGAATAATGCGTGATTCCAGCGCAAACGCGTGGCTTATCAGTGCGATGACCGCCGAAAGAATAGCCATGCGCCGCCAGCCGCTGTTTTTTTGCAGCAGTCCGGGAATAATCAGCGCGAGGCTGACAGAGTAGGCAACAAGGGCGATCAGTGCGAAAACAGGCATATAGGCATCGACAGTTGTCTTAATAAGAAAGAGAAGCAGTATAACGTTACGTGACGCCTGCTCCAACCGTTGCATAACAACAAAGGCGCCTTCATGTTATACTCCGGCAAAATTCTGTGTATGTGTCGCTCAATGCGGCCCAACGTTTCTACTCAGGCGAGAGACAATGTTTGATAATTTAACCGATCGTTTGTCGCGCACGCTGCGCAACATCAGCGGCCGCGGACGCCTTACTGAAGAGAACATCAAGGAAACGCTGCGCGAAGTGCGCATGGCGCTGCTGGAAGCAGACGTGGCGTTGCCGGTTGTTCGTGATTTTATCAACCGCGTAAAAGAGAAGGCGGTTGGTCATGAAGTTAACAAGAGCCTGACTCCGGGTCAGGAGTTCGTCAAAATCGTTCGTAACGAACTGGTTTCGGCGATGGGCGAAGAGAACCAGGTGCTTAACCTGGCGGCTCAGCCTCCGGCAGTGGTGCTGATGGCGGGCCTGCAGGGTGCGGGTAAAACCACCAGCGTCGGTAAGCTGGGTAAATTCCTGCGCGAAAAGCACAAGAAGAAAGTGCTGGTGGTCTCTGCGGACGTCTATCGCCCGGCGGCGATCAAGCAGCTGGAAACGCTGGCCGAGCAGGTCGGCGTGGACTTCTTCCCGTCCGACGTTGCCCAGAAGCCTGTCGACATCGTTAACGCCGCGCTGAAAGAAGCGAAGCTGAAATTCTACGACGTGCTGCTGGTGGATACCGCCGGTCGTCTGCACGTTGACGAAGCGATGATGGACGAAATCAAGCAGGTGCACGCTTCTATCAACCCGGTAGAGACCCTGTTTGTCGTTGACGCCATGACCGGTCAGGATGCGGCAAATACCGCGAAAGCGTTTAACGAAGCGCTGCCGTTAACCGGCGTGGTGCTGACCAAAGTCGACGGCGACGCCCGCGGTGGTGCGGCCCTTTCGATTCGCCACATCACCGGTAAGCCGATCAAGTTCCTCGGCGTGGGCGAGAAAACCGAAGCGCTGGAGCCGTTCCACCCGGACCGTATCGCCTCCCGTATCCTCGGCATGGGCGACGTGCTGTCGCTGATCGAAGATATCGAGAGCAAGGTCGACCGCGCGCAGGCTGAAAAGCTCGCCAGCAAGCTGAAAAAAGGTGACGGTTTCGATCTGACCGACTTCCTTGAGCAGCTGCGTCAGATGAAAAACATGGGCGGCATGGCAAGCCTGATGGGCAAACTGCCGGGCATGGGCCAGATCCCTGACAACGTTAAATCCCAGATGGATGACAAAGTGCTGGTGCGTATGGAGGCGATCATTAACTCCATGACGCTGAAAGAACGAGCCAAGCCAGAAATCATCAAAGGTTCCCGTAAGCGCCGTATCGCTGCCGGTTGCGGCATGCAGGTGCAGGACGTTAACCGCCTTCTGAAACAGTTCGACGACATGCAGCGCATGATGAAGAAAATGAAGAAAGGCGGCATGGCGAAGATGATGCGCGGCATGAAAGGCATGATGCCTCCCGGTTTTCCAGGGCGTTAATCGCTTTTGAGATTGCTTTTTGCCCGAAAATGAGTAAAATTTTCGGGCTTTTAATATGACACCCGGGCTCCGTTCCTCGATGGGGCCCGGTTGTTTTATTCACACAAGAGGATGTTATGGTAACTATTCGTTTAGCACGTCACGGCGCTAAAAAGCGTCCGTTCTACCAGGTTGTTGTGACTGACAGCCGTAATGCACGCAACGGTCGCTTCATTGAGCGCGTTGGTTTCTTCAACCCACTGGCCTCTGGCGCAGAAGAAGAAACCCGTCTGGATCTGGATCGTATCGCTCACTGGGTTGGCCAGGGCGCTACTGTTTCCGATCGCGTTGCTACGCTGATCAAAGCAGCAAACAAAGCAGCTTAATCTGTCACGGTGGTCATGATGAGCAATAAAGCACCTGTTGAACCGATCGTATTGGGAAAAATGGGTTCTTGCTACGGTATCCGTGGTTGGCTCAGAGTGTTTTCCTCCACTGAAGACGCTGATAGCATTTTTGATTACCAGCCCTGGTTCATCCAGAAAGCCGGTAAGTGGGAAGAGGTCGAGCTGGAAAGCTGGCGTCACCACAATCAGGACATCATCATCAAGCTGAAAGGCATTGACGATCGTGATGCCGCGAATGCGCTGACTAATTGTGAAATTGTCGTGGATTCGTCGCAGTTGCCACAGCTGGAAGAGGGCGACTACTACTGGAAAGACCTTATGGGCTGCCAGGTAGTCACCACTGAAGGTTACAGCCTGGGGAAAGTCATCGATATGATGGAAACCGGGTCAAATGACGTTCTCGTCATTAAGGCAAACCTGAAAGATGCATTTGGCATCAAGGAGCGGCTGGTCCCGTTCCTCGATGGACAGGTTATCAAGAAAGTCGATCTCGCTACTCAAACCATTGAAGTAGATTGGGATCCTGGTTTTTAAATTCTCCGGATAAACGGTAAAAGACGGCGCTATGTGGATTGGCATAATTAGCCTGTTTCCTGAAATGTTCCGCGCGATTACCGATTACGGGGTAACTGGCCGGGCAGTAAAGAATGGCCTGCTGAGCATCCAGAGCTGGAGTCCGCGTGACTTTACTCATGACCGGCACCGTACCGTGGACGATCGTCCTTACGGCGGCGGACCGGGGATGTTAATGATGGTGCAACCCTTACGGGACGCCATTCACACAGCAAAAGCCGCGGCAGGTGAAGGCGCAAAGGTGATTTATCTGTCACCTCAGGGACGCAAGCTTGATCAAGCGGGCGTGAGCGAACTGGCGACGAATCAAAAGCTGATTCTGGTCTGTGGTCGTTACGAAGGGATAGATGAGCGCGTAATTCAAACCGAGATTGACGAAGAATGGTCTATCGGCGATTACGTTCTCAGCGGTGGTGAGTTACCGGCAATGACGCTGATTGACTCCGTCGCCCGGTTTATTCCGGGGGTACTGGGCCATGAAGCTTCGGCAACGGAAGATTCCTTTGCCGATGGATTGCTGGACTGTCCACACTATACTCGTCCTGAAGTGTTAGAAGGGATGGAAGTACCGGCAGTGTTACTGTCTGGAAACCATGCCGAGATACGTCGCTGGCGTTTGAAGCAGTCGCTGGGCCGAACCTGGCTTAGAAGACCTGAACTTCTGGAAAACCTGGCTCTGACTGAAGAGCAAGCAAAGTTGCTGGCCGAGTTCAAAACTGAACACGCGCACCAGCAGCATGAACATGATGGGAAGGCGTAATACGCTCCCGAATATCAGTTTACCCAGGATAAGAGATTAAATTATGAGCAACATTATTAAGCAACTTGAACAAGAGCAGATGAAGCAGGACGTACCTTCCTTCCGTCCAGGTGACACCGTGGAAGTGAAAGTATGGGTTGTTGAAGGTTCCAAAAAACGTCTGCAGGCATTCGAGGGCGTGGTTATCGCTATTCGTAACCGCGGTCTGCACTCTGCATTCACTGTTCGTAAAATTTCCAACGGCGAAGGCGTTGAGCGTGTCTTCCAGACTCACTCTCCGGTAGTTGACAGCATTGCTGTTAAACGTCGTGGTGCTGTACGTAAAGCTAAACTGTACTACCTGCGTGAGCGTACTGGTAAGTCTGCTCGTATTAAAGAGCGTCTGAACTAAGATTCGCTTAAGCGACATCCTGTTAGAAAGGGCTGGCCGAAAGGCTGGCCCTTTTTTTATCCCATCGCACCTCTCGCGTTAACCCTTTCGTCATAAATCATTTACAATGCTTGCCTCTTGAATGGAGGGGACGTGGATAACGTACTGCATCAGCCTAACCGGAAACGCGCAGCGGCATTGACCGCGCTGTTTGCGATCCTGCTGATCGTGGTGGCACCCCTTATCTCCGTCTCGTTGCAGAAAGACCCCATGAGCGCCATGCCGGGTATGCATCATGACATGAGCATGATGTCGATGGACGAGCATCACGGCGATATGCCGCACACGATGCCGGTTGACCATGCGGAGGCGTGCGGCTACTGCGTGCTGTTAGCCCACGTGCCGGGCGTGATGCTCGCGCTGATTGTGCTGCTTAGTATCGTGCTGCAAAGGCTTCGCGTGAAGCCGCCGCGTCAGGCGGTCAGCCACTGGCACTTTTTCCCCTGGCTTTACCCTGATACCCGCGCGCCGCCGCGGCAGTCTGCTTTTTTCCTTTAAAAACTCAATCGATAACTTTTTGCCTTAAAAAGGAAAAGTATGACTACCTGCACTCCGCGCGCGGCATGGGGAAACCTGCTGCGTCGCCTCCATTTCTACGTCGGGCTATTTGTCGGCCCGTTTATCTTCTTCGCCGCGCTGACCGGTACGCTGTACGTGGCGACCCCGCAGCTCGAGAATGCGCTCTACCGGCACGCGCTCCATACGGATTCCGTGGGCGAGCCGAAGCCGCTGGCGGAACAAATCGCCACGGCGGAAAAGGCCGTTGGCTCAGATTTGCGTTTGCACGCCGTTCGCCCGGGGCTGGTTGAAGGTGAAACCACCCGCGTGATGTTTGCTGACCCGACGCTGGGGCCTTCGGAAAACCGGGCGATCTTTATCGATCCGGTAAGCCTCACGGTGCTGGGGGATATGACGGTGTACGGCACCAGCGGGATTTTACCGCTGCGTCAGACCATTGATTATCTGCATACCTCTCTGATGCTGGGCGATATCGGGCGGCTCTATAGCGAACTGGCCGCTTCCTGGATGTGGGTGGCCGCACTGGGAGGGATTGCCCTGTGGTTTTATACCCGACCAAAACGCCGGATTAACAATCGCTTCCAGAACCGCCGTCGGGTGCATGTGACGCTCGGCTGGATATTACTGGGGGGCATGCTGCTCTTCTCTGCAACCGGCCTGACCTGGTCCCAGTGGGCGGGGGGGAATGTTGATAAGCTGCGCGCTGAGTTGAACTGGCTAACCCCGCAGGTGAATACGATGCTATCCGGCGTGCCGGAGAGCGTGGATGAGCACGCCGAACACCGTGGCCATCACGGCGGAATGATGATGACGGAAATGGCGATGGATCTGACTCGGTTTGACGGTGTGTTAAGCGCGGCGCGTAAAGCGGGGATTGATGCCAACAGGCTGGAGATCCGCCCGGCGAAAACAATGGATCGCGCATGGACAGTGACGGAAATCGACCGCAGCTGGCCGACTCAGGTGGACGCCGTTGCGGTTGATCCCGGTACGATGCAGATCCTCGACAGAACCCGATTCGAGGACTTCCCGCTCATGGCAAAGCTGACCCGCTGGGGTGTGGATTTCCATATGGGGATCTTATTCGGGCTGGTGAATCAGCTGCTGCTCGTTGCTTTCGGCCTTGCCCTGTGCGTGCTTATCATCTGGGGATACCGGATGTGGTGGATGCGTCGTCCGGCACAGTCGGCAATGAGTCCGGTGCAGACGCTTACTCAGAGCTGGCTGGCGCTGTCAGGGTGGGGAAGAGGTGTTACTGTGGTCATCAGCGCACTGCTGGGGCTGGCTTTGCCGGTGATGGGCGTGAGTCTGGCGCTGTTTGTTCTGATTGACTGGCTGCGCTGGCGAGCGGCAACAGGCGTGTCGCTCACCGAATCATCCGCTAAATAATCCTATGGCGCGCTGATAACCACTGACACCCGGCGGTTTTCAGCGCGCCCTTGTGCAGTGCTGTTGCTCGCAATCGGATATTTTTGGCCTAATCCCCGGGTGGTGAGATTGCTGCGCGGGATATTCGCGCCCTTCGCCCACGCGTCGGCCACGGCATTGGCGCGTTTTAACGACAGGGCTTCGTTGTAGCTTGCTTCACCGTAATTATCCGTATGACCGTCCATTCGCGCGTGATTCAGGCCAGTTTTCGCCAGACGAGAGGCCATAGACTGGATCTGTGTTTCACTTTCCGGGCGCAGTCTGGCGTCATTCTTATCAAAGAGGATGGTGTCCGACATACCAAGCGACCAGTCGCCGTTCAGTTCGTTAAAACCGTATGACTTCATCGCCGCGATTTGCTCAGGAGTAAATTTGCCCTGGGGCGGCGACTGGCAGCCTGCCAGAACCAGTGAGGCCATAACTAACGGCGCGAAGTAACGTTTTAACATAGTGTATCCTTTCTAACTTATTGTTTTCGTACGCTGGTTTTTAACCTTGTACATGTTGCGGTCAGCCCTCTCCAGTAATGCTTCCACGGAAGCATTTTCCCACGCCAGAGCAAAGCCAATGCTGAGTGACATCGATGCTTTTTGTCCGTTATGCAGATCAAACGGACGGATAAACTGCTGCGCTAGCGCAGCACAAATGTGTTGAACCTCTGGTTCAGAATGCACCCCGTACAGCACCATGGCAAATTCGTCACCGCCAAGGCGGTAGGACTGATGGCGTTTATCGCCAAATTCCACCATCCTGCTGGCGACTTCAATCAGCACGCAGTCTCCTGCCGCGTGTCCCCAGGTGTCGTTAATGAACTTAAAATTATCACCGTCGAGGAAGAGCAGGGCCGAGTTTGTTTTTGCCGAGGGGTCATTCATTAATGCCGCAATACTGTTACGAAACGCAGCGCGGTTAGCAAGACCGGTGAGCGGGTCGTGCATGGCGGTACGAAGCAGTTGAGCGTTTTTCGCCTGGAGCTTAAGCTGCCACTCCTCCATCTCGTCCAGCAGGCTGTTGAAGTCTTCTCCAAACTGATGGAATTCTTCAATGCGCCCATCTTTCACCCGACGGGAAAAGTTGCGATTGGTGCGGACGTCATGCACAACGTCGGTGATATTTTGCAGCGCCGTGACCATGCCGCGGTGCAGAGACTGGGTAATGGTGAGCGCGACGACGGTTGCAAAAAGAATACAGCCGGTGAGGACGGCAAACGACATCCAGATGAAATGGCTGATAAGGCTGTCACGCGCGGTAAGACGTATTTCACCTATCTTCGCGCCGTTGTGCAGGATGGGCTGCGCAACCGGAACGGGGAAAAGCCAGCGGCTGACCAGCGCCCCCAGCGTGTCGTTATTATCCTTCGGGTTCCAGGACCAGTAGGCAAAGCGCTTTTTATGCCCGTTGATGACTTCTGCTACGGCAAACTGCCCCTGCTTACCCAGCGCAGCGAGCGTTTCGTTGGCCGCCAGTGAATCGTTGAAAACCAGAGAGGCTTCAAGGCTGTGGCTCATTGTGGCGCCGGTTAATTCGAGATTTTTTTGCGCGTATTGTTTTAATGTTACGACCGAGGCAAAACAGAGCAACAGCCATATTAACGTCATTGTGATGATGACGCTTATCATGCTGTTTCGCCTCAGCGTTTTTTTAAAGGTCGGACGCTGCGTCGAGATGAAATCTTTATCCATGCTGCTTATTCCGTGCAAGCATCAATACATCCGGGTTAACCCTGACGCCACTGCGTGTCAACGCATCCAGATTGACGGAAAATCGCACCTGGCCACGATCGATTATCAGGCAAAAGGCGCTGCCAATAACACATTCCGGATTTTGCTCTGAGATTAATAGCAATGCTCTACCCTGATATTGACTTATTAATTCAAGTTGTTTCGCAGGTGGTTCAGTCCCGAAATAAACAGCATCGCATGTCGCGGCCAGGGCTTCCCGATCGTTACGTACAATAACGGGGGTATAAGGTAACTCGTTATGCCCCTGGTTTTCGCTGAGCGCGTGCGTATAGTGAGAAGTGGCATAGATGCAGAGTTTAGGCTGACCGGAAAGCGACGGCCATCGCGTATAACTCACTATGCCTGAGACAATAGAACGTACCGATTTATCTGTCTCCGAGAGCGCGCCTGCCATCGCCGGGCCCACCATAAGGAACAGCATTAGCACCAGAGTGAGTCGGAACAAAGAGTTCAAGTATAAATTTCTCACCAGAATCCGCCGTACCGCTCCGGAAATAGATGTCCTTAAGAGTTGCGGGCAGAATACCATTGTTTATCAGAACCGTCATTATGTCAGAAATAGCCCATGGCTGACCTAAGCTAAATCCTACAGTTGTTTATTTTCTAAAGAATAAAAGCAGACTTAATTAAGCCTGCTGGAACGCATACTTTCATCCATACCTTTTTGCCATGACGCATGCAGTTTCGCTGCATTTTCAACAGTATCACAACTGGCTGGATAAGATTTGCCCGCTAATCCCCATGCATGAATAAAGCCTTCTTCACACACTTTCTTCTGACCATCAGCATAGCCGCGAAGATATTCATTACGATCGACGTGGGGGTCGTTAAAACTATCGGCCAGGGTCTGGTTATCTTTAACCGGCAGGCCATTTATGGCGTCTTCTTTACCCACGCTGAACCAGTCCGGGCTCGTCCAGTTGGGCTGGAAAGTGTAAGGATTAATCTGGCAGCCCGATAAAAACAGCGACAGCAGGACGAAAGCAATCGATCGCATAACCCTTCTCCTTTTTCTTCAGCATAGCCTGGCGGGAGAAATTTAGAGTGTAATTTAAAGTTTACGATTTTAGCGGCTGATTTTTGCCTTTATTGTGCGACTGTAAACTAATATGTACGAATTTTGGATTGAAATGTTTACTTTTTATGGTATCGTGGTTTCACCTCACTGAGGAAAACAACTATCGCAAACGAGCTTTACAGGATCGCTATCATGCAAAAAGACGCGCTGAACAACGTACATATCACTGACGAACAGGTTTTGATTACCCCGGATCAATTGAAAGCGGAGTTTCCGCTGAGCGCCGCGCAGGAGGCTCAGATCGAGCACTCTCGCCAGACCATTTCTGACATTATTGCTGGCCGCGATCCGCGCCTGCTGGTGGTGTGTGGTCCTTGCTCTATTCACGATCCTGAAACCGCCATTGAGTATGCGCGTCGATTTAAAGCATTAGCGGAGGAGGTCAGCGATAGCCTCTATCTGGTGATGCGCGTCTATTTTGAAAAGCCACGCACGACGGTTGGCTGGAAAGGATTGATCAACGATCCGCACATGGATGGCTCGTTTGATGTGGAAGCAGGCCTGAAGATTGCGCGTCGCCTGCTGGTGGAACTGGTCAGCATGGGGCTGCCGCTGGCAACCGAAGCGCTGGATCCAAACAGCCCGCAATACCTTGGCGATCTGTTTAGCTGGTCCGCAATTGGTGCGCGTACGACTGAATCGCAAACCCACCGTGAGATGGCGTCTGGGCTGTCGATGCCGGTTGGCTTTAAAAACGGTACCGATGGCAGCCTGGCGACGGCGATCAACGCCATGCGCGCCGCCGCCATGCCGCACCGCTTTGTTGGGATCAACCAGGCTGGCCAGGTGTGCCTGCTGCAAACGCAGGGCAACCCGGACGGTCATGTGATCCTGCGCGGCGGTAAAGCGCCAAACTACAGCCCGGCGGACGTGGCGCAGTGTGAAAAAGAGATGGAACAGGCGGGACTGCGTCCGGCACTGATGGTAGATTGCAGTCATGGTAATTCGAATAAAGATTACCGTCGCCAGCCAGCGGTTGCGGAATCCGTGGTCGCACAGATCAAAGACGGAAACCGTTCGATTATCGGCCTGATGATTGAGAGCAACATTCATGAAGGTAATCAGTCATCAGAACAGCCGCGCAGCGCGATGAAGCACGGCGTCTCCGTGACGGATGCCTGCATCAGCTGGGAAACCACTGATGCGCTGCTGCGTGAGATCCATAAAGATTTAAGCGGCCAGCTGGCGACGCGTCTGGCTTAAGAGGGTAGTTATGGTTGCTGAATTGACCGCACTGCGCGATCAAATTGATGAAGTGGATAAGGCGCTGCTGGACCTGCTGGCGCGCCGTATGGCGCTTGTTGCCGAAGTCGGTGAGGTGAAAAGCAAATACGGCCTGCCGATTTACGTCCCGGAGCGCGAAGCCTCAATGCTGGCCTCCCGTCGTAAAGAGGCGCAGGCGCTGGGCGTTTCGCCGGATTTGATTGAAGATGTTCTGCGTCGCGTGATGCGGGAATCCTATTCCAGCGAAAACGACAAGGGCTTTAAAACCCTCTGTCCGTCCCTGCGTCCGGTGGTGATTGTTGGCGGAGCAGGGCAGATGGGGCGTCTGTTCGAGAAAATGCTGACGCTTTCTGGCTATCAGGTGCGCATTCTGGAAAAAGAGGACTGGGCACAAGCACCAGAACTGATGAAAGATGCCGGAATGGTTATCGTCAGCGTGCCGATCCACGTGACGGAGCAGATCATCGGGAAGCTTCCTCCTTTACCAAAAGACTGCATTCTGGTGGATCTGGCTTCCGTTAAAAACGGTCCTCTGCAGGCGATGCTGGCTGCGCATACGGGCCCGGTGCTCGGGCTGCACCCGATGTTTGGCCCGGACAGCGGCAGCCTGGCAAAGCAGGTGGTGGTTTACTGCGACGGCCGTCAGCCGGAAGCCTATCAATGGTTCCTGGAACAGATTCAGGTCTGGGGCGCGAGGCTGCACCGCATCAGCGCGGTCGAGCACGATCAGAACATGGCGTTCATTCAGGCGCTGCGCCACTTTGCGACCTTTGCCTACGGCCTGCATCTGGCTGAAGAGAACGTGCAGCTTGAACAGCTGCTGGCGCTCTCTTCACCCATCTATCGTCTTGAGCTGGCGATGGTCGGGCGTCTGTTTGCGCAGGATCCCCAGCTTTACGCCGACATCATCATGTCGTCTGAAAATAATCTGGCGCTGATCAAGCGCTACTATCAGCGCTTTGGCGAAGCCATTACGCTGCTGGAGCACGGAGACAAGCAGGCGTTTATCGACAGCTTCCGCAAAGTGGAGCACTGGTTCGGCGATTACGCCACGCGTTTCCAGAGTGAAAGCCGCACGCTGTTGCGCCAGGCAAATGACAGTCGCCAGTAATCCAATGATGTATATACTGAAAGCCAGCATTGCTGGCTTTTTTCATTTTGGGGAACTGTCATGGCTGAACCGCAGCTGCTGTTGAACTACACCGGGCATCTGCCCGAATGCCCGACGTGGAGCGCAGAAGAAAATGCGCTTTACTGGGCGGATATTCTGGAAGGGGAGATCCACCGCTACCACCTGCCGACGGCGGAACATACCGTGCTTTCCTTCCATGAAGAGGTGGGCTGTTTCGCGCTGCGCGAGCAGGGTGGTTTTATCGTTGCGATGCGCACGGGCATCTGGCTGACCGATAAACACGGATTGCTGCGCCGCAAGGTGTGTGATAACCCCTCTAACCCGCAGCTGGCGCGTTTTAACGATGGGGGCACCGACCACCAGGGTCGCTTCTACGCGGGCACGTTCTGGGGGCCGGGAGATTACAACGGCGCCCTGCTGATGCGCATCGACAACGACCTGACGCCGAAGGTGATCCAGTGCGATATCCACGGGCACAACGGCCTGGCGTTTAGCCCGGATAAGCAGTGGATGTTTACCTCTGATACGCCAAACGGCGTAATTTACCGTACGCCAGTTGATGAACAGGGTGAACCCGGCAGGCGTGAGGTGTTTCGTCAGTTTAATGAGGGCGAGGGGATACCGGACGGTGCGGCGATGGATGTGGAAGGCTGCTACTGGAGCGCGCTGTTTGACGGCTGGCGTATCGCGCGTTTTTCTCCACAAGGGGAGCAACTGGAAGAATACCGCATGCCGGTGCGTTGCCCGACGATGGTCTGCTTTGGCGGCGATGATATGAAAACGCTGTTCATTACCACCACGCGGGAAAATATGGATGCGGAGGAGGTGGCGAAGTATCCGCTTTCCGGAGCCGTCTTCACCCTGCCGGTTAATGTGGCAGGGATGAAGAAAAGCCGTTTTATCGAATGCTAGCTTGGATCGACCGGGACGACGTTTTCGCTCGGATAGCAGCCCAGCACTTTCATTGAACGGGTAATTTCACCCAGTTCGCGCAGGGCTTTCTGCATGGATGCAGATTCCAGGTTGGCCTGGATATCGAGGTAAAACATCTCTTCCCATGGATTACCGTGGATTGGGCGTGATTCCAGCCTGGTCATGATCAAATTGTGGTTGCGCAGCACCAGCAGGGCTTCTACCAGCGCGCCCGCCTGCTGGCCGGTCGCCATCAGCAGCGTGGTTTTCGCCGGCACCTGGTCTGACACGTTGATTGCCTTGCGGGCCAGCACCACGAAGCGGGTAATGTTTTGCGTCTGGTTAGCAAGATTGCGTTCCAGAACCTGTAAGCCATACAGCGCGCCGCCCGCTTCGCTGCCGAGCGCAGCAACGGTTGGGGAGTTGGCTTGCGCTACTTTTTCCATTGCCGCCGAGGTGCTTTCGGTGTACTCAATTTTCCAGTTCGGATAGCGGTTCAGGAACTGGCTACACTGCTGGAAAGGCTGCGGATGGCTGTAGACCGTTTCGATCGTGTTCAGGTCCGTTGAACCGGAGACCAGCACGCAGTGATCGATAGGGATCGTCAGCTCGCCGACCAGCGACAGGCTGGTATGCTGCAGTAGATCGTAGACGTCGTTGATGGCACCGGAACTGGTGTTTTCAATCGGCACCACGGCGTAATCCGCCTGGCCGGTCTCAACCTGGTTAAAAATATCGGCAAATTTTGCGCAGCCGCTCTCAATAAACTCTTCAAAATGACGTGCGGCATACTGGCGTGCGGCCAGATGAGAGTAGGAGCCTTTAGGCCCGAGGAAGGCGATGCGCGCCGAGTGCGGGTTGGTTTTATTGAGATGCTGCTGGAGTAGCGCTTGCTGGGTCAGAACGGAATCTTCGATGATGAGCTGGAACAGCCGGGTGATGTAGTGGGCATCGAGGTGATGCGCTTTGCCGAGCTGGATGAGACGTTCCAGCAGATCCCGCTCGCGGTCGATGTCACGGACCGGACGATGGGAGTCCAGCTTAGCTTTGCCCACTTCAACGGCGAGGGCGCGACGTTCGGCCAGCAGCGCCAGTAATTTTTCATCCAGCGCGCTGATTTTTACTCGCAGATCCAGTAACGGGTTTTCCGGTGTCATAGTGTTGCCTGTCTCATTTTATCGTTATCAATAAAAAAGGCCCCCCGGTGTGGGAGGCCTTGTTGTTCGTCTTCGCATTCTTTATCACACGACGAAACGCCTCCCGTTCAGGGGAAGGTAAAAAAGAATGCGAAGAAGAACGGCGTAAGTTTCATAAAGTCATCCTGTGATTGATACCGTTAAAGTACCCGTACTGTTTTCACCCTGTCAATAAAAAACGCGCCCGAAGGCGCGTTGGCGGTACACTCAATTTAAAGGATTACTCTTCTTCAACTTCTTCCGCGAAGCTGGCGTCTTTCACCGACGTTGCGGCGCGACGGGCTTCACCTTTGTGTTGCACTTTATTGAGCTGCCGTTCCAGCTTGTTGATCAAATCGTTGATTGCGGTGTACATATCCTCATGTTTTGCGCTGGCGACCAGATGGCCGTTTGGAGTATTGATAGTTGCGTCAGCGATGAAACCCTGGGGCTCCTTGGACAGGATGATATGTGGATTAATCAAATGTGTTTGCCATTTATCCAGTTTGGCGAGACGGTCTGCGACGTGCTGGCGAATTGCCGGAGTAATTTCCATTTGTTTACTGGTAATGTTCATTGTCATAAATTTTACCTCTTGTCTTTCCGTCTTGGTGATTCCAGCATACCCGACCTAATGTCAAAATGTGTGATTTAGATCACTTTATTTTGTCGGTTTTTGTCAGGGAATCTTTTTTGTGAGGCAGGGCAGGAAGAGATGAGATTTACCTTGTGGAAGGTACGAATTACGGTCATAGTTGACGGGATGTGTTGAGGCTAAAGCGCTTCAGCGGATGTCTGAATTGAATAAAGAAACGGCAGCCTTCGGGCTGCCGTTTTGCATTGAAACGCTATCACGTGTTGCTGCTGTTCGCGGCGATGATTTTCGCCACTTTTTCAGCCTGAGCGGTCATCTGCATCTGACGGTAAGCATTTTCCATCAGCTTCAGGCCGTCACGCGTTGCCTGAGTATCCGGGTAATCACGCAGCATACCTTCTACGCGGTTAACCACGGCAACCCATGCGCCACGGCGGGTATAGTATTCCGCAACGGAGTACTCATATTTCGCCAGACGATCTTTCAGGAACACCAGACGTTTGGTCGCGTCGGTCACGTACTGACTGTTCGGATAGCCGCGCACCAGCTTGGAGAAGTCATTGAAGGCGTCGCGCGCATGCTGCGGGTCACGGTCGGAGCGATCTACGCCGAAGAAGCCCTGCAGGGCGCTGTCGTCCAGCGCCATGTTGGTCAGGCCGCGCATGTACATGACGTAGTCGATGTTAGGATGAGTCGGGTTCAGACGGATGAAACGATCGATAGTTGCCTGAGCCAGCGGCAGATCGGCATTTTTGTAGTAGGCGTAGATAAGATCTAACTGTACCTGCTGCGAATACGGACCAAATGGATAGCGATTATCCAACGCTTCCAGTTGCGTTATCGCCTGTTTCCAGTTACCGTCCTGCAACTTTTGTTGTGCAGTCGCATAGATTTCATTCGGCGGATTGTCAGGGACCTGTTCATTCGAACCGGAGCAGCCCACCAAAGCCAGGCTCAACGTGGCCGCTGCCACCAGATATTTCATGCGCGTCATGACGTTTTGACTTTCCTCAAATGTTTGTCCGGGAGAAACTCTGTTCCTGCTCCCGATTAAGACCAGCTACAATAGCACACTATATTAAACGGCAAAGCCGTAAAACCCAACGTTAAACAAAGAAGCAGTTTATGGCACAACGAGTAGAACTCACCGCAACAGTCTCCGAAAATCAGCTCGGTCAACGCTTAGATCAGGCTTTGGCCGAATTGTTCCCTGATTATTCGCGTTCACGCATAAAAGAATGGATCCTTGACCAGCGCGTGCTGGTAAACGGCAAGATCTGGGACAAACCAAAAGAGAAAGTGTTTGGTGGGGAAGCTGTTGCCATCAATGCTGAAATCGAAGAGGAAATCCGCTTCGAGCCGCAGGATATCCCATTGGACATCGTCTATGAAGATGATGACATTCTGGTGATCAACAAGCCGCGCGACCTGGTTGTTCATCCGGGCGCGGGGAATCCAGACGGTACGGTACTTAACGCACTTCTTCATTATTATCCGCCGATTGCGGATGTCCCACGTGCAGGCATCGTTCACCGTCTGGATAAAGACACCACCGGCCTGATGGTGGTGGCGAAGACCGTTCCCGCTCAAACCCGTCTGGTGGAGTCGCTGCAACTGCGTGAGATTACTCGCGAATATGAAGCGGTGGCGATTGGACACATGACCGCTGGCGGCACGGTAGAAGAGCCGATCAGCCGTCACCCGACGAAACGTACCCATATGTCGGTGCATCCGATGGGTAAACCCGCGGTGACGCACTATCGCATTATGGAGCACTTCCGTATTCATACCCGCCTGCGCCTGCGCCTGGAAACCGGTCGTACTCACCAGATCCGCGTTCACATGGCGCACATTACCCATCCGCTGGTGGGGGATCAGGTGTACGGTGGTCGTCCGCGTCCGCCAAAAGGCGCGTCGGATGAGTTCATCAGCGTACTGCGTAAATTCGATCGTCAGGCGCTGCACGCGACCATGCTGCGTCTTTATCACCCGATCAGTGGTATCCAGATGGAATGGCATGCGCCTATCCCGCAGGATATGGTGGAACTCATTGATGCCATGCGTGCCGATTTCGAAGAACATAAGGATCAAGTGGACTGGTTATGACCAAACTGATTGTCCCGGAGTGGCCGCTGCCTGCAGGCGTGGCCGCCTGTAGTTCGACCCGTATTGGCGGCGTGAGCCAGGGCGCGTGGGAGTCTTTAAACCTCGGCGCACACTGCGGCGACAGCCTGGAACACGTTGAAGAGAACCGCACGCGTCTGTTTGCTGCGGGAAATCTGCCGTCGAAGCCGGTTTGGCTGGAGCAGGTTCACGGCAAAGCGGTACTGAAGCTGACGGGAGAACCTTACGCTTCCAAACGCGCCGATGCTTCTTACAGTAATACGCCGGGCACGGTTTGTGCCGTAATGACCGCCGATTGTCTGCCGGTTCTGTTTTGTAACCGTGCCGGTACGGAGGTGGCAGCAGCGCACGCGGGCTGGCGTGGCTTATGCGAGGGCGTGCTGGAAGAGACCGTCGCCTGCTTCAATGATGATCCCGCCAATATCATGGCCTGGCTAGGTCCGGCGATTGGCCCTCGTGCTTTTGAAGTGGGGCCGGAGGTTCGCGAAGCATTTGTGGAAAAAGATCCGCAAGCCAATGAGGCCTTCCTGCCTGCCGGGGAAAAATATCTGGCGGATATTTACCAGCTTGCCCGCCAGCGTCTGAATAATATTGGCGTAACGCAGATCTTCGGCGGCGATCGCTGTACGTTCACCGAAAAGGGTGATTTTTTCTCCTATCGCCGCGACAAGACGACGGGTCGTATGGCAAGTTTCATTTGGCTGATATAACCTAAAGAATCAAGACGATCCGGCACGTGCCGTTTTCTTTTCACATAATTCAGGTCATTAACCTTGAATAATTGAGGGATGACCTCATTTAATCTCCAGTAGCAAATTTGACCTGTTATGGGAGGAGTTATGCGTCTGGATCGTCTTACTAATAAATTCCAGCTTGCTCTCGCCGATGCCCAGTCCCTTGCACTGGGGCACGACAACCAATTCATCGAACCTCTTCATTTAATGAGCGCCTTGCTGAATCAGGAAGGGGGATCGGTACGTCCTTTATTAACGTCTGCTGGCATTAATGCTGGCCAGTTACGCACCGCTATCGATCAGGCGCTGAGCCGTTTACCGCAGGTAGAAGGTACCGGCGGCGACGTTCAACCGTCGCAGGATCTGGTGCGCGTGCTGAACCTTTGCGACAAGCTGGCGCAAAAACGTGGGGACAACTTTATTTCGTCGGAGCTCTTTGTTCTGGCGGCGCTTGAATCACGCGGTACCTTGACCGACCTGCTGAAATCTGCCGGTGCAACCACCGCCAATGTGACTCAGGCGATTGAGAAAATGCGCGGAGGTGAAAGCGTGAACGATCAGGGAGCCGAAGACCAACGTCAGGCTTTGAAGAAATTTACGGTCGATCTGACCGAACGTGCCGAGCAGGGCAAACTTGACCCGGTTATCGGCCGTGACGAAGAGATCCGCCGTACGATTCAGGTACTGCAGCGTCGTACCAAAAACAACCCGGTACTGATTGGTGAGCCGGGGGTCGGTAAAACCGCCATCGTTGAAGGGCTTGCGCAGCGTATCGTAAACGGTGAAGTGCCGGAAGGGTTGAAAGGCCGCCGCGTACTGGCGCTGGATATGGGCGCGCTGGTGGCCGGTGCGAAATACCGCGGTGAGTTTGAAGAGCGTTTGAAAGGCGTGCTTAACGACCTGGCGAAACAGGAAGGCAACGTCATTCTGTTTATCGACGAACTGCACACCATGGTGGGGGCTGGTAAGGCCGACGGCGCGATGGATGCCGGGAACATGCTGAAACCTGCGCTGGCGCGTGGTGAACTTCACTGTGTCGGTGCCACTACGCTTGATGAGTATCGTCAGTACATTGAGAAAGATGCCGCTCTGGAACGTCGCTTCCAGAAAGTGTTTGTTGCTGAGCCAAGCGTTGAAGATACCATCGCGATCCTGCGTGGTCTGAAAGAGCGTTATGAACTGCACCACCATGTACAGATTACTGACCCGGCCATCGTTGCGGCGGCGACGCTTTCGCATCGGTATATCGCCGATCGTCAGTTGCCTGATAAAGCAATCGACCTGATCGATGAAGCGGCGTCGAGCATTCGTATGCAGATTGACTCGAAGCCGGAAGAACTGGACCGACTCGACCGCCGCATCATTCAGCTCAAGCTGGAACAACAGGCGCTGAAAAAAGAGTCCGATGAAGCCAGTAAGAAACGCCTGGATATGCTTAATGAAGAGCTGGACGATAAAGAGCGCCAGTATTCTGAGCTGGAAGAAGAGTGGAAAGCCGAGAAAGCCTCCCTCTCTGGCACGCAGACCATTAAAGCGGAACTCGAACAGGCCAAAATTGCCATTGAGCAGGCTCGCCGTGTGGGTGACCTGGCACGTATGTCTGAACTGCAGTACGGCAAAATCCCTGAGCTGGAGAAACAGCTTGAGATCGCCACGCAGTCTGAAGGCAAAACCATGCGTCTGTTACGTAATAAAGTGACGGATGCCGAAATTGCCGAAGTGCTCGCTCGCTGGACCGGTATTCCGGTGGCGCGCATGATGGAAAGCGAACGCGATAAGCTGCTGCGTATGGAGCAGGATCTGCATCAGCGGGTGATTGGTCAGGACGAGGCGGTTGAAGCGGTCTCCAACGCTATTCGCCGTAGCCGTGCTGGGCTTTCCGATCCAAATCGCCCGATCGGTTCGTTCCTGTTCCTGGGGCCGACCGGTGTCGGTAAAACCGAACTGTGTAAAGCGCTGGCAAACTTTATGTTCGACAGCGACGATGCGATGGTGCGTATCGACATGTCCGAGTTCATGGAGAAACACTCCGTCTCGCGTCTGGTCGGTGCGCCTCCGGGATATGTTGGTTATGAAGAGGGCGGCTACCTGACCGAAGCGGTGCGCCGGCGTCCTTATTCCGTCATCCTGCTGGATGAGGTGGAAAAAGCGCATCCGGATGTGTTCAACATCCTGCTTCAGGTGCTGGATGATGGTCGTCTGACGGACGGGCAGGGGAGAACGGTCGATTTCCGTAATACGGTCGTCATCATGACCTCGAACCTGGGTTCCGATTTGATTCAGGAACGTTTCGGTGAACTTGACTACAGCCATATGAAGGATCTGGTGCTCGGTGTGGTTAGCCATAACTTCCGTCCGGAGTTCATTAACCGTATTGACGAAGTGGTGGTATTCCACCCTCTGGGTGAAAAACACATTGCGTCGATTGCGCAGATCCAGCTGCAGCGTCTGTACAAACGTCTGGAAGAGCGTGGATATGAAATTCACATCTCCGACGATGCGCTGAAGCTGCTGAGCGAGAATGGTTACGATCCGGTTTATGGTGCGCGTCCACTGAAACGTGCTATTCAGCAGCAGATCGAAAACCCGCTGGCGCAGCAGATCCTCTCCGGAGAACTGATTCCGGGCAAAGTTATCCGTCTGGAAGCCAACGACGATCGTATTGTGGCAGTGCAGTAAGTCACAAAACGCAAAAACGAGCCGCTTGCGGCTCGTTTTTGTTTAAAAACCAGGCGAAAATTGAGGTCTGGGATGCGTTTTGCCTGGAAAGTGAGCAGTCAGTAAATAATTTTCACTTTATCCTTGCAGCTTCGGAATTACTCCCTATAATGCGCCTCCACTGACACGGAACAACGGCACACACGCCGCCGGGTCAGCAGAGAAAAGCGAAATAAACGCTTGACTCTGAAGCGGAAAAGCGTAATATGCACACCCCGCGCCGCAGCGAAAACGAAGCGGCACTGCTCTTTAACAATTTATCAGACAATCTGTGTGGGCACTCAAAGTGACATGGATTCTTAACGTCCTCGGACGAAAAATGAATACCAAGTCTCTGAGTGAACATGCGTAATTCATTACGAAGTTTAATTCACGAGCATCAAACTTA
>NZ_JADBQB010000007.1:0-286272 GCF_014895705.1 Enterobacter cloacae complex sp. P27C
AGCTTGCCCCAGGCGCTGTTCACGCCTTCCCAGCGCACCTGCCCTTCGATATCCGTCATCCGCTCCGGCGTGCCGTTGGGCTGGCAGTGGAACCAGAAGATCTCCGGGGCATCAACGCCGTCTATGCGCGCCAGCGGATCGTAGCTGTCCTGATCGCTGTAGACGTAGGTCAGCGGCACGTCCCCGTGCACCTCCTGCAACAGCCGGAACCCTTCCCAGACAAATCGGGTGGTGACCGGCTTGCCGGTTGGCTGTCCGCCCAGCATTTGGCGGCGCGTTTTGCTGATGCGTCGCCCGAGCGGATCGTAGCGGAAGCTGACCTGCGTCTGCGGCCTGTTGCGGTCCCGCGGCTGGCTGATCACCTCCGTCAGGCGGTGCTCACCGTCGTAGCGGTAGTGCCAGCGGGTCTGTCCGTTATCTTTCTCCACGGTGCGGCCGTGGATGTCATAGCGCCAGCGAATACCGTTCAGCTGCGTCAGGCGGTTGTGCGTGACCTTCTCAGCAGTTCCTTCGAGCGGGTTACCCGCCGCATCCCAGCGCCACTGCTCCTGGCCGGGTAGCGTACCGTCCTGAACGAGCAGACGCCCGGCGCTGTCGTACTGCCAGCGGTACCAGCTGAACGGGTTATCGTCCCGCTCTTCCCTCACCAGGTTATTGCGATAGTCGTAATCCCAGCGGCGGGACCAGCGGCGCGGCGACGGGCGCTGGGCATTGCCGGTAAAGACGTCCCGGCGATGCAGTCGGCCAAGACGATCGTATTCGCTGCGGGTGGTCAGCAGCCCCTGCGTGCGGCTGGTTTCACGGTGAAGCTCGTCGCGGGTAAAGTCGGAGACCGACAGCTTATCGAGGGCAATGCTGAGCAGATGCCCGCTGCCGTAGTAGAACTGTTTCAGCTCGCGGCCATCGGGCAGCGTGACGGAGGTGCGGTTGCCCAGCGCGTCATACTCCCACGCCAGTTCGCCGTGCTCGCCCGCTTCGCGCGTGACGCGACCAAGCGCGTCGTACTCAAAGGCAAGCTCCTGCTCTGCCTCGGTGGTCCACGCGTCGACTGAAAGCGCAGGATGCAGCCCAATCCGGCTTAACAGCCCGGACGGCGTGTAGTGGTAGCGGGTCTGCCCTTCTGGCGTGGTGCGGGCGACCAGCTGACCGCTCGCGCTCCAGGCGAAGGCGTGGGTGATAGCCTCCGGATGGCCGGCGGCAAACGTGCGCGCTATCGTGCGTCCGCAGGCATCATAGCGATACTGCGAGGCCACGCCATCAAGCCCTACCTCTTCCAGCAGCAGCGAGTCAGCGCCCCAGCGGAACTGGTACGCTTCGCCGTTCTCGTTTTCCAGGGCAATCAGACGCCCGCGGCTGTCCCAGCGGCGACGGACCTCTTCACCCTGCGTATTACGGGTGGCGGTTAAGCGCCCCGCCTCATCGTATCTGAACTCACTCTCTTTCCCGTCGGCGCCCGCGTGCCTCACCGGCAGGCCACGTTCGTTCCATTTAAGCGACTCCGTCCAGCCTTCCGGACGGTCGAGCTGCACCGGGCGCCCTGCGGCGTCGTAGCGGTAGCGCGTCTCTTCACCGTCGGCGCTAATCTCTGCCACCAGCCAGCCCAGCGGGTGATAGCGATAGCGGGTAATACGCCCGGAACAGTCCGTCGAACGGACAATCTGCCCGGCCTCGTTGTACTCCTGATAGCGGCTGTTGCCGGCGGCATCGACCTCTTCAACGACCTGGCCGAACTCGTCCCGGCGCAGCTGCGTCGTCTGCCCCATCGGATCCAGCACACGCTTCAGTCCGTGGTGTTCGTCGTACCAGAACCGGGTCGCGCTGCCGTCTGCTTCAATGATTGACGAGGGGAGTGCGCGGTGCTCAAGCCAGGTGGTGGTGCGGGTATTGCCGTCGGCATCGATTTCCTGCACCCGGTTGCCCATCTCGTCGTAGACGAAGGTGACGGCGTTGCCGAGCGGATCGATGCGACGCGTCAGAAGCTCGTTATCGTCCCACTCGTAGCGCCAGTTTTCACCGCGCTCGTCGACGTAACACACAATCAGATTCTGCGCGTTCCAGTAGTGGCGTCGCGTCTGGCCGTCGTAGTGCTCGACGGTCGTCAACCCCGCGTCTAAATCGTAGCTAAAGCGGCAGCCATCGCCGGTGCTGGTGCGGTTTTCCACCACGCGCCAGTGATCGAATTGTTTCCAGCGGTATTCGCTCTCCAGCCCCCCCGGCAAGCGGTGCCAGACCATCAGGCCGTGGTCGTTGTAACGGTATTCACGCGTCACCACGCCGGAGGCGTCCGTCGCGCTCGCCAGCTGGCCGCGCGCATCGTAGCCCCACTGCATCAGCGGCCAGGTTTGGTTGCCGTCGAAATGGCTAGCTGCGGTAACCCGCTGCGGGAAACGTTCATCCTCATAGCGCAGGGTGACGTCTATCGCCCGCGGCTCGTCGTGAAGACCAACCAGCCTGCCGTGCTCGTCCCACGCCGTCAGCAGCGCGTTGCCGTATTCATCGCTGAGGGAGGCCAGACGCAGGATAGAAGGATTCGCGCGGGTCGGTTTGTACAGACGCCACACCGCGCCGTCATCGTCGGCAATCGCCACGTCGCCGCTCTCATTGCGGCGGATAATGATGCCTTCGCTGATGCTGTAAAACGCGCGGTCGACAGGCGGCAGCTCGAAGCTCAGCTCGCGCCCGGTTTCATCGAACCAGGTCGCATTGTTATCTTCCAGCGTCAGATAGCTGTCAAAAGTTGTAGCCCAGCCCAGACCGAACAGCCCTTCGCGGGTGGTCAGGCTGTTATAGCTGCGCTGCCAGCGCAGCGGGAAGCGCCCCGGCAGCGAGAAGTCGAGCTCGTCGTCGTCATTCAGCACCTTCACGCCGGTGGCAGCATGAACCGGGTGCGAGGAGCCAAACACGGCATTCACCGCCATATCCGCCAGCATCCCACCGCCTGCCGCCGCCAGCGCACAGGGCATGTTTTTCAGGATCTTGCCCGGACGCCCGCGCAGCAGGGAGAGCGCAATCATCCCCAGCGCGAGACCCGGCGTTTTACCGCTTTTGATATCGCGGACCGTGAGCGTGTCCCCGCCGATGATCACGTTAGGAGAGACATCGTCGGAAACGGTGCCTTCGCAGGTGGTGCGATCTTTCGCGCGCACCGCAGGCTGGCCGTTGATGAAGACGCTTTTGGAGCCTTCCGCCAGATACTGCGGCCCGGAGTGTTTTTCACACGCCACCTTGTCTTCTTCCAGCGGCGAGGTTCCCGCAGCGGCAGAGGCCACGCTCGGCTGCCACATTTCGCTGCCAAACTGTCCGGCGGCGGAAAGCAGCATGCCCGCGTAATCGGCAAAGCTGCCCGGCGACTGCGGCTCAGGGGGCGGGGTATCGGCGGGCGTGAGCGTGCCTGCCGCGCGCGCGGCAGGGATTGCGTTGGTCAGAACGTTGTTCGAACCGGTGGTGATTTTGCCCGCAGGCGACGGCGGGAAAAGCGCATTACCTAACCCTTCCGCGGCATTGCTGATATCGTCTGTGATCCCCGCCACGTTCGCCAGCACGCCGCCAATGATGCCGCTTAACAGACAACTGGATCCAATTGCTGCCACGCCTGCAGCTGCTGCCCCCGCCCCCAGCAATGGCGCCGCTACGGTTGCTGCTGCGCCTACCGCCGCACCGATCACCGCATAGGCGGCACCTTCCGCCACAATGCTGGTGATGTCAGCAAAAATGCTGGAGTGAATAATCTCGTCGCCCTTACGGGCCGCGTTGTTATCGCTCATGCCTTACACATTCCGGTTGTCGTTTAGCGTCAGACTCTGCTTAAGCGCGCTCCAGCGCACCTCGTCCTCTTCAGTGAATGCTCTGAGCGCTGAGAGGGTAAAAATCATCAATACCGGTTTGCCCGGCGTCTGCACGGCCAGCTGTTTTTGCCACAGACGCTGCCCGTTGCGGTCAAAGGTGGTCTCGACTTCCAGTCCGCTAATTTTTCCATCAGGCCCGGCTTTTACGCTCCGGAATTCGCTCTGGGCAATCTCACCCATCTGAGGACGCAGCACGTCCCACTGGCGGTGAAACTCTTGTTCGTAGTCGCTGCCGTCCGGGATAACGCCGCGGCTGACCACCACGGACAGCCCGCTTTCGTCATCGCGAATGATGTTCATGCTGTTATCCTGCCAGGCAGCAGGAAAAAGGGAAAATGAACCTTCCTGGAGGGTGTATTTCATAAGTGAACTCGGGATGATTAATATTGAGAGAAACAAAAGAGGCCAATCCATGCTGGCCTTTTGGCTGGCTGTTTTATTTAAGCCACTGGCCTGACTGTTCGACTAAAACATGACTGCCTTTGCTGACAACCAATTTCACAGGTGCATACGTCACGGTATAAGCGATCTCGCCATTCTTGTACGTTGAGCCGATTATTTTACCTGCGGAGTCGTGTAACGTTTTACCCCTTAAGGAGATCGTACTGTTATCGCTTTTGCGCACGCCGAGATAAACCATCTCGTCACATTTGCTCTCAAAATGGCCGCATTTGTTTATCAGCGAAATAGTGAATTTATCGGTGTCCAGTTTTCTGGTTTCCGCGTTTTGAACCGAAGCGGCTTTACGTAATGTATACCGCAGCGGGGCATAGTAATTTCCTTTTTGAGGAGGAGTAACTAAACGCCATTCCATTTCACGCCCCTTTATTTCCAGAACAGCCCGTCCACCTACGCCGCCAAATGATGAGTTGAACTCAACGCTGGCACGATTGCCAGCGATCGTACCGCTAAGATTTTGCTCATCATCTTCCGGGCAATCTATGCGGTTTCCTCTCTGGGAGATATAGCAATAAGAGCCGATGATTCGGTTGTCTGATTCAGCTAACCGCAGGGTTAACGTCGAGTCGTTCTTGTATTCGCCAGCCCACTCCCCGTCAAATACGAGTTTTGATTGGCCGAACGTTGCAAAATGCATCGCATTAAATCTGGCTGCCCACTGCTGAATATCGGCATGAATAACCGGGCTATTATCAGATGACTGGTAATGAATAACGTCCGACGTCGGAACCACCCAGGCTGCAAAGATTTTGCCGTCAGGATTGATGACCAGCGCGGATGCATTCTCCTGAAAGAGATCTTTTAACCAGCCTTCAACAAACAACCCACCACCTGTGGTGGTATGCGGTTCACCGAAGACATCAAAGTTATCAATAAAGGTCTGGTAATGATTTCCCAGCGTTTTCCTGAGATTGTCTGTCACTTCGCTGTCGTTAACGATGTGACTGACCGTATCGAGCTTATTATATTGCGATAATTCAAGCGCCGTTGTGGTTTCAACGACGCCTGTCAATAACGCCGTGAACAAAACGACTGCCAGATACTTTTTGGTCATAAATCACTCTGAAGTACCATTTTCGTAATTCATTGTTATTTTTACAACCTTACTGTCTTTAAGCTCAAAAGAGAGCAATTTCTTTCCCAATTCATAGGAAACCCACTGCTCCCCGGAATCATTTTCGACCTGACCACTGCCGTAAGCTTTATTAAGTTCATTTATTGTTGAACCAATATGGATCCCGCGAACTGTTTTGCCATCCGGAGCAGTTAACGTAATCTGCGCCACAATATAATCGTCAACACTTCGCTCGGTTTTATCCCACCAGAGATTGGAACTGAATATTCTTAACCCAGTCTTCTGATGCTGGTAGAATTTATAGTTCGTTCCGTCAAAAGGAACTTCACCGACAAAACTACCTTCCACAGAAACTGCAATTTTACGCGCAACCTCAGGAGTCCATCTCTCACCCAGTGCCACAATCTGGTCGTTTAACTGCAGAGAAAAATCATCTTTAGCCAGAATGAGCGGCATAGTCTGAGCCATTACTTCATAACTGCTCAGAAAGGTAGACATGAGGGTAAAAAAAAGAGAGACAGAAAGGCGTTTTTTCACGTTAATCGTCATTTGTTGGATAAATGTTATGCTACTCACTACTTTAAAAAGCAGTGAGTAATGAAATAAACATTTTTAGTCAGCGCTAATAGCGACCCCACCCAAGCAGTCAGGTTTTTTTACCGTGAAACTGAAGCTTATTTTTTGCCCATTCATATCCTTTAGCGCTGTATAACTGGTCACTTCGTTCTCCGAACGGCCTCGCGGATAATCAGTTAACGTCAGTTGCGGATAATGTTTTTTAACAGTGTCGAGAGTGATGCACTGGCCGGACGGTGAAAAATTCAGTAACGGTGCCATCCCGTCACTTTCTTTACTTAAACGTAAATCAATTGCAGTAATGTTCGTTCCATCCGCCAGTTTGATATCGTCGGCATTGTAGAAATTGATATATTCATTTTGTTTCGTTAGCTTGAATGACAACGGAGCGTTATCCAGACTGTTAACGGACAATGTTTTGAGCGATGCGCTCATTTCTTCAATGAACTGCCAAAGATCCTGTTTCTGCATGTTACCTCCTGCCATTCCCGTCGTTAATAAAGCCGCAAGCACCGCACCCGTTTTTAGACTATGGATAATTTTTATCATACCAACCGCCATAATAATCTTCGTAATATTGCCCTGTGGTAGACGTTTGTTCGCCTTTGCCAAAGATACGGCCTATCTGCGTACGCGCTTCACTTTCCTTTATAGCCCCACGTTCGAGAGAATCATAGATACGATTATATTGTGTCTGATTTGCCGGATTGCCTGCAATACCTATATCCCCACCCTTGTTGGCTATGATTTCGCGTTGGACCCGGATATTGTTCAAGGTTGCAGCGCCTTCATCACTGAGTGTGCTGTTGAGATAGGCGTCGCGCGAAGAAAAATCAATGTTAGGTTCATATAAAGCGTGACCACTTTCATGTGACAGAGACTGAACGACTGCATTCGGGTTACCGAGCTCATTTTTATCAACGGTAATAACGCGCTTTTGACGATTGGCAAACGTCCCCTTGCCTGCTTCACCTTCTTCAAATGTCCAGCCTCGTTTCTTTAACGTCGCTATGTCATTTTTCATCGTCGGTGATTTATCGACAAGACTATCTACATCCTTTCCATATCCGCTTGAAGGAACATTGGATGCTGGAGGCGTAGCGTTTTTAGAGGTTTCGGCTGGTGCGCTGGCAGCCACACCAGCCTTACTCTCCTTTCCCGGCGTAAATTTCGCCTGCACCGCCGCATCAATATCCCCTTTATGCCCAGAACCCGGCGCCGTTGTGCCCGGCTTGGTGCCAGAAGTATTCAGATGCAGCTTACCGCCCGTGGTGATATAACCATCCCCTTCCACGAAGAAGTTAAACTCTTTGCCGATCAGGTTAATCTTGCCGTTAGCGTTCAGCTCAATAGCGCTCTCACCTGAGACCAGCCGCAGCTTCGTCCCGGATGCAATAACATACTGCTCGACCGCCGCATCCAGCTTGCCTTTCCCCGTCAGGATCTCGGTTCCACCTTTCACCGCTTGAGTCTGGTTTGCTTCCACACGATGCAGCTCATTTTTCTTCACGTAATGGCTGCGCGCCCCGCCGACGCTGTGCGTTTCATCATTTTTAACGCTGGTATCCATATTGCGCTCGGCCTGGATCCATACCTGTTCTGCGCCCGCTTTATCCTCAAAGCGCAGGGCGTTGGCGTTGTCCACGGAGCCCCCTTTCGTGCGGCTCATAAAGCCCATCTGCGTCGCTGCGGCCGGAAGCGCCCACGGCGGCATGCTCGCGTCGTTATACACGCGGCCGGTAATAATCGGACGGTCCGGGTCGCCGTTGATAAAGTCCACCACCACCTCGTCGCCGACGCGCGGGATCTGCACCCCGCCGTAGCCCTGGCCCGCCCACGCGCTCGACACGCGAACCCAGCAGGAGCTGGTGTCATCGCCCTTCGCCAGCCGGTCCCAGTGGAACTTCACCTTCACCCGGCCATATTTATCCGTCCAGATACTCTCCCCCTTCGGCCCCACCACCTTCGCCGTCTGCGGGCCGTAGGTGCGCGGCCAAGCCGTGCTCTGCGCCGGGCGGTAAACCACCGCCGACGGAATGACCGTGAAATCGGTACGGTGTATGGTCTCCCCCTCGCCGCTCGCGTAGCGGTTCTCCTCGAAGTGGTAGCCCGCTGCCGTCACCAGATACTCCCCGTTGTCGCTAAAGAACGGCGCGTTGGTTAACGTGAAGGAGTGCCCTGGCGCTATCCCCGCCGCCGTGGCGGTGGCCTGAATCTGCTGATGCTCCACCTGCCAGCGCTCCTGACGGATACGGGCATAGAACTCCCCGTGACCTTTGTCCACAAAGCGACCCGGCCAGTCGTACACGTCAATGCTGCCCGGCTTCGGCGACGCCGGGTTCTGCTGGGCCTGGAAAAGCCACGCGTTCGGCTTGCGGAAGTCATAGTCGTCGAGGCTGTAAATCCCCGGCGTCACGCTGTCCTCCAGCGCCCACTGGCTGATGCCCTCTTCATCCGTACTGCCGCCGGACGGCGTCTGGTGGTAAGGAATGACCTCATAGCCGCTGAAAGGCTGATGCTGCGTGGCGGCGTCAGTCAGCACCAGGGTGTGCTTGTCCGCATCGTGGCTGAAGTGATACGCAATCCCCTCCAGCTCCATCAGGCGGCTGATGAAGTCCAGGCTCGACTCCTGATACTGCACGCAGTAGTCCCAGACCCGGTAGCTGCCGGTGAGTTTATCCTCAACGTTGACCTGATGCTCACCCAGCAGGGTTTTCACAATCTGCGGCACAGTCTGCCCCTGGAAGATACGCAGGTTACGGTCGCGCTTCATTGGCCACAGGTCCGGCTCCACCGTCAGCTGATACACCGCATAGCGGGTGCCCGTCAGCTCAACGGCGCTGACCGCCACGCGGGTAATTTTTCCGTTAATATAGCGGGACGTCAGCAGATTCTGCGTCGGGATGGTCACCGTGACCGGCTGGCCCAGCAGCTTACTGCGGTCGATGCGTGCGTTCGTGCCGAGCACGGTCAGCGCCAGCGCGAACGACTCGGACATCGCCTCGCGGCCCGTCAGTTTCCAGAAAAGCAGCCCCTCCACCGGGAGCTGAACGGTAATTCGGTTGAGCATAATCATTATTCCACTATGGACTAATCTCAGTGCCAGAAGTTAACTCATTTCAATACGCAAAGCGTAAACGCTGCTGGTTTGATAATGAGTAGCTGTAAGATTGACTTCTCATGCCACAAAAAAACCACTTTTCCTGAATTTTCATCGAGATAAACAGTTACAAGAAAGTGTCTTCAGGGGCTCTATCGAACAATTCACCAGCCATTTTGGCGATACGTTCATGTTGTACGAGTTTATTTTTCCACTCCTGCGGAATAGCGGAATAACCATATAATGCTCCCGCTATTTGTCCCGCCGTTGCCGCAACGCTGTCAGCGTCATCGGCAAGATTGGCAGCCAGCAGAATCGCATCCCGGAAATTATCAGTATTCCATACGGACCACATCGCGGCCTCAAGCGTATCGATTACATAACCACTTGAACGAATCTGATCGCGAGTTTTTTTCTTATATTCACCCGCGTTGATAATCATTACACGTGGCTGAAGCGGCATGACATGCGGAGAAAAAATAAAATCTTTATTGCTACCATTAATCATATGCACAAGCAAATAACTTAAATACTGAGTGCTATTTATTGCTTCCGCGGCACCGTGTGTTGCGATACTTTGTTTTTTTGCTTCATAAAACGATTTGTTTAATGATTTTCTAAAAAAAATTGAGACAGGTGCTTGTCTGATAATGGATGCATTACCTGCAGTTTCTGGCGCAGTATTACCGCTCCACCCGGGACCAACAGTTAAATATTGATCTAAAGCAAATCGAGTTGTATTACCTATATCAAAACAGATGCCATTTGAACTGTTATAACCATGCTGATACCAGTCCAGAAGCTTATTCCTGAAGCATATAGTATCAGCATCACCTTTCTCAAGAAGCGTTTCCGCAAGACATAATGCCATGGATGTATCATCCGTCCATTCACCTGCGCGGAGTCGAAATGGCCCACCACCTATCATATCTTTGACATGTGCTTTGTCACGAGGTAAAAATTCAAGCGTTGTACCTACGGCATCTCCAACAGCAAGACCAATAAGCGCACCGACAGCACGATCCCGTGATTCCGCGAGTGAGATGTTACATTGTGGTGTTAAGTCCCATTGTTTTTGTACATCGCAATCAAAAGATGATTCTAATAGTTTATCATTATATTTATACTGCATCTTCTGCTGGACTGAAAGACTGCTAACAGGTAAGTACTTACGATATATATCTACATATTTTAACAATACATTCAAATTAGCATGTAAGTCTATCACCATTCACCCATAATAAAATATTTTTAATATCAACCCCTAGAATTCATCAGGATATTTCATTTTAAGATTATGTTGTTTCATTCTGTAATTGGCATCAACCTCATGCGGCAGTCTAACCTTTAAGCCTCGG
This sequence comes from Enterobacter cloacae complex sp. P27C, assembly GCF_014895705.1. Taxonomy (NCBI): domain Bacteria; kingdom Pseudomonadati; phylum Pseudomonadota; class Gammaproteobacteria; order Enterobacterales; family Enterobacteriaceae; genus Enterobacter; species Enterobacter cloacae complex sp. P27C. Next base: position 10,414 of record NZ_JADBQB010000007.1, read on the forward strand.
CGGATTTGATCCACAATAAACCAGGCATCCGACAACCTTTCAAAAAACAACTCATCAGAGTTATCGAACTCCTTCACTGCATACATACCGAACGTCATTTCCCATAATTTCGCTTTATCCTTTTCCTTGCCTTCAATTAAATCCCAAAGAAATAATAATTGTTGTACAATAGAGTCGTACATTTGTAAAAGCGGAGAGTGAGGATCCTGATTTTTGACCTCAGCATATCTCTTTTTTGCTAAAATTAATGCTTTTTCAACATAACCAAAGATTGTCATTTTATCCTTTGCATGGGATTTAGTTAAATTAAAGCATCACACCAGATTGAAGTCATTAGATTCCACCGTTTATCATTGGCAATTCTAACTATAAGAAATTATCCTCAGGTGCTCTATCGAATAATTTACCCGCCATTGTAGCTATCCGTTCGTGTTGTACGAGTTTGTTTTTCCAAGCCTGCGGAATACCGGAATAACCATATAATGCTCCCGCTAATTGTCCTGCCGTCGCCGCAACGCTGTCAGCGTCATCGGCAAGATTGGCGGCCAGCAGAATTGCATCCCGGAAGTTGTCAGTATTCCATACGGACCACATCGCGGCCTCAAGCGTATCGATAACATAACCACTTGAACGAATCTGATCGCGAGTTTTTTGCTTATACTCACCCGCATTTATGATCATTACGCGCGCGCACAGTGGGAAAACATGAGGGGAAAAAGCTTCTTCTTTTTGATAACCGTTAATTAAATAGTGCAATACCAATCCGAGAAATTGGCATGCGTTAATTGACTCTACCGCGCCATGCGTTGCTCGACTCTGAGCCTGGGATTCGAAGTAAATCGCACGCAGCGATTTTCGACGAAAGATAGACACCGGTGCTTGACGAATAACCCCAGCATTACCAGCAGTGTGTTTCTCTGTATTACCATACCAGGAAGGTCCGACACGCATATACTGTTCAAGTGCGAATCGCGTCGTATTCCCGATATCGAAGCACCGACCATTACTACTATTCTCTCCGTCAAGATACCATTTCAGGAGATATTTTCTAAGCACATCGGTGTGCATTCTGTTTTCTGAAAGATAAGTCTCTGCCAGACATAATGCCATGGACGTATCATCTGTCCATTCACCAGGTTTTAATTGAAAAGGTCCCCCACCAATCATATCCGCTACATGTTCGCTGTCTCTGCGTTTAAATTCAAGAGTAGTGCCAACTACATCTCCAACAGCCAAACCCACTAACGCCCCAAGTGCTTTATCGCGTGAAACATCTTCATTTGTGATTAAAGGTAATATTTCATCCCATACATGAGAGGAATTTGAATCATCAATGCTGCTTCTTATTACCTTACGAACATTAACTGGCATGTAGTTACGATAACGATCGGCATAATGATTAATTACTGAGTCTTCGCTGTAAAGATCTATCATCCCGCACCCTTTAATCAAACGTTGTTTACCACTTGCGATATCGTTTTTGCCTTTTCAAATACTCAACGTCTTGCTCATGAGGGAGAATAAACTTCAATCCTTTTCCCATTTGCGAAGCTATATAATTAACATTGGACAAATGCTGAGCAAGTTCTGCATCGGTTGTATCAAACTCTTTTGACGCAAGCACTCCAAGATTTAATTTGTGCAATTTACTTTTATCTTTCTCAGACCCCGTTAGAATAGACTTAATATAGTCCAACTGATTCTTCGCCATAACATATAAAGAAAATGTAGGATTTTCATATAATCGATGATTAATTGCATCAATAGCATCATTGATATAATCCAGCGCGGTGTAATTTTCTTTACTCATGAGTCACCTCAAATACTGCCCTGGCGATGGCCTGAACCTGCGGATGCTCCACTTCTACCTGTTACACAGCATAGTGCGTGCCCGTTCTCTCAACGGCACCGTTCGCCACATGGATAATCTTGCCGTTAACATAGCGGGATGTCAGTTTTCAGAACAGAATATCCACTCCCGCGAGCTGAACGATAGTTCAGCTGAGCATGATTTTTTATTCCACGATGATCTGTTCTCAGTGCCTGAAGTTAACTAATCCTCAGAACGAGGGCGGTTATGATATTATTTCTGTGAAACAAAAAATAAAACCACATTTCTATGGTTTTATTTAGATGGCCATGAATTAACTTTGTCAGCTCATCGTTTTTCTATGCGAAACGTAGAAAGAATGATTTCCATGCATCGTTTATTGGCTTCGTAATAATAATCCTGATGATTACGATGAGGCCCAACCACCTCAACGTAACACCACAAATCATTCATTTTAAAGATACGCATATCGTAATAAGCCCTGATATTCTCAGCAGCACTGACTACCTCTCCCGTACAGCTATAAAGATCGCCTGTAAACGAGGGATTGATATCATTTGGGATGCTGGCAATGTCCGATGTCGTAAGAGAGACCGCACTATCGTGGCGGTTAAAGCGCGCAGTTGCTTCATCGAAAATAGCCTGCGCAGCGGGATAATCAGCCTGACGGAAAAGACAGAAATTAATCACTCCATGGTTGACGTTACCTATTGTGTGTTCAATTACCAGACGATTATCATCCAGCGTATTCACCAGCCATGAATCCGGAATTTTAAATCCACTGTCATTTTTGTTGCTAAGGCTGACTGTTTTCAACAGTTCTGAAAGCATCAAATTGCTGCGATGCAGTAAATCCCAGTTGATAGCAATCAGGAAAATAGTATCGGCAATCGTGTTGTAATCTTTCGACGCACAAGCCGTTTTCAAAAGGAAGTAATTTCCCCCACCATTTACAGGATTATAATCCTTCTGCACCGTATATCGTGAAACGACCTCATCACCCGATGGCATCGTTTTAATGGACAGGATATCCGCAAACTTCCCGCTTCCTGAAGGATGCGTAATTATTCTTTGGCTCAGTACTTTCTCACCCATTAAATCGAGCTTATTTATAAGCCAGTCTGACGCATTCATCTCCCACTGACAGTGTTCATATGCAGCCCAGACTTCAATATAGGGGCCGGTGTCATCGGCGATGTATCGTCCGATATTCGTCAGCCCAACCTCCTGAAATGTGATCGGCTTTAACTCTGCTGGCTTAACATTCTGGGGTAACAATAGCCAGTAATGAAGCATCTCTTTTTCTGCAGAGGTATAGAGACATTTCCAGAAATTTTCCCGAATCTCTTTTTCCTGATCCTTCATCTCAAGAGGAAAAAAATATTGTTTTTCAGCAACCATAATGCAACCTCACTCGTCGCGCTTACTTAAGCCATAAACCCGAAAACATAAGGAAGCTTCCGAGGGTAATTAAGCTTTTAGCAAAGATAAGTAAGCCAGGCGCCACGGCACGTGTCATAGACGATAATTTTTCATAATTTTCCGCGTTGTATCTTTTGTGCCCCCCCATAATCCCGGAAAATAACGTGCAGAGCAGCACTAATGTGATCTTTAATCCCCAAACACACAAGAAAGACATGGATAAGATGATCGAATAATGCTTGGCCGTTGCGACGGAAAATAATGACATTGACTGAGCAAGCCATTTCAACGTAAAGCCAATGACGACCGTAGCCACTAACACTAGAACGAACATTAACCCCGCAAGGAGCCATTGCTTTTTGTTAAATAAATCTTTTCCATTCCAGATAAGCGCTAGCGTCCAAATCATAAAGACTATAAAGAAAAACCAATGCATCACAACGTTCCCCATTTACACATTTTAATCTCCTATCAGGACTGTAACACAGCCAGTCTTAATCACACCATCGCCACTGCCCGCCGCTGGGGACGGCTTACTTTCATCATCGTCATAAATCCAGTCAAGAATCGGTTTGAGAGCAAATTTGATACTGGCATCCCCTCCCAGACCGAGCGCCGCTGCAAGCTCACCGGACACCTTAAGGTTGAATGAATAATCAGTGCTATCAATCCAGGTTCCCACGCCTGCAGAAGCGCCAGCGCTCCCTGCACTCCCTGAAAGCTTGCCATCGGCAACGACTACGCCATAAAAATCGGCTTTAGCCGTCGCCTCTCCTTTGACCGCCGCGGCTTCTGCGCCAAGTTCAACATTAAAACCATAACGCCCTTTATTTCCGTCATATAGTTCACTGACGGCCTTCGCTTCAGCGGTTGCCAGGTATACATCCCCACCGACGCCGCCGTATTGTTGCCCTTCTTTTCCAATGCTTCCCGAGGCGCCATATTGTATTGCGGTGGCGTTTGCATTGAGATTAATCGCCCCGTAATCAGCTCGATCGGTCACTAACGTGCCGCTGGCAGTCGCCACCCCTACTTTAGTACGTACCTCGCCTTTATATTTATCCTGACTTTTTGTATTCCCGACCGTGATATCGGCAAGTGCGAATCCGGCTGAAGCCGTATCGGGTTTTCCAAAGCCGGATTTATCTTCAAGGCTTGCATAGGCGCCAAGCACACGGGCGTCGTAAACATCACCATGTATAGCACCATCTTTACCCGCATCCTTCGCCGCCGTTCCGCCCCAGTATTGCGGAGGTGCGGGTTGAGTGGATGCGACCGCAGGGGTCGCTGAGGTATTGCAACCCGTCTTGTCACCTTCCCTGGCGAGAGGCAAACCATTCACAAATACCGTTGTTGAACCACTGAGAATACTTCCCTGACCATGTTGGGAGCATGAAAGCGGGTCGCCTTTTCGTGCTGCCGGAAATCCGCCAATAATTACGTTGGGACTTCCGCTTTGAATTGGGCCAGTATGTGCGCTGGAATCAATGCGCGCTCTGGCGGCTGGTTTTCCCATAATAGCGTTCTCTGTACGCAGATTAACTGTTAACTTTTACAATCGCGCCCTTAATATCGGTAAGGTTAGTTCCCGTTATACTCACCGTATCATTTGCTTTGAGCTCGGTATTGATCCCATCACCTAGTCTTGTAAGCTCATCACCTTTGAAGATGGCTTGTTCCACAGCCTCTGCTTTGAGGTTGCCTTGGCCTACGTGAATCTCAATGGTATCCGGGGCGATCAGAATATAGTTGTCTTTAACTTTGAGTTTAATCGTGGTCACAGATTCCAGCAGCGCGTTACCTTCTTTATCCATGGTCAAGACGGTTTGATCTTTCCCAACGTTTATAACGTGCTTGTTACCAATATTATGCGTTTCATTATTACCTACATCTGATTTCAGGTTCCGCTTAATCGTAATATTCTCATCCTGTCCGATGGTTTTTCTACGATCGACACCGACATCATGAGTTTCAGAATTTTCAATATCCGTATCCATATTTTTTTCTGCATGGATCCAGATCTGCTCGTGCCCGGCTTTATCTTCAAAACGGAGAATATTGGCATTGTCTTTATGGCCATCTTTGCTGCGGCTATAAAAGCCCATCTGCGTCGCCGCAGCCGGAAGCGCCCACGGCGGCATGCTTGCGTCGTTATACACGCGGCCGGTAATAATCGGACGGTCCGGGTCGCCGTTGATAAAGTCCACCACCACCTCGTCGCCGACGCGCGGGATTTGCACCCCGCCGTAGCCCTGGCCTGCCCACGCGCTCGACACGCGAACCCAGCAGGAGCTGGTGTCATCGCCCTTCGCCAGCCGGTCCCAGTGGAACTTCACCTTCACCCGGCCATATTTATCCGTCCAGATACTCTCCCCCTTCGGCCCCACCACCTTCGCGGTCTGCGGGCCGTAGGTGCGCGGCCAAGCCGTGCTCTGCGCCGGGCGGTAAACCACCGCCGACGGAATGACCGTGAAATCGGTACGGTGTATGGTCTCCCCCTCGCCGCTCGCGTAGCGGTTCTCCTCGAAGTGGTAGCCCGCCGCCGTCACCAGATACTCCCCGTTGTCGCTGAAGAACGGCGCGTTGGTTAACGTGAAGGTGTGCCCTGGCGCTATCCCCGCCGCCGTGGCGGTGGCCTGAATCTGCTGGTGCTCAACCTGCCAGCGCTCCTGACGGATACGGGCATAGAACTCCCCGTGACCTTTGTCCACAAAGCGCCCCGGCCAGTCGTACACGTCGATGCTGCCCGGCTTCGGCGACGCCGGGTTCTGCTGGGCCTGGAACAGCCACGCGTTCGGCTTGCGGAAGTCATAGTCGTCGAGGCTGTAAATCCCCGGCGTCACGCTGTCCTCCAGCGCCCACTGGCTGATACCCTCTTCATCCGTACTGCCGCCGGACGGCGTCTGGTGGTAAGGAATGACCTCATAGCCACTGAACGGCTGATGCTGCGTGGCGGCGTCAGTCAGCACCAGGGTGTGCTTGTCAGCCTCGTGGCTGAAGTGATAGGCGATCCCCTCCAGCTCCATCAGGCGGCTGATGAAGTCCAGGCTCGACTCCTGATACTGCACGCAGTAGTCCCATACCCGGTAGCTGCCGGTGAGCTTATCCTCAACGTTGACCTGATGCTCGCCCAGAAGGGTTTTCACAATCTGCGGCACCGTCTGGCCCTGGAAGATACGCAGGTTACGGTCGCGCTTCATCGGCCACAGGTCCGGCTCCACCGTCAGCTGGTACACCGCATAGCGGGTGCCCGTCAGCTCAACGGCGCTGACCGCCACGCGGGTAATCTTGCCGTTAATATAGCGGGACGTCAGCAGTCTCTGCGTCGGGATGGTCACCGTGACCGGCTGGCCCAGCAGCTTACTGCGGTCAATGCGCGCGTCCGTGCCGAGCACGGTCAGCGTCAGCGCAAACGACTCGGACATCGCCTCGCGGCCCGTCAGTTTCCAGAACAGAAGCCCCTCCACCGGGAGCTGAACGGTAATTCGGTTGAGCATAATCTTTATTCCATTTAGCTTATGCGATGCAAAAAAGCGGGTCGCATCTCTGATAAAGCATCATTCAAGAAAGGGGCTTTTCCCGCTCGTTCATCCAAAAAACAAGAGAGTAGATTTTCAGTGACTCTGATGTGACAAATAACCCTACATTCAACCAGACGTTTGAAATTCCAAACACGCTTACTAAAAGAGGGAAAAATGAGACTGAACATCTGAATGAAATCAAACGAAATAATTCCTGAGCAAGAGCAAATTTGACTGCGCCGTTCTTTCGTTTGAAGAATAACCAGGCCGAAGCAAACAAAGAGAGTAGTAAAAGTAAGTCAAGCACAAAAAAAAGCATGACCAAAATGCTGAAACCATCACCTGCAAAATAATCCAACGAAGCACTAAATGCTTTTGCGTCAGAAAGAAATGGGATTCTGTTGTGGCGTACTGAATTCGCGCAATAAATTAAAATTGCGAGAAGATCCATACTTCCCCAGAAATACCCTGATTTACTCTTTAAATGAGCGACATTTTGTTTATACACGTAATTAACACTGACAAATTGGAATTCCGCATCTTCGCTTCAGCTAACTCTCCGGGGTCGGAGACAAAAGGGCCTGTCGTTTTTCACTGACGGTGGTCAATTAAGACCACCGCTACTAAGCCAACTGAGCTTTCAATCCTAAAGCGATTTTGTACATAAAGAGAAGAGACGATCTTCGAACACCTTTGGAATAAGTCTCTGGCCTTGAAGATCGTGCATTACTAAGGATTCACCAGCCAGGTGCCCGGCTTGCTGATATCCAGCGTCTGGCTGCGCGTTCTCCCGTTGCCCTGCAGTTCAATCTTCGTCTCACCCGCTGGCAGCTTGAGCGAGGCATAGCCGTTGGTCGCCGGACGCAGCGCTTTTGGTTCGCCGTTCACTTTCAGCGTTTCACCGTCCTGGATACGGATATAAACCAGCGCGACCGGGCTGGCGTCGGCAGGTGGTGGCGTCTGCTGTGCCGTCGCTGGCTCGCTCACCGTCGCCGTTTCTGGCTTCACCTCTGGCGCGTTCGCGGCAGTTTCTGTCGGACGCGTCTCTGACGGAGCCTGGGCAGCCTGCTCAGGCGCATCATTCCCACCGCTGAACAGCATCGCCCCGGCGACAACGCCCACCAGCACGCCCGCGGCAACCATGCCCGGGATCTTATAGCGACGCCAGTCGAGCACCGAAGCTGGCTTCTCTTCCTCAACCGGAACCAGCATGGTGCCGGTTTTTTTGGCGGTGAGCACGTCATTGATCCCGGCGACCGGCATCTCAATCAGCGCCGCGAATTCGTCGATAGACTGCGGACGGTCCTCCATGTGCAGCGCCAGCGCGCGATCGATGGCCTGCAGCAGCGGGATGGAGTAGCCCTGCGGCATGATTTCCACCAGCGGCTTACAGGTATCCTGGATGGAGCGCACCACGCTGACCGGCGGCGGAGAACCCACAATCAGGGTACGCAGCACCGCGCCGAGGGCGTAAATATCCGTCCACGGCCCCTGCTCGCTCTCGTTATCGTCGGTGTACTGCTCAATCGGCGCAAAGCCGGGGCGCAGCATGGTTTCCGTTTCGTCGGAGAGGTTACCGATGGTGCGGCGCGCGGAGCCGAAATCGAGCAGCACCGGCAGGCCGTTATCCTGGATCTGAATATTGTCCAGAGAGATGTCGCGGTGCAGATAGCCTTCGTCGTGGATGGTCTTGATCGCGCCGAACAGCATCGGCAGCGTGCGGCGGATCCAGGCCTCGTTGATCAGCTCCGGTTTTTCTTCGCGCAGGCGTGAAAGCGTGGTGCCGCTATAAAACAGCGTCCCCATGTAAGCCGTGTCGTTTTGCACCCAGAAACGCAGGACGTGCAGCAGGTTCGGGTGGTTAAAACGCGCCAGCAGACGCGCTTCCTGAATAAAGCTATTCAGGCCCGCGGAAAATGCTTTGCCAAAGCGCTCGCTGCGCAGCACCAGGGTCATGTCGTCGCCGCGCACGGCGAGCGAGGAAGGCATAAATTCTTTGATAGCGATAGTGCGTTCGAGCTGGTGATCCCACGCGCGATAGACAATGCCAAAACCGCCGCCGCCGATCACCTCTTTGATTTCAAACTCGTTGAAGCGGTACCCGACCGGGAGCGCGTTTGGGACAGTCCGATTGTTATCATTATCCGTCATCTTTTACAGTTCTCTTGATGATTATTACGCGGCAAACTGACAGTGAAACTCGCCCTGCTCGCAGGTGACATGCAGGCGTCGGTACTGCTCGTCGCTGCGGCTGGCGGTAAGTAAGATCTGGCTCATCTGAGGCAGCAGGGTGTTAGTCAGGATAGCATCCACCATGCGGCCACCGGACTCCACCTCGGTGCAGCGCTGAACAATCTGTTCCACCACGCTGTCGTCAAACTCAGAAATAATGCTGTGATTCTCTTCCAGACGACGCTGAATGCGCTTGAGCTGCAGGCGCACAATCTGCCCGAGCATCTCGTCGCTGAGCGGGTAGTACGGCACCACCAGCAGGCGGCCCAGCAGCGCCGGCGGGAATACTTCCAGCAGCGGCTGGCGCAGCGCGCCGCTTAATGCGTCAGGCTCCGGCATCAGCTCCGGATCGGCGCACATGGCGCTTATCAGCTCGGTGCCGACGTTGGAGGTCAGAATAATGATGGTATTACGGAAATCAATGTGGCGCCCCTCGCCGTCCTCCATCCAGCCTTTGTCGAAGACCTGGAAGAAGATCTCATGGACGTCCGGGTGCGCTTTTTCAATTTCGTCCAGCAGCACCACGCTGTAAGGGCGACGGCGCACGGCCTCGGTTAACACGCCGCCTTCACCATACCCTACGTATCCCGGAGGCGCACCTTTTAAGGTGGAAACGGTGTGCGCTTCCTGGAACTCGCTCATGTTGATAGTGATGACGTTCTGCTCGCCGCCGTACAGAGATTCCGCCAGCGCCAGCGCGGTTTCAGTTTTCCCGACGCCGGACGGGCCGCACAGCATAAAGACGCCCACCGGTTTGTTCGGATCGTCGAGCTTCGCCCGCGAGGTTTTCACGCGTCGGGCAATGAGATCCAGCCCGTGACGCTGGCCGATAACGCGCTGGTTCAGCGTGTCGGCGAGGTTGAGTACCGCGTCGATCTCGTTTTTCACCATCCGGCCCAGCGGGATCCCGGTCCAGTCAGAGACGACTGCGGCGACCACGTTTTCATCTACCGCCGCAAAAAGCAGCGGCTCGTCACCCTGCAAGGCGTTCAGCGCCTGCTGCTGCTCCGCCAGCTGGCCGCGCAGCTCGTCGGTCTCTTCCTCGCCCGCCGCAAACAGCGCGGCGCGCAGGCGGATGATCTCCTGCACCAGACCGCGCTCGTCTTCCCAGCGCCGGGCCAGAGCTTCGCGTTTTGTTTCATACGCGTCGCGCTCTGTGATTAATGCCGTTACGCGCTCTGCGTCACCGGCGCCGACGCGCGCTTCGCGTTCAGCAATTTCAATTTCAACGTCCAGCGCGGCAAGATGGCGCAGGCAGTCTTCCAGCTGCGCCGGCGGCGCGCTCTGGCTGACGGCCACGCGGGCACAGGCGGTGTCGAGCAGCGCAACGGCTTTGTCCGGCAGCTGACGCGCCGGGATATAGCGATGGGACAGCTTCACCGCCGCGCTGACCGCTTCGTCGAGCAGCAGGACCTGGTGGTGCGTCTCCAGCGGCGACACGGTGCTGCGCAGCATCAGAATGGCTTTCGCTTCGTCCGGCTCGTGAACCTGTACGGTCTGGAAACGACGGGTCAGCGCCGGGTCTTTCTCGATGTACTTTTTGTATTCCGCCCAGGTGGTGGCACCGATGGTGCGTAGCTGACCGCGCGCCAGGGCCGGCTTCAGCAGGTTCGCCGCATCGCCGGTTCCCTGCTGGCCGCCTGCACCAATCAGAGTGTGGATCTCATCGATAAACAGAATAATCGGCGTGGCGCTGGACTGGACTTCATTAATGAGCGCCTGCAGACGGGCTTCAAACTCGCCTTTCATGCCCGCGCCTGCCTGCAGCATGCCGATATCCAGCAGCCACAGCTGAATATTTTGCAGCGGCTCCGGCACGTCGCCGTCGGCGATACGCAGCGCCAGCCCTTCAACGACTGCGGTTTTGCCGACCCCGGCCTCCCCGGTCAGCAGCGGGTTGTTCTGGCGGCGACGCATCAGGATATCTACCATCTGGCGGATCTCCTCGTCGCGCCCGACAACCGGGTCAATCTTCCCGTCGCGGGCGCGGGCGGTCAGGTCCTGGCCATACTGGGCCAGCGTCCCCTGCGCAGCCGGTACCATACCCGCCGGTGCATCGACGGCGGCAGCGGCCTGCTGCGTCTCTTTGCTGTTGGCGCAAATAGCGTCGAACTGCTCGATCAGCACTTCGACGTTAAGGCGGGTGAACTGCGACGAGATGCTTTTCAGCACGTTGGCCAGATTCCAGGTCTTGAGGATGCCAATCAGCAAATGGCCGCCGCGAATGCGGCTGACGCCAAACTTCAGCGAGCCGAAGACCCAGGCGCGCTCCACGGCGCTGTCGATATGTTCGGAGAGATCGGAAACGGAACTTGCGCCGCGAGGCAGAGCGTCCAGCGCCGCCACGATATCGCGCGTTAGCTGCTGTTCGTCGAGGGCAAAGTGGCGGATGACCTGCTGCAGATCGCCATCCTGCTGCTGCATCAGCTGATGCAGCCAGTGCACCAGCTCAACGTAGGGGTTGCCGCGCAGCTTGCAGAAGGCAGTCGCGCTTTCCAGAGAGGTAAATAACAGCGTATCCAGTTTGCCGAAAAGCACGGCACGGCTAATTTCTGACATGTTCGGTTCCGTTGATAACAATGCGTTAGAAAAATTTATCGCTCTGCGCGATACACCAGATCGCCACGCGGGACAGGCTGCGGCTGATGCCCCAGCCAGGTGTTAAAGCCTAATCGCCCATCGCTGCCGAGCGTGGTGCCCTGCACCGCGTCTTCACGCAGGATCACCCGTGTTTCCCATTCAAACTCAATTCCCGCGTACTGGCGCACCCAGTCGCGCAGCTCGGTGACCCACGCTTCGCCCGGCAGAAAGCGGTTGTACTCCTCCGCGCTCAGCGGGCCAATCTCGATACGAAACTTATGCTGCACGTCGCGGACGGCGACGCCGAGAAAAGCGGATTCCCCCATGCGCGGCATGCGGCGTCCTGCTCCCAGCTGCGCCTGCTCGCGGGTGGAGAGCGGCATCCACTGCGGCACGTTGCTCACCAGCTTAACCGGCGCTTTAAAATAGCTGCGCAGGATCTTCTCCAGCCCTTCCGGATCCCGCCCGTGGCGGGTCAGATGCCCGGCATGGCTAAAGCGGGCATGGGCGCTCAGGCTGCCCTTGTTCATCTGACCCGGCTGTCCCATGCCGATCAGCGACGCCAGGTAGCCCTCAAAGCGCTTATTGTCGGCACGATCGAGGGAAACGGCAGGCTGCGCATCCGCCCAGGCGCGGTAAAACAGCAGCGCCAGACGATGATGGAACAGATCGGCAAACGCGCTGAGGCTGGTGTCCTGGTGATGATGAATCCGCTCGCGGGCGTACTCGGTCATATGCACCGGCAGCGGGCCGTTCGGGCCAAACAGGCCAAAGCTGAGGATCGACACCTCATGCAGCCCGCTTTCTTCACGCTGTCGCACCTGGGCCAGCGTCGACGGCGCAAAGCTCATTGAGGGCTGCTGGCCAATGCGCAGCGGCTCAAATTTCGGCAGCGGCGCGCGTCCCAGCGGGTAGCGCTCGCCGCCCTGGGCATCAATGCGCCTTAACAGCTGAAACAGATCGTAGCGCCAGGGCGTCTCGCGGACCCCGTGCCAGAACGTATCCGGCAGCTTCGTCAGGCGATGCACGCGCAGCGGTGCGGTGGCAGCGTCACTCATACCAGCGCCCTTTTACCCATGCGCGGCGCCCAGTAGCCTATCTCGCCGCGCTGCTGACTCTTCAGGGTGAACTCGGTGAAGCTGTTGATGGAGACCAGACGGGCAAAAAGGCGCTCCATCACGCTGCCGAAAAGCCACGGGCTGGCGCCGGAAAACGCCCGCTCGTCCACCGTCAGGGTGATGCCAATTCCGCGAGCGAAAACGACCGGGCCGGGTTCAGGCACGCGGCGGTGTACCGGCTCCAGCACGCAGTGGCGAACCCCCTCCACCTGACGTGCAACCGGCGTTTCGGCCAGGTTGGCGTACAGACCTAACAGCTGGCGCAGCGCCGCTGCCCCCTCTTCATTTTCGCTGTCCATCAGGCTGAGGTAGTTCATCTGCAGCTGGCTGATGAGCCGCCAGGTGCTGAACCCTTCCGCCAGCGCCGGACGCGGCGGCGTCGGGCCTTTGCGCAGGGTTAACCCCTTCACCGGCATGGAGTCGGCCATAATGAACTGCCCGAGCTCCTGCTGGAGCATCAGCGGCAGGTCGCGGCTGGTACAGAGCACCTCGGCAGAGATGTAGCGCAGGTTTTCCTGCCACGGGGCATGCTGTTCATCCACCAGCGAGACAAAGACTTCCGAGCCGATATAGCCGGTACGGGTGCCGTAGCGCAGGGCGTGCTCGGAGAGCACGCGCTGTTCCCGGCGCAGGGAAAAATAGGCCCCGTAGTTGCCCGCGTCGCCGCTCCAGGTGCTCCAGAACGGACGAAACGTCTGGTCGTCGCGCTGGCCGTCGGCGCTGCCAAAAATTTTATTTACCGCATAAATTTCGTAGTCCAGCGGACGGATGTTATCGACCACCAGATGGTATTCATGCTGGCCTTCATTCAGCTTCTGCCGGGCCGCCACTTTCGGGAACAGGTTGATGACCGGCGTGCAGTGCAGCGCCAGATGGCTGGCGTCGACCACGCGCTCCAGCTGTTCATCCGACTTATCCAGCAGAATGAAGATATCGAAGGCTTTTTCGTTTTCGCAGCGCTGGATAAGCGTGCTCAGACCGCTCAGGCTGATAAAGCGGAAGCGGGCCGGAAACGCAAAATACTCCTGCAGCAGACGGTAGCCGTCAAAGTTGCGCAGATCGTCCGGGAGGAGCGCCTGGTCCGGCGCAAAGCCCTCCTGACGCAGCGCATCCGTTGCCAGCAGCTGTCGCTGCGGCTGAGGGCTGACCGTCTGGCAGACGATCCCGGCGTGGTGCTCCATCACCAGCTCCAGCAGCTTCAGCGCCTCAATGTCCGGGCCGCTAAGGAAAAACTCCAGCCGGTCAAAATTCAGGTGCCCAAGGTTTTGCGGGCCGTCGCAGGCAATGCGGATCCGCAAGGCGCTGTTGATCCCCCGCTGGCTTAAGCCGAGCTGCGCCAGCGGCAGGTCAGCGGGCACGCCGCCGAGCTCCACTTTGTCAATTTTCAGCGGCAGCAGATTGACCTCGTGCGCGGTGGTATAGCTGCAGGTTACGCCGGTCTTTTTCAGCGCCAGGCTGTCCATCATGGTGCCGCGCGGCACAATAAAGCCGTTGCTCAGATCGCCGCGGCTGCTGTCGGGCTCAATTTCCGCAATCGCCATTGAAGGGGTGGGCGCGAGGTAGTTCGGCGCGATCATCTCCAGCAGACGCTGGGAGAAACGCGGAAACTCCGCGTCCATTTTCATCTGCACGCGGGAGGTCAGAAACGCGAAACCTTCCATCAGGCGTTCGGTGTACGGGTCCGCCACTTCGATGCCGCGCATGCCCAACCGCCCGGCGACCTTCGGATAGCGTTCGGCAAACTCGGCCCCCATTTCGCGCAGGTAGGCCAGCTCACGGTTGTAATATTCGAGCAGTTTACTTTCCATGATTACCCCGCATCTTTCAGTTCAAAATGGCCGTTTTCCAGATCGACATCGGTGCGAAACAGAAACTCCAGCGGGTACGGCACACACCATAAGCGCCCTTTAATCTCGATGGAGAGCACGTTGTGCAGATCCAGCGAGGAGGTATCCGACACGCAGCGGACCTGCAGCCCCTGCGGCAAAATGCGCGGTTCAAAATTGATGATGGCCTCGGTGAGCTTGCGCTGAATATCGTGCCATTCGATATCCGACATTCTCTTCCCGGCCAGCGGCGCGACGCCGAAGTTAACCACCGAGCGGCTCACGTGCGGTAGCGCGCTTAAATCGCCGGAGGCATCGTGGTTGATGGTGTTAAACAGCCACTGCAAATCCCGCAGCACGTTACGACGCAGCGCGGCGTGGGTGATCAGGTTGCTGTTGGCCGGCTCGCGTTTTTTTTCCGGATCGTTATCGGTGAGGCGATCGAGCAGCGAAGGCTGCATTTTGTCGCGCGCCCCCACCTTCTCCTGCCTGCTGCGGGCTTGCCAGCCGCTGCGCAGCAGATCGCCTTCGCCAGCGGGATTACTCATCGTCTCCATCCATCGCAAACGACACGAGGCTTAACGACAGCAACGGGCTTTCGCTTTGCTCGCTGAGCCAGGCTTTCTGGCCCATCCCTTCGTACAGGGTGCCGTCCTCGTCGAGCGGCTGCCACTCGGTAGTGCGGCCCAGTTTGATCGCATCCGACGCATCGGCAGCAAACGGGTAACGCGCCGGGATCTGACATACCTGCTCCGTACCGTCAGTCAGGCGCACCAGCGCGTGACGCCAGACCAGATCGGTCACGCTGGCAGGCGCCTGGAAACGGATCTCGGCGATAGCGTTAAACGGCAGCCAGAAATAGCGGCCGTTCACGATGGTTTCGCACACCGGGCCGAGACGGGCATCGCCGTCCATCAGCCAGTCAAACGGCTGAGCCTCATCGTTTTCGAGGGTGATGTGACCGGGAGTGGCCTGCGCCTGGTCAAGCGCTTCAAGGCGCAGCGACCGGGCACGCTCACCCTCCTCGCGGAGCGCCGCGGCCAGGGTGGTCAGCCACGGCCACTGAGTTTCAGGCATGGCCGGACGCGCCTGCCCCGCCATCACCTGCGCGCGCTGCAGCTCACCCTGAATGGACTGCTCCAGCAGCGTGACGGTGGGTTTCGCCTGCGGCTTCAGCGCCAGCCAGCTTTTCAGCTGGGTCAGCGCGCGCGTCCCGTTGCCGCTGAGGATTAAAAACTGCACGAACGCGGCGCGGAGGTCTGCATCTGCCGGACGGGCTTTGATCTCCGCTTCAAGACGCGCCAGCGCGTCGTTGAGCGTTTCACCCGCCAGGTGTTGATAGAGCGTATTCATAGCCATTCCTTAATTCGCCGCGCGCCAGGCGCCCACTGCCGGATCGCGCAGCTGAGGACGCAGGGTATCAATCAGAACGATATTCAGCGGGGTGCCTGGGACAACCCAGGCGCTCCAGGTTTTCTTCACCGCCGCAATACGCGCCTGCAGTTTTGCATCGTCGCTGGCGGTCTCGCGGGAAATTTCTACCGCTACCGTGCCGTTGCTCTTCCAGCTGTTCAGGGTGCTGTCGTAAGGCAGGATCATCCAGCTCTGATCGCTGTCTGGCGTGCTGAATACCATGCGCTCTTTATTGACGGAGGTGATCAGCGCGTTTTCCGGATCGGCGCTCTGATTCAGCCCCATCACCGGGAAGCCGTGAATGTACGTCACCGCCATCTCTTTCTGCCCGCCGTTGCGGGACTGAGAGATAACGGTGTGACCGCTCAGCCAACTGCCGTTACCGCAGCGGGTGGTGTCAGAATCCGGAATAAAGAGCGCCGGAGCGGACGCGCCGCCCTCCCAGAAGGTGCGCAGGTGGCAGCCGTCCTGCAGGGTAAACTCCTGCCACGGCGTGCGGTCGGCGGCAACGGTGCGGGAAGCCACGTTCTGATCGGGTGGCAGTAACGCGCCGCTGGCTGGGGTTGCGGTGACGGCAGGCGCAGCCTGCTGCTGTTTCACCACCAGCGCCCACTCCTGCGCTTTAGCTGCCGTGCCCTGCGCCAGCGTCGTCCCCTCGGGATCGTTGAGCGTCCAGCTGAGTTTATTCACTTTGCTGCACTGGTGTTCCAGCAGCGAGCCAAGACGCGGCACAAAGTTTTCCAGCACGGAGACATCTTTCTTGCCGTTCGCCACAATGCGCAGCGCCACCTCAGGCTTACACCAGCTCTGCGGGGTGTTGTCTTTGATGTTGTCGATCCAGATATCCAGCTTCTGCGCAGGAGACTGCACGATGCGGAAATTTTCAGCCTGCACGGTGGAGGTCGCCGCCAGAAGTGCCAAACCCGATAGCCAAAGTTTCATATCGTTCCTTGTGTGTCTAATCAGTTCCGCAGGGAAGAAATTGTGCTGCATCAGAGAGGGTGTGCAGCAAAGTGGTGTCCTGAGGGTTGCCCATCCATACCGCCAGGGCGGTATAGTTATCCTGCGCATTCCCCTCCTGCTCGCCATTCTTTTGAATGATTTGGTTCATTAAGGTCAGCCACTCCTGCGGCGTATTGACCATGTGCAGCGACTGCTTCATTTGCTCTTCGCTGACGCCGTGCCAGAACCCGTCGGTGCAGAGTAAAAAGGCATCGCCGTCTTCTACCTGCACCACGTCGCTGTAGCTCGCTTCCGGTCCGCCGTTTTCAATTCCCAGCGCCAGATAAAGCAGGTTGCTGTTGAGATCGTCCGTCTGATGCCCGGCATCCTTCATCTGCTGCACCAGACTGTGGTCCGTGGTGACGTGCCACAGCCACCCCCGGCGAAACAGGTACAGGCGGCTGTCGCCGGCATGCGCCCAGTACGCCAGCCCGTAATCCCGGTCAATGAAAAGGCTGACCAGCGTCGTGCCCATCCGGCGATAGTCCTGAACGGCCTGCTGTTCGCTCAGAATGGTGCGATTCGCCGTCTGCACGTAGTCGCGGATATGCTGCGCGTTGAGGTGCTTGTCGCCATCGAAGCGGGAGATAATGCTGTTACGGGCCAGTTCCGCGGCGACTTCACCACCGGGCAGACCCGCGATGCCGTCGCAGACGACAAAGCAGGCCGAGCGTTCCCCTATGGTTTCTCCCGTCTGATCCTGGTTGCTGGCGCGCGTCCCCTGGCGGGAGAGAGAAGCGGTTGCGATATTCATTTGTCTTCCGATCCGCTCTGTGAGTCTTTGTACTGATTCACCTCCATGTCATACGCATGAAGGAAGGCTTCGCCGAACAGGGTGTGGAAGTCATCCTCAATCTCGCCCGCCGTCTCGCCATAGCTACGAACAAAATAGTCCCACAGGGCGGCTTTGCGGCTGCCCGGCAGCGCCAGACGCGAGGTCATGCCGTTCTGCTTCGCCTGCTCCTCCAGCTGTTCCGGGTTAAAGGACTGCAGCATCGCGGCGATGATGGCGCGGATACCGGAGATCATCCCCAGCTGGTGCGCCTGCAGGTCGATCAGCGCGTCGCGCACCGATTTGGTCGGCGGCATAAAGCCCGGCATCGGGGTGCCGAACATCTGAATTAAGACGGTTTTCCCGGTCGGCAACAGCTTGAACGGGTTGTTGGCATCGTCCAGCACCATGGTCATATCGGCTTTTACGCCGCGTTTCAGGATGGAGCGCGACGAGAGCAGCGCCACGGTGCCCTGCGAGAACATGCCGAGAATCTGCCCCAACTGACGCATATTTTCCCGGTCAAACTGCGGAACAGGCTGCATTTCGCTCAGGCCCATACCTTCAAGCAGCGCCTGCAGCAGCTCGCCCTGCAGCACTTCACCCTTCTCGCCATTATTCGGGCTGGCGGTTGGGGATGCCGCGTTATTGACCGGGTCGATGCGCAGGCGCCCCTTCGGTGCCTGAGCGCTGCTGCGCGCAACGGCCTGCGGCGTAGGCATGGTGAAGCCTGCGTAATCCGGCCGCGCCGGCTCTTCTTCACGCGGCGTTTCCTGCGGCTCTGGGGCGAACAGCGGAGAATCGGCAAGCACGTCCTCTTCCTGCTCCGGTTCAGGCGTTGGTGCTGGCTTTTCGTCTGCAATATCATCCGGGTGGGTTAACGGTGCTCCGCCCATCAGCCCGAGCGGGTCATCATTGCGCGCGGCTGGCGCGCTGGCCTTTCCACCGAACAGCGCCAGCGGGTCAAGCTCGTCCGCCGCGTCTTCTTTAGGGGCGGGTTGCCCCTCAACCGGCGGCACCAGCGTGGAAGGCGTCACATCGTCAAAAATGCTCTCTTTTTTGAACAGCGCTTCGTCGCTGAACAGCGTGTCCGGGTCGACGTTCTTGCGCTCAAGCGTTGGATCGCTGTCGTTGAACATCGCCAACGGATCTTCGGCATTACGCTCCGGCGCGGCGGGCTGGGAGAAGGGATCCTGTGAGGCCGCAGGCTGCGGTTTTGCGCGGTTGCTGGAGATGCTGTCTGAGATGGAGAACTCCTGCATCAGGCTGTCCCAGATTTCGGAAGGCACGGCGGTCGGTTCCGCCTTCCCGCGTGGCGCGGGGTTAGCAGGCTTCGCTTGCGCTGCGGGCGCAGCGGGTGCGGCTATCGGACGCGCCTGCTGCTGCATGCTGGCCGCCATACGGCTCACCGGCTGTGTGTCGTGGATCAGTTCGGTCACTTCGATACGGTAGTCATCAATACCGAGAATGTCGCCATCCTGCAGTTCAACCTGACGTCCGCGCTCCAGCGGAATATCGTTTAATACCAC
The DNA here is from genome assembly GCF_014895705.1 of Enterobacter cloacae complex sp. P27C. NCBI lineage: Bacteria > Pseudomonadati > Pseudomonadota > Gammaproteobacteria > Enterobacterales > Enterobacteriaceae > Enterobacter > Enterobacter cloacae complex sp. P27C. The sequence continues at coordinate 29,660 of NZ_JADBQB010000007.1, forward strand.
GCGGGTGACGCTGCCACGGTTGGTGACGCGGCATTCGCCCTGAGCGTCAACGTGGACAATGGCCTGCAGACGCGAGATGGTGCGGTCATTGTCCGGTAATACCAGATTGTTATCCGTACCGCGCCCAATGGTGCCGCCCGGGGCGTAAAAATCACAGCTGCTTTGCGGCGGCTGATGACCGGGTTTCGTAGAAATAATCGTGAATCGCATGGCGTATTCCTGCTGGTATGATTAGCGCTCAAACGCTGCCGCTCTCGGGAATGAGAACGGCGGGGTTTGGGGGTTAAGAACTGATTAGAGCTATTTGACTAAATTCAGGAAAATAATGCCGATAAGCAGCCATAGTGTAAAAAAAAAGGCCTGAATTTTATAGCATCGATGCAGTTTTAATATCCAGCCAATTCTCTCTTCCGGTAAAGCCTGAACGAATTTATAGGCATCATCCTGAACATCTCTGTCTTTGGTAAACTTCATCTTCACGCCTTTGCGAAGACGAACAAACCAGATTATTTTTTGATAATTCGCCAGCGAACCAAAAAATGATGCGGAATTTGTCACCAGATCGAGATCGTAGCCTTTTTGCCTATATTCTGAAAGAAGTAGATTATATTCAGTTTCGTGTCTTTTAAAATAACGAGAACTAACGAGATCCATGATTACGACAATTAAGAATAAAACTACGATCAGAAATAAAAGAATATTTTCTACATTCACCATAGTTTATCCATTACATATTCCGTTGCTCCACCGGCTACTTCGCCACCAACGTATCCACCCGCAGCGGCGCCTACCACGGAACATGCGAGCAACCCTACACCACCTGTTGCCACTCCCAATGCAACACATACGCCAGCGCCAGCCATGGCTCCATATTTTCCGCCATAAATTCCGCCCGCAAGACTTGCACCGAATTGACTGTACTTCTTAACGGCGACTTTGGAGCAATTCTGCTCTCTACCTACTGTACAGGCATCATAAACTTCATTGGTTGTGTTTGCACCAGCGAAGCCGATAGCAAGCCATCCTCCCATTTTCAGGTAACGGGCAGCTTTTGATGCATTGTCTACATATGTTGAATACCCTCGTATCGAGGCAACACCTGCGGTACTCCATTCGTGGACAATTGACCTGCTTGATAAACCTAAAGCGTGCTTGATTTCTTCATAAGGTTTCAGTTTTAGCGTTAGTCTGGAAAGCTTATTTAATAAAACGTCCAGCTCAGAAAAAAGTTTTTGTCTCTCAACAAAAAACTGCTGCCCGATCAATGTCCCTTGCGTTCTGTATTGATTTTGATAAGCCAACTCAATAGCTTTTAATTTCTTTTCTATTTCGCTAAAGTACCTTTCACCCGCATCAGCAACCACCCCGAGGGATTTATCCATAAAATTTGTTAATGCGGCGATGGTATTAAAATGTTTGTTAAAGAAATTGGCCTCATCTGTATTTAGCTCTGACAAGGCTCCATTAACCTTTTGCTTTGCATTTTGTAATTGTTTTAGCTGAACAGTATTCTCAGCACCGGGGGTATTAAGAATTAATATTTGCCCTGGCTTCAACCATGCTGTATCCCTGTTGATTTGCATAAAGTAACGCGCCGCTTCACTATCAGGTTTACTGAACAGAAGTCTGGCCTGGAAATCTAATGTCCCCGCCTGCTGCACAACGCAATAACCCGGGGGAATCATTGATTTTACGCTCATAATTCATTCTCTAAAAAATAAATTAAGCTTTCCGAATAATGACCGGGGATATCTCCCCGGCCACATGCGCAATTACGCTTCTTTGTTTTCTTTGATATTCCAGCCAGCGCTGCTTTCAGCACCTTTACCACCCGACGTGGTCTGCTCCCAGTACTGCTGTTTCACTTTCGCAGCCTGGAATGCATAGGTCACGCCAACGGTATCGCCGTTGTCTGCACCGGTGTACTGAACGGAAGTCACCAGCACATCTTCCAGCGTAATGCGGGAGTATTCCACCTGCTGACCGCCCGCTTTACAGACGGACAGCTCAACCTTAGTCAGGTGTTTACCGCTGGCGCAGTGTTTCAGGATAGCGGTGGTGGATTTGTCGATCAGCGCGTTAACGTGCAGGTCGTTAAAGTTAACTTTACCGGCACCGCCGCCACCGCCAACGCTCATATTACCTGGCTGGGAAGCGCCCCAGGAGAAGGAGGTAATATCAGTCCAGCCGGTGTGGTTAGAATCTTTAGATTCGCCCGTAACACCCTCGACCTTCAGAAACATATCAATAGCCATAATATCTACTCTTCGTGGATGAACAATATTGCTTTCGAAAAAGCACTTATATGGCAAACAGGAAAGCATGGGGCTGAATAAAACCGTCCATATTTTACCTCTGCCTCATATCAAACGACCCATGTCATTTGACAGTCTTACATTCCCCCTGAATGAAAGGAAAGAATGTGAAGTCTTTTACTCTTGTGGATTATCCTGTAACCAGGTGCGGTCAGGATTTCCGATGATTAACTGAGGTGCAAGTTCGTTAAGTTCGTCGCTGTGATAAAGTCGTAAACAGTTTAAGGTTACGCCTTTGACATCGGGTTTTCGCTCTGAATGAAATCCGTTAATTTGATTTATATATTTCCCAATGAGGACATTCACTTTATCCGTGCCATTTTCGGCATCAAAAGGAATCCATTCAATGAATGCACTCGCACTGCGAGCCGCATCAGCAGAAAACTTACTGCCTTTATCTGCCACCTGCGCAAGGCAGCGCGCCAGAACTAAATCTTTTAAAACCTGCCGGTATGTTTGCTTATGATAAAAATCAGGATAGCTATTTCCGGCATTTACATAAGAAGTCATAAACACGAGGAGATAACCCAAATATTTCATCTGATATCCTTTTCTATATACTCAGTAACACACTGACCAGCATGAGGAACTAACATTTCTCTTTCCGCTTCTCTGCAACAACGTATATACCTATCGCTAATGCATTAAGTCCAGTACATAAGGATCCATGCATTACGATTTGCCGGACATCGTCCGGCCAGTTAAATATAAAGAAATAGTAGCCAGATACTGTCACAAATAGCACGAATGAAATAATGAGCAATGTATAACTGATTAAATAGCTGATGAATTTTCTTGTTATCGTTTTTAAAGGTAAATTCATTAGCTATCTCGAATTAACAGTAAAGCTGCCGGCCCCTGCGGGCCGGCAATCGTCATCACGCGTCTTTCGTCTTCAGCGACGGCAGTTTAGAAACCAGACGCAGAGAAACGGTCAGACCTTCCAGCTGGTAGTGTGGACGCAGGAAGAACTTCGCGGCGTAGTAGCCCGGGTTGTCTTCAATCTCCTGCACCTGAACTTCCGCAGCCGCCAGCGGTTTGCGGGACTTGGTCTCCTGGGAGGAGTTAGCCGGGTCACCGTCGACGTAGTTCATCACCCAGTCGTTCAGCCAGCGCTCCATCTCTTCGCGCTCGCGGAAGGAGCCGATTTTGTCGCGCACGATGCACTTCAGGTAGTGGGCAAAGCGGCAGCAGGCGAACAGGTACGGCAGGCGTGATGCCAGGCGCGCGTTGGCGGTCGCATCCGGATCGTGGTACTCCGCCGGTTTTTGCAGGGACTGCGCGCCGATGAAGGCGGCAAAGTCGGAGTTTTTGCGGTGTACCAGCGGCATAAAGCCGTTTTTTGCCAGCTCGGCTTCGCGACGATCGCTGATGGCGATCTCGGTCGGGCACTTCATGTCCACGCCGCCGTCATCGCTCGGGAAGGTATGGCACGGCAGGTTTTCCACCGCCCCGCCGGACTCCACGCCGCGAATCGAGGTGCACCAGCCGTACTCTTTGAAGGAACGGTTGATGTTGGCGGCCATCGCATAGGCCGCGTTCGCCCACGAGTAGCTGTTGTGGTTTGCGCCGTCGGTCTGCTCTTCAAAGTCAAAGCTGTCCACCGGGTTAGTGCGAATGCCGTACGGCAGGCGCGACAGGAAGCGCGGCATCACCAGCCCCAGATAGCGGGCGTCTTCGGATTCACGCAGTGAACGCCAGGCGGCGTATTCGGTGTTCTGGAAGATCTTGGTCAGATCGCGCGGGTTAGCCAGCTCCTGCCAGGACTCCATCTGCATCACGCCCGGCGCGGTACCGGTAATGAACGGACAGTGCGCCGCAGAGCCGATGCGCGCCATTTCCCCGAGCAGCTCAACGTCCTGCGGGCTGTGGTCGAAGTAATAGTCGCCGACGATGCAGCCAAACGGCTCGCCGCCGAACTGACCGTACTCCTGCTCGTAGATTTTCTTGAAGATCGGGCTCTGGTCCCAGCCCACGCCCTTGTAGCGCTTCAGGGTGCGGCCCAGCTCCTGCTTGGAGATGCTCATAAAGCGGATCTTCAGCATCTCGTCAGTTTCGGTATTGTTGACCAGGTAGCTCAGGCCGCGCCAGGCGCTCTCCAGCTTCTGAAACTCTTCGTGGTGAATGATCTGGTTCACCTGCTGGGAGAGCTGCTCGTCGATACCGGCAATCAGGTTCTGAATGGTGCGGTAGGTGTCGTTCGAGAAGGTGACGGTATTTTCCAGCGCCTGCTGCGCCAGAGTCTTGACCGCACTCTCCACGGCAGAACGCGCCTGATCGGTTTTCGGGCGGAACTCTTTGTTCAGCAGCGCGCTGAACTCATCCTGGCTGAACGCCTGACCCGCCTGCTGATCGTGTTGTTGAGTCTGGTTGCTCATCGATTATTCCTCGCTACCTTTCGCGCTTTCGTCATTTTTTGGCATCTGGCTCAGGGATTTGAGCAGCGTCGGATCCTGAAGGATTTTTGCGATCAGCTCTTCCGCACCGTTTTTGCCGTCCATGTAGGTCAGCAGGTTAGAGAGCTGCGTGCGCGCCTCCAGCAGCTTGTTCAGCGGCTCGACTTTGCGGGCCACCGCGTCCGGCAGGAAGTCGTCCATGCTGTCGAAGGTCAGATCGACGTTGAGCTTACCTTCGCCGGTCAGGGTGTTATCAACCTGGAACGCCACGCGCGGCTTCAGTGCCTTCATGCGTTCATCGAAGTTATCGATGTCGATTTCCAGGAATTTACGCTCGTCGACGGCTGGCAGGTTTTCCACCGGCTTGCCAACCAGATCGGCCATAACGCCCATCACAAACGGCAGCTGAATTTTGCGTTCTGCACCGTAGATCTCTACGTCGTATTCGATCTGCACGCGGGGAGCACGGTTGCGTGCGATGAATTTCTGTCCACTGTTACTCATTGCCATGATGTTCTCCATCAAAGATGCGCGGTGAAGGTGAAACGGCAGACTCCATGCCTGTCGTCATAATGCCAGGACGCGTCATTCGCGGCGTCCAAAGATGTTTTCCAGTTGGTTAACGCCGTCTGGCGCCAGGTCGCGAATAATGTCCATAAAGTTAAGTTCTGACAGCCGCTGCACCCGTTCAATCATCAGCGGCGCGGGGTGGCTTGGTTCGTACTGCGCAAAGTACTGCTTCGCTTTTTCCAGCATTAGCTGCGCGTCGGCGCGGCTGGTAACCTGCACGCTGCGCCAATCGGTGATCGGCTGAACGGGCTGCGCTGCCGCAGGCTGCGGCTCAGCGTGCTGTTCAGCATGCGCTTCACGGTTCGGCAGCAGCTTGCTGATGTCGGTCACCTGACACGCGCTGGCGACCAGCCCCACTGTTTTCAGCAACTGTTCCATTTCCGGTACGCCGCTTTCACCGAGATGCCCGGTGAGCAGCTCGCGGATGGCCAGCAGCCGTTCGTTAATCACAATGACCGCTGTGGTCCCCGGCTGGTCGCCGCGCGCCAGTTCGTCAATCAGCCTCGGGCGACCGCCGGGATAGTCCGGACACTCGGTTTTACTGCCGTCCAGCAGCGCCTGGGCGTCACGCAGCGAAATTTCATCGCCGTTTGAACGCAGCAGCGAGGCGTTACGTACCGCGACGGTAAGCTCGGATTTATCGCTCAGCCCTGCCAGAGCGTTAATGCGATAGAACGGGTCGGTTTCGCCATACTCTTCCAGCAGCGGATAGAGCGGCTCCCAGTAGCGCGCGATAGCCTCCTGCACCAGCAACAGCCCGTCCGCGTAGCCCACAAGACCGCGACGGCGGGTCCAGGCGTGGGTTAACGCCAGCATCACGCGAAGATCTTTGGTGCGGCTCAGCAGGCTGGTAGCAAATTTTTCTACCGTGTTCCAGTCCGCAGGCTCTGCCGGGATGATGGTGTCGCCAAACTGCTGTTCCGCTTTGCCCTGACTGGCCTGGTTCATCGCCTGGAAGTCAGCGTCATATTCCAGATTGTCGCCACAGGGCTTATCGGGACTTATTGGCGCGAGAAATTCTTCGATATTCATGAGATCCCTGCTTATTCAAACATAGGCGGATAGAGACCGTGACGCCCCGGGCGGGCGCCCCCTGCCGGGTCGAACAGCAGGGTAAAAAGCTGGCCGGTGAAGTTGCCGCTGTGAACGTGGGTGTACAGCGGGTAACCGTCGCAGCGGTTGGTCCACCAGTAGCTGGTCTGACGCAGCGGGTCAAAGCACTCTGCCGCCTGCGGCCAGCCCAGCGTGCTTTGGCCGTCCTCGTCGTAACCAATGACGTCGAGGATGTCAGAGCGCTTCTGCGGCTCGACGGGCTGCGGCGCCGGAATGGACATCAGCATCTCATCCAGCTGCGAGGCGGAAAAGCTGTTACGCACCGCGTGCAGCCCCAGACGACCAATTTGCTGATACCAGCTCTCCGCCTGGCTGAGCAGGCTGGTCGACCACTCTGACGGGGCGAAGCTCAGCTGAATGCAGACCGGGTACTGTCGGCCAACGCTGTCGCGGCCGGGCAGCAGGCAGCCCATCTGGATCATCTGGCTGCCCAGCATCGGCGGGACGACGAAATTCCAGACCGGAGCTTTGGTGAACTGGCGCTCGCCGCTGCGCTGCTCTTCCTGCTGCCAGGCCAGCAGGCCAACCTGAAACCAGTGCGACCACTGGCGCTGTAAGGTGTCAGGAAAGCGACGCTGCAGGAAATCTCCGGCGCTGGGTAATTTGCCATACCAGCTGTAGCGGTTCATCGCAGGGGTATTCGTCATACGGCTGTCCTTGCGGTTATGGGCATGAAAAACGGGGAAGCTGGAACGGGTTGCGGATGCTGTTCGGCGCAAACTCCAGCGTGACCTGATGTCCGTCGACGTTGAAGGTGGCATGACGGCTCAGGCTACCCGCGCCCGGACTGGTGCTCGCTTTGTCAAAAAAGCGGTTGAGCGCCCAGGAGCCGTTGGTCACAAGCGTCGCGGTGCTGCCGTTAGCCAGACCCAGCTGCATACGGACCTGGTTGGTGCCGCCCGGCCCCGGCCAGTTCATGATCTGCACCGCCTGCGGACCATGGCTGTAACGCAGCAGCTGACCGTCGACATCCAGCGTCAGGTTCAGAATGGTGTTATCCATTCGAACGGTGCGAACCGTCACCTTGAAAGACGGCGTGGTTGCGCCGTTAGCAAAGAAGGCGTCGCGAATCGACTGGGCCTGCTGGAACGGTCTCAGCAGCCCTTCGCTGCCCGGCAGGGTTTTACCGTCGATACCCGGCATAAAGCGCCAGTTTGCCTGCGTCGTATCCACTTTGCTGGTCAGGTTATCGCGAAAGAAGGTATCCATCAGCCCGGTGCCCGGCGCGAACATGCGGGCGAGATCGTCCGGAGTGACCTCAGTGCTGGCGCTGCGCACCAGCGGGTAGCGACCGGCTATCGCCTGACGGCAGAAACCGCCGACTTCAACGTTGATCCGCTTACGCACGTTTTCCAGATCGCGGCGCTGGGTATCGCTGCTGGCCCCCACCGCCATGTTGCTGAACATGGTTTGCAATCCGCCCGGCAGTCGACCGGCGCTGGCCTGCAGACGGCTGATCGCCTCGCCGCCCGGTGCCGGCATACCGCTGTTGGCGGCGTCCTGCACGGCGGTCAGGTAACGATAAAGCTCGTCCACCTGCTTAAGAAAATCATCAAAGACGATGGTCTTGCCACCCTTTTCCAGCGGCTGGGCCAGCTCAATCATCGGCGCGTAGTGGTCCGTCACCAGCTGCTCCGGCGCCTGAGTAATCGCGGCGGCCTGCGTCGGGGCATTGTCATTATTGCTGAACAGCGCTTCCAGCGTGCGGGTGGCGCGGTTGCTCTGCGCCTGCGCTTTATCGGCATCTTCCGGTGCCGGGGTATCCCGGGAGAGCGTCAGCACCTGGCTCAGGTTCTGCACCAGACGACGCAGGGGCGAGTTTGCGCCAGAGAGCAGGCGCGCAGTGTTGATGCGCTGGGAGAGATCGGCGCTGTTGTTAAGCTGGATGTCGGCGAGAAAGCGATCCCAGTTCGCGATAAAGTCGCGCATGTAGAGCTGGCGTACGGCGTTATCGATCTGCTGTTTATCTTCCTGCGCGGTCGCGGCGCCCAGCACCCAGGCGTCGTCTTCATGCAGAGCGGTCGTTACGCTGTCAATCTGGCTGTTAAAGCTTTTCCAGTAACCGTCCGGCGTATAAAGACCCGGCACCCCTTCGCTCACCGGCTTACCGCTTTTACGGGAAAACACCAGCTCGCTCTGTGGCCCGCCCAGGTCGGAAAGGGAGACCGGTTTGAGGTTGTCGTCATGTTCCAGCAGGCGCTTCAGGCGACCGTAGACGCGGGTTGAAAGCGGCTGCTGGTTGATCAGCGCTCTTTCACGCGCCACCAGGGATTCGTCCTGCGCGTACGGCGAGGCCTGAATTTTCGGCTCCAGCAGCTGGGTGAGATGCCATTCGAGCTGCTGCAGCTGCGCCTTCGTGACGTTTTGCGGCAGGTTGCGCTGCAGGTTGAGCATCACCCAGGAGTGCAGGAATTTGCCGTCGTAGTGCTTCGGCTGATAGAGCATCTGATAAGCTTTCAGCGCCTCGTAGCTGTACTCCACGTCGCTACCGTTGTCGTTGCGCAGCCAGGTGGTGATGTGCATAGCAACGGCAGGCAACAGCAGCTGATCCAGCGCCTTCTGGTACAGGGACCGCGAAGCATCGCTGACGTCATCCCCACGGTAAAGCCCCATGCGGCGGGAGACTGGCGGATCGTTGACATCAAACGCGTCGCTTTTCGGCAGGTCCACCAGGCCATTCAGCAATGGCAGCAGATCGAACAGGTCACGCTGCGGCTGGTTCTGCAACGCTTTGCTCTGCTGGTCCAGCAGCGGCACCTTCGCATCCACCTCTTCCAGATAGGCCTTGTTTTTAGCATAGCTGGTCAGCCACAGCCCGCCGAGGATCGCCAGCAGGGCCAGCAGCGCCGCGTAGCCGGACCAGATTACCGCCCGGTTGCGCAGCTCCCACCAGCGGTTTTCCCCGGCGATCCCGGCTTCCTGGAAAATAACGTTTTGCAGCAGGTTCTTGATGAAGAAACTCTGGCCCTTCGCGCCCGGGATTGGGGCTTCTTTACTGACCGAATCCCAGTTATCGCGCTCTGCCCCTTCCGGCAGGGAGAGCGCGCGGTTCAGTTCTCCCATTACGCGGTCAAACGGCATGCCTTCCTGCGTCCCGCTGGCGAAGTAGATCCCGCGCGGGGAGAACTCAGTTTCGAAGTTGGAGCGCGCAAAGACCGTGCTCAGGTAGTCCGCCAGCAGCGGACGCAGCGCGGCGAACTCCTGCGGGAAGAGATACGCTTCGGCGCGGGTTTTCGCGTCATGCTCTTTGAGCATGGTTTCCGGCAGCCCGGCATCAAGACGCTGCTGTAACAGAGAAAATTCCTGCTGGAAGTTGCCCATCAGGTCGTAATCGGCGTGTTTGGTCTGCTCCCACGGCAGCGTGAAGCCCCAGATCTGGTCGCGCTGCGCTTTATCGTAGTCGGCAAACCAGGCGCGGAAGCCTTTGAGAAGGTCGGCCTTGGTCACCATCACGTACACCGGGAAGCGGATACCCAGCTGTTCATGCAGCTCGGACAGGCGCTGGCGCAGGTTCACCGCCTGCTGGCGGGACGCCTCGGCAGACTGGGTCAGCAGGTCCGAAATGCTGATCGTGACGATGACGCCGTTGATCGGCTGGCGGCGACGGTACTTGCGCAGTAGCCCCATGAACTGCAGCCACTCACCGGCATCCTGCGCCTGCTCGCTCTCCTGGGTGGTATAGCGACCCGCGGTGTCCAGCAGCACGGCCTCGTTGGTGAACCACCAGTCGCAGTTGCGCGTGCCGCCAATACCGCGCAGCGCGGTCTTACCAAAACGGTCGGCCAGCGGGAACTGCAGCCCGGAGTTCACCAGTGCCGTGGTTTTACCGGATCCCGGCGCGCCGATAATGACGTACCACGGCAGTTGATAGAGATATTGTGTGCTGAAGCGCTGGGTCCACTGGGCGCCCTGGCCCGCTTTGCTGAAGTGCGCTTTTTTAAGCATCTGCGCGGCTTCATCAAAACGGCTGGCGAGGATCTGCTCCTCACTGTTCAGGCGCTGCTGCGGATCCGCCGCCTCCGGGCTGGTGGTGTTCTCGTTGAGCTTGTCCATCAGCTTGCGGTTCAGCCAGGCGTTATAAAGGCGCGGCAGAATATGGCCCTGCGCCCACAGCAGGTAGACCACGGCGATACTGATGATGCGGTTCTGTTCGGATTCGAGCGGTCGGGTGTCCACGATGGACAGCAGAGGGCCAATCATCCAGATCACCGCCGCCAGCGCCGTTACGCCGAGGAAGCTCCACAGAATGCGGTTGGTCAGAATGGAAAGAAGTGTAGTCAGCATCCTTAGTTTCCTTGCGGCAATCCGTTCAGCTCGGCCTGGGTGTTTTCAGGCGACACCAGCAGAGTAATTTCCACACGGCGGTTACGGGCGCGGTTTTCCGGCGTCGTGTTCGGCGCCACCGGGTTAATCTCGCCCCGCCCTTCCGCCTTCACGCGGCCAGGCTGAGAGAGGCTTCCCTGCAGCATTTTCTGTACGGAGCGCGCGCGTTCCAGTGAGAGCTCGTAGTTAGAGGCAAAGCGCACGCTGCGGATCGGCACGTTATCGCTGTAGCCCACCACCAGAATTTTGCCGCTGACGTTGTTCATCGCCTGCGCAATGCGGTTGATGACCGGTTCATAGCGGTCGCGCACGACGGTCGAGGCGGAGGCAAACAGCCCGTCGCCCTTCAGGATCACGACGCTGCGATCTGCCTGGTCTTTTACCGCCACCAGGCCCGCCTCAATTTCAGGCTTCAGGAAGCCGCGCAGGTTAAGCACCGCGGGCAGCTGACGCGCCGGCTGCTGGATGGTGGTTTCCGGCAGCTGGGACTGATAAATCTTCGCCAGCACCGGGTTGGTGTTGTCGCCAAGGCGCCAGTTAAGCACGATATAAAACAGGCAGGCGATAAACCCGGCCAGCGCCACGCAGGCCCACAGGGGAACCATCGGCCGCCAGAGCTTGCGCAGCACCGGACGATCTTCCGGATGGGGAGACAGCGGCGGCGGATAGCTGCCGCGCACGCCGCGGATCATCTGCCACAGCCGCTGCTTGATGGTTTCAAGCTGGGTGCGGCCATTGTCCAGCACCCGATAGCGCCCCTCGAAGCCGAGCAGCAGGCAGTAGTTGATCATCTCCAGCAGCAGGATATGCTCGCGCGGGTTCTGCGACAGGCGCGCCAGCAGCTGGAAGAACTTTTCGCCGCCCCAGGTTTCGTTATGGAACGTCACCAGCAGGCCATTGCTGGACCAGACGCCGCTGCTGCCCCAGGGAGTCAGCGCGGCGGCCTCGTCCAGCGCCGTGCACAGGCAGTAGCGCGCCCCGACGATCACTTCGTAGGGCAGCCCCGCCTGCTGACAGCGGACTTCAAAACGGCGAATCTCATCGATCAGGCGCTGGCGTAACGCCACCTGATCGTCATGTGATACCGAATGACGGATCTGCGGAATCGCGTTGAGCAGCGGATTGGCGGCCGCCACCAGCTGATTGTTGCTACTGGCTCCGGTAAACGCGGCATCACTGCCGCTATCCTGTCGTTCCTGCATATTAAGCGCTCGCTTTATTATTCTGTCGGGCTACGGATGGCCCAAAACTCCATATCCAGCCCCGGGAACTCCCCTGCAAGGTGCAGGGCGAATGCGCCGGACTTATCCATCTCGTGCCACAGCTCGCTGCCCTTCTCCAGCTCGAAGTAGCTGTAGCCGGCATGCCACGGGATCTGCGGCGGCGCGACCGGCATGGCGCGCAGCATAATGCCCGGCAGCTGCAGCTGAACCAGATCGCGAATTTTCGAGACCGGGGCAATTTTCATCTGCGCCGGGAAGTGGGTTTGCAGGTGTTCGCCCGGCACGTTGGCTTTCACCGCCAGCACGAAGCCAAATTCGCGCACCATGCTGGTTTCAGGAACAGTGGCGATGTTCAGGCCATGCGAGCGCTCGTTAAGCGGCAGCTGAATGGCGTGGTCTTCCATCACCAGCGACAGCCCCTGGCGCAGCATCAGCATCAGCTTGCTGAAGCAGTTCGCCAGATCGTCGTGATCGTAGATCGGCAGCACGCTCTCGGTGGTGCGCTGCGACGCCCAGGTCGTGAGCTCGGTGGCAAACGGCAGCCAGCTGCGCCAGAGCGTTTCCGGGTGCAGCAGCGGCAGCGTTTTTAAATGTGAAACCTCGCCCAGATGACGGTTCACGAGCGAAAGCAGCGTAAATTCAATCAGTTCAGAGGTGTTAAAGCGGCCAGGCTGACGCAGGCGGCCGCCAATCTGCTGGCTGCGCTGCACCAGCAAACCGTGCAGATCGTTGATCATGCTGTAGATCTGCGGGCTGTTATTGGCGTTCAGCATCGGCGGGATGTAGCTGTTATCCAGCCGCACGTGGTTGTCGTTGCGTTTTTCAGTCACAAACGCCACGCCGATGGATGTCCATTCTGCCGTGAGGTCTTTTTCCAGCATCAGCGTCAGGCGCAGACGGCCAAACTGGACGGTGGCATCCCCCACCGACATGGCGTTATCGTCCTCCACCTCCTGCTCAAACGCGACGAAGCGGGCCAGCGAGGCAGGCTCTTCGCTGAAAATCACCTCTTCCCGCTCGCCACGACGAACCGGCAGCGCGAGCACCACCTTTTCGTTGGTGAGATTGTCAGGAATTTTTAGCGGCGCGGGACCATTGCGTCCGTTGCGGACCTGGAAAAAGGTGCCGTCCGGCAGTAACCCGCTGCAGTAGCTCAGGGCAATGCAGCCCTGGCGAAGCATCGCTTCGTCCAGTTCTACGTCGAGAAAGCCCCAGAGATAGGAACGCTGCAGCGCACCCCACTCACGAACATGGTTGAGCAGATAACTTTCAGTCCGCTGAAAATGGTGTGGACGCAGGAACATGCCTTCGGTCCAGACGACCTTTTCTGCTTTGGTCATGATGATGTGTTTCCTGTTGTGAAGCGCGTTACTGGCTGATGACCCGAATGCCGTTTACGTCGAGAAAAACGTTGGCCTGGAGTTCATCCGCGGACCATTTCCAGAACTGGTAGATATGATTTTCGCCTGGCACAGGCAGCGGGAGTGAAACGCGCCATTTTTTACCGTCCAGCTTCTGATATTCCGCCATCACGCCGATATAACGCGCCTCAGGATCGCTCTGACCGCTGAGGGTTTTGGACAGCTGTCCCGGCATCAGGAAGAAAACGTCGCTGTTCAGCAGATTCGCGCCAAGCGTTGCTGACGCGTTGTTCTGCAGGGAATAGAAGTCGCTGGACATGAAATCCGCATCGGATTTCAACAACAGCACCCGGACTTTAAGTGGCGCAGAATCATTGATTTGTGGATGAGCCTGAAACTGCAGATTGTAGCGGGAAGGGTCGCTGTGTGAAGACGACGTACAACCACTGACAAGGGCGAAAATCGCCGCGTAAAAGACTAACCACAGCCGATGAAACTTTTTATTATTCATAAAAATACGCCCACGAAAGCCGTTTAGTTCAGGATCCAGGTACCGTTAGCGCTGTCTTTGCAGGCTTTGCTGTTGCCATCCACATCGACGCAGGTCGCTTTTTTACGCACCTTAGGACGAATGGCCTGTTTGCGGACGGTGGCTTCGTACTGGTCGGCTTTGATAACGGCACGCATCGGGACGTAGCCAATCAGCTGGTCGTTCCCCTCATCGGCGAGCGCCATCCAGTAGTGTTCAACCTGCCCCAGCACTACATAGGTTTTTCCGGTTTCCAGCGTACGGATAACCTTTCCGCCAAAATCAGGACGGCTCATCAGGGAGGCCGGGTACATGGCACGATAAGGCTCGTTGAGCTGGGCGAATTCCGTTGGCGGCACCACGGCGTGACGGTGGGTCAGGGTGACACCGTTGACCTGGCTGGTCACGATCGTGTCGTCGGTGATTGCCGGTTTCTGTGGCGCTTTACAGCCCGCCACCGCCATTACAAACAGAAGTGAAAACAGTACGCGCATTTTCATATGCTTTTCCGTAGCGATATTTTGATGATGGAGATAAGGGGATGAAATTTGACTTAGGTGCTATTGTTAAAATAGTCAGGATAATTTCGGGGCGTTACTAATTTAAAGGCATAGCTACCGCACGAGCCCTTCAGAATAAGGCCCAGCGTCTTCCTGACATATTTTGACAAACGGTAAACAAGTTTACATGAGCTTTGCTTCAATTCAATATTTACCGCAGCGTAAGTGGTGGTAATTGAAGCAGCCAAAACATTATAGGATTAATCTGATAAAAAAACCGACATGGCCTGGATCTACTTATTTCAACACCTTCTAATGATATAACACACTGTTATTAAAGCACAAAATTCAAAAGAGAACGGATTTCATTAACGCAATAATGCTATTATCGCCACTACCATAATTAGTAGAAATGTCGTTTTGGTGATATCAGAAGAAGATATCGACGATGAATTATTTGTTGCACTTACAGGGTATGTTTAATATTGCCGCATCACCTGACGACACCATCACTATTTAACTTATTGACTGCGCCTTTAATTTCACGACTCAAAATAACTTATATTTCATGTTGTGATAATAACCCTGTAAGTGATTATATATTTCCATTAATCATTAAGCCTGAGTAAACCTTCTCGTCACTATTTCGAATACCGACGTAGCTACAGTGCCTGTCAGCCGCCATGTTTCCACTTTTGAGCGACCGTCTCTTTCATTCGAAATTTTACCTTCGCTACATACTTTCCCTCTCGACGCTATCTATCCTGCCTACCGGATGATAGATACAATGTATTATTAAAATGATAAAATTTCGTTATAATTTCTTTAAATAGTTGCATGCCAACACTTTTAACTCATTGTTATAAAGATAATTACAGGCAAGAGGCGTAACTCGACCGCGTGGATTTCCATCTCCGTCAGTCATTGCTTTTGCTTATTACCCAGCCGTTGCGCGACCAAACACGTCAGGAGTCAGTATGAACACGAAAAGACGCTCAGTTCCCGGTATCAGACACTACGATGGTCCTGCCGGCGGCTGGGGCGCGTTGAAGGCGACGGCCATTGCAGTTCGTACCCAAATGGATACCCTGGACGCTCCCGCGACGCTGCTGCGTACCAACCAGCCGGACGGTTTTGACTGCCCCGGCTGCGCGTGGCCCGATAAAGAGCACAAGTCGACATTCCAGTTCTGCGAGAACGGCGCGAAAGCGGTAACCTGGGAAGCGACCAGTAAGCGCGTGACGCCCGATTTTCTGGCGGAAAATAGCGTCTCCTCGCTACTGGCTAAATCAGACTTTGAGCTGGAAGGTTATGGTCGTCTGACGCATCCCCTGCGCTATGATCGGGCCAGCGATACCTTCCGGCCCGTCGACTGGGACGAGGCGTTTCAACGCATCGGGGAAATATTGCGCGGGCTCGAACCGGACCAGGTCGAGTTCTATACTTCCGGGCGCGCCTCTAACGAAGCGGCGTATCTGTTCCAGCTGTTCGCCCGCGAGTACGGCACCAATAATTTCCCGGACTGCTCGAATATGTGTCACGAGGCCACCAGCGTCGGCTTGCCGCGCTCCATCGGAATTGGGAAAGGCACCGTCTCGCTGGACGATTTCGACAAGACTGAGCTGGTGATCTCCATCGGTCACAACCCCGGCACCAACCATCCGCGAATGATGGGTACCCTGCACGAGCTGGCGCGTCGCAATGTGCCGATTATCGTTTTCAACCCGCTGCGCGAGCGCGCCCTCGAACGTTTTGCCGACCCGCAAAGCGTGATTGAAATGGCAACCTATAGCTCTACGGACATCGCCTCAACCTACTTCCAGGTGAAGGCCGGGGGCGATGCCGCCGCGCTGAAAGGCATTGCTAAACACCTTCTGGAGATGGAGGCCGAACGCGGTGACGTGCTTGACCGCGCGTTTATTGCAGAACACACCCGGGGTATTGAAGATTTTGCCGCCGATATCGCGCAGACCCGCTGGGACGACATTGAGCGCGAGTCGGGGCTCAGCCAGGCGGCGCTCAAAAAGGTGGCCGAGGCCTATGCCAAATCAAACGCCACCATCATTACTTACGGAATGGGGATTACCCAGCACAATAAAGGCACGGCGAACGTCCGCCTGATTGCTGACCTGCTGCTTCTGCGCGGGAATATCGGCAAGCCCGGCGCGGGGATCTGCCCCCTGCGCGGCCACTCTAACGTTCAGGGGAACCGGACCGTCGGGATTAGCGAGAAGCCTGCCCCGGCCTTCCTGAACCGCCTGAAAGAGGTGTTTGGCTTTGAGCCCCCTTCCCGTCACGGACACGATGCGGTGCAGGCGACGCAGGCCATGATCGACGGTCGCGCAAAAGCGCTCATTTGCCTCGGCGGTAACTTTGCCGTCGCGATGCCCGACCACGAGAACGGTTTCCCGGCGATGGGTAACCTGGATCTGAGCGTGCACGTCGGGACCAAGCTGAACCGTACCCATCTGCTGGTGGGCAAAGAGACCTTTATTTTCCCGTGCCTCGGCCGCACGGAGCTGGATATGCAGGCCACCGGCCGCCAGTCCATCACCGTCGAAGACTCCATGTCGATGGTGCATGCTTCCTCCGGCAAGCTGAAACCCGCCTCGCCGTTGCTCCGTTCGGAGCCTGCCATCGTCGCTGGCCTCGCAAAGGCTACCCTGCCGGAAACACGCGTGGACTGGCTGACGCTGGTCGAGGATTACGACCGCATCCGCGATTTGATCGAGCAGACCATTCCGGGCTTTGAGAACTACAATGCGCGGATCCGTGTTCCCGGCGGCTTCCGCATGCCGCTGCCTCCGACACAGCGTATCTGGCCGACCGCAACGGGCAAAGCGATGTTCTCGGTATTCGACGGCGTACAGGAAAACGCCAGCGGTGAAGGCGAGCATGTGCTGCGCCTGATCACGCTGCGCAGCCACGATCAGTACAACACCACCATTTACGCCCTGGACGATCGCTACCGTGGCGTATTTGGCCGCCGCGACGTGCTGTTTATGAACGAAGAAGATATGGCGCAGTCAGGGCTGCAACACGGCGATCGCGTGGATATCGAAACCGCCCTCCCCGGCAGCGCGCAGCGTCTGGAAGATATTACGGTGGTGGCGTACAACATCGCCCCGGGCTCCGTCGGCGCGTATTACCCGGAGGCCAACGTGCTGGTGCCGCTCGATTATCTTGATAAGGACAGCGGTACGCCGTCGTATAAATCGGTTCCGGTTCGCATTACCCTGCGCTCGAAAGAGATCCGCATGCTGTAAGGCTTTACGCGCAGAGAAGAGTGATGGACATAAAACAGTTAAAATATTTACTCGCGCTCGACGAGACCCGCCACTTTGGTAAAGCGGCATTGCGGTGCAACATCACCCAGCCGACCCTCTCCATGCGCATCCGCAGCCTCGAAGAGGAGCTGGGGCTGGTGCTGATCGTGCGCGGGCAGCGTTTTGAAGGGTTTACGCCGGAGGGAGAGCGCATCCTAGCATGGGCGCGCGCGCTTCTTGCCGCACACGACGGATTGCAGGCGGAAGCCGCGCTGTGTAAAGGTCAGGTGGTGGGAGAACTACGTCTGGGGATGGTGCCGCTGGCGAGCGTGGATCCGATGATCTTTATCCGCCTGCTTACGCAAAAGTACCCGGATCTGACCTACAGCCTCTATTCTATGTCTTCGGCGCAAATTGCCGACGGCGTCAGCCGCAATCAGCTTGAGCTGGGGATTTGCTACCTGAACAGCATCGACACCAGCCTGTTTGACATTATTCAGCTTCCTAAAACGAAGATGGGGCTGCTCCACGACACCCGTCATTTCCAGCTTACCCCGGAGACGCTGACCTGGCACGACCTGACGGATTTTCCGCTGGGGTTCCTGACCAAAGGGATGCACTACCGGGCGCATATGGAGGCCAGCTTTAAAGCTGCTGGCATCGAACCGACGGCCGTTTTTGAGAGCGACTCCACGTTCCAGATCATTCAGGCAGTTCAGAGCGGCGTATGCTGCGCCGTGATGCCGCTGAATAACGGGCTGGAAGCCCTGAACAGCACTTTCAGGATTGTCCCCATCGCCGACGCGAACATTGAGGCTCCCATCGGCCTGATTATGCGCAGGCAGAAACCCGTCTCTTCGCTGGCGCTACGCTGTTTTACCGACGCGCAGGCGATTTATCACGCGGGCAAGGAGGCGTAAGCCTGGCGCGTCACCACGCTGAAACCGCCGATCAGCACTGCGGCGCAGACCTCCCGGTAATCCGGCGCACTCACCAGCTCGCGCAGCGCATCGCGAATGGCGCTGAGCGTTTCGGGGGACGCGCGTCGCGACGTGATTAATGGCAGCCCTGGCGTCAGCGGCGTTCGATCGAACGCCGCCAGCCCCGCAAGCCGTTCCGGCTCATGACGCTCCAGCAGCGCCCAGGTCACGCAGTCTATGGCGGCGATATCGCTCTTCCCGCGCTGCACGTCAATCAGCGACTGACGGTGGCTGCCGCTGAAGGACGTTTGTGAAAAAAATGGCCCGTCAACAATCAGGGGTGCCACCTTTTTCCGCAGCGCGTTATAGCCGGACTGCGAGTCTTCCGAATTACAAACCGCCCGACGTCCGCGAAAATCCGCCAGCGTGAGATGCCTTTCCTCCGCGCGCGCTACCAGAAAACTGCGGTACTGGCTCCCTTCGCAGCCCGCGGCGGTGTAGTGAAAACAGCCCACCACCTGTACCTCCGGTAGCTGCGTCACCAGCGGGTAGCCGCATGTCTGGCTGAGGATAAGCTCAGGCTGTTGCCAGTGGGCCAGCAGGTCAGACTCCGGCCAGCCGGGAGCACCACCGACGGGCACGCCACGCGCGGCCAGCAGATGCTGCACCGCCAGCCAGAGCGCGCGGGTATCGCCGCGATCCACGGCGTACATGGGAAACGCCAGCAGGTTACTCATACCTCTCCTCCTGTTGTTTTCCGGGATGGACGGTGACCTCCACTGGCCGGGTCCAGAACTGGCGTAGCCATTCACCGTAGCCCCGGACCACAAAGCCGTGGTTACGCAGCCGGTACGCCTCCCGGTTTTGCCGGTAGATCGTCGGCAACCCGTACCAGGGAACGCCCGGTAAATCGTGGTGAATAGAATGGTAGTTGAGATTCAAAAACAGCACCCGCCAGACTAGCCCGGCCTCGTTAATGACCGAGCGCGCGAGCGGATCGTCCGCCGCCCGATGTTCGTAGAACGAGCGGACCTTGGTCAGCGCCAGCGCCGGATAGCTCACCGCCAGCACAAACCAGACGGGTGAAAAGCCGTGATGCACCATCCACGCGAAAAGTGCCCCCAGCAGCAGAGCATGAACCAGCCACATCGCCATCGCCCGCAGGTGAAAATCACGAAACGCCGCCCCGGCGCTGCCCAGCGTCTGGACGATATCCAGCAGCGGCGCCAGCAGAAGCCGCCCGGCAAAGGTATTCCGGGCCCGGATCAGGCACTTCTGCCACGGGGAAAAGCGCGCCCAGCTCGCCTCGGTAAAATAATACGACTCCGGGTCATCCGCCGGAAAGGTCAGGCTATCGTGACGGTGATGGGCCAGATGGGAATCCCGGTACAGGCCGTACGGATACCAGACCGCCAGCGGGAGCGTGCCGAACAGCTGGTTAAGCCAGGCAAAACGGGTGGGATGCCCGTGGATCAGCTCGTGCTGCAGTGACATGTACCAGGCGGTAAACCAGATAAGCAGCAGCGTGGCGGGAAGCAGGCCGAGCGTTTGCCAGAATGTTAGGGTGGAAAACCAGCCGGTATAGATAATGACGATCAGCAGCCACGTAGGGAGTTCACTTCGCCACAGAACCCCAGATGCAAGTCGGTGGATATGATTGCGCTGCTGCGGATGTAAATAGAGGGAGCTTCGTTTACTCATTCCTTCAGACGCCGTTTCGCCAGAGACAATGCTCTGACGATCGGGGATAACGCCTGAAATGACAAAGAACTTAAATCGCTTTGCTTTGCCGGAAACGCAGGGTCACGCCCGGCTTGACTTATTCTGTGGTAAATGTACTTTTCAGGACATGAAGAAAATATTAATTATCGTACCTGACGGCGGCATGCTGTTTGAGGCCGCCGGTATCGCCGACATTCTGATGCAGGCCAACCGGCTGCATCCGGAAGGGCTTACCCAGCCCCGCTACCGTATCATCATTGCCACCACGCAGCCCCACCAGGTGATCCACGGCCAGTCTGGCCTGAACCTGCTGGCGGACTATCGCCTGCCGGAGCTGGATCCGCGCGAACCGCTGGACACCATTATCATCACCGGACGCGGGATCAACGAGCAGGAGAGCACGGCGGTGGTGGACTGGCTGCACCTCGCTGCCCCGCACGCCCGGCGAGTCGCCTCCATTTGCGGGGGCGCGATGCTGCTTGCCCAGACCGGCTTGCTGGACGGCCGCCGCGCAACCACCCACTGGCGGCTGCTGGAGACGATGCAAGCCCAGTACCCGGCTATCCACGTCGAAGGCGGCCCGCTGTATATTCAGGATGGCCCCATCTGGACCTCCGGCGGCGTGAGTTCCGGGTTCGATCTGACCCTGGCGCTGGTGGAAGACGACTACGGATTTACCCTCGCCCGCGACGTGGCGCAGGATATGGTGATGTATCTGCGTCGCCCCGGCGGACAGCTGCAGTTCAGCCGCTATAGCCTGCAGCAGTCTGGCGCATCGGGGCCTATCAGCGAACTGCAAACCTGGATCCTGCAGAACCTCACCGCCGACCTGTGCGTGGAAAATTTGGCCGAAAAGGTGGCGATGAGCCCGCGCAATTTCACCCGGGTTTTTACCCGCGACGCGGGCGTCTCGCCTGCCCGTTACGTGACGGAAGCGCGCCTGGCCGCCGCCCGACAACTGCTTGAGCAGACCCATGATCCCCTTGAGCGGGTTGCCGAGCAAAGCGGGTTTGGCACCAGCATTAACCTGCGCCGCGTGTTTGAGAAACAGCTCCACCTCACGCCAGGCGAGTACCGCCAGCGCTTCCACTGCCGCAAGATGGCGTAATCTGATCCTTTTTTGTCGTTTACGCCAACCGGCCCCGCGCCTACAGTGACTCCAGACAACAGAGATAAGGAGTGCACCATGGTTAAGGTCGGTATTAACGGTTTCGGCCGTATCGGACGTAATTTCCTACGCGCGGCGCTGGGTAACCCGGATCTTCAGATTGTGGCCATTAACGATCTGACGGACAGTAAAACCCTCGCCCACCTGCTGAAACATGATTCCCTTCTGGGCAAACTGCCCGCGCCCGTTGAAGCGGCTGACGGCGCGCTGCAGGTGGACGGTCAGCGGATTGTGGTGTTTAGCGAACGCGATCCGGCAAATATTCCGTGGCGCGATGCTGGTGTTGACGTGGTAATTGAGGCCACCGGCTTCTTTACCGATCGGGAAAAAGCGGCGGTGCACGTCACGCAGGGTGGCGCAAAGCGCGTCATCATCTCCGCGCCCGGCAAAAATGACGATCTGACGGTTGTGATGGGAGTGAACCACGATCGCTACGACCCGGCTCAGCACGTGGTCGTCAGTAACGGGAGCTGTACCACTAACGGTCTGGCGCCGGCGGCTCAGGTGCTGCATCAGCAGTTCGGGATCGAGCATGGTCTGATGAACACGACGCACGCCTACACCAACAGCCAGGCGCTGCACGACCAGCCGGAAAAAGATCTGCGCGGCGCGCGCGCGGCGGCGCTGTCGATTGTGCCTTACTCCAGCGGCGCGGCGAAAGCGCTGGGCAAAGTGATCCCCTCCCTGGACGGCAAGCTGACCGGGTACTCCCTGCGCGTGCCGGTGCCGGTGGTGTCGATTGTGGATTTAACGGTAACGCTCAGCCGTAGCGTAACCGCCGAAGAGGTGAATGAGGCGTTCCGCAACGCGGCCGCCAGCGGGCCTCTGAAAGGGATCCTGGGCTATAGCGATGAACCGCTGGTCTCCAGCGACTACCAGGGCGACCCGCGCTCCTCCATTATCGACGGGCTTTCCACGCTGGTGATTGGCGGGAACATGGTGAAGATCCTGGCGTGGTATGACAACGAGTGGGGCTTCTCTAACCGCCTGGTGGATCTGGCGGTGCTAATGGATAAGAAAGGGCTGTAAGCCTGGAGCCGGGTGGCGCGAACGCTCACCCGGCAAAAAATCATTCCGCTTTCACTTTCACGCCCATCAACACAATCACCATCGCCGTCACCAGCAGGAACCCGCTTCCGGCGAATACGCCGCTGGCACCGTTAAGGTCAAATACCGCCCCGCCCCCGGCCGCACCGGCGCTTATCGCCAGCTGGATTGAGGCCACCAGCAGCCCCCCTGCACTTTCGGCTTCATCCGGAACGGTGGTGGCAAGCCAGGTTGACCAGCCCACCGGAACCAGACCAAACGCAAAGCCCCACAGCGCCACCAGGAAACCGTCCAGCATTGCCAGATGGCCAAACGCCACCATCGTCAGCGCCAGTATGCCCATGGCGAACGGCACCAGCGCCAGCGTCAGGCGCAGATTACGTGCCAGCAGATGTCCGGCAACGGAAGTACCGACAAAGTTCGCCAGCCCAAAGCCCAGCAGGATCAGTGAAATGGTCTCAACGTTCGCCTGCCCCACCGTTTCCAGGAACGGGCGCAGGTAGGTAAAGAAGGCGAAATGGCCGCTGAAGATCAGAATAGTGGCCAGCATGCCGCCGATCATGCCCGGTCGACGCAGCACGCGGAACAGCGTGCTGAGGCTACCGCTGCTCTCGGGCTTCATGGACGGCAGCACCCAGATCTGCCACAGCAGCGCCAGTACGCTCGGCAGTATGCAGAGCACAAAGACGTTGCGCCAGCCGATCAGGCTACCCAGATAGCTCCCCAGCGGGGCAGCAACCACGGTGGCAATCGACACGCTGGAGAAAATCACCGCCAGCGCCTTCGGTACTTTATCCGTCGGAACCAGGCGCATCGTGGTGGCCGTCGACATCGCCCAGAAGCCACCGATGGCGACCCCTAACAGCAGGCGCCCCATCAGCAGGACGTGCAGCGTAGGCGCAAAGGCTACCAGCAGGCTGGAGATGATTTGCAGCACGGAGAAAAACATCAGTACCCAGCGACGGTCGATACTTTTGGTCGCCGGCGTAATCAGAAGCCCGGTGACCAGTGCCACCAGCGCGGTGGCGGTGACGGCCTGCCCGGCCATGCCCTCGCTGACGCCCAGACTCGCGGCCATCGGCGTCAGCAAACTGGCTGGCAGGAACTCAGCCGTTATCAACCCAAACACGCCCAGCCCCAGTGAATAGACGGCCCGCCAGGCGGGTCTGGCTGGCGCCACGGCCTCTCTCGCCACGACACATGAATTCATCTGTTGTTCTCCCGTTATAAAAATGTGACAACTGTCGCAAAAGCATAGAGGGTTCACCGTGGACGATCTATGACATATAATCTCCACTTATTGATTATTCGTCCGGAGTTGCGCCATGACCGTTCAGTCCCCCGATTTGATCAGCGAACTCTTACGCGGCATGCGCCTGTCGGGTGTGAAATACCGACGGATTGAAGCCAGCGCGCCGTTTGGCGTGGCGTTCCACCAGGCGCCCGGTAAGGCGCAGTTCCATTTTGTGAGCCACGGTAGCGCCCTGCTGCGTATGGAGAGCGGTGCGACCTTCGAACTGAGCGGCGGCGACGCGCTGTTTATTCCTGGCGGGAATGCCCACGCCCTGCTCTCTGACGCGCAGGCAGCCATTACCCCGGTGAACGCTTTTCCGAGCGAACCTATCTGCGGCTCGGTGTGCGCCATTACCTGCGAGCCTTGTCCGGAGAGCGAGAACACCATCATCTTTAGCGGGTGTATGGATTTTGAGCTCGGCGGGATGCAGCCGCTGATCAAAGCAATGCCGGAAGTGATGATGGTCAGCCGGCTGATGTCCACCTGGCCGGAAATTCATCCGCTACTGGCGGCGATGGAGCGAGAATCCATGACCCGTCAGGCCGGGTTCGCCGGGATCCTTGCCCGGCTGGCTGATGTGGTGGCGGCGTTAATTGTGCGCGGCTGGGTTGAGGGCGGCTGCGGTAAAGCTACCGGCTGGGTGCAGGTTTTACGCGACCCGCGCCTGAGCCGGGCCATTTACGCCATGCACCAGCAGCCTGGCCTGAACTGGAGCGTGGCGGATCTGGCGAAAGAAGCGGGCACCTCACGCTCCGTGTTTGCCGAACGGTTTCTGGCCGCGACGGGGACGACCCCGGCAAAGTATCTCAGCGAACTGAGAATGCGGCTGGCGATTCAGTACATTCGTCACGAAAATCAGCCGATTGAAACGGTCGCCTTGCGGCTGGGTTACGGATCGCTGGCGGCCTTTAGCCGGGCCTTTAAGCGCATCATTGGCCATGCGCCGGGCACGCTGCGGGAAGCCGGCCAGGCCCCGGAAGAGGTCTGACCGGCAGGCTGGCATCAGAAAGAGTATTTAAAGCGCACGCGGCCACCGTAGCGATCGTCGTTTTTCTTATCGCCCGCTTTCGGGGAAGCGTTGACCCAGGACGCATACGCGCCCAGATAGATATTGAAGATTTTCATCTTCATGACGTTCGGGATCAGATCGTATGGATGGTATGAATATCGTACTCGCCCTTCGCGTCCAGGTAAGCGGTGTTGAGGTTCATGACCAATCCGTTCTCCGGATCGGTTTTAAGCCCGTCCCAGGTCATAGTAAACCCGTAGCCGTCGCTGTAGAGATCGTCCGACTTTAATTTCCCCGTCGTTCACAGAACCGAAGAAGAATACCGCATCATCGAGATACATTTTCCCGCCGAGAGGCTGAACGGAAAATCCGGCAAAATTGCCGTTATCCATTTTTCGATAACCATCAAAACCTCATAAATTACGCCCGTTAATATCCCAGCGTTCTTTATATCCCGGCGCCCGGTCGCTATTAGTGCTTTGATTAATGGGGGTCAGACTGCCTGTTTTACTGGCGGCATCCATATTAAACTCCACGTCACCATAAAATTTAATATCGCCAAACCCTGAAAGCGTCAGCTTTGGCGGTTCGGCTTTGCTCACCGGCTCTTCGGACTGCATAACAACGGCGGGTGGTGCCTGCGCGGCGGCCGCCTGCTGCTGTCTAAGCGCCGGAATAAAATGCACTTATCAGTATTACCGTTTTTTTAATTTCATAAAATTCATCCTGATTATAAAAGTGGATACGCAAATAGGGAGCATCGCCATTTCGACTACATAGCCTTTTGGGTTCTATTATTTTTTTTGTTGCACAACAAATCCTTCCGGACAGGGCGTGCGAAGCGGTAAATTGTCTGGTTCTGCGCAAAATGGGATATTCAACACGCGAAGCGGGCAATATTCGTCTAAGGTTTTCAGGTGATTGATAACAGCGGTCACGCTGTTCAGGAATACAGGAGACGAACCGATGATAAGACCTCGTACTTTACGCCCTGCTCTTTTGCACCTCGCGCTGGGAGGCGCGCTGCTCGGTGTAGCAACGATGGGTTATGCTGAAGAACAGCCAGCCTACCAGAAAAATTCACCCGATATTTTGCTTGGCCCTCTGTTTAACGACGTGCAGAGTGCCAAACTGTTTCCCGATCAGAAAACCTTTGCCGATGCCGTTCCCAAAAGCGACCCGCTGATGATACTGGCGGATTACCGGATGCAGCACACCCAGACAAGCTTTGACCTGCGCCACTTTGTGGAGATGAACTTCATGCTGCCTGCGGAAGGTGAAAAATATGTGCCGCCTGCGGGACAAAGCTTACGTGAGCACATTGACGACCTCTGGCCGGTGCTGACGCGCACCACGGATAAAGCCAGTAACAAATGGGATTCCCTGCTGCCGTTACCGAAACCTTACGTTGTGCCCGGCGGGCGCTTCCGCGAGGTCTACTACTGGGATAGCTATTTCACCATGCTGGGCCTGGCGGAGAGCGGCCACTGGGACAAAATCAGCGATATGGTGGATAACTTTGCGTATGAGATTGATACCTTCGGCCATATCCCCAACGGCAACCGCAGCTACTACCTGAGCCGCTCCCAGCCGCCGTTCTTCTCACTGATGGTTGAGTTGCTGGCGACGCATGACAAAGACGCGCTGAAAAAATACCGTCCACAAATGGAAAAAGAGTACACCTACTGGATGGAGGGTGTAGAAAGCCTTCAGCCAGGGCAGGCTAACCAGCGCGTGGTGAAGCTCGATGACGGTTCCGTACTCAACCGCTACTGGGACGATCGCGATACCCCGCGCCCGGAGTCCTGGCTTGACGATATCACCACGGCGAAGAGCAACCCTAACCGGCCTGCGACGGAAATCTACCGCGATTTGCGCTCCGCAGCGGCCTCGGGGTGGGACTTTAGCTCCCGCTGGATGGACGACCCGCAAAAGCTCGGCACCATCCGCACCACCAGCATTGTGCCCGTCGATCTGAACGCCCTGATGTTTAAAATGGAAAAACTGCTCGCGCGAGCAGGCCAGGAGGCGGGCGACAGCGCGGCGGCGAGTAAATACGAGGCATTAGCCACCGCGCGTCAAAAAACCATTGAGCGCCACCTGTGGAACGATAAAGAGGGCTGGTACGCCGATTACGATCTCAAGAGTAAGAAGGTGCGCAACCAGCTCACGGCGGCGGCCCTCTTCCCGCTCTACGTGAAGGCGGCGGCACAGGATCGCGCCGATAAAGTGGCCGCGGCCACCTCCGCGCGCCTGTTGAAGCCGGGGGGTATTACCACCACCACCATCAACAGCGGCCAGCAGTGGGATGCGCCAAACGGCTGGGCGCCGCTGCAGTGGGTGGCAACGGAAGGGTTGCAGAACTATGGGCAGGATAAGGTTGCAATGGACGTGACCTGGCGCTTCCTGAAGAACGTTCAGCATACTTACGACCGCGAGAAGAAGCTGGTGGAGAAATATGATGTCTCTTCTACCGGTACCGGCGGTGGCGGCGGTGAATATCCGCTCCAGGATGGGTTCGGCTGGAGTAACGGCGTGACGCTGAAAATGCTGGATCTGGTTTGTCCGAAAGAGAAACCGTGCGACAGCGTGCCGGAAAATCAGCCTGCGGCGAACGATGAGGCTGCGCCGGTGAAAGCTGCGGCGCAGTAAGGGAGTATTGCCGGGTGATGGCTACGCCTTACCCGGCCTTCATTTTGAACTCACAGGGATTTAGAAGCTGTAACTCGCCCCTAGCTGATACGTCCTGTCACGCCCAATCCAGCAGTTGGTCGCATCGTAGCAGGTCAGCGTCTCTTTATTGGTGATGTTCTGCATACTCGCCTTAAGCGTCAGCCCCGCCAGCGAAGGCAGAATTTCGCCCATCCGGTACGACGCCGCCAGATCGTACTGCGTAGTGCCCCCCAGCTTACCCGCATCGTTAGACGGTGAAATCTCCATCGGCCCGGTATAGCGCGCCCCGGCGCCCAGCATCAGCCCCTTCAGCGGCGTGCTCTCGAAGGTGTAGTCCCCCCACAGGTTGAACGCATTTTCCGGCACCTGAGTAGGACGCTTGCCCTGGTATTTATCATCTTCGGTATTAATTACGTGGGTGTAGGCATAGTTGGCAATCAGCGTCAGGTTGTCAGTCGGGCGGCTGATGGCGGAGAGCTCCGCGCCTTTGGATTCCACTTCACCAGTCTGACGGTAGTTCAGGAAGCCCGGGTCGGAGGTGACGACGTTTTTCTGCCGGATGTTAAACACCGAGGCGGTAAACGTCGTGGCGTACTCTGCCAGCAGATATTTTACCCCGCCTTCCACCTGCTTGCTGGTGGTTGGCTTGACGTCTTTCGCCGTGAGCGTCCCCTGCGGCGAGACCGGTGCAAAACCTTCTGAATAGCTGATAAACGGCGAAATACCGTTATCGAAGGCGTAAAGCGCCCCCAGGCGTTTGGTAACGCGATCCTGCGATACCCAGGCCTTATCGCCGTTTTGCAGGTAATCGGTGGTGACGGAGCGGTAATCGTCGTAGCGCAGGCTGCCTAACAGATTTAAGCCGCCAAATTCCACCTGATCCTGCAGGTAGTACCCGTTCTGCTGGTAGCTGAGACGGTTTTTCTGGGCGGTGTAGAGCCCCAGCGCGCTTTCGTGGATTTGCGAATAGTCCGGATTACGCATATCCATGCCCGGCGTAGTCGACGCGTAGCGGTAGTGGAAATGGGAGTTCAGCCTCTGATAGTCAAACCCGGCCAGCAGATGGTGTTTCCATTCGCCCAGCGCAACGGTTTTAGTCACCTGGTTGTCGATGTTGAAGCTCTTAAGATCTTCATCGGTGGTATAGGCAAAGCGGTTAAGCTGATAGACCTCACTTCCCGTTCCCGTCGCGTAGACGCTGTTCTGGTGGGTATCGACGTCGAAATAGCGCGCTTTCTGATTAAAGCCCCAGCCGCTGTCGAACTCATGCTCGAAGCTGTAGCCCAGCATCCACTGCCGCTGCTTAAACCCGCTCCACTCATCTCCGGCGTAATCCCGGCGATCGGCATATTTGGACCGCAGGTAAGCGAGCGGCAGCGGGTTAGACGGCGTCAGGCTCGGGGAGTTTTGCGCCAGCGCATCCAGGGTGAGGCGGGTTTTACTGTCGGGTTGCCATGTAACGGACGGGGCGACCAGATAATTTTCATAGCGGCTGGTGTGCGGCTGATCGTTATTCTCCGTCGCCTTACCCAGCAGGCGGTAATTCCAGTCGCTGTCGGCAATTTGTCCGGTCGAATCGAGGTAGCCTTCTTTCAGATTACGGTTCCCGGTGTTAAAACCGACCTCGGTTCGGGCTTCCCGCTGCGGCTTTTTGCTTTGAATATTTACCAGCCCGCCCGGCGAACCGCCGCCGTAAAGCACCGATGAAGGCCCTTTCAGTATATCGACGCTCTCTATTAACAGCGGATCGATGCGCGCCTTGGTGTTACCGGTGACGTTATAGGGTAGCTGCAGCCCGTTGTAAAACTCCTGATCGACGGTAAAGCCACGAATTTTGTATTCGCTCATATAGGAGGTATTCCCCCGCACCTCGGTTGAGACGCCTGGGGCATAGCGCAGGATTTCATTCACGGAGTTCGCGTGACGCTTTTCGATCTCCGGCGCAGAGAGCGTGTTGATAACCTGCGGCGTTTTACTTTCGGCAACGGCCGATTTGGTGGCGCTGTTGGTCCAGGCCGGCAGCGCGCTGCCCTGCTCTGAGCCCGTGACGACAATGGTTGATTCTTTGGCGAAAGCCTGGACCTGCAATGCCAGCGTGACGGCACCCGCCAGGGTGCATAACGTAAAACGTGAGGAGTTCATAATGTCGTCTTGTTATTACATGCAATACGGAACGACAATTATTATCATTTAGATTAGCAAATCAATATAGCGGCAAAAAAAACGGCCCTCCGCAGAGAGCCGTTCTGTCATTTTATGCTCGTCGCAGTAATCTGAATATGCCCAGCACGACAATGGCTCCCACGACAGCGACCAGGAAACTGTGCATGTCGAAACCACTGATGTCACCACCAAAACCAAACATCGTCGCCAGCCAGCCGCCTACAACCGCACCAACGACCCCGAGTACGCAGGTCAAAATAAAGCCGCCGCCATCGTTTCCCGGCATGATCAGTTTTGCGATAGCGCCGGCAATAAGGCCAAAGATAATCCAGGCGATAATACCCATAGCAATGCCCTCTTGCAGATTAAACGCATGTGCAGAAAACCTTCTGCACAGCTAACTTAAGTATAGGTCATCACCGGAAAACCAGTTTCGTCTCACCGACTTATCCTGCGGACAACGGTAAAAAAATCTCACCGGTTTGTATTAAGTTTGAGGGTGGATTGCCGATAACACTAAGACAGTCTGTCATCAATCAAGGAGCCATCCGGCGTGAGTCATTACAGTGAGCAGTTCCTCAAGCAAAATCCGCTGGCTGTATTAGGGGTATTACGCGACCTGCAAAAAGGCGAAGTGCCGCTGCGCATCAGCTGGTCGAATAATCAGTTTATCAGCAAGATCCTTGACGTCTCGCAGGAGAGGCTGGTTATTGACCTGGGCAGCCTGGAGTATGAAAACCGCGCGGCGCTGAAAGCAGAGAATATCGTGGTCATGGCCGAAACCCATGGGGCCAAAGTGGAATTTGTCCTGCCGCGACTGGAACTGAGCGAATACCAGGGACTTCCGGCTTTTGTTACCCTCCTTCCTGGCAATCTCTGGTTTGTCCAGCGCCGTGAATATTTCCGCATCAGCGCCCCCCTTCATCCTGCCTATTTTTGTAAGGCCAAAATGCCGGACAAAAAAGAGATCCGCTTCCGTCTCTTTGACCTGTCGCTGGGCGGAATGGGCGCGCTGATGGATACCCCGAAGCCGGAGGGTCTGGTAGAAGGCATGCGGTTTACGCAAATAGAACTGGATATGGCGGGCTGGGGCCGTTTTTATTTCGATGCACAGCTGATTGCCATCAGCGAGCGCACGGTGGTGGACAGCAAAAATGAAACGATTACCACGCCGCGTCTGAGCTTCCGTTTTCTGAACGTCGGGCCCGGCGCGGAGCGCGAGCTGCAGCGCATTATCTATTCGCTGGAACGGGAAGCACGGGAACGTGCGAATAAGGTTCTGTAGGAAAAGTCGGGCAGCGAGCGCCGCCCGTTTGCGGCATTACATGGCATCCATCGCTTTCTGTACTTTCCAGATATAGCGAGGCGCCTGCGGTGCCGGATGATTTTTCGCCACATGCTCGACGAACTCATCTTTGTCCATGTCGTTGATCTCCTCAATCGCCTCTTTGCGGTCAGAGGAGAAAGTTCTGAGCAGCGCCCCGGCGCCGTTCACGTACGAGACCACCAGCGCGTATTGCATCACTTCCGGATCCTCAATGCCCTTCAGCACGCCGTGTTCCAGAATGCTCAGGTAAGCGGTCCCCATAGAAATGTTGCGTTCCGGATTCTTCAGCTCGCTGGTCGACGGCTGGCCGCTCCAGCCCATATAGCGGTAGACCTCTCTCCCCGCCGTAGAGGCTTTCAGCTGCATCAGCCCCACCGCGTTGGATTTGCTGACAAGCGTGGGATTGCCGCCGGACTCCACCGCAATAATGGCGGTGATCAGCCGAGGGCTGACGCCCCATGCCTTCCCGGCTTGTTCACTGATCGGCATCCACTGCATGGCCCGTTTCACCGGCACTTCCGGGTTCCAGGGCGGGTTTTGATAATCATGTTTTGAACTACAGCCAGCCAGCAAAACAATCAAAAAAGCAAACCATCTCAATTTCACGTCATCTATCCTTATAGCCGGTCATCGCGGTGCGCCGCCCTTGAAGCAGGCGACGTATACGCGGCATGATATAGACAATTAGTTTCTCATTCAGCAAGGAATTGCCATGTCTCAGTTTCATCTCATCGCGCCATCGGGCTACTGTATTAACCAGGACGCGGCGCAGCGGGGCGTTCAGCGCTTACTGGAATCCGGCCATCAGGTAGAAAATCAGACAATTATCCCCCGCCGCCAGCAGCGTTTTGCCGGAACAGAAGCGCAGAGGCTAAATGATATCAATAGCCTGGTGAACCTGAAGGGCGAAAACCGAATAGTCCTTGCGGTGCGCGGCGGCTATGGTGCGAGCAGGCTGCTTGAGAGCATTGACTGGCAGGGCCTGGCACAGCGCCAGCAGCAGGATCCGCTGCTGATATGCGGCCACAGCGATTTCACCGCCATCCAGCTTGGTCTTCTGGCGCTGCATAACGTCATCACGTTTAGCGGCCCGATGCTGGCCGGTAACTTCGGCGCGCCGGAACTGGACGCGTTCACCATGGAGCATTTCTGGCGCGCGCTGCGCAATCCCACCTACAGCGTGGAATGGCAAGGCAATGGACCGCACTGGGAATGTGAGGGCCAGCTCTGGGGCGGTAACCTGGCGATGCTGGTCTCGCTCATCGGCACGCCGTGGATGCCGCAAATCAAGGACGGCATTCTGGTGCTGGAGGATATTAACGAACATCCGTTCCGCGTCGAGCGCATGTTATTGCAGCTTTATCATGCCGGTATTCTCGATCGCCAGTCCGCGATCGTGCTGGGCAGCTTCAGCGGCTCTGCCCCGAATGACTATGATGCGGGCTACTCCCTGGAAACGATGGTCGATTTCATCCGCTCGCGGCTGGATATTCCGGTTATCACCGGTCTGGATTTCGGCCATGAACAGCAGACCGTTACCCTTGCGCTGGGCGCGCAGGCGACGCTTACACATGATGTTTCGGGCAGTCGGTTAACGATCGGTGGTCATCCGGTCATAAAAGCATAAAAAACCCCCTTAATAAAACGCTGTTGCCGTTGTTAATATGTTAGGGTTTTAGTAACAGCGTTAACATTGAGGTGGGAGAAAGAGAACATTGGATGCCGCAGCGATAATCAGCCTTTTCATTCTGGGTTCTGTACTTGTAACCAGCAGTATTTTATTAAGTTCATTTTCATCGCGTCTTGGCATACCCATTCTTGTTATTTTCCTGGCCATCGGCATGCTGGCCGGCGTTGACGGCATCGGCGGTATCCCCTTCGATAACTATCCCTTCGCCTACATGGTGAGTAACCTCGCGCTGGCGGTGATCCTGCTCGACGGCGGGATGCGAACTCAGGCGAGCTCCTTCCGCGTGGCCTTAGGGCCTGCGCTGTCGCTGGCGACCGTCGGCGTGTTGATCACCTCCGGCCTCACCGGGATGATGGCCGCATGGCTTTTCAATCTCAATCTGATGGAAGGCCTGCTGATTGGCGCAATCGTTGGCTCTACCGATGCGGCGGCGGTCTTTTCCCTGCTTGGGGGTAAAGGGCTTAACGAACGCGTTGGCTCAACGCTTGAGATTGAATCCGGCAGTAACGATCCGATGGCGGTGTTCCTGACCATCACGCTGATAGAGATGATCCAGCAGCACGAGACGGGCCTGAGCTGGATGTTTGCCCTGCATATTCTGCAGCAGTTCGGGCTGGGGATTGTCATCGGCCTGGCGGGGGGATACCTGTTACAGCAGACGATCAACCGCATTTCTCTGCCCTCAGGGCTTTACCCTCTGCTGGCACTGAGCGGCGGCATTCTCATTTTTGCCGTCACCACCGCGCTGGACGGCAGCGGTATTCTCGCCGTCTACCTCTGCGGGTTCCTGATGGGCAACCGCCCTATTCGCAACCGTCATGCTATTTTGCAGAACTTTGACGGCCTGGCGTGGCTGGCACAAATCGGCATGTTCCTGGTGCTGGGCCTGCTGGTGACCCCGTCGGACCTGCTGCCGATCGCCGTTCCGGCGCTGCTGCTGTCGGCGTGGATGATCTTCTTCGCCCGTCCGCTCTCCGTATTTGCAGGCCTGCTGCCGTTTCGCGGCTTTAACCTGCGCGAGCGCGTCTTTATCAGCTGGGTCGGCCTGCGCGGCGCGGTGCCGATTATCCTTGCGGTGTTCCCGATGATGGCCGGTCTCGACAACGCGCGGCTGTTCTTCAACGTGGCGTTCTTCGTGGTGCTGATTTCCCTGCTGTTCCAGGGCACGTCGCTCGGGTGGGCGGCGAAAAAGGCCAAAGTGGTGGTGCCGCCCGTAGGCTGGCCGGTCTCCCGCGTGGGGCTGGATATTCACCCGGAAAACCCGTGGGAGCAGTTCGTCTATCAGCTGAGCGCCGACAAATGGTGCGTGGGGGCCTCGCTGCGCGATTTGCACATGCCGACTGAAACGCGCATTGCCGCCCTGTTCCGCGATAATGTCCTGCTGCACCCGACTGGCAGCACCCGCCTGCGCGAAGGGGATATTCTGTGCGTCATTGGCCGCGAGCGCGACCTGCCCGCGCTGGGCAAGCTGTTCAGCCAGTCGCCTCCCGTGGCGCTGGACCAGCGTTTCTTCGGCGATTTTATTCTGGAAGCCAGCGCCAAGTTTGCGGATGTGGCGCTCATTTATGGCCTGGATGAAGGTGCAGAAGACGGTGATAACCCGCAAACGCTGGGCGAAATCATTCAGCAGCGGCTTGGCGCTGCGCCGGTTGTGGGTGACCAGGTGGAGTTTGCCGGGATGATCTGGACGGTGGCAGAAAAAGAAGATAACGCGGTGCGGAAGGTCGGTTTGAGGCCGATGGAAGAGGACGCGGAGTAGTTTTTTTGCCGGGTGGCGGCTTCGCGTCACCCGGCAAAGATACAAGTTACACCGTCACAACCGGCACTCTTGGTGCCAGGGCGCACATCAGTTCATACCCTACCGTTCCCGCCGCGGCCGCCACGTCATCAATTTTGATTTCGTTGCCCCACAGCTCGACCGGTGAACCGATGCCCGCCTGCGGGCATGGCGTCAGGTCAACGGCCAGCATATCCATTGATACCGTGCCTACCGTTCCCGTGCGCACCCCATCAACCCACACTGGCGTGCCGGTCGGCGCGATACGCGGATAGCCGTCGGCATAACCGCCCGCGACGATGCCAATCCGCTGCTCGCCCTTCGCCCGGAAGCGGCTGCCGTAGCCTACCGTGTCGCCCGCCTTCAGCGTCTGCACGCCGATGATCTCGCTGCGCAGGGTCATGACCGGCCTCAGGCCGCTGTTGGCAATATCCTGCCACTGGCCTGAGGGTGATGCACCGTACAGAACGATCCCCGGACGCACCCAGTTATAGTGGGCTTCAGGATGCCAAAGCGTCGCCGCCGAGTTCGACAGAGAGCGCGGACAATCGAGCCCTTCAGCCGCCTGCTCAATGCGGACCATAGCATCAGCAATGCCGTCCGGTTTTTCCGCATCGGCAAAGTGCGCCATCAGCGTCATTTCGCCGACGTTTTTCAGGCCACGCAGCTGCTGCCAGACCGTATGCACCCGCTCGGGCTGGAAGCCCAGGCGGTTCATGCCGCTGTTCACCTTGAGATAAATATCCAGCGGAGCGTGGAGCTTCGCATCCTGAATGGCTTTAATCTGCCAGTTGCTGTGAACGCTGGTGGTCAGGCGATACTTATCCAGCAGCGGCAGATCGTCCGCGTGGAAGAACCCCTCCAGCAGCAGAATAGGCCCTTTCCAGCCGCGCTCGCGCAGCAGGATGGCCTCTTCGAGATTGAGTAACGCAAAACCGTCGGTCGCGCCGAGCGCGCTCCATATACGGTCAATACCGTGGCCGTAGGCGTTTGCCTTGACGACTGACCAGACGCGCGAACCAGGTGCTGCCCGGCGAACAATTTGCAGGTTTTCCTTCAGGGCCTGCAGATCCAGCTGAGCCAGAACAGGACGGGACATGACAACTCCTTAATTATGCGCGCCGTGCAGGTGCTGAGGACGCGATGGCGTAAATCCTGATTGATAGCGCGCAGCACTTAAATCGTCAAACGGAATTGCCGGCGTGCGCCCGGAAATCAGGTCGCTCAGCAGCTGGCCCGAGCCGCAGGCCATCGTCCAGCCGAGCGTGCCGTGTCCGGTATTGGTCCACAGGTTTTTGTATGGCGTGCGGCCTACAATCGGCGTGCCGTCCGGGGTCATCGGACGCAGGCCGGTCCAGAACGTCGCCTGTTCCACAAACCCGCCGCGCGGGAAGAGATCGCCCACTACCATCTCCAGCGTTTCACGACGCGGCTGCAGCAGCTCGGTGTTGAAGCCGACAATCTCCGCCATGCCGCCGACGCGAATACGCTTATCGAAGCGGGTAATGGCGATTTTATAGGTTTCATCCAGGATGGTTGACACAGGCGCCCCGCTCTCCTCTTTCACCGGGATAGTCAATGAATAGCCCTTGAGCGGGTAGACCGGAATATCGAGGATGCCTTTCAGCATGGCGGTGGAGTAGGAACCAAACGCCATCACGTAGGCATCCGCCTTTATCACCTCGTCGCCGCACTTCACGCCATAAATTTTTTCGCCTTCCGACAGCAGCTTGTCGACGGAGGTATTAAAGCGGAATTTCACCCCAGCCTGCTCGCACATCTGTGCCAGACGCTGGGTAAAGAGCTGACAGTCGCCGGTTTCGTCATTCGGCAGACGCAGACCGCCGGTCAGCTTGTGGGCCACTTCGGCCAGCGCGGGTTCCACCTGCCCCAGCTGGCTGGCTTCCAGCAGCTGATACGGTACACCGGCATCTTCCAACACGGCGATATCGCGGGTGGCGTTTTCATACTGTTGCTCGGTGCGGAACAGCTGCAGCGTGCCGCCCTGACGGCCTTCGTACTCAATCCCCGTCGACGCGCGCAGGGCTTTGAGGCAGTCACGGCTGTATTCCGCCAGACGCACCATGCGGCCTTTGTTTTCCATGTAGTGCCGGGTGTCGCAATTGCGCAGCATCTGCCACATCCACTTCAGCTGGAACTGCGTGCCGTCAAGGCTGATGGCCAGCGGCGCGTGGCGCTGGAACATCCATTTGATTGCCTTCAGCGGCACGCCGGGCGCCGCCCACGGGGCCGCATAGCCAGGAGAGATTTGACCGGCATTTGCCGCACTGGTTTCAAGCGCCGGGCCGGATTCACGATCGATAACGGTAACCTCATGTCCCGCCTGACTTAAATACCAGGCGCTGGTTACGCCAACGACACCACTTCCCAGTATGACAACACGCATAGCCACTCCATTATGAGCAAAAGAACAATCATCTAATTACAGATTGATAACCTAGTTGAAAATATTATTCAACATACGACTTTTTTATGGTGACTTACCTCACACATCCCCCAGCATTAGGGGAAAGGGATAATTTGGGATCTCCTGCTGAGCTTTATTTTTAACCAGCATAAAATTCTGATGAGTGCGCTTTTTTTGCCGTATCAAAAACGGGAAATCGCAAAGAAAAAATTTCTGCGCCAGCACGCTTTTTAACACGTTGATCTATGCTTGAAAGGAGGCTCTCCAGACAGAGAGAGCACCCACAACGAGGGCGCGCTAATGGCTAATATTGATTCCCTGAACAAGGACAACACACGTCTGAGCGATGGACCCGACTGGACCTTCGAGCTGCTGGATGTCTACCTCGCCGAAATCGACCGGGTGGCAAAACTGTATCGCCTGGATACCTATCCCCATCAGATTGAGGTGATTACCTCCGAACAGATGATGGACGCTTACTCCAGCGTCGGGATGCCGATCAACTATCCGCACTGGTCGTTTGGTAAAAAATTCATTGAAACGGAGCGGCTGTACAAGCACGGCCAGCAGGGGCTGGCGTATGAGATCGTCATTAACTCCAACCCGTGTATCGCCTATCTGATGGAAGAGAACACCATTACCATGCAGGCGCTGGTGATGGCGCACGCCTGCTACGGCCATAACTCCTTCTTTAAAAATAACTATCTGTTCCGCAGCTGGACGGACGCCAGCTCCATCGTCGATTACCTGATCTTCGCCCGTAAATATATTACTGATTGCGAAGAGCGCTACGGCGTGGACGAGGTAGAGAAGCTGCTCGACTCCTGCCACGCGCTGATGAACTACGGCGTGGACCGCTATAAACGCCCGCAGAAAATCTCACTGCAGGAGGAGAAAGCCCGGCAGAAAAGCCGCGAGGAGTATCTGCAGAGCCAGGTGAACATGCTGTGGCGCACCCTGCCGAAGCGTGAGGAGGAAAAAACGATTGCCGAAGCGCGTCGTTACCCGTCCGAGCCGCAGGAAAACCTGCTCTATTTTATGGAGAAGAACGCCCCGCTGCTGGAGCCGTGGCAGCGCGAGATTTTGCGTATCGTGCGTAAGGTGAGCCAGTATTTCTATCCGCAGAAACAGACCCAGGTGATGAACGAAGGCTGGGCAACATTCTGGCACTACACCATTCTCAACCATCTGTATGACGAGGGGAAAGTCACCGAGCGGTTCATGATGGAATTCCTCCACAGCCATACTAACGTGGTGTTCCAGCCGCCCTACAACAGCCCGTGGTACAGCGGGATTAACCCGTATGCGCTGGGCTTTGCGATGTTCCAGGATATTAAGCGCATCTGCCAGTCGCCAACGGAAGAGGACAAGTACTGGTTCCCGGATATCGCCGGTTCTGACTGGCTGGAAACGCTGCATTTTGCGATGCGCGACTTTAAGGATGAGAGCTTTATCAGCCAGTTCATGTCGCCGAAGATCATGCGCGATTTCCGCTTCTTCACCGTACTGGACGATGACCGCAACAACTATCTGGAGATCTCCGCGATCCACAACGAGGAAGGATACCGGGAGATCCGCTCCCGCCTCTCCTCCCAGTACAACCTGAGCAACCTTGAACCCAATATTCAGGTGTGGAACGTGGACCTGCGCGGCGACCGCTCTCTGACGCTGCGCTATATTCCGCACAACCGCGCGCCGCTGGATAAAGGGCGTAAAGAGGTGCTGAAGCACGTGCACCGCCTGTGGGGCTTTGACGTGCAGCTGGAGCAGCAGAATGAGGACGGCAGCGTGGAGCTGCTGGAACGCTGCCCGGCGCGGTTGAATACGCTGTAGTGCCACCGGGCGAAAAAAAACCTCTCGATTGAGAGGTTTTTTATTTCAGCGGCTCTGAATCGCCAAATCGCCCGGCAGCGTTTTCTGCATACGGTGCCAGATTTCACCGGAGTCGTGGCCGTAGCGGCGTACGGTTTCATAAACCTGATCGTGCAGGCCTTCGGTGCAGAGCTTGCTCAGCTTATGGTAGAAGCCCAGCGCCAGACTGCGGGCTTCAGGGTTAGCGAAGTAGTGACGACCAATGCGGGTATAGAGCCCTTTCATACCGTTGAGGATCAGGCCGTAAACCGGGTTGCCGGAGGCAAACGCCAGGCCGCGAAACACGTTGTAATCGAGGGTGGCAAAGGCGTCGGCGTGATCTTCAACTTCATTCGCGCTGGCCAGCACCGCAAGCGCATCTTCAGGATGCTGACGGAAAGCGGTACGAATAAAAATAGTCGCGATGTTGGTGCGCACGGAGAGCAGATTATCAATCAGCTGCGGCACGCTTTCGTGGTCGAGGCGCGCCAGCGTTTCAAGAATGTTCAGCCCCGAGGTTTCCCAGAAGTTGTTTACCTTTGTTGGCTTGCCGTGCTGGATCGTCAACCATCCATCACGCGCCAGTCGCTGAAGCACTTCACGCAGCGTGGTGCGAGTGACGCCAATCAGTTCAGAGAGTTCGCGTTCAGCCGGAAGAATGGACCCCGCAGGGAAACGATTATTCCAGATGCTTTCAATGATGTACTCTTCCGCGAAACCCGCCGGGCTCTGCGCCTTAATGACCATAGTGAGATTTCCATTACACAGCTTTTTGCAAATTGGACTCATCATACCAGAGGCGTGCAACGGCAGGTAGCGCGGCAAAGTGAGAAAAGAGGGATCGCCGTTTCATTTTTGTGAAATTTACAATGCGGTCTTATCCGCCTCCGGGCCACGATTTTTGCGTATACTGATGTTTTGTATTACTTAACGGGAAGGACGTCTGTTGTGGAAATTTCTTTTGGGCGCGCGCTGTGGCGCAATTTTTTAGGCCATTCTCCTGACTGGTACAAACTGATACTGCTGGTTTTCCTGGTCGTTAATCCCATCATTTTTAGCGTGGATCCGTTTATCGCCGGGTGGCTGCTGGTGGCGGAATTTATCTTCACCCTGGCCATGGCGCTGAAGTGTTATCCCCTGCTGCCCGGCGGTTTGCTGGCGTTTGAAGCCGTTGTCATCGGCATGACGTCCGCAGAGCATGTAAAAGCAGAGCTGGCCTCCAATCTGGAAGTGCTCCTGCTGCTCATTTTTATGGTGGCCGGTATCTACTTTATGAAACAGCTGCTGCTGTTTATCTTTACCCGCCTGCTGCTGAGCATTACGTCAAAAACGATCCTCTCGCTGGCGTTTTGCCTTGCCGCCGCCTTTCTGTCGGCCTTCCTGGATGCGCTCACCGTTGTCGCGGTGGTGATCAGCGTCGCCGTCGGATTTTACGGCATTTATCACCGCGTGGCCTCCTCTCGCCCAAGTGAGGATTTACAGGACGATAGCCACGTCGAGGCGCATAACCGCGACGTGCTGGAACAGTTCCGCGCGTTTCTGCGCAGCCTGATGATGCACGCAGGGGTCGGTACGGCGTTGGGCGGCGTGATGACCATGGTGGGCGAGCCGCAAAACCTGATCATCGCGAAAGCGGCTGAATGGCATTTTGGCGAGTTTTTCCTGCGCATGGCCCCCGTCAGCGTGCCTGTGCTGGTCTGCGGGTTGGCGACCTGCATTCTGGTCGAAAAATTCAGGCTGTTCGGCTACGGCGCACAGCTGCCTGAACCGGTCCGCAATGAACTGCATAAATTTGACGAGCAGAGCCGCAAACAGCGTACGCGCCAGGAGACGCTGCGTCTGATTGCGCAGGGGATCATCGGCATCTGGCTTATCGCCGCGCTGGCGTTGCATCTTGCCGAAGTCGGGTTGATTGGCCTCTCCGTCATTATTCTTGCTACCACCTTTAGCGGGGTAACGGACGAACATGCTATTGGTAAAGCCTTTACCGAAGCCCTGCCGTTTACCGCGCTGCTGGCGGTCTTTTTTGCGGTCGTGGCGGTGATTATTGACCAACACCTTTTCGCACCGATTATCGCGTTTGTGCTTCAGGCCTCGCCGGACTCGCAGCTTACGCTGTTCTATCTCTTTAACGGTCTGTTGTCCTCTATTTCCGATAACGTCTTTGTCGGGACGGTGTATATCAATGAGGCCAAAGCGGCGATGGAGCAAGGGATCGTCAGTACCGGGCAGTTCGACCTGCTGGCGGTAGCCATCAACACCGGAACAAACCTGCCCTCCGTTGCAACACCTAACGGCCAGGCGGCATTTCTCTTCCTGCTGACCTCGGCGCTGGCGCCGCTCATACGGCTTTCTTATGGAAGAATGGTCTGGATGGCGCTGCCGTACACGCTGGTGCTCACCGTTGTTGGTTTGCTGTGCATCAAAATTACTCTCGTTCCCTGTACGCAATGGCTGCTACAAGCGGGTATACTTGCGGCGCATTAAAATTCGTTTACACTGCGCTTTCTAAGCATGTTCCAGGGAAATGATTATGTTGAGATTTTTAAACCAGTGCTCCCGCGGTCGCGGAGCGTGGTTGTTGATGGCCCTGACCGCCTTTGCGCTGGAAATGGTTGCGCTGTGGTTCCAGCACGTGATGGGACTCAAGCCCTGCGTGCTGTGCATCTACGAGCGCTGCGCGCTGTTCGGCATTATGGGTGCAGGCCTGGTGGGCGCAATTGCCCCAAAAACGCCGTTGCGCTATGTGGGTATTGCCATCTGGCTGTACAGCGCCTGGAAAGGTATTGAGCTTTCCTGGCAGCACACCATGATGCAGCTGCATCCGTCACCGTTTATGACCTGTGATTTCGCCGCCCGCTTCCCGAGCTGGTTGCCGCTGGATAAGTGGCTTCCGCAGGTGTTTGTCGCATCCGGTGACTGCTCCGTACGTCAGTGGGAATTCCTGACGCTGGAGATGCCGCAGTGGCTGGTGGGCATTTTTGTGGCCTACTTCGTCGTGGCGCTGCTGGTGCTGATCGCTCAGCCGTTCAAACCGAAGAAACGCGATTTGTTTGGAAGGTAAAAGCAAAAACCCGCCCCGGCGGGTTTTTTATTATCACCGATTAGGGTGATTCATGATGTGATCTTCCCAGTCCCGTACCTCGGACTCCTTCACCGCAATGTGGCGTACCGAGATACGCTCGCCGTGCATCGCCGCTTTTGAACCGGTCAGCAGAGGATGCCAGGCCGGTAGATCTTTCCCTTCCGCCAGCAGGCGATACGCGCAGGTGTGCGGCAGCCACTCAAAAGTCGGCAGATTTTCACGGGTGAGCTTGATGCAGTCCGGCTCGAACTCGAAGCGGCGTTCGTAGTTGCGGCACTGGCAGGTTTTAATGTTCAGCTGCCTGCAGGCGACGTTGGTGAAATAGATCTCATCGGAGTCTTCATCCATCAACTTGTGCAGGCAGCACTGCCCGCAGCCGTCGCACAACGATTCCCACTCCGCGTCGGTCATTTGGTCAAGAGTTTTGCTTTGCCAGAAAGGAATGTCGTTCATCAGGATGTCCACACGTCAAAAGAAAGCGCACCTTATAACGAGTCTGGCACGTGGTTGCAAGTTTTGCCGCCCTTTGCAGGCGGCAAGATGCGGTTACAGCACGCGGGTTTTTAGCGACAGACCGTTAAAACCGACCTCAAGCTCATCGCCGCTGGCGAGCGGGCCCACGCCTTCCGGCGTGCCGGTGAGGATCACATCGCCCGGCTTCAGGGTGAAGAAACGGCTCATGTAGGCGATCAGCGGCACGATCTTGTGGATCATATCTGCCGTGGTGCCCTGCTGGCGGATCTCGCCGTTAACCTTCAGGCTGAGCGGAGTGTCCTGCGGATCGTTGGTAAATTCATTCACCGGAACAAACCCTGAAATCGGACATGCGTTATCAAAGCCTTTGGCTTTTTCCCACGGCTGCCCTGCCTTCTTCATTTTGCCCTGCACGTCGCGCAGGGTCAGATCCAGCGCCACGCCGTAGCCGGCAATCGCTTTCTCGACATGCTCTTCGGAAGCCTGGCGCAGCGTGGCGCCGATCAGCACGGCAAGCTCTACTTCGTGATGTACCGACCCCAGCCCCTGCGGCAGCGCCAGCGGCTGGCGGATGTCGCATAGCGCCGTCTCGGGCTTAATAAACAGGACCGGCTCTTCTGGGGTTGCGCTGCCCATCTCCTGAATATGCTTCGCATAGTTGCTGCCCACGCAGACCACTTTGCTGACGGGATAATCCAGTAATGCACCTTGCCAGTTATGATGTTGATACATGCTCGACCCCTAATCGGTTGATGTGTTATGCCCGAAAACAGCTGAGGCTATTTTTTCCCGGACGCCTCGAGGTGCTGTTTTAATAAATTCTCAGGCGGCGGTGGAAGCTGTAAATAATAGCCCTGCTCGGCTAATGCCGTTTTCACTTTTTCCAGATCGGCATTCACCAGTTTCTTACGGCCGTCCAGCGGCAGCAGCATCGCCAGCTGTGGTCGGCCAAAGTTCTTCATTAATTCTTCCGGCACGCGTGAAAAATCGTCTTTCTTTTCGACATAAAGATAGGTCTGGTCACGGCTTGTACTTCTGTAGATCACACAAAACATGTTTTTACTCTGAATTAATGGGTGGTTGCTTGCCTCAATATACTCCTGACTATAACATGCCTGATACTCTTCGGAATATCGCAGCGAATGGTTGCGGTTAATAGCAAATTGAGTAAGGCCAGGATGTCAAACACGCCCATCGAGCTTAAAGGCAGTAGCTTCACCTTATCAGTGGTTCATTTGCATGATGCAAAACCCGAGGTTATTCGTCAGGCGTTAGAAGACAAAATCGCCCAGGCTCCCGCCTTTCTGAAGCACGCCCCCGTCGTCATCAACGTCAGCGGTCTTGAGGCGCCGGTTAACTGGACACGTCTCCAGCAGGCGGTCTCCTCTACCGGGCTGCGTATTG
The DNA here is from genome assembly GCF_014895705.1 of Enterobacter cloacae complex sp. P27C. Taxonomy (NCBI): domain Bacteria; kingdom Pseudomonadati; phylum Pseudomonadota; class Gammaproteobacteria; order Enterobacterales; family Enterobacteriaceae; genus Enterobacter; species Enterobacter cloacae complex sp. P27C. The sequence goes on from NZ_JADBQB010000007.1 coordinate 73,288, forward strand.
TCGGCATCAGCGGCTGCAAAGATCCCGAGTTGAAAGCGGAAATCGACCGTGCGGGGCTGCCTCTTCTTAATGAAGGCAAAGAAAAAACCCCACGTGCAGCACCCGCTGCCGTACAAACGCCCCCTCCTGCGGCGCAAAACGTTACCGCTCTCACAAAAACGCGAATGATTGATGTGCCGGTTCGTTCCGGTCAGCGCATTTATGCGCCAAACTGTGATCTAATTGTTACAAGCCACGTCAGCGCTGGCGCAGAGCTTATTGCAGATGGCAATATTCACGTTTACGGTATGATGCGTGGACGTGCGCTCGCGGGTGCAAGTGGCGATCGGGACGCGCAAATATTTTGTACTCACCTGACGGCGGAACTGGTGTCCATCGCAGGTGAATATTGGCTGAGCGACAAGATCCCAGCCGAATTTTATGGCAAAGCGGCTCGCCTGCTTCTGGCAGACGACGCGTTGACCGTTCAACCGTTGAATTAATCCCTTTTTAACAAGGAATTTCTATGGCACGCATTATTGTTGTTACTTCGGGTAAAGGAGGCGTTGGCAAGACCACCTCCAGCGCGGCCATCGCTACTGGTTTGGCCCAGAAGGGAAAGAAAACCGTCGTTATCGACTTCGATATCGGTCTGCGTAACCTCGACCTCATCATGGGATGTGAGCGTCGCGTCGTATATGACTTCGTGAACGTCATTCAGGGCGATGCCACGCTGAACCAGGCGCTGATTAAAGACAAGCGCACCGAGAACCTCTTCATTCTTCCGGCTTCTCAGACGCGTGATAAAGATGCCCTGACCCGTGAAGGCGTGGAAAAGGTGCTCGACGAGCTGAAAAAAATGGAGTTCGACTTCATCGTCTGTGACTCCCCTGCCGGCATTGAAACCGGTGCCCTGATGGCGCTCTACTTTGCTGATGAAGCGATCATCACCACCAACCCGGAAGTCTCCTCCGTGCGTGACTCCGACCGTATTCTCGGTATTCTGGCCTCCAAATCCCGCCGTGCGGAAAATGGCCAGGATCCGATCAAAGAGCACCTGCTGCTGACCCGCTATAACCCGGGTCGCGTAAACAAAGGTGACATGCTGAGCATGGAAGACGTGCTGGAGATCCTGCGCATTAAACTGGTTGGCGTTATCCCGGAAGACCAGTCCGTGTTACGCGCCTCTAACCAGGGCGAGCCCGTGATCCTTGATACAACGGCAGATGCAGGTAAAGCTTACGCCGATACCGTTGACCGTCTGCTGGGAGAAGAACGTCCTTTCCGCTTCATTGAAGAAGAGAAGAAAGGTTTCCTCAAACGCCTGTTCGGAGGATAAGTTATGGCATTACTGGACTTTTTTCTCTCGCGGAAAAAAAGCACCGCCAACATCGCAAAAGAACGCCTGCAAATTATCGTTGCGGAGCGTCGTCGTAGCGACGCCGAGCCTCACTACCTGCCGCAGCTGCGCAAGGACATCCTGGAAGTGATCTGTAAGTATGTGCAGATTGACCCGGAGATGGTCACCGTACAGCTGGAGCAAAAAGACGGGGATATTTCGATTCTGGAGCTGAACGTAACGCTTCCGGAAGCGGAAGAGTCGCGTCCGTAGGTTCCTGGTGTCGTAGCCCCGGTAAGCGCAGCGCCACCGGGGAGAATATGCCGGGTATATCGCCCGGCATATTTTTATCGCGGATAACCTTCCAGCAAGGTATTCAGGCGATCGGCCATCAATACCCCGCGCCAGCCAGCCATCAGTTCCGGCACGCCATTCTGCGGTTTCAGCTTCCAGTGCCAGTTCAGCAGCTGGTTAATCTGTCTGCGTGACGCCAGCAGTTCAGCGCTCAGCTTGCTTTCCGTTGCGACATCCTGCACCAGCGCTTTGATATCCTTGAATGCTTTACGATAGCCCGGCATATCCATGAGATTCAGCAGCGTCTCAGGCAGTGCATCCTCCGGCAGCGCCTGCGCTTTGGCGACCAGCGCCAGCAGGGTTTTACCATGGAAACGGATCTCGCTGCCGGAAAGGCCAATGCTGTCCAGCTCGCCCAGGCTGCCCGGCATATAGCGCGCGACCGCCCAGAGATGCTCTTCACGCACCACAAAATTCACGGCCAGATCGCGCTCACGCGCTTTACGCAAACGCCAGTCCGCTAACAGCTGCAGGCAGGCCAGCTGACGCGTGCGAAGCTGCCAGGCGTTGGTGATATCACGCCAGGCCTCTTTCGGGTCAACCACTTCCTGGCGACGCTGCTGCGTCATACGGCACTCGTCCAGCGCGGCAGACAGCCAGCCGGAGGCTTCCGCCTCTTTCATCAGCTGTCCGGCAATCGGCAGCAGGTAAAACACGTCTGCCGCCGCATATTCCAGCTGACGCTCGGTAAGCGGACGCGCCAGCCAGTCGGTACGGGATTCACTTTTATCCAGCGTCAGGCCCGTGTACTCCTCCACCATGGCGGCAAAGCCCCACGACAGCGGACGACCGCTGAACGCCGCGAGGATCTGCGTATCAATCAGCGGCTGAGGCATGATGCCAAAGGTGTTAAGAAAGACTTCCAGATCTTCACTGCCCGCGTGCAGATATTTCGTTACCGCAGTATCCAGCAGCAGGTCACGCATCGGCGCCCAGTCGGTAATGCCGAGCGGGTCGATCAGCGAGACGTTCTTACCGTCGTACATCTGTATCAAACCCAGCTGTGGATAATAGGTGCGAGTACGGACAAACTCGGTATCCAGAGCGATGGCAGGAAAGTCGCGCGTCACTTCGCACAGCGAAGCCAGCTCGTCGTTGGTCGTGATCATCTGGTAATTCAAATCGGATTCTCTTTTGTTTGCGCCCATAAAAAACGCCGGCTTAACCGGCGTCTGGGCGATTAACGTGAAGCTCAGGCCTTATTGTCTACTTTGGCACGGGCTTCGTCACGTAATTCTCGTCGTAATATCTTCCCGACATTGGATTTCGGCAGCTCATCGCGGAATTCCACCAGCTTCGGCACCTTATAGCCCGTCAGCTGACGGCGACAAAACGTTATCAGCGCTTCCTCGGTAAGAGAAGGATCTTTCTTGACCACAAATATCTTCACCGCTTCACCGCTACTGCCGGAAGGAACGCCCACCGCCGCCACTTCCAGCACGCCGCTGTGCTGCATCACCACGTCTTCGATTTCGTTCGGATAGACGTTGAAGCCGGAGACCAGGATCATATCTTTTTTGCGATCGACGATGCGCAGGAAGCCTTCGTCATCCATCACCGCAATATCGCCGGTGTGAAGCCAGCCGTCTTTAATGATTTCGTCGGTCGCATCAGGACGCTGCCAGTAACCCAGCATTACCTGCGGCCCTCTGACGCACAGTTCGCCCGGCTCGCCGTGAGGCACTTCGTTATCCTCATCATCCACCAGCTTTGCTTCCGTCGACGGGACCGGCAGGCCGATGCTGCCGCTGTGGTAGTCGATATCGTGCGGGTTGACGCTCACCAGCGGGGCACACTCCGTCAGGCCGTAGCCTTCCAGCAGATATTGCCCGGTTAGCTTCACCCAGCGCTCGGCCACCGCCTGCTGAACCGGCATGCCGCCGCCCGCGGAGAGATGGAGCGTGGAGAAATCAAGCTGCTGGAACTCTTTGTTGTTAAGCAGCGCGTTAAACAGGGTGTTCACCCCGGTCATGGCGGTAAACGGGTATTTTACCAGCTCTTTCACCAGACCCGGGATATCGCGCGGGTTGGTGATCAATACGTTTTGCCCGCCCAGCTCGATAAACAGCAGGCAGTTCATGGTCAGCGCGAAGATGTGATACAGCGGCAGCGCGGTGATTACCAGCTCTTTACCCGGATGCAGCAGCGGCCCGTAGGTGGCATTAACCTGCTCAAGGTTCGCCAGCATGTTGCGGTGGGTCAGCATCGCCCCTTTGGCCACGCCGGTGGTGCCGCCCGTGTATTGCAGGAAGGCCAGGTCTTCGGAGACGACTTCAGGCTTGACGTACTGCATGCGATAGCCCGCATGCAGCGCGCGGCGGAAGGAGATAGCATCCGGCAGGTGGTATTTTGGTACCAGACGTTTGACGTATTTAACGACAAAGTTAACCAGCGTCCCTTTGGCGGTGGAAAGCTGATCGCCCATGCGCGTCAGGATGACGTGCTTCACCTGGGTTTTGTCGACCACTTTTTCCAGGGTATGGGCAAAGTTAGAAACAATGACAATCGCCACCGCCCCGCTGTCGTTCAGCTGATGTTCCAGCTCGCGCGGCGTGTAAAGCGGGTTAACGTTGACCACAATCATCCCGGCACGCAGGATGCCAAACAGCGCCACCGGGTATTGCAGCAGGTTCGGCATCATCAGCGCGACGCGATCCCCTTTTTGCAGCCCAAGTCCTTCCTGCAGATAAGCCGCAAACGCCCGGCTACGCTCCTCAAGCTTACGGAACGTCATCACCTCGCCCATATTCACAAACGCGGGCTGGTCTGCGTAACGTCTTACCGAGTGCTCAAATAATTCCACCAGGGATTGATAACGGTCAGGATTGATCTCCGCAGGCACATCTGCGGGATAACGGTTAAGCCAAACCTTTTGCAATGCATCACCTCTGAAATGAGTGTTCGTCGTCATCACAGCCCCGATAATAAACAGTTTGTTAACATTATATTAACTCAGCGTACCAGTTTATTAATTGTTCAGATTGCAGGTTGCGAAGCGCGTCACTCTTTTTTTTCGTTTTATCCGTAAAAAAACAGAGACAGCGGCTGAGCCGCTGTCTCTTTCTTAACAATAACAGTAAGTTACTCAGTTACGATCGTTTGCACCTGTGCAGGGCCCGGGTTATACCAGCCCCATCCCGGATAACCGTAACGATAAGGATGTGGACCCCACATCCACGGGTCGATTGGCTGAGCCGGCATCACCACCTGCTGGGCGATACGCCAGCGCTTATAGCCGTTCACCTGCATGGTCATAAATTTGTACGGGGTGTTGCCGATTTTGCCCTGCACCGAACCGGTAATCGGCCCGACAACGGTTACCAGCTGTCCGCGAAAATCGACCGGGTCGAGGAAACCACTAACGTCGGCATAGATACGCCCGCGAGAGGCTTCACCGAGTACGGGACGCGCGCCGCTGTCGAGCGGTACCGTGGCAATTTCCAGACGGGTTTTCCCCTGCTGGTTCTGCACGTCGATCACTTTCCCACCGAAGCGGGCTTCCTGGCCGACGTAAAGCTCGGGCGCATTCATTACCCGAACCAGATCCTGCTGTGGCGTCGGGCTGCTGCCCTTGATCGCATCAGGTACGGTTACGCAACCGCTCAGTGCTATGGCAACCGCGCCTGCCATAAAAAGGCGTACTACTTTAGTCTGAACCGCCATGATGCGACTCCTTTTTCTCAGTTCCTGTTACTGAGATTCATTCGCGGCCCGGAAGTTTCTTCCACGCGACGGTGTTTCGCAAATAAACCGGCTCCGCATGTTCAACGGCAACGGTTTTTCCTGCTGCAAGCAGTTGACGGGCAATCGGGAGCATATCTTCCGCCGCAGGCAGGAGCATGTTGCCGTCCACCAGCGTCACGCCGGTGCCGCTCGCCATCTCTGGCCACGCCGGCCAGCCCGTGCCGACCGTCGCCCACTCGCCGGACAGCTGCTTCAGGCGTTCAGTAACGGCTTCAGGCTTAAGCACTGCTTCCGTCTCTTCGCCGTGCCACACGCCGTTTTCATCGCGGGTATATTCCGCCCAGTAAACTTCACCCATGCGAGCGTCAATAGCGGCGAGCACGCGGGTCGCGCCCGTCATGCGCCAGGCTCCCTCCGCCATCGTCGCAAGCGTAGAGACGCCGATCATCGGCAGGTCAGCGCCCAGCGCCAGCCCCTGCGCGATGCCAATCCCAATGCGCACGCCCGTAAAGCTGCCGGGGCCGCGGCCAAAGGCCAGCGCGTCGAGGTCGGTTAAGGTGGTGTTGCCCTGGGTTAAAATGGCTTTTACCAGGGGCAGAATACGCTGGGTGTGTTCCCGTGGACACTCTTCGAAATGAGCAGAAACAGCACCGTCGTTTAACAGAGCAACAGAGCAAGCCTCTGTCGCGGTATCAATAGCCAGAATTCGCATCAGTCGTCGCGCTCTCGCAAGGGTCAGTCACAAAATGGCGCGCATCTTAGCACACTCCGGAGCGAATTACTCCGCCGTTGGGTTTGCCAGGAAACGCACCGCGCGTTTAATGTCCCGCGTACGCGGGGCGGGCGGCAGGCTGGCGAGGAACGTTGCGCCGTAAGGACGCATCACCAGGCGGTTATCGCAGATCACCAGCACGCCGCGGTCGGTGACGTCACGGATCAGTCGCCCTACCCCCTGCTTAAGCGTGATGACCGCGTCCGGTAGTTGAACGTCGTCGAACGGATCGCCGCCGCGCAGGCGGCAGTCTTCCATCCGCGCCTTGAGCAGCGGATCGTCCGGCGACGTGAACGGCAGCTTATCGATGATCACCAGCGAGAGCGTGTCGCCGCGCACGTCCACCCCTTCCCAGAAGCTGCTGGTTGCCACCAGCAGGGCGTTACCGGCGCTGACAAACTGCTGGAGCAGCTGGCCTTTACTGGTTTCCCCCTGCAGCAGCACCGGGAGGGTCATGGTGGCACGAAACTGCTCGGCGAGATCGCGCATCATGGCGTGTGAGGTGCAGAGCATAAAGCAGCGCCCGTTGTTGGCCTCAATCATCGGCTTGAGCATCGCCGCGAGATGCCGCGCCGCCCCCGGCTGGTTCGGCAGCGGGAGATTGCGTGGCACGCAGAGCAGGGCCTGCTTTTCGTAATCAAACGGGCTGGGCAGCAGCAGTGATTCCGCCTGCTCAATGCCGAGGCGCTCGGTGAAGTGGTGCAGATCGTCATTTACAGACAGGGTTGCGGAAGTGAAGATCCAGCTTCCCGGCTTCTGCGCCATCACCTCTTTGAATTTATCGGCCACCGTCAGCGGCGTGAGCGCCAGGGTAAAGTGGCGCGAGGTGCATTCATACCAGTAGCTGTACCCCGGCTGGTTGATCTCTTTTAGCCGTTTGAGCCGCCCGCGATAGAGCGTTGCGCGTTCGAAGGCGGCGTCAAGCAGCGCGGAGCGTCCAAGGGACAGCTTCGCCACGTCGTAGCAGAGCTCAAGTGCATCATCGAGCAGCAGCAGCGCGCGCTGGATATTTTTGTCCGCCAGCAGTTCGCGCAGGTTGCCGCGATAGCCCGGCTCGCCAAGCTGTAAGCGGAAATCCTGCGCGCTTTGCGCCAGACGGTCGGCACACTTCTGCAGCTGCTGGGTATCTTTGAGTTCGGTCCGGTAGGCAATGGTAAAATCTTTCGCCAGATCCTGTAGCTGGCGGCTGGAGAGCGACTGGCCGAAATACTGGCTGGCGATATCCGGCAACTGATGGGCTTCATCGAAGATCATCACGTCCGCCTCCGGGATAAGCTCGCCGAAACCGCTGTCCTTAACCACCATGTCCGCGAGGAACAGGTGGTGGTTCACCACCACCACGTCTGCGTCCATCGCGGTTTTGCGCGCTTTCACCACAAAACAGTCTTTATACAGCGGGCAGTCGCTGCCGAGGCAGTTGTCGTTGGTGCTGGTCACCAGCGGCCAGGCCGGGGAGTCTTCCGGCACGCTCGCGCAGGTGCTGATATCGCCCTCTTCGGTCTGGTTCGCCCAGGCGCGCAGGATAATGACGTCGCTCAGGGTTTGTACCGGCAGATCGCCGCCGGCCAGCGCCTGCTGTTCGAGTCGCTCCAGGCAGAGATAGTTGGAGCGTCCCTTCAGCAGGGCCAGACGCCCTTTGTATTTCAGCGCTTTCGCAACCGTGGGCAAGTCGCGGCTGTAGAGCTGATCCTGCAGCGCTTTCGATCCGGTGGAAATTATCACCTTCTTTTTCGCCCGCAGCGCCGGCGCAAGGTAAGCATAGGTCTTACCCGTGCCAGTTCCGGCTTCAACCACCAGCGGCTGGGCCTGATCAATGGCGCGGGCAACGGCGTGCGCCATCTGTCGCTGAGGCTCACGGGGCTTGAAGCCGGGGATCGCCTGCGCTAATTGACCTTCAGGGGAAAAATCGTCTGCCACGTTGCTCTCTCACTGTATTTTTGCACAGGGATTATGTCAGCCCATCTTCTCCTGTGCCACCCCAAATAGTGACGACGGCAGAACAATATGGCAGTCTTGCCGCCTGACGACGAAAAATAACGAGGAAACGTTTATGACAATTGTGCGCATTGATGCCGAAGCCCGCTGGTCTGATGTGGTGATCCATAACCAGACGCTGTATTACACCGGTGTACCGTCAAATCTGGATGCGGATGCGTTCGAACAGACGGCGAATACCCTGGCGCAGATTGATGCCGTGCTGGAAAAACAGGGCAGCGATAAATCCCGCATTCTGGATGCGACCATTTTCCTGGCAAATAAAGACGATTTCGCGGCGATGAATAAAGCCTGGGATGCGTGGGTGGTAGCGGGTCACGCGCCTGTACGCTGCACCGTACAGGCCACGCTGATGAAACCGGAATACAAGGTTGAGATCAAAATTATCGCGGCGGTTTAAGCCCGATTACTCTTCATCTTCATCCTCAAAACGCGCCACGATCCGCTCGCCGGTATGGGTGGCGCGCAGCTCCTCCGCCACCTGGGAAATCGCCTGTCCGCTGCCCATCCCCTGGGACATCAGTTCCTGAATTCGCTCAACCGCTTTCTGCTGCTGTTCATGGCTCAGAGAAGGTAAACCTGCAAACATCGTCAACTCCTGCTAAATTATTCGCGCTAATTATTTCACGCTGCCCGGTAGTATGCCATACATGAACATGCGCTTCCCCACTGTTGTTACCTTACCCTGGCGCGCTGACGCCGCTGAGTTCTGGTTTGCCCGTCTGAGCCATCTTCCCTTTGCCATGCTGCTGCACTCCGGCCATGCGGATCACCCGTACAGCCGCTTCGATATTCTGGTGGCCGATCCGCTGAAGACGCTCACGACCGACGATCTGTCGACGACGGACGATCCGCTGATACAGCTTCAGCAGGAAATCAACGCGCTGGGCTTATCCGCTACCCCTAACCTGGACCTGCCCTTCCAGGGCGGCGCGCTGGGCCTGTTTGGCTACGATTTGGGTCGCCGCTTCGAAATGCTGCCCGAGCATGCGCAGGCGGATATTGCCCTGCCGGACATGGCCGTGGGGCTGTATGACTGGGCGTTGATTGTGGACCACCAGAAAAAAAGGGTCTCCCTGCTGAGCCATGATGACGTGCAAGCGCGTCTGGCCTGGCTTGAGGCACAACAGCCTGCTCCAGCTGAGGCGTTCACCCTGACCTCCGGCTGGCGCTCGAACATGACCGCGCCGGAATACGCGGAAAAATTCTCCCGCGTGCAGGCCTATCTGCAAAGCGGCGACTGCTATCAGGTTAACCTTGCCCAGCGTTTCCAGGCAGCATACCAGGGGGACGAGTGGCAGGCGTTTACCCGTCTCAATGCCAGCAACAGGGCTCCGTTCAGCGCGTTTGTACGTCTGGAACAGGGGGCCATCCTCAGCCTGTCGCCGGAGCGTTTTATCCATCTGGCGGAAGGGACGATTCAGACCCGCCCGATTAAAGGCACGCTGCCGCGCCTTGCCGATCCGGACGCCGATCGCCAGCAGGCGGAGAAACTCGCCGGGTCACCGAAGGATCGCGCCGAAAACCTGATGATTGTCGACCTGATGCGTAACGATATTGGCCGGGTCGCCGAACCAGGCAGCGTGCGCGTGCCGGAGCTGTTCGTCGTCGAACCTTTCCCGGCAGTGCATCATCTGGTCAGTACCATCACCGCGCGTCTGCCCGCCTCTCGCACCGCCTGCGATCTGCTCCGGGCCGCGTTCCCGGGTGGCTCCATCACCGGTGCGCCAAAAATTCGCGCCATGGAAATCATCGACGAACTGGAACCGCACCGCCGCAACGCCTGGTGCGGCAGCATCGGCTATATCAGCCTGTGCGGCACCATGGATACCAGCATTACCATTCGCACGCTGACGGCCTGCGGCGGCAATCTGTACTGTTCTGCGGGCGGCGGCATTGTGGCGGACAGCCAGGTCGAGGCGGAATATCAGGAAACCTTTGATAAGGTGAACCGCATCCTGAAGCAACTGGAGAACTAACGGTGGAGAAAGAGAACCTGACGCTGGATGATTTTCTGTCGCGCTTTCAGCTGCTACGGCCGCAGGTCAACCGCGCCACGCTGAATCAGCGTCAGGCGGCGGTGCTGATCCCGGTGGTGCGCCGGGAACAGCCGGGCCTGCTGCTTACGCAGCGTTCGCCGCATATGCGCAAACACGCCGGTCAGGTGGCCTTTCCGGGAGGGGCGGTGGACAGCACCGATGCGTCGCTGATTGCCGCCGCGCTGCGGGAAGCGCAGGAGGAGGTGGCGATCCCGCCTGACGCGGTGGAAGTCATCGGCGTGCTGCCGCCCGTCGACAGCGTGACCGGCTTTCAGGTCACGCCGGTCGTCGGCATTATCCCCCCCAATCTTCAGTATCACGCCAGCGTCGACGAAGTTTCTGCGGTGTTTGAGATGCCGCTTGAAGAGGCGCTCCGGCTAAGCCGCTATCATCCGCTGGATATCCATCGCCGGGGGCACGACCATCGGGTCTGGTTGTCCTGGTATCAGCATTATTTTGTCTGGGGCATGACGGCGGGCATCATTCGTGAACTGGCGCTACAAATCGGCCTGAAGCCTTGACTATACTTTACATTCCAGCCTTTTTTGCAGGTTTGCGATCCGCGTCGCGCTATTAGCAAAACCCATCGTTAACCATTAGTTTAATTCATGTGAATAGTTAAGCCGAGGTTGGTGTTCCCTCTTACACTATGCGCAGTTATAACATCGTTACTGGAACCCCGGTAACCCTGTCAGGAGTGTGAAAGTGATTAGTATATTCGACATGTTCAAAGTGGGGATTGGTCCTTCTTCTTCCCACACTGTAGGGCCGATGAAGGCCGGTAAACAGTTCGTCGATGATCTGGTCGAAAAAGGATTACTGGAAAGCGTTACCCGTGTCGCCGTAGACGTTTACGGTTCACTGTCATTAACGGGTAAAGGCCACCACACCGATATCGCCATTATTATGGGTCTGGCGGGCAATATGCCGGACACTGTTGATATTGATGCCATCCCGGCATTCATCCGCGACGTGGAAGCGCGCGGTCGCCTGCTGCTGGCTAACGGTCAGCACGAAGTGGATTTCCCGCAGGATGACGGCATGCGTTTTCGCAGCGACAACCTGCCGCTGCATGAAAACGGCATGACTATCCACGCCTGGAGCGGCGAAAAAGAGATCTACAGCAAAACCTACTACTCCATCGGCGGTGGCTTCATCGTTGACGAAGAGCATTTCGGTAAAGAGAGCGCGGGCGACGTGAACGTGCCCTATCCGTTCAAATCGGCCACCGAGATGCTGGGCTACTGCAAAGAGACCGGTTTGTCGCTGTCCGGCATGGTGATGCAGAACGAGCTGGCGCTGCACAGCAAAAAAGAGATCGAAGACTATTTTGCCAACGTGTGGCAAACCATGCGCGCCTGTATCGATCGCGGGATGAACACCGAAGGCGTACTGCCAGGGCCACTGCGCGTGCCGCGTCGTGCCTCTGCCCTGCGCCGTATGCTGGTGACCACGGACAAATTCTCTAACGACCCGATGAACGTAGTTGACTGGGTGAACATGTTTGCTCTGGCGGTGAACGAAGAGAACGCCGCGGGGGGGCGCGTCGTGACTGCGCCAACCAACGGCGCGTGCGGGATCGTTCCGGCGGTGCTGGCCTACTACGATCACTTTATCGAGCCTGTGACGCCGGATATTTATATCCGTTATTTCCTCGCGGCAGGCGCTATCGGCGCGCTGTACAAGATGAACGCGTCCATTTCAGGCGCTGAAGTGGGCTGTCAGGGTGAAGTAGGCGTGGCCTGCTCCATGGCGGCGGCCGGTCTGGCCGAGCTGCTGGGCGCAAGCCCTGAACAGGTTTGCGTGGCGGCGGAAATTGGCATGGAGCATAACCTCGGTCTGACCTGTGATCCGGTCGCAGGCCAGGTGCAGGTGCCGTGCATTGAGCGTAACGCGATTGCCTCCGTCAAAGCGATTAACGCCTCGCGCATGGCGATGCGCCGTACCAGCGAACCACGCGTGTCGTTGGATAAGGTTATCGAAACCATGTACGAAACCGGCAAAGACATGAACGCGAAGTACCGTGAAACGTCGCGCGGCGGTCTGGCCATTAAGGTGCAGTGCGACTAATCCCTCTCTTTCGCCCATCCGCAACGGATGGGCGAATTTCTCCCTTCATTCTCGTCTCCTTCTTCTTTCCCCACTACACTTTTACGGTCGCGGCTGCTCGCGCTCGGCCTGACATCAGGCAGCGGCTAAATAGCGAACGGGTTGAGAGAGAAGCAGGCGCGGTAGTAACGCCACAATGGCTGGCGGGAAAATCTTCCCCGCCAGAAGATCGTAACGGGCACATCGTACCCGTTAAGCAGACTTATTCGTCTTCGTCGTGTGCAGACTGTTCTTTAACAATGCGGACCAGATCGACGCGGTAGTCGTTAGCTTCAACGATAGTGATGTGCAATGGAGGAAGCTCGATCACATCCCCGACGCGCGGGATCTGACCGTTTACGGCGATAACCAGCCCCGCCACGGTTGCGATGTCTTCTTCATCGTTAACCACGTTTTCCAGCCCCAGCGTATGCGAAAGCGCGTGCAGGTCGGTCGCACCTTTGACCAGCCAGCCTTCGCCGTCGGCCACAATTTCAGGCGTTTCGTCTTCATCCGGGAATTCACCGGCAATCGCTTCAAGCACGTCCAGCGGCGTCACCAGCCCCTGTACCACACCAAACTCGTTGGTGACGATAACAAAGCTACCGCGCGCGCGACGCAATACGCCCAGCAGATTGATCGGATCCAGCGTTTCCGGTACGACAATCGCTGGCGACGAAGCTGCAATGGCCTCCACGTTGACGCCCTCTTCCAGCGCCACCAGCATCTCTTTCGCCCGAACCACGCCGATGATTTCATCCAGTTCACCGCGACACACCGGGAACAGGCTGTGCGGAGATGAGAGCAATTGCTGACGAATTTCATCTACGCTCAGGTTCGCATCGACCCAGCTAATTTCCCCGCGCGGCGTCATGATGCCGCGCAGCGAGCGGGAGGCCAGGGAGAGCACGCCGTTAATCATGTAGCGTTCTTCTTCCACAAACGCCCCTTCCGGAACCGGCACCGGGTTACGGTTTTCAGGGTCAGACTGGACGTTCACCTGACGGCGTCCGCCCATCAGGCGCAGAATGGCGTCCGCCGTACGGGCGCGCAGCGGCTGATTTGACTGCTGCTTAATAAAGTTACGGCGCGCAATCTGGTTGAACAGTTCGATTAGGATCGAGAAGCCAATCGCGGCGTACAGGTAGCCTTTCGGAATATGGAAGCCGAAACCTTCCGCCACCAGGCTCAAACCAATCATCAGCAGGAAGCTCAGACAGAGCACGACCACCGTCGGATGCTGGTTGACGAAGCGCGTCAGCGGTTTCGAGGCCAGCAGCATCACCGCCATCGCAATTACGACAGCCGCCATCATCACCGGCAGGTGGTTCACCATACCGACCGCGGTAATCACCGCATCCAGCGAGAAGACTGCATCCAGCACCACAATTTGTAGCACCACGACCCAGAAGCTGGCGTAGCCCTTACCGTGACCATCATCATGCTGCCGGTTCTCCAGCCGTTCATGCAGCTCTGTTGTCGCTTTGAAGAGCAGGAATATCCCCCCGATTAGCATGATCAAATCACGGCCGGAGAAGGTGTAATCCATGACGGAGAACAGCGGTTTGGTCAGCGTGACCATCCACGAGATCACGGAGAGCAGCCCCAGTCGCATGACCAGCGCCAGCGAGAGCCCAATCAGACGCGCTTTATCACGCTGTTTTGGCGGCAGCTTATCCGCAAGGATGGCGATAAACACCAGGTTATCGATGCCGAGAACGATCTCCAGTACGACCAGCGTGAGCAGTCCCACCCAGATTGACGGGTCCATTAAGAATTCCATGACAAGCTCCTGCTAAAGGAATGACAAAACGGTGCCCCACTCAACGTGGGCAAATAAGAGGCAGACAGAGTTGATACGTGGCGTGGTTCGCCGGTGAAAAAGGCGCGGAATGGCCTGGTAGATGACTGACGTCGGTGACGGTCCATATAGTGGGCTGTAGCCCTATACTCCTGAACAAGTAAACGGAGGCTAAACATATCAGAGAGACTGTGTTTTTAGCAAAGATTTACGTTCCTTTGCAAAGTTCTGTAACACAGCGGCTATACGCTACAGATAATTCTGTAACGCGTGGCTAAATTACGGATCTTCATCACATAAATTATTTTTTCACTATCTAAAATAATTCGCGGAAGTCTTAGTTTTTTGAACTCTAACCCTTATCTGAATCGATTCGGTTCGCCAATACGATTCTCAGTACGTCTGCCCGGCAGGCGTATTAATGATAATAAAAGGAGGTAGCAAGTGACCATTGCTATTGTCATAGGCACACATGGTTGGGCTGCTGAGCAGCTACTCAAAACGGCAGAGATGCTGTTGGGCGAGCAGGAAAACGTCGGCTGGATCGATTTCGTTCCCGGTGAAAATGCCGAGACGCTGATTGAGAAGTACAACGCTCAACTCGCGAAGCTGGATACCAGCAAAGGCGTGCTATTTCTCGTCGATACATGGGGCGGCAGTCCGTTTAATGCTGCCAGCCGCATTGTCGTCGATAAAGAGCATTATGAAGTCGTCGCCGGGGTAAACATTCCCATGCTGGTGGAAACCTTTATGGCGCGCGACGACAACCCAGGCTTCGATGAGCTGGTCGCGCTGGCCGTTGAAACCGGCCGCGAAGGGGTGAAAGCCCTGAAGGCTCAGCCGGTTGAAAAACCCGCCCCTGCCCCGGCTGCGGCGGCACCGAAAGCAGCGGCACCGGCAAAACCGATGGGACCGAACGATTACATGGTTATCGGCCTGGCGCGTATTGATGACCGTCTGATTCACGGACAGGTTGCGACTCGCTGGACCAAAGAGACCAACGTACAGCGTATCATCGTGGTCAGTGACGAAGTGGCCGCCGACACTGTCCGTAAAACCCTTCTGACTCAGGTTGCACCACCGGGCGTTACCGCGCACGTGGTGGATGTCGCCAAGATGATCCGCGTTTACAACAACCCGAAATATGCGGGTGAACGCGTGATGCTCCTGTTTACTAACCCGACAGACGTCGAGCGCATTGTTGAAGGCGGCGTGAAAATCACCTCCGTGAACATCGGCGGTATGGCTTTCCGTCAGGGCAAAACGCAGGTCAACAACGCGATTTCAGTTGATGCGAAAGATATCGAGGCGTTCAACAAGCTGAATGCTCGCGGTATTGAGCTGGAAGCCCGTAAGGTTTCCACTGACCAGAAACTGAAAATGATGGATTTGATCGGTAAAGTTGGGAAATAAGCCCGCGCCGGTTTTTCACATAAAGCTTATGTTATAGGAGAAGTACAATGGAGATTACCACTCTTCAGATTGTGCTGGTGTTCATCGTCGCGTGTATTGCGGGTATGGAATCCGTACTTGATGAATTTCAGTTCCACCGCCCTCTGGTGGCCTGTACGTTGATCGGTGCCGTTCTGGGTGATATGAAAACCGGTATCATCATCGGTGGTACGCTGGAAATGATCGCCCTGGGCTGGATGAACATCGGTGCCGCCGTTGCGCCTGATGCCGCACTGGCCTCAATCATCTCAACCGTTCTGGTTATTGCCGGTCATCAGAGTATTGGCGCAGGTATTGCCCTTGCCATTCCTCTGGCCGCAGCAGGCCAGGTGCTGACTATCATCGTTCGTACCATCACCGTGGCCTTTCAACACGCGGCGGATAAGGCGGCCGAGAACGGCAACCTCACGGCACTCTCCTGGATCCACGTGTCGTCCCTGTTCCTGCAGGCGATGCGTATCGCAATCCCGGCGGTTATCGTTGCGATCTCTGTCGGCACCAGTGAAGTTCAGGGCATGCTGAACGCTATTCCTGAAGTGGTCACCAGCGGTCTGAACATCGCGGGCGGTATGATCGTCGTGGTAGGTTACGCGATGGTCATCAACATGATGCGCGCGGGCTACCTGATGCCGTTCTTCTACCTCGGCTTCGTCACCGCAGCATTCACCAACTTCAACCTGGTTGCGCTGGGCGTGATTGGTGCCGTGATGGCGATTCTCTACATCCAGCTCAGCCCGAAATACAACCGTGTTGCGGGTGCCCCAGCGCAGGCTGCTGGTAACAACGATCTCGATAACGAACTGGACTAACAGGTGAGCGAAATGGTTGATATGACAAAAACTACCACCGAGAAAAAACTCACTCCGGGTGATATTCGTGGCGTGTTCATCCGTTCTAACCTGTTTCAGGGTTCATGGAACTTCGAACGTATGCAGGCGCTGGGCTTCTGCTTCTCTATGGTGCCGGCGATAAAACGCCTCTACCCTGAGAACAACGAAGCACGCCGTCAGGCGATTAAGCGTCACCTGGAATTCTTCAACACCCATCCTTACGTCGCGGCTCCGGTTCTGGGCGTGACGCTGGCGATGGAAGAGCAGCGTGCGAACGGCGCGGAGATTGACGATGGTGCCATCAACGGTATCAAAGTCGGTCTGATGGGTCCACTGGCCGGCGTGGGCGACCCTATCTTCTGGGGTACTGTTCGTCCGGTCTTCGCGGCGCTGGGTGCCGGGATCGCGATGAGCGGCAGCCTGCTCGGTCCTCTGCTGTTCTTTATCCTGTTCAACGCGGTACGTCTGCTGACCCGTTACTACGGCGTGGCCTACGGCTACCGTAAGGGCGTGGACATCGTTAAGGATATGGGCGGCGGCTTCCTGCAGAAACTGACCGAGGGGGCCTCTATTCTCGGCCTGTTTGTCATGGGGGCGCTGGTTAACAAGTGGACGCACGTGAACATCCCGCTGGTGGTTTCGACCATCACCGGTCAGGATGGTCAAACCCGCGTCACCACCGTGCAGACGATTCTGGACCAGCTGATGCCTGGCCTGGTGCCGCTGCTGTTGACCTTCGCCTGTATGTGGCTGCTGCGTAAGAAAGTGAACCCGCTGTGGATCATCGTTGGCTTCTTCGTCATCGGTATCGCGGGCTACGCTGTCGGCCTGCTGGGCCTGTAAAACATTGCGTTTTCGACCGGGGGCTTGCCCCCGGTCTTTTTATCTGGAGGATGAATGACTGTTACGGACATCGTACTGGTGTTGTTTATTGTTGCCCTTCTGGCTTACGCGATCTATGACGAATTCATTATGCCTCGCCGTAACGGCGAGACGCTGCTGACCCTTCCCCTTTTACGCCGTGGACGCATTGATGCATTTATCTTCGCCGGCCTGGTGGTCATTCTGATTTACAATAACGTGACCAGCCACGGTGCAATATTAACCACATGGTTATTATGTGCGCTGGCATTAATGGCGATTTACCTGTTCTGGATCCGCTCGCCAAAACTCATTTTTAAAAAACAGGGATTCTTCTTCGCCAACGTATGGATAGAATATAACCGCATTAAAGAGATGAATTTATCCGAAGACGGCGTGTTAGTGATGCAATTAGAACAGCGCCGCCTGCTCATTCGGGTCAAAAATATTGATGACCTTGAGAAAATCTACACATTACTCGTTAAAACTCAATAAGTTAACATTATAACCTCGGCTATATATTGTGATATTCTTTCGCAAAGAATATAGCCGTTGCTATATCTTCTCTCCTCTTTGACTTATATTTATTAACGATATTTTCACGCATAAACCTAAATGAAAATCGTTATCAAAGACGCAGATAAATTAAGCCTTGCTCGTTGTTGTTTTATATTCTCAAAATATGTTAAGGTTGCGCCCGTCGTTGGGGAGTAGCCGATTTCCTGCACGCAGGAAATGTACGCGTCAACATACTCGTTGAAAAACGTGGCGCGTACGGATCGCTTTCAGCACGCTTACCGTGCAAAAGAGATCAGGCGAGACCATAGATACATCAACTGCTGTTTACTGGGGGCAGTGATGTGTCATATGGATATCCCCGGTCTGGACGCTCTTATGAACATCTCCGCTACGATCCTTCTCGCTTTTGGCATGTCCATGGATGCATTTGCCGCCTCCATCGGCAAAGGCGCCACGCTTCACAAACCTAAATTCACAGAAGCTCTGCGCACCGGTCTGATCTTTGGTGCCATCGAAACGCTGACGCCGCTCATCGGCTGGGGTTTGGGCATGCTCGCCAGCCAGTTCGTGCTGGAGTGGAACCACTGGATTGCGTTCGTCCTGCTGGTGTTTCTCGGAGGCCGAATGATGATTGAAGGTTTTCGCGGGAATGATGATGAAGATGAAGCACCGCTGCACCGCCACGGTTTCTGGCTTCTGGTGACAACCGCTATCGCAACCAGTCTTGACGCCATGGCCGTCGGGGTGGGTCTGGCATTCCTGCAGGTCAATATTATCGCCACCGCGCTGGCCATTGGCTGTGCAACGCTGATTATGTCCACGCTGGGCATGATGGTCGGGCGGTTTATCGGCCCGCTGCTGGGTAAACGCGCCGAGATCTTAGGCGGTATCGTGCTGATCGGCATTGGTGCCCAGATCCTCTGGGCACACTTCGCGCCTTAAGCGTCGCGCTGCCAGACGTGGATACTGAAATCCGTCTGGCAGACAAACGTCGTCCGAGCCGCTAACGCATCCCATACTTCCGGCTTTGCCCGCCACGCGAACGGGGTCATCTGCAGCAGGGCTACCGCTTCTTCCCCGTTCAAATTCATTTCATACGCCACTGAATGCTCCTGCTTCAGCGTAAAGCCTGTCAGCTGTTCAGAGTGTGGGGCATGCAGACGCACCTCGTCGTAAATGAGTCCCTTCAGCTCCATCAGGTGACGCGGGCCCGGCGTGACGGTTATCACCCATCCTCCGGGCTTCACCACGCGCGCCAACTCGTCTGCTTTACACGGCGCGTAGATGCGGATAACGGCATCCATACTGGCATTATCAAACGGCAGCCGGTGGCTGGATGCCACGCAAAACGTCACGCCAGCGTAACGTTTAGCCGCCGCGCGGATCGCCACTTTCGACACGTCGAGACCGAATGTCACGGCCCCCTTCTCCCGCACCACATCCGCAAACCGTGCGGTGTAGTACCCTTCCCCGCAGCCGATATCAAGCATGGCGGACGCCGAATCAGGCAGTAAGTCACCCAGCATCTGCGCCACCGTCTCCCGCAGCGGCAGATAGTGCCCGGCATCGAGAAACGCCCTGCGCGCCTGCATCATCTCTGCGCTATCGCCCGGATCGCGGGAGCGCTTGTGCTGCACCGGAAGAAGATTCACATATCCTTCTTTCGCCATATCAAACTGATGTCCCTGCGGACAGGCATAACTTTTATCTGAGCGCGTCAGTGACGCGTGGCAAAGGGGACAGCTGAAGGACATGGAAACTCCGGGAGATAAACCAAAGGGCGAAGTGTACCGCTATTCGCCCTGCTATAAAACGGCTGGATTACCGCATGACGATAAGGTGGTCTGAACCGGCCGGCAGGCCATCGGGTTTGATATTCTCCAGGCGCAGCACGTTGCCCATGATTTCGCTGAAGACCGGCGCGGAAACCGCCCCTCCATAGTAGGCCCCGTTTTGAGGATCGTTAATCACCACCACCAGGGCGAAACGCGGGTCGCTGGCAGGCGCAACGCCTGCGGTATAAGCGACGTATTTATCGACATATTTGCCGCTATCATCAATTTTCTTCGCCGTCCCGGTCTTTACCGCCACGCGATAATCGCGAACGGCGGCCTTAACGCCCCCGCCGCCGGGCAGCGCGACGCTTTCCATCATGTGCTCCACTTCATGCGCGATCTCCTCCGGCATGACGCGGTGGCCGATAACCGGGGGATCGATGCGGGTGATGGAGAGTGGACGCTCAAGCCCGAAGCCGCCAATCGTCGCGTAGACGTGGGCAAGCTGGAGCGGTGTGACCATCAGGCCGTAGCCAAAGGCAAAAGTCGCACGGTCTAGCTGACTCCAGTATTTACGCTGTGGCAACAGCCCGGCGCTTTCGCCCGTTAAGCCAAGCCCCGTGTTGGTGCCAAATCCAAAGTTTCGATAGGTATCAATAAGATGCTGGACAGGCATCGCCAGCGAGAGCCGGGATACGCCGGTGTCGCTCGATTTTTGCAGGATCCCGGTCATGGTCAGCTCAGGATAATAACCCACGTCGCGGATACGATGCCCGTCAAGGGTATACGGGTGGGTATCAATGACGCTATCCGGCTTGACCAGCCCCTGCTGCAGAGCCGTCATCAACACCAGCGGCTTAACGGTCGAACCGGGCTCGAACGTATCGCTGATTGCCCGGTTGCGAAAATCGTTTATCGTCGCGCCTTCCCGGTTATTGGGATTGAAATCCGGATAGCTCGCCATGGCGAGTATTTCCCCGGTGGGGATATTAATGAGCACCGATGCCCCTGACTCGGCCTTATTCCAGGCGACGGCATTGTCCAGCGCGTCTTCGGTAATGGTTTGCAGCCGCTCGTCAATACTCAACTGGATGTTATGTGCCGGCGTGGGCGCCACTTCCGTCAGGTTTTCAACCACGCGCCCGTAGCGATCCTCCCGGACCTGTCGGACACCCGCTTTACCGGTCAGCTGAGTATTGAAGCTTTTCTCCACCCCTTCAATGCCCTGCCCGTCAATATTGGTGAAGCCAATCAGGTTCGCCGCCACGTGGCCTGCCGGGTAAAAGCGGCGGGATTCATCGCGCAAATTAATGCCGGGTAAATTGAGCTTATCAATCCACTTCGCCTGAGCAGGATCGACCTGACGCGCCAGGTAGATGAAGCGGCCCTGGGGGTTGGCGTTAATCCGTGATGAAAGGGTGCTCAACGAAAGATGCAGCGCGCTCGCCAGCGCCTGCCAGCGTTCATCAAACCCAACGCCCCCTTTTGCCAGCACCGTTTTTGGATCGGCCCATACGGCCCGGACGGGCACGCTGACCGCCAGCGGTCGCCCTTCACGATCCATAATCATCCCACGCGGCGCATCAATCGCCAGCTGACGGAGGGATCGCATATCTTCCTGCTTCACCAGATTGTCAGGTTTGATGATTTGTAGCCAGGCAACGCGGCCAAGTAAAAAGGCCAGACTGCAGAAAATAGCGAAACAGAGCAGCGCGAAACGCGCCGGCGTGAAATTGCCAGCGGTTAATATCAATTTTTTCTTCACCTGAACCCCAGGGCTGTTAAACAACGCTCTGATTTAACGAGAAAAGATGCGCTTAGGGAGGCGAAACTGTGATACTAACCTCGCAGCTTTGCAACAAGTTGCTAACAAGACCGTAGATAGTAATATTTTGAAAGATAGGGAATAAAAAAGCCCCGCATGAAGCGAGGCTTTATGTCTGAGAGTGAAGCGCTATGCGCCCCAGTCAGCAGCGGTTCGATCAGATAGCAGTTACGTTAACTGCAGCTGGGCCTTTCTGGCCGTCCTGAATTTCGAACTCAACGTTCTGGCCTTCGGCCAGAGTTTTGAAGCCGTTACCCTGGATTGCAGAGAAGTGTACGAACACGTCTTTGCTGCCATCAGCAGGAGTAATGAAACCAAAACCTTTAGACTCGTTGAACCACTTAACTTGACCTTTAATCTTTGCCATTTTGCAAAATTCCTTAGAGTGTTTTCTTAGCCCGCAGGCATTAACTGAGATAAAACTGAGACATTACTGCATGAGGCACTAATATAAGGTTCGGCAGAGAAGCGGTATTCAACGACAACGTGTTTACTCAGGACTTCTTTACTGAAAATGCCACACATAAACAGAACTGTACCTCGTTTGACCCAAAACGTGTTATCACACACTATGTTTAATATGGCAAGCCATTTTTAAACATGTCTCGATCCGCCGCACAAATTCGAACACTGTCTGTAAGGATTTGCACAATTATGCGCTTCTCAAACAGACGGCTATACTCCCTTACACAGACTCAACGCTGCTTGCACAACCGCTGTAATCTAAGACTTTTTTAACATAGCTCAATCATTACAATGCGTCCAGCAGACGGGAAAAGAAATCTTTGGCGTTGATTGAGTTAGAACAAATTGTGAAAACTTATGCTTAAATCATTGTAACGTGGCCGTATTGTTTCAGCCAAAAACGATGTTAATAATCCGCACCCTTCTGTATTAAAATCCATCAGGTAATTAGCAGTGTTATGCACCAAAATAATGAAATTTTTATGACTCTGCATCAAAAAAAGGCAAGCAAAACGTTTCGATAAAATTAAAATTTTCCTGACGACGAATACATACACAATATACGCAACAATCTATGGCTTCGTTTATAAGGGTAAATACTCGCCAACTTTCAGTATCCTGAAAGTATTATTAACTGGTGCTACATTATCCAGCGCATCAGTTAATTCTTTAATGGGGTCATCCAGCGCTTCATCCGCCAGCTCAAACACGCCCCAATGAACAGGGAACGCCAGCGGGCAACCTAACTGTTGCCACAGCGCAACGGCAGACTGGGGATCCATATGGTGTACGGCCATAAACCATCGTGGAGCATAGGCGCCAACGGGCAATGCTGCAGCATCAATTTTCCCCAAACGTTCCGGTATCAACAGCAGCTCAGGCGAATAGCCGGTATCACCACTAAACCAGAACCGGTGATGCCGCCCTTCAAAGACCCAGCCGCACCACAATGAGCGATTGCGGTTCCAGAGCGTGCGCATACTCCAGTGCTGCGCCGGTACGGCGGATAATGTTATCCCCTGCCAGGTAAAACTCTGCCACCAGTCGAGCTCAACCACCTGTTTTGCGCCCCGGCGGCGAAACCAGCCGCCCAGGCCTAAAGGAACAAACACGCTAACGTCCGGAAAGCGTTTGAGAATGTGGCGAACAGTGAGTTCATCAAGATGATCGTAATGGTTATGCGAAATAACGACCGCGTCAAGCTGGTGCAGCTGATCGACAGAGAGTGCCGGAGGCGTTCTACGCTGCGGCCCTAAGAAAGGAAGTGGAGAAGCGCGCCTTGAAAAAACGGGATCGGTAAGAAGGAAATTGCCGTCCAGCTGCAGCAGTATGCTCGCATGTCCGAGCCACCACGCCCCATCCTGCTGCGGCTGCTGAAGATCGGCCGGTTGCCACCACCGCCGGATAAAGTCATCGTAGCCGAGCGCGGGCGGCTTCGGTAAGCCAGCGGCTTTGCGTTCTTTGCGCCAGCGGTCAAGGTCGCCAGGCTGGTGTCCTGCAGAAGTGGTATTACGAAAACCGTTTGGGGTGTGATGTTTCAGGGAGGGGTCATACCAGGGATTTTTCCAGACCACTGCCACCTCCCGGAATAATACGATTAACGCTCAGCCACCAGGCGGATAAAATCGTCTTGATCGTTGTTCTCGTCAGCGACCGCTTCTTTTTGTGCTTCTTTCTCTTCCGGCTCGTTAGCCTCGCACAGACGACGCAACAGTGCATTCTGCCGTTTTTGCTGCTCAAGCAGCGCTTCCAGCAGTTCGATCTGCTCATTGGTACGTGAACTGGCACGGTTTACGAAAAACCAAATGACCAGCCCCACCAGCAGAACAACCAAAGAGATCGTCAGGGATGCCATATTTAGCAGCCCTGAATTCAGTAACTCACCCATTTCACCACCTCAATAAAAACGTCTATTTTACCACTGGCGCGAAGGAAGGAAATCACCTGAAGAAAAAATGCGTGCTACCACGGAATAAACTTATTGATTGCGCAAACGCCGCTAAAAAACTGTACATCCTGATCGCACATCACGTTGATAGTCTGCGTCCACAACACCACGCACGCTATCAGCACGATAATCAGAATCACCCAGCGTATTTTTTTCACTCCACACTCCGTTTACAGACCTGATATGACCAGGTTATCACGGTTATCTTAAACAAGGACTAACTGTAGCGCCATCAGGCTCTTTTCAGAATCCTGCACTTGTTTCATTACGTAAACCGGTTAGGCTAGCATCATGATAACAATGATAAAGAGGTAATAATGCGCTTAATTATTCGTACAATTGTTGCACTGGCGATACTCTGGATTGGCCTTCTTTTAACGGGTTATGGCGTGCTGGTGGGAAGCACCGAAAACGCCGCAGGGTTAGGCATTCAATGTAAGTATTTAACAGCACAGGGAGTTAGCACGGCGCAGTATCTCCATTCGGATAGCGGGATCATTGGGTTAACCAACTGCCCGGTACTGCGTAAGACCTCCGTCGTGATTGATAATGGCTGAGCCACAGCGTTTACGACAAATAAAAAACGCCGCAAAGATGCGGCGTTTTTTTATGCTAACCGGGGTTAGAACGGATAGTCGTGGTAACCCATCTGTTCAGAAATCTTACGCGCGGCGGTATGCAGAATAGCCACGTACTCGTGCAGGCGCTCTTCCGAGAAGCGAAGCGTTGGGAAAGAGATGCTCAACCCTGCGATTACGACGCCAAAACGGTCAAACACCGGAACGCCAATACAGCGCAGCCCTTCTTCCTGCTCTTCGTTATCTTCGCCGTACCCTTGCTCACGCACCTTGTCGAGCACCGTTAATAACTCATCGGTGTCAGTAATGGTGCGTTCAGTGCTGCGTTTGTACTCCACGCCATCGAGGATCTGTTTAACTTCTTCACGATCGCGCCACGCCAGCAGAACCTTACCGATTGCCGTGCTGTAAAGCGGGTTGCGACGACCAATGCGCGAATACATACGCAGGTTATACATGGAGTCAATTTTATGGATGTAAACAATACTGTCTTCATCCAGCGCGCCCAGGTGGATAGTCTCCTTGGTCAGGCGGGAGATCTCGCGCATCTGAATATCCGCGCTACGGATCAGATCCACATTTTGCAATGCCCGGGCACCCAGTTCAAACAGTTTCAGCGTCAGAGAATATTTTTCAGATTCGCCTTCCTGTGCAACGTAACCCAGTGATTTCATGGTTTGCAAAAAGCGGTAAACGGTGCTTTTCGACATCATCACGCGCTGTGACAACTCTGTGATACCAATTTCACGCTCTTCCCCGAGCGCCTGTAAGATGCCAAACACCTTCAGCACGGAAGAAACTGAATCTGGCTGTTTATCCAAATCCGCAATTGCCATTTACCACCTCATAGAGAGTGTTTTATAAAAATCAGAACCGGTTTTTATTATAAATTCCCGTCATGTTACCTGCAATCAATCCGCGTTTACTTCGTTACAAATCTGCGACATAAAACGGTGTTAACGATGCTAAAATAGTTACTCTGAGAATAATTTCACTCTGAGCTATTTATCCCCGATGGAAAAAAACCTTTCCGATGGCCTGCCTTTGCCCCAGCGGTATGGCGCTATCGCTACGATTATTATTGGTATCTCAATGGCCGTTCTTGACGGCGCGATTGCGAACGTTGCCCTTCCCACCATTGCCACCGATCTGCATGCTTCCCCGGCCAGTTCGATATGGATTGTTAACGCCTATCAGATTGCGATTGTGGTTTCCCTGCTCTCCTTTTCTTTTCTGGGCGATATGTTCGGCTACCGTCGGATATATCAGTGCGGGCTGGTGGTATTTACCTTTACATCACTGCTGTGCGCCCTTTCGGACTCTCTGCATACGCTGACGCTGGCGCGCATCGCGCAAGGTTTTGGCGGCGCGGCGCTGATGAGCGTCAATACGGCGCTAATCCGCCTAATCTATCCGCACCGCCATCTGGGCCGCGGCATGGGGATAAATTCGTTTATTGTCGCGGTCTCTTCTGCCGCCGGGCCAACGATTGCAGCGGCCATTCTTTCTGTCGCCTCGTGGCAGTGGCTGTTCGCCATAAACGTGCCGCTGGGTATCGTGGCCATCTTCTTTGCCCTGCGATTTCTCCCCGCTAACGGCCCGAAAACCACCATGCCGCGCTTTGACGTAGCAAGCGCGGTGATGAATGCGCTCACCTTTGGTCTGCTGATTACCGCCCTGAGCGGTTTTGCGCAGGGTCAATCCCTGATGCTAACCGCCGTGGAGCTTGTTGCCCTGCTGGTGACGGGCTTCTTCTTTGTTCGCCGCCAGCTTGCCCTGCCGGTGCCCTTACTGCCGGTCGATCTGCTGCGTATTCCCCTCTTTTCGCTTTCCATCTGCACCTCCGTCTGCTCATTCTGCGCCCAGATGCTGGCTCTGGTTTCTCTGCCCTTCTTCCTGCAAAGCGTGATAGGACGTTCCGAAGTGGAGACCGGGCTGCTGTTAACCCCCTGGCCGCTGGCGACGATGGTGATGGCACCGCTGGCAGGTTACTTAATAGAACGTGTACATGCCGGTTTGTTGGGCGCGGTGGGGCTAGCCGTGATGGCAACAGGTCTCTTCGCGCTGGCGCTGCTGCCATCATCGCCAGGGGATCTGGACATCATCTGGCGCATGATCCTGTGCGGAGCCGGATTTGGCCTGTTTCAGTCCCCCAACAACCACACCATTATTACCTCTGCGCCGCGCCACCGCAGCGGAGGTGCCAGCGGCATGCTGGGGACCGCGCGTCTGCTGGGGCAAAGCACCGGTGCGGCGCTGGTTGCCCTGATGTTTAACCTTGCCGGGCAAAACGGCAACCACGTTGCGCTTATCATCGCAGGTGCGCTTGCCACCCTTGCAGCCATCGTCAGCGGGTTGCGCGTGACCCAACCCGGCGCTCAGGCATAAAAAAAGCCGGGCGGAGTCTTCTCCTGCCCGGCTTATTTAAGCGCTTAGCGTTACTTCAGGTATTCTCCACTGCGCAGCGCTTCAATACGTTTATCCAGCGGTGGGTGAGAC
The DNA here is from genome assembly GCF_014895705.1 of Enterobacter cloacae complex sp. P27C. Classification (NCBI taxonomy): domain Bacteria; kingdom Pseudomonadati; phylum Pseudomonadota; class Gammaproteobacteria; order Enterobacterales; family Enterobacteriaceae; genus Enterobacter; species Enterobacter cloacae complex sp. P27C. The sequence continues at coordinate 100,091 of NZ_JADBQB010000007.1, forward strand.
ATAAACAGCTCGCTCAGCGACTTTGATTTGCCGTTGATGCAGAAGGCCATCATGCTGTTCGCTTCCTGCGGCTCGTAGCTGGTTTTCAGACGCTGCAGGGCGGCAATCATCTTTTCACGCCCTACCAGCTTCGCTGAACCGGCATCCGCATGGAACTCACGGTGACGGGAGAACCACATGGTGATAATGCTGGCCAGAATACCGAACACCAGTTCCAGCACCATCGATACGGCGAAGTAGATCAGCGGATTACCGTTGCTCTCTTCACCTTCATCACGGTTGCCGCCCATGAAGCCAGCCGCAATCTGCGCCAGGATACGGGAGATGAAGATAACGAAGGTGTTCACCACACCCTGAATCAGGGTCATGGTCACCATGTCACCGTTGGCGATATGGCTGATTTCGTGCGCGATAACCGCTTCGGCTTCATCACGGCTCATGTTCTGCAACAACCCGGTGCTCACGGCAACCAGCGACGCATCACGACGGGCACCCGTAGCAAACGCGTTAATATCCGGGGCATGGTAAATAGCAACCTGCGGCATCGCAATGCCTGCCTGCTTAGACTGCTGTGCCACCGTATTCATCAGCCACTGTTCCATATCGTTACGCGGCTGTTCAATCACCTCACCGCCTACGGATTTCAGCGCCATCCACTTTGACATCAGCAGGGAAATGAAAGAGCCACCAAAACCAAACAGCAGCGCCATAATCAACAGACCCTGAACGCTGCTCGACTGAATTCCCGTCAGGCTTAGCACTAGCCCGAAAACCACCATCACCGCCAGGTTGGTGAGCAGGAAGAGCGCGATTCGCATCATAATTTTCTTTTAACCTCAGTTTAACAAAACGCACTATGCGATTACCCACATCGTATGGGTATTACGGCTATTTTCAAGCATCCGGTGGGCGTAAGTCACCAGAAAGACACAACTTTACACAATTGGAAATCAGCCTGACGGAAGGATGCAGAACAAAAAGAAACAGGCACAATTTCTTGTGCCTGTTGGGAGATTATTTTGCCGGAGCGGGCTGTACGGCAGGCTTCTCTTTTTCCAGATTCGCCAGGTCGAGCGCGATATGCACCGTCTCGTCCAGGTACGGATCCGGCTCCTGGTAATCTTTTGGCAGATCGTCCAGTTTCTTGAGCAGAGGCTTACCTTCTCGCTTGAAGCGATCGTTGATACGCGCCAGACGCGTTGCGTCGTCCTCGTTGTTCTCTTTTTCACGCTGAGCGTAGTTCAGAGAAACAATATTCCGCTTATCTTTCAGGGCATTGAAACGCGCAATGTCCTTCATTATGTACTGGAATTCCGGGTCTTTCGCGATGCGTTCATTATGCGCTTTCAGCAGCTCAGGGCCAAACTGCGTCATATCACCTGCCTTCACGAATGTCGCAGCATTGATGCTGTCCCACGGCAACGCGTTATCTTCAAACTTCTCGCCGGTTTCGGTCTCTTCCGTGCCGGTCGGCATCATGATATCCGGCGTTACGCCTTTACGCTGCGTACTGCCGCCGTTAACGCGGTAGAACTTCTGAATGGTGTACTGAACGGAGCCCAGCGCAGGCCATTCCGGACGCAGCATCTGATCGTAAATACGGTTCAGCGAGCGATACTGCTGAACAGTACCTTTGCCGAAGGTGGGCTCCCCCACGATTAGCGCGCGGCCATAGTCCTGCATTGCAGCGGCAAAGATTTCAGATGCGGACGCGCTGAAGCGGTCAACCAGGACCACCAGCGGGCCTTTGTAATAGACCACACCGTCGTTATCAGCATCTTCACGAACTTTACCGTTGTTATCTCGCACCTGTACAACCGGGCCAGACGGGATAAACAGGCCTGAGAGCGACACCGCTTCGGTCAGCGCACCGCCACCGTTCGTGCGCAGGTCGATAATGACGCTGCTCACGTTCTGCTTCTCAAGTTTCTGCAGCTGAACTTTTACATCGTCGGTCAGCCCCACGTAGAAGCCAGGGATATCCAGAACACCCACCTTCTCTTTACCCACGGTTTTCACCGACATTTTCACCGCGCGGTCTTCCAGACGGATACGCTCGCGGGTCAGGGTCACGATACGGGTTTTGGTGCCTTTACCGGCAGGCAGAATTTCCAGACGAACTTTGCTGCCTTTCGGACCTTTGATCAGCGCAACCACATCGTCCAGACGCCAGCCAATGACATCAACCATGCTCTGACCGGTTTGTCCTACCCCCACAATGCGATCGCCTACGCTTATCGCTTTGCTTTTGGATGCCGGGCCGCCCGCGACCATGGAGTTGATCACCGTGTAGTCATCATCCATTTGCAGTACCGCGCCAATACCTTCCAGAGACAGGCTCATCTCAGTATTGAACTGTTCGGTATTGCGTGGAGAGAGATAGTTGGTGTGCGGATCGATTTCGTGCGCAAAGGCGGTCATCGCCAGTGAGAAAACATCTTCACTGTTGGTCTGCGCCAGACGGCGAATGGCAAATTTGTAACGACGCGTCAGCGTGTCGCGGATCTCTTTTTCATCTTTGCCGGTCAGCTTGAGGCTCAGCTCGTCGTATTTGACCTTTCCATCCCACAGCGCGTTCAGCTCGGCTTCGTCTTTCGGCCAGGGCGCTTTGCTGCGATCGAGATTAAAGGTATCGTTGCCGGTGAAGTCCATTGGACGTTCCAGCACTTTCAGCGCGTACTGATAGCGTTCAAAGCGGCGCTTCTGCGACAGGTTGTAGAGATCGTAGAACAGATCCAGCTTGCCTGACCGCAGCTCATCACCCACCTCGGATTTGCGCTTAGCGAACTGCTCGACATCGCTGGCGAGCAAAACGTTATGGCTGTAATCCAGCAAGTTCAGATAGCGGTCAAAGATTTTGGCCGAAAAGGCCTGATCGAGATCGAACTGACGATAGTGCGAGCGGGTAAAGCGAGAGGTTACACGCTCGCTTACCGTCGCGTGCTGCGTCTCTTCCTTGAGTACCGGAATTTGATCAACACGCGTGATATCGTCCACTGCGAAAGCGTGACCTGTTATGGCAAACAGGCCCGCCAGCGCGGTGAGCTTAAAAAAAGTGTTCATGCCAGGCTTGGCCTCCGTTTCAGAACAACAAGTGTTCTGCGCGTACAATCATTGACATACCAGAAGTCAGCTGTACACGAACGCCATCTTTGGTGATTTCCAGTACGGTGGCGTCCATTGCGTTGTTGCCCGCTTTTACTTTCAGAGCCTGACCCACGCTCAGGGCGTTAATGTCAGAAACCGGAGTATGACGCTGCTCTTCACGAGGCGCACGAGGGGCTTTCGCTGCTGGTTTGTCTGCACGCGGTTTGCGATCGTTATTGTCGTGACGACGCGGCGCAGGACGTGGTTTACGCTCACGACGAGGCGCTTCTTCCTGGCCGTTTGCCGCTGCGGCTTCGCGTTTTTTCGCCTGCTGTTCTGCACGTTGTGCCTGAACGCGTGCTTTGGCTTCTTCCAGCTGCTTGCGCGCGTGTTCTACGTGCTGCTCGTCCAGCTCGCCACAAGGGTTGCCGTCGAGATCCACGCGGGTCGCGCCCGGTTTGATACCGTACAGGTAACGCCAGCTCGAAGTATAAAGACGTAAGGCAGAACGCAGCTGAGTTTTGCTGAGGTTCATTTCCCCTTCAACACGCGCTACCAGATCCTGAAAAATACCGACTTTCAGGGGACGTGCTTCACCTTCCGCGCTGAAGCACTGCGGGAAACGCTCGGCCAGAAATGCGATAACTTCTTTACTGCTATTCAACTTAGGTTGATTTTCCATGAAATTTCCTGATTACAACGGACGTTGCCAACAAGCGCAGGCATGAACAGGCGTCATTATAATGACGCTATCAGTAAATGCTACGTTATCCGTTGATTATCCTGCGACGCTCGCAAAGAATTTTTGATAATCGGTTGCAGCGAGGACGTTTTCCAGATTCGCCACCAGCTCGCGCAGCCCCTGTTCGTCCTCGGTTGTAAAGCGACTGAAGACCGTACTGTCGATATCCAGAACGCCAATAATCTGATTTTTTACCACCAGCGGCAGAACGATCTCTGAATTGCTGGCAGCATCACAGGCGATATGCCCGTCAAACGCATGAACATCTTCCACGCGCTGAACCTGATTCTCGGACACAGCGGTACCGCATACGCCGCGCCCTACCGGAATACGCACGCAGGCCAGTTTGCCCTGAAACGGACCCAGCACCAGCGTTTCACCTTCCAGGAGATAAAAGCCAGCCCAGTTCACATCGGATAGCCGTTCGAACAGCAATGCGCTAGTATTTGCCAGAGTGGCTAAGAAGCTGGTTTCACCTGCCATCAATGCCTTAAAATCGCGGTTCAGATCCGCGTAGAATTCTGTTTTGTTCATTATTCAATCACTTAGTTGTCTTACAAAATTACCGCATAGCCTATTAAAATAAGCAATAAATGCGCTCATGCTCAAGATGAATCCGTTCATGAGTTAATATAACGTTCAACAATACTTATTTGCGCGCAGCTGATGGCCTTAAAAACAACCAAAATTACGCCGACAAAAAAGATAACTGTCCATACGGTAAGCGACGCTTTGCCTCGTGCACATTATCAGCGTTGCCCCCAGTGCGATACGCTTTTTATGTTGCCGAAGATGAAATCGCACCAAAGCGCCTTTTGTCCCCGCTGTGACGCTAAAATTCGTGACGGCCGCGACTGGTCGTTAACCCGCCTTGCCGCTATGGCCGTTACCATGCTGCTGCTGATGCCCTTTGCCTGGACCGAACCGCTTCTGAAGCTTTACCTGCTTGGTGTGCGCATTGACGCCAACGTACTGCAGGGTATCTGGCAGATGACGAGCCAGGGCGATCCTCTCACCGCCGCCATGGTACTGTTCTGCGTTGTCGGCGCGCCGCTGGTGCTGGTTGCAGCCATTGCCTACCTGTGGTTTGGTAACATCCTCGGAATGAACCTGCGTCCGGTATTGCTGATGCTGGAAAAGCTTAAAGAGTGGGTCATGCTGGATATCTATCTGGTGGGCGTGGGCGTGGCATCAATCAAGGTGCAGGACTATGCCTTTCTGCAGCCGGGCGTCGGGCTTTTTGCATTTATCTGCCTGGTATTGCTCAGCATCCTGACACTGATCCACCTGAACGTTGAGCAGCTTTGGGAGCGTTTTTACCCGCAGCGCCCTGCCACCCGCCCGGATGAAAACCTCCGCGTCTGTCTGGGATGCCATTACACCGGGTTGCCCGACAAGCGTGGACGCTGCCCGCGCTGCCACATACCGTTGAGGTTACGACGCAACAACAGCCTGCAAAAATGCTGGGCGGCGCTGATTGCCTCCCTGGTGTTTCTGTTCCCGGCCAATATGCTGCCGATATCCATTATTTACGTGAACGGTGGCCGTCAGGAGGATACTATCCTCTCCGGTATTATCTCCCTTGCGCACAGTAACGTTGGGGTGGCGGCCATCGTCTTTATTGCCAGTATCCTGGTTCCCTTTACCAAAGTGGTGGTGATGTTTACCCTGCTCGTCAGCATTCACTTTAAGTGTGAACAAGGTTTACGTACCCGTATTCTGCTTCTGCGATTCGTCACCTGGATTGGCCGCTGGTCAATGCTGGATCTGTTTGTGATTTCGCTGATGATGTCGCTGATCAATCGCGACCAGCTTCTTGCTTTTACTATGGGACCCGCGGCTTTTTATTTCGGCTCTGCGGTGATATTGACTATTCTTGCTGTGGAATGGCTGGATAGCCGCTTACTTTGGGATGCACATGAGTCAGGAAACCCCCGCTTCGCCGACTGAAGCGAGAATTAAAACTAAACGCCGCATTTCGCCATTCTGGTTGCTGCCTGTCATCGCCCTGATGATTGCAGGCTGGCTTATCTGGACGAGCTATGAAGATCGCGGCAGTACCGTCACCATTGATTTTCAGACCGCCGACGGCATCGTCGCCGGACGAACCCCCGTTCGTTTTCAGGGGGTCGAAGTCGGTACGGTTCAGGACATCTCCCTTGGAAAAGGGCTTAACAAGATTCAGGTGCGGGTCAGTATAAAATCTGACATGCAGGATGCTCTTCGCAGCGAAACGCAGTTCTGGCTGGTGACGCCGAAAGCCTCCCTGGCCGGCGTGTCCGGGCTGGATGCGCTGGTTGGCGGCAACTACATCGGCATGATGCCGGGCAAGGGTGAACCGCAGGATCACTTTGTCGCGCTGGATACGCAGCCGAAATACCGCCTCAATAACGGCGATCTGATGATCCATCTTCAGGCACCGGATTTGGGCTCGCTGAACAGCGGCTCGCTGGTCTACTTCCGCAAGATTCCGGTTGGCCGCGTGTACGATTACAGCATCAACCCGAATAAACAGGGCGTCACCATTGATGTGCTGATCGAGCGTCGCTTCACCAATCTGGTGAAAAAAGGCAGCCGCTTCTGGAACGTGTCCGGCGTGGATGCCGACCTGAGTCTGAGCGGTGCAAAAGTGAAGCTGGAGAGTCTGGCCGCCCTGGTTAACGGTGCCATTGCCTTTGACTCCCCGGAAAACTCAAGCCCTGCCACGGCCGATGACACGTTCGGTTTATACCCGGATCTGGCGCACAGCCAGCGTGGCGTGATCGTTAAGCTCGTTCTGCCTGATGCCAAAGGGCTGAAAGCGGGGTCAACGCCGCTGATGTACCAGGGACTGCAGGTCGGCCAGCTCACCAAAATGACGCTCAACCCTGGCGGTTCGGTCACGGGCGAAATGACGGTCGATCCGAGCGTGGTCGATCTCCTGCGCGAGAAAACGCGCATCGAGATGCGCAGCCCTAAACTCTCTCTGAACGATGCCAGCCTCAGCACGCTGCTGACCGGAAATACCTTTGAACTGATCCCCGGTGAAGGCCAGCCCAGCAATAGCTTCGTCATTGCCCCGGCGGATAAAGCGCTGCTGCAAAAACCGGGCGTCGTGACGGTTACGCTCAATGCGCCTGAAAGTTACGGCATTGAGGCCGGTCAGCCGCTGATTCTGCACGGCGTACAGGTGGGTCAGGTGCTGGAGCGAACGCTCTCCGAAAATGGCGTGAGCTTCTCGGTAGCTATCGATCCGCAATACAGCAACCTCGTCCATGGCGACAGTAAGTTCGTGGTGAACAGCCGCGTCGACGTGAAGGTGGGTCTGGACGGCGTGGAGTTCCTCGGCGCCAGCGCCAGCGAATGGGTTAACGGCGGTATTCGCATTTTGCCGGGCAATAAAGGCGCCGTTCGAGACAGCTACCCGCTGTACGCCAACCTGGACAAAGCGATTGAAAACAGCCTGAGCGATATGCCAACCACGACCCTGACCTTAAGCGCCGAGACGCTGCCTGACGTTCAGGCGGGCTCCGTGGTGCTCTACCGCAAGTTTGAGGTTGGGGAGGTGATCGCCGTTCGCCCGCGTGCGGACGCGTTTGATATCGAACTGCATATCAAGCCCGAGTACCGCAAGCTGCTGACCCCAAACAGCGTCTTCTGGGCCGAGGGCGGCGCGAAGGTGCAGCTTAACGGCAACGGCCTGACCGTGCAGGCCTCCCCGCTCTCGCGCGCGCTGCGCGGGGCGATCAGCTTCGATAACCTCAGCGGCGCGGGCGCGAACCTGCGTAAAGGCGATAAGCGCATTCTCTTCCCATCCGAAACCGCCGCGCGTGCCGTGGGTGGGCAGATTACCCTGCATGCGTTCGATGCCGGCAAGCTGGCGGAGGGCATGCCAATTCGCTACCTGGGCATTGATATCGGGCAGATCCAGAAGCTGACGCTCATCACCTCGCGCAACGAGGTGCAGGCCACCGCCGTGCTTTATCCGGAATATGTGCAGACCTTCGCCCGCTCGGGTTCCCGCTTCTCGGTGGTAACCCCGCAGATTTCGGCCGCGGGCGTTGAGCATCTCGACACCATTCTGCAGCCTTACATCAACGTCGAACCCGGTCAGGGCAAAGCCCGTCGTGATTTCGAGCTGCAGGAAGCTACCATTACCGACTCGCGCTACCTTGGCGGCCTGAGCATTGTGGTGGAAGTGCCGGAAGCGGGCTCGCTTGGCATCGGTACGCCGGTGCTGTTCCGCGGCATTGAGGTGGGTACGGTAACGGGCCTCACGCTCGGCACACTCTCCGACCGCGTGATGGTGGCGCTACGCATCAGCGAGCGTTACCAGCATCTGGTGCGTAATAACTCGGTGTTCTGGCTGGCATCCGGCTATTCGCTGGACTTCGGCCTGACGGGTGGCGTGGTGAAAACCGGTACCTTCAACCAGTTCATCCGCGGCGGTATTGCGTTTGCCACCCCGCCGGGAACGCCGCTGGCGCCGAAAGCGCAGCCGGGTAAACACTTCCTGCTGCTGGAAAGCGAACCGAAAGAGTGGCGCGAATGGGGAACGGCCCTGCCGCGTTAATCTGACAGGCTCCGGTGTCAACGCACCGGAGCCTTTATGTTACACTGCGCACCTGAACTTTTCCCTGTGGTGTGCTCGTGGCTCAAAACTCCGTATTTCTTCCCGATCAATTCCTGGCGCAGATGCGCGAGGCGCTTCCCTCTCATCTGTCGCTGGACGATTTTATCGCCGCCTGTCAGCGTCCGTTACGCCGCAGCATTCGCGTCAACACCCTGAAAATCAGCGTCGAGGATTTTCTGGCCCTGGTTTCTCCGTACGGCTGGCAGCTTACGCCGGTTCCGTGGTGTGAAGAGGGATTCTGGATCGACCGCGATGACGAAGACGCGGTGCCGCTGGGAAGTACCGCAGAACATCTGAGCGGTCTGTTTTATATTCAGGAAGCGAGCTCGATGCTACCGGTTGCCGCCCTGTTCGCCGACGGCAACGCGCCTGAACGCGTGATGGATGTCGCCGCCGCGCCCGGTTCGAAAACCACGCAGATTGCCGCGCGCATGGGCAACCGCGGAGCAATCCTCGCCAACGAATTTTCCGCCAGCCGCGTGAAGGTGTTGCATGCCAATATCAGCCGCTGCGGTATTCATAATGTCGCTCTTACGCACTTCGACGGTCGCGTCTTTGGTGCCGCCCTGCCGGAAATGTTTGATGCCATCCTGCTGGACGCCCCCTGCTCCGGTGAAGGGGTAGTGCGTAAAGATCCCGATGCGTTAAAGAACTGGTCCGTGGAGAGCAATCTTGAGATCGCCGCCACGCAGCGGGAGCTGATCGACAGCGCGTTCCACGCCCTGCGCCCCGGCGGCACGCTGGTCTATTCAACGTGCACCTTGAACCGGGATGAAAACGAAGACGTCTGCCTGTGGCTGAAAGCGCAATACCCGGATGCGGTCGAGTTCCTGCCGCTCAACGATCTGTTTTCCTCGGCACAGGAGGCGGTCACGCCGGAAGGTTTCCTCCACGTGTTCCCGCAGATTTACGACTGCGAAGGGTTCTTTGTGGCGCGCCTGCGTAAAACGCAGGCGATTACTCCCCTGCCCGCCCCCAAATTCAAGGTCGGCAATTTCCCGTTTGCCCCCCTCAAAGGGCGCGATGCAGCACAGCTTGTCGCCGCCGCCGAAAAGGTTGGCCTGGTCTTGGATCAGAGCCTGCAACTCTGGGTGCGTGATAAAGAGGTATGGTTGTTCCCGGCAGAGATCGCACCGCTCATCGGAAAGGTCCGTTTTTCCCGAATCGGGATCCGCCTTGCGGAGGTGCATAATAAGGGCTATCGCTGGCAGCACGAGGCGGTCATCGCGCTTGCCGGACACGAGAATACGTTCGCCCTGACGCACCAGGAAGCTGAAGAGTGGTACCGTGGCCGCGATGTTTATCCTGACAGCTCGCCTTCCGCAGATGAAGTGGTAGTGACCTATCAGGGATTCCCGCTGGGGCTGGCCAAAAAGGTCGGTTCAAGGCTTAAAAACAGCTATCCACGCGAACTGGTCCGGGATGGCCGACTGTTTACCGGTAACGATCGCACCGCCTGAAAAAAGCGCATTTTTTTACTGGCGATTTTGCTCTCCTTGTCTACGATCAAAAATGGATGCCCATACTGGTCATACCAGATTTTGACAACCGACCCGGAGAGCACTATGACGAAAACCAGCGTGCGTATTGGCGCTTTTGAGATCGACGACGCAGAACTGCGCGGCGAAGCACAAGGCGATCGAACGTTAAGTATTCCCTGCAAATCCGACCCGGATTTGTGCATGCAGCTCGATGCATGGGATGCAGACACCAGCGTCCCGGCAATACTTGATGGCGAACACTCTGTCCTTTACCGTGAGCATTACGATAGTAAAACCGATGCCTGGGTCATGCGTCTTGCCTGACCTAAAGAGAACCCGCCCGAAGGCGGGTTATTTATTACTGCAGCTGCGCCAGCGTAAAGTAACCGTCAAAAACGGCCCCCGTATCAATGTAGTGCAGATTGTCAAAATCATACCTTCTGTCGACGGGCGTATGTCCGAACCAGAAGTGATCCGCCCCGCTAATTCCCTGCCCTTTGCCCACCATAAACCCCATCAGGCGGTCGCGATCCCATAACACGCGCTGGGCGCTTACCGGTTTTTCCCAGCGGTATTCCTCCGCCGGGTAATCAGCATGAGCAATAACGTTCACCCCGTTCGCGCAGGTAATTTCGATAATATGCGGTAACGCACGGCATGCGTTAAGTAACGAGCGCGCCCGCTGCTGCTCTTCATGCTCAAGCCGCGAAAACCACATTCCGCCATTCATTGTCCAGAGCGCAAAATCATTATTATCCAGGCTATCTATTGCCATTTGCTCATGATTGCCCCGCACTGCTCGAAACCATTTCTCATTGATGAGCTGCAATGATTTCACGCTGTCCGGACCACGATCGATCAGATCGCCAACGGAAATAAGTAAATCCTCATAAGGATTGAAATGACGGCGTTTCAGTTCCTCCATGAGCCTTTGGTAACAGCCGTGTATGTCGCTGACAACCCATACGTGACGCCACTCTCCACCTTCTATTCGCTGATACATAAGGCCTCCCTTTAACAGTATAGCCGCCGTCAAAAGCGCAAGAAGATCAGCGCAGCCCTTACAAAGTAAAACAAACGGTAAACCAAAGAGAAATAAAGATCCGCGCGCTCTTAATCCCTTTTTACTGGCTCCTTAGAATAAGGGGAGATAAAAACGAGAGGTCTTCACGTGTCTAATACACAGCTACATAACGATGTTTTCTATCCGCATCGCACGAATATTATTTCCGAGCTGGTGAACGGCAAACGCGTCCCGGGGCCAATCTGGCGGAAACGCGACTACCGACTGAAGTTCCTTTTACGTTCCCTGCTCTTTTGGTCTTCCACCCACCGTATGCTGGAAGCCCTCTCTGGCCGTGACGATTTCGACAAACTGCTGACATCGCAAATTACGTTGCCCAGCAAGACCCATCGGCAGTACCTGATGCGCGGTCTGACGGCAAACGATCGCGCCGACGCTATCGTTAACCATTACTACTGGATCGATCACCTGAAGGAGAGCCGTCTTGCCCAGGCTATGACCGGCGCGCAGGAACAACCTATCGCGCAGTTCCATGTCAAAGACGGCGTGACCTACACGGTTAATGCGTCCTCAGCTGGCAAAGCCGAGCGTGAAGGTGAGAGTACGCTCTGGCTGCGCGACAACGAGGATACGCTTCTTGCCAGCCTGACCTTTAGCGTCGCCCGCAGCAATGGCCAGCCCGTTGTGGTCATTGGCGGACTTCAGGGCCCCCGTCGCTGCGTGTCACGAGATGCCATTAAACTGGCAACTCGCGCCTGCCATGGCCTGTTTCCCAAGCGCGTGCTGATGGAGGTACTTTTCCAGCTGGCAGCGCAGTCATCTGTTCGGGCCATTTTTGCCGTCAGCGATGAGGGACACGTTTTCCGCGCGCTGCGCTATCGCCTCAGCAAAGGCCGTCATTTCCACGCCAGCTATGACGAATTCTGGGATTCTTTGGGTGGAAAAAAACTTTCCGCCTTCTGCTGGCAGCTGCCGCTGCAGATGGAGCGCAAATCCCTCGACGAGATAGCCAGTAAAAAACGCGCTGAATACCGTCGTCGCTTTGAACTGCTTGATGAAATTGAGGCGTCCGTTAAGTCCCATTTCTAATCGCGACAAGCGTTTTCGCTCTCAGCACAGAGAATGCACTCGGTTTGAGAAAGGAATGATAAAGCAGAGCACTCTTGCATATGCCAGGGGTGCTCAGTTAGCATTGCGCGAAATGAAAATAGCGAATGCGTTGGAAAAGCGCAGTGTAGACGCAAATTTAAGGACTTTGATGATGATTTACGACTGCTTCTTGTATTACGATGAAGATATGCTTCTTGATATCAGGCTAAATACGCTAGCGGACGTTATTGATCGGTTCGTTATCGTTGAGTCAACGCATACCTTTACCGGCAAAAAGCGGCAGCTTAACTTTGACATAAATAAATACGGTCCTTTTAAAGATAAAATTATTTATGTTGTGCATGATGAAACACCTCTCATGAAAGCCTCTGACGGCAGCGATCAGCATCAGGACGGTCTGGTGGTGGATGCATGGGCGAATGAAGCCGCGCAGAGAAATGCCATCATGCAGGGCCTCAAAAGTGCTAAAGATGATGATTTGATTTTAATTTCCGATGTGGACGAGATTTTTTCACCACAGGTTATCGGCTCTATCAACGCGAATAAACTCTGCACAACGCTTTATCAGAATTTTTATAATTATCAGTTTAATCTGCAGGTTTTTAATACAGATAACACCCCACGAAAATGTAAACTGCCGAGAGCGACAAAATATAAAAACCTCGTTCATTTTTTTGGCGGCGAGCCTGAGTCGTTCAGAAATCTTAAACGCACCAGAAGCGTCAAAAACTGGTCCTGGCTTAAATGGAACTGGTTCAAACTTAACAATCGCATCATTGAAAATAGTGGCTGGCATTTCTCATGGGTTATGACCCCTGAACGCATATCAGAAAAAATGTCCACCATCTCCCACACGGAATACGATCTGCCTGAGTTCAACAACCCGGAACATATCATGAAGGTCATCAAAAACGCGGAAGATATCTGGGGACGTGACAGAAAATTAATCAAGCAAGAACTGACAGTTAAAAGCTTCCCTGAGTATATTGTCAACAATCAAGAGCGATTCAGGGAGTTCATTATTTAAGCCAGAACTTACCGTGTCGGCGAAGAGTGAGAACCGGATCATCAACTTTCATGGACTTATCCTGTGTCGACTGGAGAAGTTTGCATCGCGTTGGCCCGGCCACAAATTTTTAATAAGAAGCCAGTTGAGAGGCTGGCGAAAATGTTAGAGACAGGAGTAAAGGTAAAGGTGATTAAGGAAGATTTAAAACGCCACCTGCATGAATGTTTACAGGCTGAAGTGATGAAAAATCAAAAGCCGTTTACCTGGACCAGAGCTGTTCACAAAGCATTCAAATGCCCTGAAAGGCGCTTTAACTTTTGGTGGCGAATTGCATCTTATCTCTATAAAACTAACATCAATAAAAATTTTGCACGCAAAATAAATAGAAAATTGACCATGAAATATGGTTGCGAAATCCAGCTTGGCGCCTCAATCGGTCCCGGGTTAATTATCAGCCATTTTCACGGAGTAGTGATTAATGGTAGCTGCCGCATAGGTTCAAACTTTAGAATCAGACAAAATTCCACGATCGGAATTGGCGGTGGAAAAAAGCCTGGCTCCGGAGAGCCATGCATTTTGATTGGAGACAATGTCAGTGTCGGCGCTGGCTCTTGTATTATTGCAAACGTGATAAATATTGGTAGTAACGTTGACATCGGCGCAATGAGCTTTATAAACAAGGACATTCCAGACAATTGTGTCGTTTATACTAAAAAAACGAATGAACTCCTTTTCAAAGTTAGCCGGGAGAGCGCTTGCATCTGAAAGCCCAGCGCCACTTTTGCGAAACCCGACCGCAATGCAAGCGCCCCACCGTTTGCAATCAGGCGTCCGGAGGGACCCGCGCACCGAAGATTAAGGTTTAGCGCCTGTTCGGCCATAAGTCAGAAAAATGACAGTAAAGTGCCAGGAGAGCATGAAAAAGAAATCATGATGTTTTAAAAAATTGCGTGTAAATGAATTGTTAATGTTAAAAATGGTATGGTATAACGAGAAATGTCGGATATTGAACTTCGGACAATTTCAGGACATTTTCGGGCGGATAGGCGTAAGTGACTGAAATAAAACGCAGATAAAAAGAGACCGAATACGATTCCTGTATTCGGTCCAGGGAAATGGCTCTTGGGAGAGAGCCGTGCGCTAAAAGTTGGCATTAATGCAGGCTAAGTCGCCTTGCCTTTTAAGAATAGATGACGACGCCAGGTTTTCCAGTCCACAGCAAAAGTGGCCTGAAAAAAAGCGTCAGAGCATCATTAAAAGTGAAAAACCGCAGTGCTTTGGCGAGCTTCTGCGGTTTTTTTATTGGAAACCTGAACGTCAGCAGAGCTTGTCAGCGCGCTCGATAAACGGTGCCAGGCTCATCTTCTGCCCCGGGTTGGCCGGGTCATCAATCTGAATCACGCTGACTGGCTGACCGCTGCTCTTGCCGCTGGCGACCTGCTGCTCAGCGGTATCGTTGAGCGGGTACTGGACCAGCGTGCTCGGGTTGATCGCATACAGCGCATGGCCCGGACGGCAGGTCAGCATCACCTCTTCGCGATTAAAGGCCCATTTGTCTTTGCCCACTTCAAAGCGGCTTACGGTGATTACCTGCGGTGCCGCCAGAGCGCTTCCCGCGCAGGCCAGCAATAAGAGAGAAAGTACTGTCTTTTTCATTTAATAGTTAACCTTGTCAGAAGGGTTCCCAGGTAGCAAACAGACTGACCGTTGCCAGAACCAGCGCGCCCAGCACCACCTCTGCCTGTGTCATCCTGATAAACATCTGTTGTGCGCGCCCGGAATCCGGACGGAACCGTGGCACCAGAAAATACCGATTTGCCAGCGCAATTGCCACCATCAACGCCACGAGAGCACATTTGAACAACAAAAACTGCACGTAGCCAGCCTGCCAGGGAATATGGATGCCCAGAATCAACAGCGCATTCACTACGCCGGTAAGCAGCACGCCTGCGACGGCATAATGCCCCACGCGCGAGAAACGCATCATGGTATAGATGGCCGCGTTCTGCCAGCGTCCTTTCGCCAGACGCATGCAAAACAGCAGCGGCAGCAACCCACCTACCCAGGTTGCGGCACACAGCAGGTGAACAGCATGATTGAGTCGCTGTATCGTTCCCATCGGGCCGTCGCTCATCGCCGCGTGCCCTACCCCTGCCAGCAGGATAAGCTGGCCCATGGCGAGCAGCAGCAGGCGCGAGCCTTTCAGCGGCGCGAGCCACGCGACGACAACGGTGATGGCAGCGAGGATAATTTGCCACAACCAGACGCCACCAAACTGCGTTCCCAGCACGCTGTACCAGATTTGCGGGTTAAACACATCGCCCCAGCCGTTGCCCATTAAGCCGCCCTGAAGCATAAACATCAGGATCGCAGCGGCCAGGCTGACGATGGATGCCACTCTCTGCTGGAGCTGGAAACGCCGGGCCATCAGGCGGTGCAGCCCGGAAGGCGCAAACCAGACGCTGTAAAGCGCGTTGCCAAAAACGAGCATTAGCGCCGCAAAATGGATAAAGCGCAATCCTACGTATAACAGTCCCAGCATGCTATTTCACGCTGAAGCGATAGCTGCCTTTGGTTTTATGGCCGTCGACGGAAACCACGTGCCAGTCCACCCGGTAAGCCCCCGGCGCCAGCGTCTGTTCCAGCGGAACGGTCAGCTGTGCTTTGTTCTTTTCGTCTCGCGTGGCGGTACCGGTTTTGATCACCTGCTTTTGCGCATCCGTCACCACGACGCCGCTAAATCCGGGCTCGATACCTTCGGAGAAACTCAGCGTCAGCACCTGCGGTGACGCCACCTGGCTGTCCGCTGCCGGGCTCTGCTGCTCAAGATGCGCATGCGCCAGCACGGAGGGTGAGATTACCGTTGAGGCCAAAAAAACCAGTGCGCATACCGCGCGGGAAGCGGATAAACCCATCACAATCATTCCTTTTTGTTATGTCTGTATGCTAAAGAATAACGCTGTATAATAAACGAGTCGAGGATCATCCCGCTCTGCTTGTCATCGTCGCGCAATCGCGGTAACGTTGCCGCCGCAAAATAAGGAGAAGGTAATGAAGATCAATCTGGCCGCCCTTCCTCAGGACGAGATGGATAAAGTGAATGTCGATCTCGCTGCCGCTGGCGTCGCCTTTAAAGAGCGTTACAACATGCCCGTCGTGGCTGAAGTGGTGGAGCGAGAACAGCCTGCCCATCTGCGTGACTGGTTTCGCGAAAGGTTAATTGCCCACCGTCTCGCCTCGGTCAACCTCTCCCGCTTGCCGTACGAGCCGAAAGTTAAATAAGCTTAACGACTCGTTACACTTCCTTACGCGGAATCTGGCAGGATAAGAAAACCCTGATTAAATTAGGTGTACTCTTTAATCCCTGCGACTCTGTGTATAAGGAAGTCACGATGTCACATTGGAATATTGCGGCAGCCCAGTATGGCGGGCAGCATCACAGCGTAGATGACCATATTGCGCACCATCTCCACTTTATTGCCGAAGCAGCACATCATCAGTGCGATTTGCTGGTTTTCCCGGAACTCTCATTAACCGGCCCGGGCGCGACGGCATTACCGCTTCCGCCCGAAGACGATCGACTACAGCCATTGCTTGATGCCGCGCATTTTTACCGCATTACCCTCATTGCAGGGCTTCCCGTTGAACGAAACGGTCAGCGCCAGAAAGGCCTTGCGCTGTTTATCCCCTCCCGCGATCGTATTCTGCGTTACCCTCAGGGGAGCGGCGCCAGCCTTGTGCCGGGTGATAAACAACTCACGATTATAGATGGGCAAAGCGATTCACCGAATCTTGATCCGCAGGCAACACTCTTCACCAGTTGCCAGTCGGTGAGGGATTACCGCTGGCGACAGTCCATCAATACCCTGCAGCGCTTTGCGCACAGGTATGCCATCGCGGTGTTAATGGCAAATGCCGGCGCGGGCAGCGCGTTATGGGATGAAAAAGGCCAGCTGATTGTTCGGGCAGATAAGGGTGAGCTCCTGTTGACCGGCACGCGCAACGGACAGGGTTGGCAAGGCGATATCATTCCTTTAGGCTAAGCGTTTTTAGCTCAGGAGATTTTCATGCTGCGCGTCATTGATACCGAAACTTGCGATCTTCAGGGCGGAATTGTGGAAGTGGCCTCGGTCGACGTGGTTGATGGAAAAATCGTCAACCCGATGAGCCATCTGGTGCGCCCCGATCGTCCTATTAGCCCACAGGCCATGGCTATCCATCGCATTACAGAATCAATGGTGGCGGATAAACCCTGGATAGAAGACGTTATCCCGCACTACTACGGCAGCCCATGGTACGTTGCCCACAACGCCAGCTTTGACCGTAGGGTACTCCCCGAAATGCCCGGGGAGTGGATTTGTACCATGAAGCTGGCGCGTCGCCTCTGGCCAGGGATCAAATACAGCAATATGGCGCTGTATAAATCCCGCAAGCTCAGCGTCAGAACCCCTGAAGGGCTGCACCATCACCGCGCCCTGTATGACTGCTATATCACCGCTGCGCTACTCATAGATATTATGAACACATCGGGCTGGACGCCGGATGATATGGCAACGATCACCGGACGCCCTGCGCTGCTGACGACGTTCACCTTCGGCAAATACCGCGGGAGAGCGGTATCGGATATTGCAGATAAAGATCCGGGCTATCTACGCTGGCTGTATAACAACCTCGAAAAAATGAGCCCGGAGCTGCGCTTAACCCTGAAACACTATCTGGGCGAAGCTTAACGCTGCACACGGCCTGGCAACGTATCCTGCGCCAGGCCTATCAAAAAGGCATACTCCAGGGCCACCCCTTCGTAGGATTTGAATCGACCCGATTTCCCCCCGTGCCCGGAGTCCATATCGGTGCAGAGCAGCAGCAGGTTGTCATCGGTTTTCAGCTCCCGCAGCTTTGCTACCCATTTTGCCGGTTCCCAGTATTGCACCTGTGAATCGTGCAAACCGGTCGTCACCAGCATGTGCGGGTACGCTTTCGCTTCTACGTTGTCATACGGGCTGTACTCTTTCATATAGCGATAATAGGTTTCATCCTGCGGGTTGCCCCACTCCTCAAACTCCCCGGTCGTCAAAGGGATGGACTCATCGAGCATGGTGGTAACCACATCGACAAACGGGACCTGCGCAACAATGCCCTTAAAGCGTTCGGGCCGCTGATTGATGACCGCCCCCATCAGCATCCCCCCCGCGCTGCCGCCCATGCCGAAGCAAAGCTGAGGATCGCCATAGCCTTGCTCAATCAGCGCATCGCAGACGTCGAGATAGTCGTTGAAGGTGTTTTTCTTTTTCAGGAATTTCCCGTCTTCATACCAGTGCTGCCCCAGCTCGCCGCCGCCGCGAATATGGGCAATGGCGAAAACAAAGCCGCGGTCGAGCAGGCTTAATCTGCTGCTGCTGAAGTCGGCATCCATGCTGGAGCCATAAGAGCCGTAGCCGTAGACCAGGATCGGATTTTTACCCTTCTGGAAATGCGCCTTATGATAAACGAGCGAAACAGGCACTTCCACGCCATCGCGCGCGGTGACCCACAGGTGTTCGCTGCGGTAATTGTCGGAATCAAAGCCCTTCACTTCGGTTTGCTTAAGCACCTGGCGCTGTCCGGTATCCATATCCAGCTCGAAGAGCGTATCCGGCGTGGTCATGGACGAGTAGCCGTAGCGCAGCCGGGACGATTCAGGTTCCGGGTTAAAGCCGATCCACGTGACGTAGGCCGGATCGTCGAACGCAATCCCTATCACCTCACGCGTTTTACGGTTGATCTGCCGGATACTGGTCAGCCCACGCTGGCGCTCCTCCACCACCAGCCAGTCGGTAAACAGCGTGAACCCTTCCAGCATCACCTGATCCCGCGCGGGAATGAGCACCTCCCACTTGCGCTCGTCGCGCACCTTGGTTTTGTACAGACCAAAGTTCTTGCCTTCACGATTCGAACGCAGATAAAAGCTGTGCTGGAAGTGATCCAGGCTGTACTCGTGGTCCTTGCGGCGCGGCAGGAAACAGAGCGGCTGGGCGTCAGGCAGTTCGGCATCCAGGAGCAGCACTTCCGAGGTGGTGGCGCTGGCGAGGAAGATAATCACATAGTGGCGCGAGGAGGTTTTATGCAGGCTGACATAAAACGTTTCGTCTTTCTCTTCATAGACCAGCTCGTCATCGGCTGAGTCCGTGCCTACGGTATGGCGCCACACCTGATAAGGCAGCAGCGTGGAGGCGTGCTTTTTAACGTAGTAGACCGTCTCGGAATCGTTCGCCCAGACAAAATCCGGGGAGACGTTTTCCAGCATTTCCGGATACCAGTTGCCGGTTTCCAGATTGCGAAAACGCAGGCCGTACTGGCGCCGGGAGAGATAATCCTCCGCCAGCGCCATGATGGTGTTGTCCGGGGAGATGGACATACCGCCCAGGGTATAAAACTCGCTGTGGGCGGCACGCTGGTTCGCATCCAGCAGAATGTCCCATTCATCCCACTCGGCGCTTAATACCGACTGTCGTTGATAGATGGGATACTCGTTGCCCGGCTCATAGATA
This sequence comes from Enterobacter cloacae complex sp. P27C, assembly GCF_014895705.1. Classification (NCBI taxonomy): domain Bacteria; kingdom Pseudomonadati; phylum Pseudomonadota; class Gammaproteobacteria; order Enterobacterales; family Enterobacteriaceae; genus Enterobacter; species Enterobacter cloacae complex sp. P27C. The sequence continues at coordinate 119,683 of NZ_JADBQB010000007.1, forward strand.
TGGCGATAGCGATAGCCGTTTTTGGTCCAGGGCGCGGAGATGTCGCGCTGGGGAATACGCTGCACCATTTCGTTCAGCAGCTGGTCCTGCAGCGCCTGCTGGCTGGCCATGACCCTGCGGCCATAGTCGTTTTCCTCGTGCAGGTAGTCGAGCACCTCTGGCCGGGAACGCGAATCGTCCCGCAGCCAGTAGTAGTTGTCTATGCGCGTATCGCCATGCGTGACGATCGCATAAGGAGTACGTCGGGCTTTCGGTGGCATGTCATCATTCTTTTAAGTTTTACACCCTATAAGGTTGGCAAAACCCGCGCATGATGCAAGCGAAACATGACCCCGGGAGCGCGAGTTAGCCCTGTAGCGCCTGTTTTTGTTCCCCGATATCTTTTTCTATCCCCTCGCGCACGTCCTGAGGGATCTTCAGCGCGTCGCCGAGGGCGTTAAGGTAGCTACGCTCCATAAAGTGATCGATATCTATGGCGGCACAGCTGAGAAAATAGAGTTCCAGCGCCTCTTCCTCATTTTTCACGCTCAGTGCCAGACGCTGCGGATCGAGCGGCTGTTCAATGGCCTGCGCCACCAGCGTTCTGCCCTGTTCTTCAACACCCGCCTCGCGCAGCTGCTGTTCGATAGCCGCTCTTTCATTATCATCAATATGCCCGTCGCTTTTGGCGGCAAACACCAGCGCAAGGATGAGCCGCTCCGTGCGCAGATCCAGCGGAGAAGTATGCTCCCCATAGTGAGGTTCATCGCGGTGCGCCGCTCGCACCCTGTCCTTATATTTGTTCCACAGCACGGTGCCGGCGATAGCGCCGCCCCCGGCCAGCAGCGCGCCGGTACCGTACTTCGCCAGCAGCTTGCGTGAGGATTTATTGGCAACCAGCAGCCCTGCCAGCCCACCGAGCGCCCCCGGTACCAGCAGTTTGCTAAGCCCCTGTTCGCCGGAACCAGAGGTTTTCTGCCCTAACATGGATTGCAGTTGATTTAACCAGCCTGACATGGTTTCCCTCGCTTAACGGTTAACATGTTCTCCAGCGTAAGCGAGCAGGCGTCAGGAAATGTCCATCAAGCCTAAAGAAGCGCAAATTTCTGGTCTGCCCTTTTGCCGTGCGCAAGACAGACGCAAACGTTTTCGTTTATACTGCGCGCATCTTTTTCAGGGGGAATGTTATGACTTGTTTAGGAACCGCGCTGCGACCTGCGGCGACGCGCGTAATGCTGTTGGGATCGGGCGAACTGGGTAAAGAAGTCGCCATTGAGTGTCAGCGTTTAGGGGTGGAGGTGATTGCCGTAGACCGCTACGCCGACGCGCCCGCCATGCACGTCGCCCATCGTTCTTATGTGATCAACATGCTGGACGGTGATGCCCTGCGTACGCTCATTGCACGGGAGAAACCGGATTTTGTCGTGCCGGAAATTGAAGCTATCGCAACCGATACGCTGATCGCCCTTGAGCAGGAAGGCCAGCGCGTGGTGCCCTGCGCCAAAGCGGCAAAGCTGACCATGAACCGTGAAGGCATTCGCCGCCTGGCGGCGGAGGAGCTGGGGCTGCCTACCTCAAGCTACCGTTTTGCGGGTGACAAAGCCGCATTCCTGCAGGCCGTTGAAGAGATTGGCTACCCGTGCATCATTAAGCCGGTGATGAGCTCTTCCGGAAAAGGTCAGAGCTTTATTCGCGACAGCAGCGCGCTGGACAGCGCGTGGGATTATGCGCAACAGGGTGGCCGTGCCGGTGCCGGTCGCGCGATCGTCGAAGGCGTGGTGAAGTTTGATTTCGAAATCACTCTGCTCACCGTCAGTGCCGTGGACGGCGTCCATTTCTGCGACCCAATCGGTCACCGTCAGGAAGATGGTGATTATCGTGAATCCTGGCAGCCGCAGCAGATGAGCGACCTGGCGCTGGAGCGTGCCCGGGAGATTGCCCGTAAAACCGTTCTGGCCCTGGGCGGTTATGGCCTGTTCGGCGTGGAGCTGTTCGTCTGCGGTGACGAAGTGATCTTCAGCGAAGTCTCCCCTCGCCCGCACGACACCGGTATGGTCACGCTCATTTCGCAGGATCTCTCGGAGTTCGCCCTGCACGTGCGCGCCTTCCTCGGCCTGCCGGTTGGCGGCATCCGCCAGTACGGCCCGGCGGCGTCGGCGGTGATCCTTCCGCAGTTGACCAGCCAGAATGTGACGTTTGATAACGTCGAAGGCGCGGTGGGCGCAGGCCTGCAGGTCCGTCTGTTCGGCAAGCCGGAGATCGACGGTACGCGTCGTCTGGGCGTGGCGTTAGCCACCGGGGATAACGTTGACGAGGCCGTAGCAAGAGCAAAAGCGGCGGCTGCGAACGTTCAGGTAGCAGGATAAAAAAAACGGGCCGAAAGGCCCGTTTTTCATGCTGCATATGGCTTACTGCTTCGCGCCTTCAACCGCTTCACGAGCCAGTTTCGTGATGCGATCCCAGTCGCCCGCTTCCAGCGCATCCGCCGGAACCAGCCATGAGCCGCCGATGCACAGTACGCTTTTCAGCGCCAGGTAGTCGCGGTAGTTAGCCGGGGAGATACCGCCCGTCGGGCAGAAGCGTACCTGAGAGAAAGGACCGGCAATTGCCTGCAGCGCTTTGGTGCCGCCGTTCGCTTCTGCCGGGAAGAATTTGAACTCTTTCAGACCGTAGTCCATGCCCAGCATCAGTTCAGAAACGGTGCTGATGCCCGGGATCAAGGGAATAGTGCCTTCGGTCGCGGCCTTCAGCAGCGGCTCGGTCAGGCCCGGGCTGATGGCAAACTGTGCGCCGGCTTCGGTCACTTCCGCCAGCTGCTGCGCGTTGAGAACGGTACCCGCACCGATGATGGCGTCCGGCACTTCTTTAGCGATGGCGCGGATGGCATCCATCGCGCAGGCGGTACGCAGGGTCACTTCCAGAACGCGAACGCCGCCCGCAACCAGCGCTTTCGCCATTGGCACAGCGTGCTCCAGCTTGTTTACCACGATAACCGGCACGACAGGGCCAGTGGTCAGGATTGCTTCTGCACTTGTTTTCCAGTTTTTCATCAGAGTTCTCTCTCGCCAGATCGTTAAAATCAAGTCGTCTTAAAACGTAATACAGGTTGCGCCCTGCTCCGCACCGGAGAGCTTCTCACGCAGCGCGCTGAACATTTCGCGTCCGGTCCCCACGCGCGATGCGCTCAGGTCAGGAATATGAGGCTGACGTGCCGCCAGCTCCGCGTCATCCACCAGCAGGGTTAACTCGCCAGTCTGGCCGTTCACGCGGATCATGTCGCCGTCGCGCACTTTCGCCAGCAAGCCGCCGTCGTAGGCTTCAGGCGTGACGTGGATGGCGGAAGGCACTTTGCCGGATGCGCCTGACAGGCGGCCATCGGTCACTAACGCAATTTTGAAACGGCGGTCCAATAATACACCAAGTGGTGGCATAAGTTTATGTAATTCTGGCATGCCGTTCGCTTTTGGCCCCTGATGACGCACGACCACCACGCAGTCTTTATCCAGCAGACCGGCGTCGAAGGCAGGCAACACGTCGTGCTGGCTTTCAAACACTACCGCCGGGGCCTCGATAACCTGGTTCTCTTCCGGCACGGCAGAGGTTTTCATCACCGCGCGGCCAAGGTTGCCGCTCAGCACTTTGGTACCGCCGTGGTGGGAGAACGGTTTGTCGATAGTGGCAATCACCTGCGGATCAAGAGACGCGGTTGCCCCGTCGCGCCAGTCCAGCTCGCCGTTGTTCAGCCACGGCTCCTGGGTGTAGCGCTGCAGACCAAATCCGGCTACGGTGTTCACGTCTTCATGCAGCAGACCGCCTTTCAGCAACTCGCGCATCAGCAGCGGCACGCCGCCCGCAGCCTGGAAGTGGTTGATGTCCGCCGGCCCGTTCGGGTACAGACGCGCCATCAGCGGTACCACGGAGGAGATGTCGGAGAAGTCATCCCAGTTAATCAGGATACCCGCCGCGCGCGCCATGGCCACCAGGTGCATGGTGTGGTTAGTTGAACCGCCGGTTGCCAGCAGGGCGACGATACCGTTGACGATCACTTTTTCGTCGACCATTTTGCCCATCGGCATCCATTCATTGCCGTTTCCTGTCAGGCGCGTCACCTGACGGGCCGCGGCCTCGGTCAGCGCCTGGCGCAGCGGCGCGTCCGGCTGGATGAAGGACGAGCCCGGAAGCTGCATCCCCATAAACTCCACCACCATCTGGTTGGTGTTGGCCGTGCCGTAGAACGTACAGGTGCCCGGCGCATGGTAGGACGCGGCTTCGGCTTCCAGCAGCGCCTGACGATCGGCTTTGCCTTCCGCATACAGCTGGCGGATACGCACTTTTTCTTTATTCGGCAGACCGCTGGCCATCGGGCCGGACGGCACGAAAATCGCAGGCAGATGACCAAACGACAGCGCCGCCATCACCAGGCCCGGGACGATTTTGTCGCACACGCCGAGATACAGCGCGCCATCAAACATGTTGTGTGACAGGCCCACCGCCGCAGACATCGCAATCACTTCGCGGCTCAGCAGCGACAGCTCCATACCATCCTGCCCCTGCGTCACGCCGTCGCACATGGCCGGGACGCCCCCTGCCACCTGCCCGACCGCGTTCACGCTGTGCAGCGCTTTACGAATGATGTTGGGATAGACCTCATACGGCTGATGCGCGGAGAGCATATCGTTATAGGACGTGATAATAGCGATATTGTTACGCAACATGCTTTTCAGTGAGGCTTTGTCATCAGGCTGGCAGGCAGCGAAGCCGTGGGCCAGGTTACCGCAGGCCAGCTGGGAGCGGTGAACGGTGTTGCTTTTCGCCTGTTCAATGCGGGCGAGGTAGGCCGAACGGGTCTCTTTCGAGCGCTCGATAATGCGTTGTGTTACGCGTAACAATACAGGATTCATAAAAGCTCCTTTAATTTATCTGTCCGGGCTCGGGAGTTTACAAAGTCGCTGGCGGTTGTTAACAACGCTGAAACGCTTGCTGTCCGGAGCTCAGGGGCAAAATCACTTCCGGCAGTGTAATAAAAAAAGCCCCGCGGGTGAATCCACGCGGAGCTTAAAAGTATAAAAATTGTGCCACTAGCTGTGTTAGATCATGTTACCGGTAAAATAACACTTTCGGGCTAGCGGAATATCCTACTCAAACTCGTTCCAGGAGCGGCCATCGCGGGTGATCATCGCCACCGACGCCACAGGCCCCCAGGTACCCGCCTGATACGGTTTTGGCGCATCCTGATCGGCAGCCCAGGCTTCGGTGATGGAATCAACCCATTTCCACGCCTCTTCCACTTCGTCGCGACGCACGAACAGCGCCTGGATACCGCGCATGGTTTCCAGCAGCAGACGCTCGTAAGCATCCGCAAGGTGCGTCTGGTTGAAGGTTTCGGAGTAGCTCAGATCCAGCTTGGTGGTCTGCAGGTTGTGCTTATGATCCAGGCCCGGCACTTTGTTGAGGATCTGGATATCCACCCCTTCGTCCGGCTGCAGACGGATGGTCAGCTTGTTCTGCGGCAGCTCCTGCCAGGACTCTTTGAACAGGTTCAGTTCCGGGTTCTTAAAGTAGACGACTACTTCGGAGCACTTCGTCGGCAGACGCTTACCGGTACGCAGGTAGAACGGCACGCCCGCCCAGCGCCAGTCGTCGATATCCACGCGGATGGCCACAAACGTCTCGGTATTGCTGGACTTGTTCGCGCCCTCTTCTTCCAGGTAGCCTGGCACTTTTTTACCTTGCGCAAACCCGGCGGTGTACTGGCCGCGAACGGTTTTCTCGCGCACGTTGGAGCGGTCGATGCGGCGCAGCGACTTCAGCACTTTCACTTTGGCATCGCGGATGCTGTCAGCCGTCAGGTCAGACGGTGGAGACATGGCAATCATGCACAGAATTTGCAGCAGGTGGTTCTGGATCATGTCGCGCATCTGGCCGGCCTGGTCAAAGTAACCCCAGCGACCTTCAATCCCCACCTCTTCCGCCACGGTAATTTCCACGTGGTCAATGGTACGGTTGTCCCAGTTGTTCACAAACAGGGAGTTAGCGAAACGCAGCGCCAGCAGGTTCAGTACCGTCTCTTTACCGAGATAGTGGTCGATACGGTAGACCTGGCACTCTTCAAAGAACTCGCCCACCTGGTCGTTAATTTCACGGGAGGTAGCCAGCGACGTCCCCAGCGGCTTTTCCATCACCACGCGCGCCGGCTTGGCGTTCAGTTTGGCTTCGCCCAAACCTTTGCAGATGGCACCAAAGGTACTTGGCGGCATGGCGAAATAGTTAATGGTGACACGGTTTTTCTGATCCAGCATGGCACCCAGGCGGGAAAACGCGCTGACGTCATTAACGTCCAGGTTGCAGAAATCGAGACGACCGCTGAGGGTATCCCACAAACTTTCATCAATTTTTTCCTTCATGAAAGTTTCGAGCGCCTCGCGGACAACTTTGGTATAAGCGTCCTTGTCCCAGTCGGCGCGCCCAACACCCAGGATACGCGTATCCGGATGAATTTGGCCCGCTTTCTCCAGTTGATACAGGGAAGGCAGCAATTTCCGGCGTGCAAGATCGCCTTTCGCGCCGAAAATGACCAGGTCACATGCCTGGGCTGTTTGCGTTACCGCCATGTCATTCTCCTCAGTTGGATCACCTGGTGCTTCTGCCAGGTATCGTTGTAATTTTATTACAATGCACTGTACTGCTTTTACGTCATTCCCGAAACCATTAGCGCTTATCGTCTCGTGCGATACGGCGATTTTTCGCCATTCAGCCGATTATGGCGACGTAATGACGCAACAGCCGTCGATAATTTGCGCAACAGGGTCATAGCAAAACCCGACATCGATCAAGTAATGAAAAAAAACAACAACATTATCTCGTCGACTGTTACCCTTTAGGGAAGCCACAGGGGTAATATCGGCTAATCGAATCAAGATTTCATCAATGAGTGAAATCGTTTCCACCCCCATGAGCGCCTTGTTAACAATGAACATGCTTGAAAAAATCCAGTATCAACTGGAACACCTTAGCAAATCCGAGCGAAAAGTGGCTGAAGTCATTCTGGCCGCGCCCGCTCAGGCGATTCATTCAAGCATCGCCGCTCTGGCTCAGGAAGCGGGCGTCAGTGAACCGACGGTCAACCGCTTCTGCCGTAGCCTGGAAACGCGCGGCTTTCCTGATTTTAAACTGCATCTGGCACAAAGTCTGGCAAACGGCACCCCCTATGTTAATCGTAATGTGGATGAAGACGACAGCGTAGATGCCTATACGGCAAAAATATTTGAGTCGGCCATGGCCACGCTCGATCACGTTCGTCAAAGCCTGGATATGAGTTCAGTAAACCGCGCGGTGGATTTACTCACCCAGGCCAAACGCATTGCGTTCTTCGGTCTTGGCTCGTCAGCCGCCGTGGCGCACGACGCCATGAATAAATTCTTCCGCTTTAACGTGCCGGTTATTTATTCCGATGACATTGTGCTGCAACGCATGAGCTGTATGAATTGCAGTGAGGATGACGTCGTGGTACTGATTTCGCACACTGGCCGCACCAAAAGCCAGGTTGAGCTGGCGCAGCTGGCCCGTGAAAACGATGCCATGGTAATCGCCCTCACCACCGCCGGCACGCCGTTGGCGCGGGAGGCGACTCTCGCCATTACCCTGGACGTGCCTGAGGATACCGACATGTATATGCCAATGGTGTCCCGTCTGGCGCAACTCACGGTAATCGACGTGCTGGCGACCGGATTTACCTTACGCCGGGGCGCAAAATTCCGAGATAACTTGAAGCGAGTCAAGGAAGCGCTGAAGGAATCGCGTTTTGATAAAGAATTGCTTATAAAGAGCGATGTTCCCTGAAAGTAGATAACGAAGACGTAACCCATAATTAGATGTAACGATTTTCGGCATTCGGCCCCCTCTTTACTGCCTTGCGGTAGATGAAGGCCGATTCAATGTTCACGCAACACCAAAGTTGTTTCAGTCAACGGAGTATTACATGTCCAGAAGGCTTCGCAGAACCAAGATCGTCACCACCTTAGGCCCGGCCACCGATCGCGATAATAACCTCGAAAAGATTATCGCCGCTGGCGCCAACGTGGTGCGTATGAACTTCTCTCACGGTACGCCAGAAGACCATAAATTGCGTGCCGATAAAGTGCGTGAGATCGCCGCTAAGCTGGGCCGCCACGTCGCTATCCTCGGCGACCTGCAGGGTCCAAAAATTCGTGTATCAACCTTTAAAGAAGGTAAAGTTTTCCTCAATATCGGCGACAAATTCCTGCTGGATGCCAACCTCGGCAAAGGCGAAGGCGATAAAGAGAAAGTCGGGATCGACTATAAAGGCCTGCCGGCTGATGTGGTACCTGGCGATATCCTGCTGCTCGACGACGGTCGCGTCCAGCTGAAGGTGCTGGAAGTTCAGGGGATGAAGGTGTTCACTGAAGTCACCGTCGGCGGTCCGCTCTCCAACAATAAAGGCATCAACAAACTGGGCGGCGGCCTCTCTGCGGAAGCCCTGACCGACAAAGACAAAGCGGATATCGTAACGGCGGCCCAGATCGGTGTTGACTACCTGGCGGTCTCCTTCCCACGCTGTGGCGAAGATCTGAACTATGCGCGCCGTCTGGCCCGTGACGCAGGCTGTGATGCCAAAATCGTCGCTAAGGTTGAACGCGCGGAAGCCGTGTGCGATCAGGATGCGATGGACGATGTGATCCTCGCCTCTGACGTGGTGATGGTTGCCCGTGGCGATCTGGGCGTGGAAATCGGCGACCCTGAACTGGTCGGTATCCAGAAAGCGCTGATTCGTCGCGCACGTCAGCTGAACCGCGCGGTGATCACCGCCACCCAGATGATGGAATCCATGATCACCAACCCAATGCCAACCCGTGCGGAAGTCATGGACGTCGCTAACGCCGTGCTGGACGGTACCGATGCGGTGATGCTGTCAGCGGAAACCGCGGCAGGCCAGTATCCGGCAGAAACCGTGGCCGCAATGGCGCGCGTCTGCCTGGGCGCGGAGAAGATCCCAAGCATTAACGTCTCCAAGCACCGCCTGGATATCCAGTTCGACAATGTGGAAGAAGCGATTGCGATGTCCGCCATGTATGCGGCCAACCATCTGAAAGGCGTTACGGCGATCATCACCATGACCGAATCTGGCCGCACCGCGCTGATGACCTCTCGCATCAGCTCCGGCCTGCCGATTTTCGCTATGTCACGCCACGAGCGTACGCTGAACCTGACGGCGCTGTACCGCGGTGTTACCCCGGTACACTTCGACAGCACCAATGACGGCGTAGCCGCGGCGCACGATGCCGTAAACCTGCTGCGCGATAAAGGTTACCTGGTGTCTGGTGATATCGTCATCGTGACGCAGGGTGACGTGATGAGCACCATCGGCTCAACCAATACCACGCGCGTACTGACCGTAGAGTAAGATCCGATCCCCTCTCCCCTAAGGGGAGAGGGGCAAGGTGAAGGTTTTCTATTTCCTCGGGTAAAGCTCTTTACGCTTATAGGGCTCCGTCTCTCCCGGCTTCCGCGTTTTCAGCAGCTTCAGTATCCACGTGTACTGTTCGGTATGCGGCCCCACCAGCAGCTCCACCTCTTCGTTCATGCGGCGCGCGATGGTGCGATCGTCCGCGGTCAGCAGGTCGTCCATCGGCGGACGGACTTCAATGCTCAGACGATGCGTTTTACCGTCGTAAACCGGAAAGAGCGGGATCACGCGGGCGCGGCAAACCTTCATCAGGCGCCCAATGGCGGGGAGCGTGGCTTTGTAGGTTGCAAAGAAGTCGACAAACTCGCTGTGCTCAGGTCCGTGGTCCTGGTCCGGCAGATAGTAGCCCCAGTACCCCTGACGTACCGACTGAATAAACGGCTTGATGCCGTCGTTACGCGCATGCAAACGTCCGCCAAAACGACGACGTACCGTATTCCAGACAAAATCGTAGATTTTATTGCCCTGGTTATGGAACATCGCCGCCATTTTCTGCCCCTGGGAAGCCATCAGCATTGCCGGGATATCCACGCCCCAGCCGTGCGGCACGAGGAAAATGACCTTCTCATCATTGCGACGCATTTCGTCGATGATTTCCAGCCCTTTCCAGTCAACGCGGTCGATGATTTTTTCCGGTCCTTTCAGCGCCAGCTCCGCCATCATCGCCATGGCCTGCGGTGCGGTGGTATACATCGCGTCGATGATGGCCTCGCGCTCGGCATCGCTTTTTTCAGGAAAACAGTAATAGAGGTTGATCTGCGCACGACGACGCGCGCTTTTACCTAAGCGCCCGGCCAGACGGCCAATTTTTCCCAGTACGGGATCGCGCAGCGCGGCAGGCAGCATAGCGATGCCCGCAAAGGTGTAAACCCCCAGCCAGGCGCCCCAGTTGCGCGGGTGTCGAAAGGATTTTTCAAACTCAGGAATGTATTCAATATTATTTTTTTTTGTTTCCATGCTGGTTCCAGGGTCTGGTGACGCAAAAAATTATTCAGATAGTGTAGCGAGGCAGTCGCCCACGCACAAAAGAAAAAGCCGGCGCATGCTGACACCGGCTTTTTTCACAAAACAGAGAGCTTAGTTTAAGCTCAGCTGCGGTATCACCTCTCTCGCCTGCGCCAGGTAATCGGAACGATCTTTACCTGTCAGGCCTTCGGTGCGCGGCAGTTTGGCCGTCAGCGGGTTCACGGCCTGCTGGTTGATCCACACTTCATAGTGCAGATGCGGGCCCGTAGAGCGTCCGGTGTTGCCGGAGAGCGCGATACGGTCGCCGCGTTTCACTTTCTGCCCCGGTTTGACCAGCAGCTTGCGCAGGTGCATATAGCGGGTGGTATAGGTACGACCGTGACGGATAGCCACGTAATAGCCCGCAGCACCGCTGCGTTTTGCCATCACCACTTCGCCATCGCCAACGGACAGCACCGGCGTGCCCTGCGGCATCGCGAAGTCTACCCCGCGGTGAGGCGCAACGCGCCCGGTAACCGGGTTCAGACGACGCGGGTTAAAGTTAGAGGAGACGCGGAACTGTTTCGCCGTCGGGAAACGCAGGAAGCCTTTTGCAAGGCCCGTACCGCTACGGTCATAGAACTTGCCGTCTTCAGCGCGAATGGCGTAGTAATCTTTTCCCTCGGAGCGCAGACGCACCCCCAGCAGCTGGCTCTGCTCGCGCTTGCCGTCCAGCATTTCGCGGGACATCAGGACGGAAAACTCATCGCCTTTCTTCAGCTTACGGAAATCCATCTGCCACTGCATGGCTTTGATCACCGCGCTGATTTCACCGCTGGTCAGGCCCGCATCACGGGCGCTGGAAACAAAGCTTCCGCCCACGGTACCTTTCATCACGCTGTTAACCCAGTCGCCTTTCTGCATTTCACTGGTCATTTTGAAACCGTTTGCAGTGCGGTCATAGGTGCGGGTTTCGCGGCGGGACATTTCCCAGGTCAAACGCTGAAGATCGCCATCCGCCGTTAATGTCCAGGAGAGCTGTTGCCCGATTTTCAGGTTACGCAGGTCTTTATCCGCAGCGGCCAGCTGGCTGATATTGCCCATGTCGATACCGTACTGGTTGAGCACGCTGCTCAGCGTGTCACCGGTAGAGACAACGTATTCGTGGATCCCCGCTTCGTTCTCGGTTTTATCGTCCAGTTCATCCTGAGGGATAGCTTCATCTTCCTGAGCGGCCTGGTCGATAGGCTCGCTGGCTTCAGGCAGCAAAGAGCGGATCTCGCTCTTTTCAAGCTCGATGGTTTTAATGATAGGGGCAGAACTCGGGTGGTAAACATAGGGCCGCCAGACGGCGACCGCTAAGGTGAGAACTGTAAGCGACCCCAGCATAACGCGGTGGGGTCGAGGCAGATTGTTAAATGCCAGGGCGACAGAGCGGGCTATCTGTTGCACGTATTCACTTCCTCGTTAATCTCCTTTCAGGCAGCTCGCATACTGGTTCGCCAGTTGGCTGAGGAACTGCGAATAGCTCGCTTTGCTCAACTGGATATTCGTACCTAGCGGGTCAAGGGTTCCCATGCGCACGGATGTTCCCCTGGCCACGGCTTCTACGACCGCTGGCCTGAACTGTGGCTCAGCAAAAACGCATGTCGCTTTCTGCTCAACCAGCTGTGTTCTGATTTCATGTAAACGCTGCGCACCAGGTTGAATTTCAGGGTTGACGGTAAAGTGCCCAAGCGGGGTCAGGCCGTAGTGTTTTTCGTAGTAGCCGTAGGCGTCATGAAAAACGAAATACCCTTTTCCTTTCAACGGTGCGAGCTCATTACCTACCTGCTTATCGGTTGCGGCTAATTGTGCCTCAAAATCCTTCAGGTTGGCGTCTAGTTTGGCTCGACTTTGCGGCATAAGTTCCACTAATTTGTCATGGATTGCAACCGCTGAAAGCCGCGCTATCTCTGGGGATAGCCAGAGATGCATGTTGTACTCGCCGTGATGGTGATCTCCATCACCTTTTTCACCCTCTGCAGCGTGATGGTCATGTTCGTCACCGTCATCATCCGCCCCTTTCATGAGCAACGGTTTCACGCCGGAAAGCCCGGCAATCGCGACCTGTTTTTCATCAGCAATCTGTTTGGCGGATTTCTGCATGAATGCTTCCATCTCCGGACCAATCCAGACAACTAAGTCTGCGTTTTGTAAGCGTTTTACATCAGACGGACGCAGAGAATAGTCATGCTCTGAGGCCCCGTCAGGGAGCAGAACCTGGGTTTCCGTTACCCCATCGGCAATGGCCGACGCGATGAATCCAAGCGGTTTAAGCGAAGCAACAACGGCGGCGTTAACATCTTGTGCGGTTGTTCCCCAAAGGGCAGCGGATAATGCTGCGAAAAGAAGCGTATTTTTATGTAACATAATGCGACTAATCATCGTAGTGAATGCGTGGAATGTGATATTATAACATTCGTTGACTTCTTCAAGCTTAAATTGACATGACGACTCTGGTTTCTCTCGACAATATTTCGGTCTCCTTTGGCCAGCGCCGCGTCCTCTCTGACGTATCGCTGGATCTCAAGCCTGGAAAAATTCTGACGCTGCTCGGCCCCAATGGCGCAGGTAAATCCACTCTGGTGCGCGTGGTGCTGGGTCTGGTTACACCGGATGAAGGTGTAATCACGCGCGAGGAAAAATTGCGGATCGGCTATGTGCCGCAAAAATTACATCTGGACGCCACCCTGCCGCTGACGGTAAATCGTTTTCTGCGTCTGCGTCCGGGCACGCGAAAAGCCGATATTCTCCCGGCGCTGAAGCGCGTACAGGCGGGCCACCTTATCGACGCGCCGTTGCAGAAGCTGTCCGGCGGTGAGACGCAGCGCGTTTTGCTGGCCCGTGCGCTGCTGAGCAGCCCGCAGCTGCTGGTGCTGGATGAGCCAACCCAGGGCGTGGACGTCAATGGTCAGGTCGCGCTTTATGATTTGATCGACCAGCTGCGCCGCGAACTGAACTGCGCCGTGCTGATGGTCTCCCATGACCTGCATCTGGTGATGGCGAAAACCGACGAAGTGCTATGTCTCAACCATCACATTTGCTGTTCCGGCACGCCTGAAGTGGTCTCAATGCACCCGGAATTTATCTCCATGTTCGGCCCTCGCGGCGCTGAACAGCTTGGCATTTATCGCCATCATCATAATCACCGCCATGATTTGCAGGGACGAATCGTTCTGCGTCGGGGAAATGGACACTCATGATTGAACTGTTACTGCCCGGCTGGCTGGCCGGGGTTATGCTTGCCTGCGCCGCAGGCCCACTCGGCTCGTTTGTGGTGTGGCGCAGAATGTCTTACTTCGGTGATACCCTGGCGCATGCGTCGCTGCTGGGCGTTGCCTTTGGTTTGCTGCTGGATGTGAATCCCTTTTACGCGGTAATTGTGGTCACGCTGCTGTTGGCAGCCGGTCTGGTCTGGCTGGAGAAGCGCCCTCACCTCGCGATTGATACGCTGCTTGGCATCATGGCGCACAGCGCGCTGTCGCTGGGTCTGGTCGTTGTTAGCCTGATGTCAAATATCCGCGTTGACCTGATGGCCTACCTGTTCGGCGATCTGCTGGCCGTAACGCCTGACGATCTCATCGCGATCGCCATTGGCGTGGTGGTGGTACTGGGTATTCTGCTGTGGCAGTGGCGGAATTTACTGGCAATGACCGTCAGCCCGGATCTGGCGTTTGTCGACGGCGTGAAGCTGCAGCGCGTGAAGCTGCTGCTGATGCTGGTGACGGCGTTAACGATTGGTGTCGCAATGAAGTTTGTCGGCGCGCTGATTATAACATCGCTGCTGATCATCCCTGCCGCCACGGCGCGCCGTTTTGCACGTACGCCAGAGCAGATGGCCGGTATCGCGGTGGTTATCGGGATGATCGCCGTCACGGGCGGGTTAACCTTTTCGGCGTTTTATGACACGCCAGCAGGGCCGTCGGTGGTCTTGAGCGCGGCGGTGTTGTTTGTTTTCAGTATGATGAAAAAGACCGCGCAGTAGTGAGCATGTCCCCGGTGGCGCTTCGCTTACCGGGGCTACCATTTATCGCTACTTACGGCATCGCGGGCGGCGTAATACCGAAATGATTCCACGCCCGCACCGTCGCCATACGACCACGTGGGGTACGCTGTAAGAAGCCCTGCTGGATCAGATACGGCTCCAGCACATCTTCGATCGTCTCACGCTCTTCGCCAATTGCCGCCGCCAGGTTATCCAGCCCGACCGGGCCACCGAAGAACTTGTCCAGCACCGCCAGCAGCAGTTTGCGGTCCATATAGTCAAAGCCTTCAGCATCGACGTTCAGCATATCCAGTGCCTGGGCGGCGATCTCGGCGGAAATCGAACCATCGTGCTTCACTTCAGCAAAGTCACGCACGCGGCGCAGCAGGCGGTTGGCAATACGCGGCGTACCGCGGGAACGTTTCGCCACTTCATATGCCCCCTCTTCGCTCATATCCAGCCCCATGTAGCGCGCGCTGCGCCCCACGATATGCTGAAGATCGGGTACCTGATAAAACTCCAGACGCTGAACGATGCCAAAGCGGTCGCGCAGCGGAGAGGTCAACGACCCGGCGCGGGTCGTGGCGCCAATCAGGGTAAACGGCGGCAGATCGATTTTGATGGAGCGCGCGGCCGGGCCTTCGCCGATCATGATATCCAGCTGGTAATCTTCCATCGCCGGATAGAGCACTTCCTCCACCACCGGTGACAGGCGGTGGATCTCATCGATAAACAGCACATCATGCGGTTCAAGGTTGGTCAGCATCGCCGCCAGATCGCCCGCTTTCTCCAGCACCGGGCCGGAGGTGGTACGCAGGTTGACGCCCATTTCATTGGCGACGATATTCGCCAGGGTAGTTTTCCCTAATCCCGGCGGGCCAAAAATCAGCAGGTGATCGAGCGCATCGCCGCGCAGCTTTGCCGCCTGGATGAAAATCTCCATCTGGGAACGTACCTGCGGCTGGCCGATGTACTCATCAAGCAGCTTCGGGCGGATCGCACGATCCACCACGTCTTCTGCCTGAAGGGTGCCTGCCGATACCAGGCGGTCTGCTTCAATCATCCTTTACCTCACAATGCAGCGCGCAGCGCTTCACGAATCAGAGTTTCACTGCTGGCGTCCGGTTTGGCAATTTTGCTCACCATCCGGCTGGCCTCCTGAGGTTTATAGCCCAGCGCCACCAGCGCGGCAACCGCTTCCTGCTCGGCGTCATCATCAGAGGCAGGCGCACCCGGAGCAGTCAGAACCAAATCGGCAGCCGGAGTGAACAGATCGCCGTGCAGACCTTTAAAGCGGTCTTTCATCTCAACTATCAGACGCTCTGCGGTTTTCTTACCAATGCCCGGAAGCTTAACCAGCGCCGCGGGATCTTCGCGCTCAACGGCATTCACAAACTGCGGAGCGGACATGCCGGACAAAATCGCCAGCGCCAGCTTAGGCCCCACACCGTTGGTTTTAATCAGCTCGCGAAACAGGGTGCGTTCCTGCTTGTTGTTAAAGCCGTACAGCAGCTGAGCGTCTTCACGCACCACAAACTGGGTAAAGACAATCGCCTCTTTGCCCGCGTCCGGCAGCTCGTAGAAGCAGGTCATCGGCATATGGACTTCATAGCCCACGCCACCCACTTCCAGCAGCACTAACGGGGGTTGTTTTTCAATGATGATGCCTCTGAGTCTGCCTATCACGTGACGCTCCTGCGTTCTGGGAGAAATTAACTGCCGACATAATAAAAAAAGGCTGGATGTTTATCCAGCCTGATTTCTGATTATCGTAACCTGCCTCGCGCCAGATTGAGCCGCGACTCGCTCATTTGCATCGCGTTCTGGCTGACGTGGCAGTGGGTAATTGCAATCGCCAGCGCATCGGCGGCGTCGGCCTGCGGGTTCGCGGGAAGCTTCAGCAGGGTGCGCACCATGTGCTGCACCTGGCTCTTCTCCGCGCTACCGATGCCCACCACCGTCTGCTTAACCTGGCGCGCGGCGTATTCGAATACCGGCAAATCCTGGTTCACCGCAGCCACGATGGCCACCCCACGCGCCTGACCGAGCTTCAGCGCCGAATCCGCGTTCTTCGCCATAAAGACCTGCTCAATGGCGAAATAGTCTGGCTGAAACTGGGTGATGATCTCCGATACGCCCGCATAAATAAGCTTGAGGCGCGACGGCAGATCGTCCACTTTGGTGCGAATGCATCCACTGCCGAGGTAGGTTAGCTGGCGTCCCACCTGACGGATAACGCCATACCCGGTGACGCGCGAGCCGGGGTCAATCCCGAGGATAATCGACATCACGCGTCTCCCGTAAACGGTTTACAGGCTCTCATCAGAGAGTCGCTGCAACCTCATCAGAGATTTCACCGTTGTGGTACACTTCCTGCACGTCGTCGCAGTCTTCGAGCATGTCGATCAGACGCAGCAGTTTCGGTGCGGTTTCTGCATCCATATCCGCTTTGGTGGACGGGATCATGGAGACTTCAGCGTTGTCCGCTTTCAGGCCCGCCGCTTCCAGCGCATCGCGCACGGCACCCATCTCTTCCCACGCGGTGTAGACGTCAATGGCACCATCATCGTAGGTCACCACGTCTTCCGCACCCGCTTCTAACGCCGCTTCCATGATCGCATCTTCGTCGCCTTTCTCGAAAGAGATGACGCCTTTTTTGCTGAACAGGTAAGCTACGGAGCCGTCAGTGCCCAGGTTGCCACCGGTTTTGGTGAACGCGTGGCGCACTTCCGCAACGGTACGGTTACGGTTGTCAGACAGGCATTCAACCATCACCGCAGTACCGCCAGGGCCGTAACCTTCATAAATGATGGTTTCCATGTTCGCGTCTTCATCACCGCCCACGCCGCGTGCGATAGCACGGTTCAGGGTGTCACGCGTCATGTTGTTAGACAGCGCTTTATCTACCGCCGCGCGCAGGCGTGGGTTAGAAGCCGGGTCGCCGCCGCCCAGACGCGCTGCTGTCACCAGCTCGCGAATGATTTTGGTAAAGATCTTACCGCGCTTGGCATCCTGTGCCGCTTTACGGTGTTTGGTGTTGGCCCACTTACTATGACCTGCCATAAAAAGTTCTCCAAAAATCGCGCCTTCTCAGGCCGCGTTAATTACAAATTCTTCAATCGCCTGCCGGTTGCTCCACGACTTGGTCAGTGCGGCGGCATCCGCCGCGTTCACCCAGCGGTAGTTCAGGTGTTCGGTAAACACGATCTCCCGCTCATGGGGGAGCGCGAGACAGAACCACGACTCCGTGTTGCGCTCAATGCCCGGCGCATAGCGATGACGTAAATGGCTAAAAATTTCAAACTCCACCGTGCGCTGACAGTCCTTCAGGGTCAGTTGCTCATGAGCAACGTCAATGGTGACCTCTTCCTTTACTTCACGCGCGGCGGCCTGCGGCGCGGTCTCCCCCTCTTCCAGGCTGCCGGTAACCGACTGCCAGAAATCAGGATCGTCGCGCCGCTGCAACATCAGCACCCGCTTCGTGTCTTCTGCATAAATGACCACCAGGACAGAAACGGGAAGCTTATATGCCATATCAGTTTTTCTCTTCCTTCTTCACCACTTCAATGCCCAGTTCGGCCAGCGCTGCCGGGTTGGCAAAGCTTGGCGCTTCGGTCATCAGACACGCTGCGGCAGTGGTTTTCGGGAAGGCGATAACGTCACGAATGTTATCGGTGCCGGTCAGCAGCATGGTCAGACGGTCGAGACCGAAGGCCAGACCCGCGTGCGGAGGCGTGCCGTACTTCAGGGCGTCCAGCAGGAAGCCAAACTTCTCGCGCTGCTCCTGCTCGTTAATACCCAGAATGCCGAACACGGTCTGCTGCATTTCACCGCTGTGAATACGCACGGAACCGCCGCCCACTTCATAGCCGTTGATAACCATGTCATAAGCGTTTGCCACTGCCTCTTCCGGCGCCGCTTTCAGCTCTGCCGCCGTCATCTCTTTTGGCGAGGTGAACGGGTGGTGCATCGCGGTCAGGCCGCCTTCACCGTCGTCTTCAAACATCGGGAAGTCGATAACCCACAGCGGCGCCCATTTGCTTTCGTCGGTCAGGTTCAGGTCTTTGCCGAGCTTCAGACGCAGCGCGCCCATCGCATCCGCAACGACTTTCTTGTTGTCTGCGCCGAAGAAGATCATGTCGCCGTCCTGCGCACCGGTGCGCTCAAGGATCGCTTCCACGATGTCCGCGTTCAGGAATTTCGCCACCGGGCTGGTGACCCCTTCCAGACCTTTCGCACGCTCGGTCACTTTAATATAGGCCAGACCTTTCGCGCCGTAGATCTTAATAAAGTTGCCGTAGTCATCAATCTGCTTACGGCTCAGCGCCGCGCCGCCCGGTACGCGCAGGGCAGCCACGCGGCCTTTCGGATCGTTAGCCGGTCCCGCGAATACCGCGAACTCAACGGATTTCACCAGGTCAGCCACGTCCACCAGCTCCATCGGGTTACGCAGGTCTGGTTTGTCGGAGCCGTAGCGACGTTCCGCTTCGGCGAAGGTCATGATCGGGAAATCGCCCAGCTCAACGCCCTTCACGTCGTTCCACAGGCTACGCACCAGCGCTTCCATCACTTCACGCACCTGTTCGGCGGTCATGAAGGAAGTCTCAACATCGATCTGGGTAAATTCTGGCTGACGGTCAGCGCGCAGGTCTTCGTCGCGGAAGCACTTAACGATTTGATAATAGCGGTCGAAGCCGGACATCATCAGCAGCTGTTTGAACAGCTGCGGTGACTGCGGCAGCGCGTAGAATTTGCCTTTATGAACGCGGGATGGCACCAGGTAATCGCGCGCGCCTTCCGGCGTGGCTTTGGTCAGCATCGGGGTTTCAATATCGAGGAAACCGTGGTCATCCATAAAGCGACGCACCAGGCTGGTGATTTTCGCACGGGTTTTCAGGCGCTGAGCCATTTCCGGACGACGCAGATCCAGGTAGCGGTATTTCAGACGCGCTTCTTCAGTGTTGACGTGGTTGGAGTCCAGCGGCAGCGCTTCGGCACGGTTGATGATAACCAGATCGGACGCCAGCACTTCGATAGCGCCCGTCGCCATGTCTGCGTTAACGTTTTTCTCGTCACGCGCACGCACGGTGCCGGTGACCTGAATGCAGAACTCATTACGCAGCTCAGAGGCCAGCTTCAGCGCATCTGCGCGATCCGGGTCGAAGAACACCTGAACGATACCTTCACGGTCGCGCATATCGATGAAGATAAGGCTACCAAGATCACGACGACGGTTGACCCAACCACACAGGGTGACCTGCTGTCCGACGTGGGACTGACGCAGCTGCCCGCAATATTCTGTACGCATGAGATATCCCTTAATTAGCCGCAGGCTAAATGTCGCCTGGTATGCAGGCTACTATGTCGCAGCTTTCTGTATGTCACAACTGGATGAAAAAAGGCGGCTATTATACTGGAAATTCCGCCGGACGATAAGAGCGAACCACCGCCAGACGGTCGTTTGCTGCACTCTTATTGCGCATTCTCACAAAAATTAACAAAATTATCCGACCGATAACAGGTCATCACGTCGTAAGGTGTTACGGAAGTGATTAATTTACCTGGAGTGACGATGTTAACACTTGATGCCCGCAAAACCGCGCTTGTTGTGATTGATTTACAGGAAGGGATCCTGCCCTTCGCCGGTGGCCCACACGCAGCGGACGAAGTCGTCAGCCGCGCCGCTCGCCTGGCCGAGAAGTGCCGCGCCAGCGGTGCCACTGTGGTCATGGTGCGCGTCGGCTGGTCCGCTGATTTCGCCGAGGCGTTAAAACAGCCCGTTGATGCCCAGGCGCCCGCGCATGCCCTGCCGGAAAACTGGTGGACGTACCCGGTGTCGCTGGGCAAACGCGACAGCGATATCGAAGTAACTAAACGCCAGTGGGGCGCGTTCTACGGGACCGACCTTGAGCTGCAGCTTCGCCGCCGCGGTATCGACACCATTATTCTGTGCGGCATATCCACCAACATCGGCGTGGAATCGACAGCCCGTAACGCCTGGGAGCTGGGCTTTAATCTGGTGATTGCTGAAGATGCCTGCAGCGCGGCTTCCGCGGAGCAGCATCAGGGCAGCATGACCCATATCTTCCCGCGCATCGGACGCGTGCGCAGCACGGATGAGATTTTAAGCGCGCTATGATGTACGTGGGCCTGCCCCAGTGGTCGCACCCGAAATGGGTGCGCCTGGGCATTACCAGCCTTGAAGAGTATGCCCGACACTTTAACTGCGTCGAGGGTAACACCACGCTGTATGCACTGCCCAAAGCCGAGATAGTCGAACGCTGGCGGGAGCAAACAACGGACGATTTCCGTTTCTGCTTTAAGTTTCCGGCGACCATTTCCCACCAGGCCGCGCTGCGCAACTGCGGGGACTTAACGGAAGAATTTTTCGCGCGCATGTCGCCGCTGGCGAACCGAATTGGACAATACTGGCTCCAGCTTCCCGCCACGTTTGGCCCGCGCGATCTGCCCGCCCTGTGGCAGTTCCTGGACGCCCTGCCCCGCGAATTCACCTACGGCGTGGAAGTCCGACATCAGGACTTCTTTGCGAAAGGCGAAGCCGAAAAAGCGCTTAACCGCGGCCTGCTGGATCGTTCCGTTAACCGGGTGATCCTCGACAGTCGTCCGGTGCACAGCGCGGTACCGCATAACGAGGCCATCGTTGAAGCCCAGCGTAAAAAACCGAAAGTGCCGGTCCACGCCATCGTGACCGCACAGAACCCGATGGTCAGGTTCATCGGCAGCGACAATATGCAGCAAAATCAGGCGATGTTCGCCGTCTGGCTGCAAAAACTCGCGAGCTGGGAGCACACCACCACGCCGTACCTCTTTTTGCACACGCCGGATATTGCTCAGGCGCCCGAACTGGTCGATGCTCTGTGGCAGGCCTTGCAGGCCGCGGTGCCGTCCGTGGGCAGCGCCCCTTCCATCCCACAACAATCTTCTCTTTTCTGATATCACCCCCTATCATAGTGAAGTGCCATCTGCCAAAAACAGGGAGTTAGTATGGTCAGCGCGCTGTATGCGGTGTTAGGTGCATTACTGCTGATTAAATTTTCGTTTGATGTTGTGCGCCTCAGGATGCAGTACCGCGTCTCTTACGGCGACGGCGGTTTCTCCGAACTGCAAAGCGCTATTCGCATTCACGGTAATGCGGTGGAATACATCCCCGTTGCTCTCATCCTGCTGCTGTTTATGGAGATGAATGGCGCGGAAACCTGGATGGTGCATATTTGTGGTCTGATGCTTATTGCCGGCCGGTTAATGCATTATTACGGCTTTCACCACCGTTTATTCCGCTGGCGTCGTTCCGGCATGAGCGCGACCTGGTGTTCGCTTTTGCTGATGGTGCTGGCTAACCTGTGGTATATGCCGTGGGAGTTGGTTTTCTCCCTCCATTAGCGCACAATACGCCACTTTATTTTTCCCGGATTTTTACGTTATGTCAGATCGCGACACGCTTTTTTCCGCGCCTATCGCCAGCCTGGGCGACTGGACCTTCGATGAACGGGTAGCCGAAGTCTTCCCGGATATGATCCAGCGCTCTGTACCCGGTTATTCCAATATTATCTCTATGATCGGTATGCTGGCTGAGCGCTTCGTTCAACCCGGTACGCAGGTCTATGACCTGGGCTGCTCGCTCGGCGCGGCAACGCTGTCGGTACGTCGTAACATTCATCACGATGGCTGCCGAATCATTGCCGTCGATAACTCCCCGGCCATGGTGGAACGCTGCCGTCGCCATATTGACGCGTACAAAGCGCCCGTTCCGGTGGACGTGGTGGAAGGCGATATCCGCGAGATCGAGATTAACAACGCCTCGATGGTAGTGCTGAATTTTACCCTGCAGTTCCTGGTGCCTGAAGATCGCCAGCTGCTGCTGGACAAAATTTACCAGGGGCTGAATCCCGGCGGCGCGCTGGTGCTTTCTGAGAAATTCAGCTTTGAGGATGCCAAAGTAGGCGAGCTGCTGTTCAACATGCACCACGATTTCAAACGGGCGAACGGCTACAGCGAGCTGGAGATCAGCCAGAAGCGCAGCATGCTGGAAAACGTGATGCTGACGGACTCCGTGGAAACCCATAAAGCGCGCCTGCACAAAGCCGGTTTTGAGCACAGCGAACTGTGGTTCCAGTGCTTTAACTTTGGCTCTCTGGTGGCGCTAAAAGCCGGGGATGCCGCATGATTGAATTCAGCAACTTTTATCAGCTGATTGCTAAAAACCATCTTTCCCACTGGCTGGAGACCCTGCCGGCGCAGATTGCCGCCTGGCAGCGCGATCAGCAGCACGGCCTGTTAAAGCAGTGGTCAAATGCCGTGGAGTATCTGCCGGAGCTGACGCCGCATCGTCTGGATTTACTGCACAGCGTGACGGCGGAAAGCGCAGAGCCGCTCCCTGCCGGGCAGATCAACCGCATCGAAACGCTGATGCGTAATTTAATGCCGTGGCGCAAAGGGCCGTTCTCGCTGTACGGCGTGAACATCAATACCGAGTGGCGTTCAGACTGGAAGTGGGATCGCGTACTGCCGCACCTTTCCGACCTGACCGGGCGCACCATTCTGGACGTAGGCTGCGGCAGCGGTTACCACATGTGGCGCATGATTGGCGCGGGAGCCCATCTGGCGGTCGGCATCGACCCGATGCAGCTCTTCCTGTGCCAGTTTGAGGCGGTGCGAAAACTGCTCGGCAACGACCAGCGCGCGCACCTGCTGCCGCTGGGCATCGAGCAGCTCCCTGCCCTGAAAGCGTTCGATACAGTCTTCTCAATGGGCGTGCTGTATCATCGTCGTTCCCCACTTGAACACCTGTGGCAGCTCAAAGATCAGCTGGTCAGCGGCGGCGAGCTGGTGCTGGAAACGCTGGTGATTGAAGGCGATGAGCATGCGGTTCTGGTGCCGGGCGATCGCTACGCGCAGATGCGCAACGTTTACTTCATCCCGTCCGCGCTGGCGCTGAAAAACTGGCTGGAGAAATGCGGATTTGTGGATGTGCGCATTGCCGATGTTTGCGTAACGTCTATCGAAGAGCAGCGCCGCACCGACTGGATGATCACCGAATCGCTGGAGCAGTTCCTCGACCCGGCCGACCACAGCAAAACCGTTGAAGGCTATCCTGCACCGATGCGTGCGGTGTTGATTGCGACCAAGCCGTAGTTTTTCCCTCTCCCCTGTGGGGTGAGGGGATAAAAAAAGGCCCCTGTTGAAATTGCAGGGGCCTGGTACAAGCAAGCATCATATTGGGCGACATGATGCGCGGTAAAAATCGGTACGTTGCTACACGTGATGACGCTCAATCAGCGACTTCATTTCCGCAACCGACTCTCCCTCTACGCCGTAGCGAGAATATTCATCCGCTTCAGCATCCGTCGACATTGACAGCCCTGTATTGCGATAACGCATGGGTGAAGGTATCCATTTCCCCGCAGAGCTGTGAAGCTCTTCCACCCCGGCGTTTAAAAACCGTTCCAGATTGCTGGCACGGACTCCCGCACCCGCCATTATTATTGGAACACCGGAATGTGCTTTTAGTTCCGTAATTAATTGCAGACCTTTTTCCGCCGAAGACTGCTGTCCCGATGTCAGGACGCGCGCCACGCCAAGTTCGGCAAGCGTATCAAATGCTTGCAGGGGATCTTTGCACATATCAAACGCACGATGAAATGTGACGGCCATTCCTTTCGCGGCGTCCATTACCTTACGCATCCGCGGCAGGTCGACATGTCCGTCTTCATCAAGCAGGCCGGTCACCAGGCCTGGGAACCCCAGGTCGCGAACAAGGGCGATATCTTCAAGCATGGCACTGAACTCGCCCGCCGTGTAACAAAAATCGCCGCCGCGAGGGCGAATAATCGGGTGGACCGGGATGGTGACGGCCTGGCGGGCAGACTTCAACACGCCGTATGAAGGCGTTAACCCCCCTTCTTTCGGGGCGGCGCATAGCTCAATCCGGTCAGCTCCCATCTGTTGCGCCGTTACGGCACACGCCACGCTGTAACAACAAATCTCCAGCAGCGCCATCTGCTTCTCCTTAAAATCAGCTTAACGCGCCATCATGGCACGCCTCTCGTTTCGTGTCTCAGCGACGAATCACAACTCTCAGGCTTCGCTGGCAACGATCTGCTCAATGGTCCAGGGATGAAATTTCACGGTCACCTGCCCGTCCGTCACGGCCAGCGTCGGGTTAGGCAGACGCTCGCGCTCGCCTTTGGGTGAACTCGTCTTCACAAAAATCCCCGGCTTGCTTAACCCGTCGTCTGACAGCAGGGCCAGGGCGCGCGCGTTCAACGTTTCCGGCTCACCCGGCAGGACGATTTCGATATGCTCCCAGCCTTCGTGCGGATAGCGTTTCTCGCCCGGCCACGGCAGTTCAACCACGGTGAACTGCCAGTGCGCCACGTTCACCGGCTCATGCAGTTTGAACAGACAAATGGGGCGTCCATTGATGATGTTCTCAGAGAGCAACTCGCCGCACTGTTCAAACCCGCGACGCCAGCGCTCGGCGGTGGCATTCTGGTGGCAGCGTAAGGAAATGTGATCCGCCTCAAGCGGCACGATATCCAGACCAAGACGGGTGGCAAGTTCTGTGAACGCCTTTGTGAAGCGCGGTAAATCTGCGGAAATATCATGCAGTTCGTCAATGGATTGCCAGTTCGCCATAAGTCAGTCTCTTTTCGTGTCGCAAAGCCGCTAATTTACTCCGTTGCCCCGTTTTGACCAACCGCAGAATCCGGCTTTTTATGACTGCATGGTTATGCACGCTTTCTTAGCCTGGATTCTGAGCAATCTTCGGGCCCCGCAATGCTGACGCCAGAAGGCATTTGCAGTATACTCCCGCCCTAAATTCTTTAACTGGCGCGGGCGGTTGTAAGCCCGCATCAAAAACGTAAGGTATCCAGGTGAATATTCAGGCTCTTCTCTCCGAAAAAGTCAGTCAGGCACTGATTGCCGCAGGCGCACCTGCGGATTGCGAACCGCAGGTTCGTCAGTCAGCAAAAGTACAGTTTGGCGACTATCAGGCTAATGGCGTGATGGCAGTGGCTAAAAAACTGGGCATGCCGCCGCGACAGCTCGCTGAGCAGGTACTGACGCATCTGGATCTCTCCGGCATTGCCAGCAAAACCGAAATTGCTGGTCCGGGCTTTATCAATATTTTCCTTGAGCCTGCGTTCCTGGCGAGCCACGTTGACGCGGCGCTGAAATCTGACCGTCTGGGCGTTTCCCAGCCGGAAGCGCAGACCGTGGTGGTCGACTACTCTGCCCCGAACGTGGCGAAGGAGATGCACGTAGGCCACCTGCGCTCCACCATCATCGGTGACGCCGCGGTACGCACCCTTGAGTTCCTCGGTCACAAGGTGATCCGCGCGAACCACGTGGGCGACTGGGGCACCCAGTTCGGCATGCTGATTGCTTACCTGGAAAAACAGCAGCAGGAAAACGCGGGTGAAATGGCGCTGGCGGACCTGGAAGGGTTCTACCGCGAAGCCAAAAAGCACTATGACGAAGACGAAGCCTTTGCCGAGCGCGCGCGCAGCTACGTGGTGAAGCTGCAGGGCGGGGATCAATACTTCCTCGAGATGTGGCGCAAGCTGGTTGACATCACCATGTCCCAGAACCAGCTTACCTATAACCGTCTGAACGTGACCCTGACTCGCGACGACGTGATGGGTGAAAGCCTGTACAACCCGATGCTGCCAGGCATTGTGGCGGACCTGAAAGCCAAAAACCTGGCGGTGGAGAGCGAAGGCGCAACGGTAGTGTTCCTTGATGAGTACAAAAACAAGGAAGGCGAACCGATGGGCGTGATTATCCAGAAAAAGGATGGCGGCTATCTCTACACCACCACGGACATCGCGTGTGCGAAATACCGTTACGAAACCCTGCATGCGGACCGCGTGCTGTACTACATCGACTCCCGTCAGCACCAGCACCTGATGCAGGCGTGGACTATCGTGCGTAAAGCCGGTTACGTGCCGGACTGCGTGCCGCTGGAACACCACATGTTCGGCATGATGCTGGGTAAAGACGGCAAGCCGTTCAAAACCCGCGCGGGCGGTACCGTGAAGCTTTCCGATCTGCTGGACGAAGCGCTGGAGCGCGCCCGTCGCCTGGTGGCAGAGAAGAACCCGGACATGCCTGCTGACGAACTGGAAAAACTGGCCAACGCCGTCGGTATCGGCGCGGTGAAATACGCGGATCTTTCCAAGAACCGCACCACCGACTACATCTTCGACTGGGACAACATGCTGGCGTTTGAAGGCAACACGGCGCCGTACATGCAGTACGCCTATACCCGCGTGCTCTCCGTGTTCCGCAAGGCGAACATTGATGAAAGCGTGCTGGCGAATGCGACAGTGACCATCACGGAAGATCGTGAAGCACAGCTGGCGGCGCGTCTGCTGCAGTTCGAAGAGACGCTGACGGTTGTCGCGCGTGACGGCACGCCGCACGTGATGTGTGCTTACCTGTACGATCTGGCGGGTCTGTTCTCCGGCTTCTACGAGCACTGTCCTATTCTGTCTGCAGAAAATGAATCGGTGCGTAACAGCCGCCTGAAGCTGGCTCAGCTGACGGCGAAGACCCTGAAGCTGGGTCTGGATACCCTGGGTATCGAAACCGTAGAACGTATGTAAAAAAGAAACCCGGCGGTCGCCGGGTTTTTTTATGAATGATTGCGGTTAGTCGTGAACGAGCACCTGGAAGGTATCTAATTCATACTCTCTGCCGTTATAACCGATGCAGCATCCTCTGCTAAGGTGGCTTCCTGCTTTACCAACAAAGAGGCCATTATCGAATTTTGCACGTGCAACGTAGAGCTTAGCACCATTGGCTTCATGCCCCGCCTCAACCATATTCGGTGGGAAATTTTTCCCCTTAACGTCTACCCATTTTAACGCGCCCACGTAAATTTCAAATTCATTACACAGGTGCTCGCTCCCTCCCCACGGGACCCAAGCCGTATTGCCGAACACCCATTTACCCGGATGAATACCATTATTCAGTTTTGCGCGAATAACAAATAACGGTGAAGGTCCTTTAATACCTGGCACCCCAATTTCATAACCGGCCACAGGCGCGTCCAACGGAATAAATTCATCTCTTTTCGCTGATTTCCACATAATGATTTCCTTTTCAGTTTAAATAATTATCCGTAAATAAAATGATTAGAATTCTGAGATCGAATGAATAGCCAACTCATTGTTCAGGCTTTGAAAAATAATGACCTTAACCAGTGATTTTTCCTGCCCCTTTGCATGCATGAAACGGCGAAGCGCAATAAAGGTATGCAGTTGGCCAGCCACGAGCTGGCTACCGACAAACATTAGCGGGGTATAGCCCGCGCCGTCGATATCATTGAAAACCGATTCGAACATTTGAAGATGTTCATCCGACATTTTATCGGCATGCATATTTACAGAAGGATTAATAACAATACTGCCCATTGCATTTTCCATTGCGTCACTCCTTAAATGTGTATTGGAAGAGTCTTAATGCAATTAAAAAATAGGATAAATACGGAATGCATTTTGTGAAGAAAATCACATATTAATAACAGCCTAAATTTATTTTAATTGTATTATTCACGTCGTAAATATAAACGGAACATCATATTTATGGCGTATTATATTTACCCGCCGTTATTATAAAAAAAGCCCCTTTAAGGAGGGGCTTTGCAGTAATGAAATTATTAAGCAGCCGTCAGAAATATTTGCGTAAATACTCCGTCAGGCACAGAATCGCCATTGCCTGGCCATACGGCATCGACGTCAGCGGTATTTGACGATAAAAATCGAGATCGCTGCCCATTCCCGTCCCGAACGAGGTTTGCAGCAGCTCCCCTTCCGGCGAGATATTTTGCACAATACCGCGAATCGCTTTCTCCGCCACCTCAGCGTACTCTGCGCCGACATAACGCTTGCGCACGGCCTTCAGAATTCCGTAGGCAAACCCTGCCGTGGCCGACGCCTCCAGATAAGAATCAGGATCGTCCAGCAGCGTATGCCACAACCCGCTTTCGTCCTGACATTTTGCCAGCGCGGCGATCTGCGCATTCAGCACCTGCACCAGATAACGGCGCACGGCGTTGTTTTCAGGCAGATCAACCAGTTCGAGGAAGTCGGGGATCACGATGGTGAGCCAGCTGTTGCCGCGCGCCCAGCGGGCCCGGGCAAAGTTATGGTTGCCGTCGTAGCTCCAGCCGTGGAACCACAGCCCGGTCTCCCGGTCCATCAGGTTCTGCACGTGGAGCAGGAACTGATAAATCGCCTCCTCTACGTACTCCGGCTTATTCAGCAGCCTGCCGATTTTCGCCAGCGGCAGCACCGTCATCATCAGCGTGTCGTCCCACATCTGTTGATGATTCTCTTCCGCCAGCGTGATGTGCTGCATGCCGCCGTGTTCGGTGCGTGGCATTTCAGTCATCGCCCACTCCGCCCAGCTTTCCAGCCACGGCAGCCAGGCCGGGTTTTTGCTCTCTTCGTAGCGATAGGCCAGCGTCAGAAACGGCGACATCGTATTGACGTTTTTGGTGGTGGCGCCTTCCGCAAAGCGGTCGGCAAACCAGCTGTCGATAATGTTGCGCATCCCTTCGTCACCGGTCTGGCAGTAGTACTGCCAGATGCCATACAGGCCGACGCCGTGCGTCCACTCCCATCCGGCCCAGCCTTTGGTGTCGATCACGCGCCCGTCGTCCAGCCGCAGCAAAAATTCACCCGTTTTGTCGTGGATATTGACCAGGTTGTGCGTCACTTTTTGAATCAGTGATTTCAGCTCGTCCCGGGCGATAAAGCGCTCTGGCTGACGCAATAGCGGGCTATGTTTGACAGGCCAAACTTTCATCATCTTAACCTCTGTTGTATGTCGAATTGAGTACCGCGCGATCCTTCAGCGAAGATGCAGCTGGCTTATTGCGATTCAGATAACCGATGTTGTTATTGCCCCACAGTGACTCATAAGGCATACCGGCCAGCATCTCGACGGTGGCGCGGGCGTGTGGCGTCGCTGACTCCGGCATCGCATGACCACACTCACGCATTTTCGCGGTCTCCTCGCGCAGCGTGCTGTGGGTCTGCAAATTAAGCCTGAAGCGCAGGGAAACGAGGAAACCGCAGAACAGCACCAGGATGGTGCCCACGCTCAGGATCAGCAGAATGGTGTGGCTCACTTCCGCAGGCTGTACCTTCTGACCGCTGACAAAGCCGGACATTTGCATCACGATGCCTACCAGCATCACCGCACCGGCCTGTGACGCCTTACGGGTCAGGGTCATGATGCCAGCGAAAATCCCTTCCCGGCGCTGGCCGGTGATCGCTTCATCCACGTCAGCAATGTAGGTATAGGTATTCCATGGCACGTAGTTAATACCGCCGCGACCCAGCCCAGCCACCGCAGAGATCAGCAACAGCAGAGCGTAGACGTCGCTCAGACCGGCGTAATAGAGCATGGCGTAAGAGAGAGACGCCAGGCCAAACAGCACCACCACCATGCGGTAGGACGGCGCAGGTCCGAAGCGAATACACAGCGGGATCATCCCGATCACGGCGAGGAACTGGAAGATAGCCATCGTGCCCAGCAGGTTGGACGCCATTGACGCTTCCTGCATCAGCACAAACACCACGTAGTAGGTGAAGACTGCGTTAAATACGTCCTGTGCGATGTAGCCGCCGAGGTACATGCCAAGATGCTGGCGGAAAATCTTGATGCGCAGCGTAGAGCTTAATTCGACAAACAGACGATTGATGCTTTGCCCCAGCGTCAGTTTCTTCTTCTCTTCTTCGGCACGCAGCGCCGCTTCAGACCACTCCTCACGCGGGCGCTCCCAGGTAAAGAACCAGACAAAGGTCAGCATCAGGGCGCACAGCACGGAGAAAACCAGGCTTGCGTAAAAGAATGAGATGGCGTTGTCTTTACCGAAGTGGGTGAGCAGGATCCCCGGCAGGAAGGAGGCCAGAATCGCTGACATCTGCGCCATAGAAATACGCGCCCCGGAGAACTTGGTTTTCTGTTTGAAGTCGTCGGTCATTTCCGGCACCAGCGTCTCGTAAGGCACCAGAATCATGGTGTAGACAATATCAAACACCAGATAGGTCAGCAGGTAGTACCAGAAATTCATGTCCCCTACCCACATCAACGAGTAGCTGAACACGCACGGAATGCCTAGCAGGATAAAGAACTTACGGCGACCAAAGCGCTTTCCAGGCCAGGTCGTACCGAAGTTATCCGTCAAAAAGCCCATTAACGGGCTGACAACAGCATCCAGCACCCTCGCAGCGGCAAAGATGAAGGTTGCTTCAATCGGTGTGAGTCCACAGAAGGTGGTATAAAAATACAAAAGCCAGGCCGCCGTCAGAGCGGTCGTACCAGCCCCGAGAAAATCGCCTGCCCCGTAAGCAAGATAATTTGCGAGTCCAATTTTACGTGTTTTCATTGCCGTCAACCCTAAGCAAATTTGGGAGACTCCCTGCAAGTAAGGCTCATCGGGGAGTTTTTACACGGCTACAGTAAATGCAACGACGTCCTGATACCTTTCTGTTTCTGCCATCACGGGCAGGGTAAATGGCAAAAATGCAAAGAGTCGCGTCACGCGTGTCACTAATTTATAAAACAGCGTTTCTGTTGCATCAAAAGGTGAGGTCAATTTTGCGAGACAGCCATCAGAATTGACTGATGGCTGGTGACAAAGGCAGGCAGCTAGCGGTAGTTGACGATGACAGAATTGCTCTGCACCTTCAGCGCCGGGATCAAACGTCCTCCGCCCGGCACTTCCCAGATAAAACGTAAAGGTTCAATGGCCGGCACGCCGTTGAACGCCTGCGTTGTGCCATTTTCGCCGTCGATTTCCGTGCAGCGGGTCTGTGAGCAGAGGCGCACCCGCAGTCCGGCTGGCGTTGGGCCAATCAGCCTGTAGTTCCACACCACCATCCCCATCTGACCAGAAACCGTTTCAGAGGGCGACAGCGGATTAGAAGACATGGCGACACCCCGGTTGCTGAGGGTCACGCCCATGCTGCTTGCCTGCCAGGTCCCTTCCCCGGCAGCCTGAGCCACCAGCGGGAAGAGCAAAATCCATAGCCATTTCATTATTTTCCTCCAATCGTTGCCGTCATGCGGATATGGCGGTTATCCGACAGTTCCAGATTCGACAGCACAACAAGCTGATTCAGGCTGCGGCGCAGGAAGCGCGACAGCAGCGGACGCAGCGCGTGGTTGACCAGCAGCACCGGCGGCGCGCCCAGCATCTCCTGACGCGCCAGCGCCTCCTGAGTTTGCTCCAGCAGGCGATCCGCCAGGCCAGGCTCGAGGCCGCCGCCGCCCTGCAGGGCCTGCAGCAGCAGGCGTTCAAGCGGCGTATCGAGGCCAATCACCTGGACTTCGCCGGTTCCGGGGAACCACTGCTGGGTGATCGCACGCCCCAGCGCCACGCGCACCACCGCTGTCAGCTCGTGCGGATCGCTCTGCAGCGGCGCATGCTCGGCAAGGGTTTCCAGGATGGTACGCATATCGCGGATCGGCACTTTTTCCTCAAGCAGGTTTTGCAGCACCTTGTGCAGCGTAGTTAACGTCAGCACGCCCGGCACCAGGTCTTCCGTCAGCTTCGGCATCTCCTGCGTCACGCGATCGAGAAGCTGCTGCGCTTCCTGACGGCCAAACAGCTCGGCCGAGAATTGCCCAATCAGGTGATTAAGGTGGGTTGCCACCACGGTACTGGCTTCGACAACCGTATAACCCTGAATTTGCGCCTGCTCTTTCAGCGCGCTTTCAATCCAGATTGCCGCCAGGCCAAAGGCCGGATCGACGGTCTGCTCGCCCGGCAGCGTGCCAGCTGCAGTGCCAGGGTTAATCGCCAGCCAGCGTCCCGGGTAAGCATCGCCGCTGCCAATTTCAACACCCTTCATCAGAATACGATAGCGCGCAGGCGGCAGGTCCATATTGTCCTTGATATGCACCACCGGCGGCAGGAAGCCCATGTCCTGGGCGAATTTTTTACGGATGCTGCGGATGCGGCCGAGCAGCTCGCCATCCTGCTGGAAATCCACCATCGGGATCAGGCGATACCCCACTTCCATTCCCAGGGAATCTTCCAGCTGAACGTCGTTCCAGGTTGCTTCGACGGCCTGGGTGTTCTCCGGCATTTTCACCGGAACCGGATCCGCAGCCGGCCTGGTCTCACGGCCACGCATCCACCAGGCCAGCCCCAGCAGCCCCGCCGTAAACAGCAGGAACACGAGGTTTGGCATCCCCGGCACCAGGCCGAGCAGCCCGAGCACCGCAGCCGCCAGCAGCATAACGCGCGGGTTGCTGAAGAGCTGGCCCACCATCTGCTCGCCAACGTCCTGATCGGTACTGACGCGGGTCACGATAACGCCCGCCGCCGTGGAGATAACCAGCGCCGGGATCTGCGCGACCAGACCGTCACCGATGGTCAGCAGCGTATAGCTTTCCGCCGCGTGTCCCATGTCCATCCCGTGCTGCAATACCCCCACCAGCAGGCCGCCGACCACGTTAATCACCATGATCAGGATGCCCGCGATGGCATCCCCGCGCACAAACTTACTCGCACCGTCCATGGAGCCGTAGAAGTCCGCTTCCTGGGTCACTTCCGCACGGCGTTTTTTGGCTTCATCTTCAGCGATAAGCCCGGCGTTCAGGTCGGCGTCGATCGCCATCTGCTTGCCCGGCATCCCGTCGAGCACAAAGCGCGCGCCCACTTCCGCAATACGCCCCGCACCCTTGGTGATAACCATAAAGTTGATGATAACGAGGATGACGAACACCACGATCCCGATAGCGAAGTTCCCGCCCACCAGGAAGTGACCGAAGGCCTCGACCACCTTACCCGCCGCTGCCGCCCCGGTGTGGCCTTCCATCAGGATGATACGCGTGGAGGCCACGTTCAGCGCCAGTCGCAGCAGGGTGGTAAACAGCAGAATGGTCGGGAACGCGGCGAACTCCAGCGTGCGCTGGGTGAACATCGCCACAAGCAGCACCATAATGGACAGCGCAATATTGAAGGTGAAAAGCAGATCGAGGATGAACGCCGGGAGCGGCAGTACCATCATCGACAGAATTAACAGGATGAGGATCGGCCCGGCAAGGATCTGCCATTGAGTCGATTTCAGGTTGCCGGGCAGGCGCAACATTGCCACCAGATTAGCCATCAGTGTCCTTCTCGTTCATAAAATCCAGCGCGGCAGGCACCGGAAGGTTCTCAGGTTTGACAGGCCGTTGACCGCCGGCCAGACGCCAGCGCTTCAACTGCCATACCCAGGCCAGCACTTCCGCCACCGCGGCGTAGAGCTGTCCAGGGATCTGTTGTCCGATATCCGCGTGGCGGTAGAGGGCTCGCGCCAGCGGAGGCGCTTCCAGGATCGGCACGCGGTTTTCGGTACCAATTTCCCTGATGCGCAATGCAATCAGCCCCGCTCCTTTTGCCACCACTTTCGGCGCACTCATTTTGTTTTCGTCATAGCGCAGCGCCACGGAATAGTGCGTCGGGTTGGTAACGATGACGTCCGCTTTCGGCACGTCTTCCATCATGCGGCGACGGGCGGCGGCACGCTGCATCTGCCGGATACGCCCCTTCACGTGCGGGTCACCTTCCATCTGCTTATATTCGTCGCGGATGTCCTGACGTGACATTCGCAGCTTCTTGAAGTGGGAATAGAGCTGGAAGATAACGTCAAAACCCACCATCGGAATAATGCTGAGCACCACCAGCAGCGCGCAAAGCCCGACAAGGTTCAGCGCATTGCTCATCGCGGTAAGGGGCGACTCGCTGATAAGGCGCATCATTTCGGGCCAGTGGTACCAGAGGAAAAACCCTGCGGAACTGCCCATCAGCACCGATTTGAGAATAGCCTTGAGCAGCTCGGCCCCGGTCTGCGCCGAGAACATTTTCGCAATGCCCTGCAGCGGGTTCAGTTTTGAAAATTTAGGTTGCAGCGATTTTCCGCTAAAGACCAGCCCGCCCAGCATCACCGGGGAGACCAGCGCCACCAGCACCACCCCGGTAATGAGGGGCAGCAGCGCAACCATGGCCCCTTTAATCAGCTGGATAATCTGGCTGAGGATCAGATTCGGGTCGTTGACCATGCTGTGGTCAAAACGTAAGCCGGTGGAGAGCATCCCCGCCAGCTTGCGGGCGAGCGACTCCCCGCCCCACCAGATAATGCACACGCCTACGATAAGGATCAGCAGGGAGGTCAATTCTCGGGATCGGGGGATCTGCCCTTCCTCACGCGCCTTTTCTAGTCGGTGGGGTGTGGGGGCTTCCGTTTTGTCGTCGTTCTCTTCTGCCACAGTGCATGCTCAGCCCATTACGTCACGGGTATCATGCCAGCGCAGCGGAAATCCAATGGCGGGAAAAGCCCGTTTATTCGGGCTCTTTTCGGTGATTTTGTCGTAAACCGCCTCAGGCGGCGTAACCCCCTGAGGCGAAATGGACAATCAGAAGCCGAGGCTGTCCAGCAGGTCGTCCACCTGATCCTGGCTTGCCACGACGCCCGCCTTGCTGGCGTCGAGCTGCGGACCATTGAGCAGGCTTTCGTTCTCGCGTTTTGGACGGGCGGCCGGTTCCGGGATGTTCTCCAGCAGCACCATCAGCAGCTGGCGCTCAATCTCCTGAATCACATCCATCATGCGCTTGATCACCTGACCGGTCAGATCCTGGAAATCCTGCGCCATCATAATGTCCAGCAGCTGGGCGTTGGTGAAGCTGGTGTGGCCCGGCACATCCCCCAGGAACTGACGGGTGTCGGTAACCAGCTCTCGGGCATCCGCCAGCTCGATGGGGTTCTCAAACCACTCATCCCAGCGTTGGGTCAGGGCTTTCGCGCCCTTTTCCATCGCGTCCTGATGCGGCTGCGACGCTTCAACGCTGTTCAGCGCGCGTTCAGCCGCCTGGGCGGTCATCTGCACAACGTAGTCCAGACGGTCGCGGGCGTCCGGGATCGCTTCCGCCGCTTCGGCAATGGCCTGATCCAGCCCCAGTTCACGCAGGCTGTCACGCAGCATGCGCGTCAGGCTGCCGATGCGGACGATGATGTCGCTCGGCGAGTGTTCTTCAACGGGTTTCATTGCAGGTTGCATCATCACCAACACCTCACATGCCGAGTTTCTCGAAGATCTTACCGAGCTTCTCTTCCAGGGTCGCTGCGGTGAATGGCTTCACCACGTAGCCGCTTGCGCCCGCCTGTGCAGCGGCAATGATGTTCTCTTTTTTCGCTTCTGCAGTGACCATCAGCACCGGCATAGACGCCATGCCCGCGTCTGCACGAATGGTTTTCAGTAGCTCCAGACCGTCCATATTCGGCATGTTCCAGTCGGAGATGACAAAACCAAACCCGCCAGCCTGCAGTTTGTTCAGCGCATCCACGCCGTCTTCTGCTTCTTCAACGTTGTTGAAGCCCAACTCTTTCAGCAGGTTGCGCACAATGCGACGCATGGTGGAAAAGTCATCCACAACCAAAAACTTAAGCTCTTTATCCGCCATAAAATAATACTCCTGAGTCAAATACGTATTGCCTGTCCGGCACTGATTTTCGCCAGCATCTGCTGGCTTACCTGGCTAAGATCGACCACTTCGCTCACGCCACCCATATTGATGGCCTCGCGCGGCATGCCGAACACCACACAACTTGCTTCATTCTGCGCAATCGTCCAGGCGCCAGCCTGGTGCATTGCAAGCATTCCGGCGGCACCGTCGTTGCCCATCCCCGTCAGGATCACCCCAACGGCGTTGCGCCCCGCATGTTTCGCCACCGAATGAAACAGCACATCCACCGACGGACGGTGCCGGTTAACCGGCGGTCCGTCATGAATTTTGATTTGATAGTTAGCGCCGCTGCGCGCCAGCTCCATATGCTTGTCCCCCGGCGCGATATACGCATGTCCCGGCAGCACGCGCTCGCCGTCTTCCGCCTCTTTCACGCTGATCTGGCACAGCTTGTTCAGACGTTCGGCGAAGGAGCGGGTAAAGCCAGGCGGCATATGCTGCGTGATCAGAATACCCGGACTTGAAAGCGGCAATGGCTGGAGTACATGGCGAATTGCCTCTGTTCCTCCGGTTGACGCCCCAATAACCAGCAGTTTTTCCGAGCTGAGTAACGGTCCGGCCTTCAGGGTTGCCGGCGCGGCCATCGGCTTGTGGGCCGCGAGCTTCGCGCGCGAGGCGGTGCGAATTTTCTCGGCGATCATCTCGCTGTACGCCAGCATCCCCTCGCGAATGCCGAGCTGCGGTTTGGTGACAAAATCCACCGCCCCCAGCTCCAGCGCGCGCAGAGTGATTTCCGATCCTTTCCCGGTCAGGGAGGAGACCATCACCACCGGCATGGGACGCAGGCGCATCAATTTCTCAAGGAAATCTATGCCATCCATGCGCGGCATCTCGACATCCAGCGTTAGTACGTCGGGGTTATATTTTTTAATTAAATCCCTCGCTACCAGCGGATCGGGCGCAGTGGCCACCATCTCCATGTCGCTGTGGCTATTGATGATTTCAGTCATGATCTGACGCATCAGCGCTGAATCATCGACAGACAATACCCTGATTTTACTCATGCTTTTTCCTTACTCAGCGCATATACCGTTTGCCCACGCAGGCTAAACTCACGTGCGAGGTTGCTGAAGTTTTCCGAATGCCCGGCAAACAGTAAACCGTCAGGCTTGAGCAACGGAACAAACCGACGCAGAATGTCCTGTTGCGTCGTTTTATCAAAATAGATCATGACGTTACGGCAAAAAATGGCGTCGAAAGGCCCCGGCACGTTGTACTGCTTATCGAGCAGGTTAACGGGCGCGAATTCGACGCAGTTCGCCAGCTCCTGGCGTACGCGAACCAGGCCTTCATGCGGCCCCGTACCGCGCATGAAGTAACGCTGCAGCTGCTGCGGCGACAGCGTTTTCAGCTCGTCCTGGCGATACACGCCGTTGCGCGCTTTCTCCAGCACCTCGGTGTCGATATCGCTGGCGTAGACTTTCCAGCGTCCCGGCGCCATGCCCAGCGTGTCTGCAAGGGTGATCGCCAGCGAGTACGGCTCTTCGCCCGTTGAGGCGGCCGCACTCCATACGCGATACTCCCCGGTGCGACGGCGCGCGTGCTCGGCCAGAACCGGAAAGTGGTGGGCTTCACGGAAAAAGGCCGTCAGGTTGGTCGTGAGTGAGTTAATAAAAGCCTGCCACTCCGCGCTGTTCTGGTTCGCTTCGAGCATGCTCAGATAGCGGCCAAAATCATCCAGCCCCAGCGTACGCAAGCGCCGCACCAGTCGGTTGTAGACCATGTCCCGCTTATGATCCGCAAGCACGATCCCCGCACGCTGGTAGATTAACTGACATATCCGACGAAAATGCGCGTCGGACAGCGCGAGGCGCTGTGTCATCTGCAACAATAATGACGTTTGCCCAGGGGGCATTGGTGATGTCATAGCGCCTTCTTAATTACATTCAGGATACAACTGGCACGGCCTGCGACCGCCCGACTTCTGTTACTGCTTCAACGTGCTCTTTCACATTAAATACCGCGACCAGCCCGGTGAGACGATCCGCCTGGCTGGCCAGCTGATCGGTTGCCGCTGCCGCTTCCTCAACTAACGAGGCATTCTGTTGCGTCACCTGATCCATCTGGCTAACGGCCTGAGCCACCTGCTCTATCCCGCGACGCTGTTCGTCCGACGCCGAGGCAATTTCGCCCATGATGTCGTTAACCCGCGTCACCGAGGTGACGATCTCGTGCATGGTATGCGCCGCCGTATCCACCAGGGCAGACCCCTGCTGGACGCGAGAGACCGACTCTTCAATGAGGGACTTAATCTCTTTCGCCGCGTTGGCGCTGCGGCTCGCCAGGTTTCGCACTTCACCTGCCACCACCGCAAACCCACGTCCCTGCTCGCCGGCGCGCGCCGCTTCCACGGCGGCGTTCAGCGCCAGGATGTTGGTCTGAAACGCAATACCGTCAATCACGCTGATGATGTCGCCGATCTTCTGCGAGCTGGCGGCAATCTCCTGCATGGTGCTGGCCACGTGAGAGGCCTGATCGCCCCCTCTCTTCGCCGTCAGCGCCGCCTGTTTTGACAGGTCAGACGCCTGGCGCGCGTTATCGGCGTTCTGGCTTACCGTCGCGGTCAGTTGTTCCATACTGGCCGCCGTCTGCGCCAGCGACGCCGCCTGCTGCTCGGTGCGGGACGAGAGATCGTTATTCCCCGCCGCAATCTCTGAGATCCCCGTATGCATGGCGTAACTGCCCTGACGCACGTCGGATACCGTTTCCCGTAGCGACCCCTGCATGGCCTTCAGGCTGGCAAAGATCGCCGAAATTTCGTTTTTGCCAAACACCGCCACCGGACGCGCCAGATCCCCCTTCGCAATACTGTCGAAGTGGCTGCTGATAATCGCCAGCGGCTGCACAATCATCCTGCGCGCCCAGAGCAGCGCCCCGCCGGTCAGCAGCCCCGCCAGAATCACAACGACGGCAAAGATAACGCCGGACATGTGATAGCTGGTGCGGCTTGCTTCACCGGCGCGCAGAACAGACTGATTGATATCCTGCTGCCATGCGTCAAAGCTGCCGTCAAACGCCGCCTGAGACGCCTGGACCGGAGCGGTCATGAAGTCCGAAAGCTGGTTGTTCTCAAGCCAGGTCGCCTGGTGGTCCAGATCGCTGTACCACTGCTCAAAGTTCTTTTTCATGGCCGCCTTCAGCGCTTTCTCTTTCTCGCCGTCGGCCGCCTGCGCCGTGAAGGCCTTAAACTGTGCGTCTGCCTGCTTCAGGCTGTCGCGCGCCGTTGCCATCAGCGCCTTAATGTCATCCGGCGGATAGCTGAGCGCGGTTAAGGTTCCTGCCTTGTTCAGCGCAGTGCTTGCCTGCAACAGCACGGCACGCGTTTGTGCCAGTGCGGAGCGCTGCTGATTACTCGCCTCAACGTCCTGCAAATTCTGATAGCCATCGCGAAACGCCCAAAAAGACAACCCGTTACTGCCAACCTGCAACACACCGCAAAGGATCAGAATCAAAAACAGTGTGGTCGAGATACGAATACGATTTAACATCCACGCTCCCATCAAGCGGCAAGCAGCCGCGGTTTAATTATCAGTCAAAATGTTTCCCAGTTTTCATCTTGTCCGGTCGTTGCAGCACGCGTGCGGGTGACCGCCGTGTCGGCGGCTGGCGCGCGGTACGTAGCTTGCGCAGTGACCGTATTTCCAGCGAGTGAAGCGAGACGAAACGCCGAGACGGCCATCTTCAGACGGCTCGCCTGGTCTTCCAGCGCAGCGGCCGCCGCAGCGGACTCCTGCACCAGCGCGGCGTTTTGCTGTGTCACGCGGTCCATTTCCGATACCGCCAGGGCAACCTGGTCGATACCACGACTCTGCTCATCGGACGCAGAGGCGATTTCACCCATGATGTCCGTCACGCGGGTAACGGCATTCACGATGTCATTCATGGTCTCCCCGGCACTCTCCACCAGCACGGAGCCGGTATCAACGCGGGAGACGGAGTCTTCAATCAGGGATTTAATCTCTTTTGCCGCGTTGGCGCTGCGGCTGGCAAGGTTGCGCACTTCCCCGGCCACCACCGCAAACCCGCGCCCCTGCTCGCCCGCGCGCGCTGCTTCCACGGCGGCGTTGAGCGCGAGGATGTTGGTCTGGAAGGCAATGCCGTCGATGACGCTGATGATGTCGGCGATTTTCTTCGAGCTGTCGGCGATTTCGTGCATGGTTTTCACCACGCCATCCACCACGCGACCGCCGCGCTGCGCGGTTTCGGAGGCGCTTTCCGCCAGCTGAGACGCCTGGCGGGCGTTATCGGCGTTCTGCTTCACGGTTGCGGTGAGCTGCTCCATGCTGGCGGCCGTCTCTTCCAGCGCCGACGCCTGCTGCTCGGTACGGGATGAGAGATCGTTATTCCCCATCGCGATTTCGCTGGTGCCGGTATAGATCGCCTCGGATCCGTTACGCACGTTGGCGACGGTCTCGATCAATGAACGCTGCATGTGGTCGACGCTGTTGGCCAGCTCGGTGATCTCGTTACGTCCGGAAACGGTCAGCGTTTTGGTCAGATCGCCAGAGGCAATCTCGCGAATATGGGCAATCACGCGGCCGAGAGGGTTCAGCAGGATGTGGCGAATGCCGTACCACACAGCGAACAGCACAATGACCAGCGCCAGGGCCAATACCGCCATCTGCCATTTCGCAAAGCGGTAGTCATTCTGGCTTTCAGTAAAGGCCGAGTGATACAGATCGCCACTGGCCTTCGCGTATTCCCCCAGCGCCGCGCCGAGTGCGTTTTGCATCCCCTGCGTCGGCTGTGCGAAGTAGGCATCCATGTTGCCGCTCTCCAGGAACTGGATCAGCTCCGTCAGCCCGGCATAGTAGGCGCTGTATTTTTCATCAATGTTCTGGCTCACCTGCGCCATAGCAGGCTGCGGTGCGATTTGCCTGAAGGCGGCGTAGTGTTTAGCCGCGTCGGCCAGCGTGGCCCGGGCATTTTTTAGCAGATCGGTTTTCGCGCTGCTCTGCTGATTGTTCGGATCCATCATCATGCGCGCGGACGAGCGGCTCAGGTTGATGCGGGTTTGCAGCATCAGATCCCACGTTGAGGTGAGCTCACTCTGCTGCAGGCGGAGATCGTTCGAGGCGGCGAAGCTGTCCTGGTTCTGTTTTAACGACGAGAAAAAAAGCCCGCCGGAGATAAGCTGAAGTAGTGCGAAAATGACCAGCACCATCATTAACATTGTGACAACGCGGATACGGTTCAACATACAACACCTTCTCATAGATTTATTAACGGTGTTATCGGCACAGGCCACAGGAACTTTACATTTGCGAAAGGGAAAAGCGCGGGGTTAAAACGCGACGTCAACAATCAGCGTATCGGTGTAGGTACCGGCGGGTGGCGTGGCCTGATTCGTCAGGACTTTGGCGGTGTAGTTATAGGTACGCAGCAGGCCGTCGGCGCTGACCAGCGAGGAGGTCGCGCTGGTCCAGCGTTCGCTGCCGCTGCTGCCCCAGCGGTTAGTCGTGGCTTCTTTATAGATGTCATAACTCAGGTAGTTACTGCCGCTCACCATCCGGCGCACGTTATTCAGCGCGTTGGCACCATTGTTAATCCCGATGGTATAGGTACTGCCTTTGGTACAGGTGACGGCAATCGCCTGCGAGACCGTGGGGAAATTTTGCACCAGCGGCGCACTGCTAAAGTTGACGTCCGGCGTGGTCATGGCGCTGCAGTCGTTGGTGACGGTCAGGTTAAGCAGAATACTGGTCGTCGCGGTTCCCGTTTGATTGATGGTGCAAATACCGAGCGCCCCCACGGAACAGACGCTGTAGTTAACGCTGAAGGTTAACTGCACCTGATACGGCCCGGCAGAGACGTTTTGTCCGGCGACGGTGCGGAAATAGAGCGGAATGTTGTACTGCTTTGACCCGAGCAATCCCAGCAAGGTATTTCCGCTCCAGGTATACGATTTACTTATCTGTACCTCACTGCTGCTCGCGCAACCCGAAAGTCCACACAGCCGGGTGGGGATCACGTCCGTGATGGCGGCATTATCGGTGCGTTTCAGGGTCGCACGACTGTTGGCCGATATCGTTGCTGCGGTGTAGTTCAGCGTCACCGAGTCGTTCGTCAGCAGGTTGAGTATCGCATCACACGCCACCACCAGCGTGCCGGTGGTCTCCACCTCCCCGGAGCCGCTCAGCGCAAACGACGTGACGCTGCCGAACGACGCATTGACCGTGCTGACGGTACAGGCCGCCCAGCTGCCGCCGGAGAGCAGCAGCAGGAGCAACATCACCCAGCGCTTCATGGCCCCTCCCGGCAGACCAGCGGGCCGTAGGTTTGCAGCCTGTGGTCCGGGTTCGCGCCGATGGTCAGCGTTGCCCTGCAGCGTTTGCCTGTCGGCGTCGTGACGTCGAGCAGATTGACGTCGCTGAGGTTTTCCAGCCAGGCAATCCCGTCATATCCCACCACCGCATTGCTGCGCGAGGAGCGTCGAACCTGGCTTCCCACCGGAATGGCCTCCCCCTGCGCGTCGTGCAGGATGACGCTCGCTACCCGCTCCTGTTCCATCGGGAAATCCACCAGATAACCGCTGTGGCGGCGGATCGCCACCCGCCGCTCGGTCTCTTTCAGCCGGGTGTCGGCAGGCAGGTTCAGGGTATTAATACTGTAGCTTGCCGGGTAATAGGCCGAGACGCCGCTCACCAGCAGATACCCGTTGCGGTTGGTTTTACCAACCGGCTGGTTTTCATAGCTGACGGGGACATCCGGCTGGCCATCGGTGCTGATGACCACAAACGCATCGTTGATTTTGTTTGCCGCAAACAGTTCGCCGTCCATCAGCACCAGGGAGCCCATCGCTTCGCTCCACCAGGTCATCATGCCCTTCTCGCCGTACCCGCCCCCCTGCAGCTCGATATTGTTATTGCGCCAGCCCACCGTTCCCTGCTGGTAGTTATTCGATCGCGACTGGTTCGCCCACGCCATATTCCAGCTGAAGCCGCCGTCGGAGGGCATCGAGTGGTTGTAGTTGATGCGCTGCGTGCTGCCTGCATCCGGGGTATTTTCCACGGTGAGCGCCGCGCTGTCGCGTTCGCCCAGCGGCACCTGGAATGACATCGCGACCGTCCAGTCGCCCCGCTGCTGGTCCCGGCTGGCGGCGAGGTAAATGCTGCTGGAGCCCCAAAGATTTCGGCTCCAGGAGAGGTTAAGCAGCTCGGTTTTCTGGCTGTCAAAGCTCTCCACGCCGATCCAGGCCGCCCCGATGTTGCCGTATTCCCCCAGGTTGAAGGTCAGGGAATATTGATCGGTATTGCGGCTAAAGCTGGCGATGGGGCGGTCATTTTCGTCGTACACCGTCGGCTGGTCATACAGGGCCAGGTTACCAAAGCCGCGATCGCGGCGGGTATGCTGGGTGGCGAGGCTGAACTCGCTGGTGCTGTACTGGTAGCCCCAGTTGATTTGCCCGCCGTCATCTCCGCGCATCCGGCTCTGGCTGTACGAGGTATTCACCACGCCAAAACGCCCCAGCTTGACCACCGTCCCCGCACC
Organism: Enterobacter cloacae complex sp. P27C; assembly: GCF_014895705.1. Lineage (NCBI taxonomy): Bacteria > Pseudomonadati > Pseudomonadota > Gammaproteobacteria > Enterobacterales > Enterobacteriaceae > Enterobacter > Enterobacter cloacae complex sp. P27C. The sequence continues at coordinate 163,159 of NZ_JADBQB010000007.1, forward strand.
GGCGAGCGCCAGTTCCTCCGCGCCTTCGGCGTGCCCCTCCAGCGTCAGCCAGTCCGTCAGGCCGTAGCGATACGATCCGCTCCCCGCCGCCGGGCCGTAGTCAAAATTCTTAATGCCGTAGTTGCGCCGCAGGCTCCCCAGGGTAACGGCCCCGTCGCTCAGCCCTTCTTTCAGCAGATCGCTGGTGACGTAAAACGGCAGCGTGGTACTCACCTGGCGCCCCAGCGCATCGGTGGTGACCAGCACCGCATCCCCGGCGCCGTTAATGTAGGGCAGGTTCGTCAGGGTGAACGGCCCGGGCTGCAGCTGCGTGGACCCGGAGCGGTAGCCGTTGATGAAGAGGTCGACCGAGGTCGGCACCGCCGCTTCACCTGAAAATTCCGGCAGCGGCCAGGTCACCAGGTCCGGACGCAGGGAGAAATCACGCCCATAGCTGATCCCGCCCATGCGGACGCTGCTGCTCCAGCTCAGGGCATCGCTGATGACATCCCCGGCGGTCCAGGTGGTGGCGTCCTCCTCGTTGGTCACCAGAAGGGTGGTGTCATAGCGGACATAGCCCTCCTGCTGACCGTCGTTGCCGGTGAAATTTTCGCGGGCGTAGCCGGTGGAGGAGAATGAACCGTTTTCATTGAAGTAGCGGAATTCATGCCAGAGCGAGGCCTGCCCGCCGACGTGCTCGGTATGGTTGGTATAAAAATCGTAATTGAGCAGCGCGCCTCTGCCATAGTGAGGCTTACTCTGCGTCGGCTGGCCGCCAAACGGGGTGACGCGGGAGGTTATCCACTCACGGGGCACGGTCAGCAGCAGACGCTGGGCGGGACTGTCGTACTCCACCCGCACCGCCGGAAGCGTGCTGAGATTGACGTCGCCGTTGGGCACATGTTCAGGCGGAAGCCCGGCGCGCAGCAAATCGGCGCTGGAGATATAGTAAGCGCCGTCGCGTTGCGTCACGGGAACCACCAGCCCGGTGTCGTAGTGGTTCAGTACCAGGGCGAGCTGGAAAACCGCCTCCCCGTTTATCGCCTGCGCTTGCGGCGGCGGCGGTAAGCTGTCATCACCCGGTTCGGCCCAGGTACTGGTACTCACGCAAAGCAGGATCATCATTGCGGGCTTCAGTTGACGGGCGTCGACTGCCATTGTGCATCCCTGGCATTAATCTGCGCGCTGATCTGGCTGGGCTGGCGGATCCCGGCCGGAATCGGCCAGCTGCGGGTGCTGCCCGGCAGCACATAGCCCAGCAGGCCATCCGCAATCATGCGCTTTTGTCCCCCCAGCTCCAGCGCAACCTGGCTGAGCCTGACGTGAACATCGCCCTGATTGCGCACTTCAATGGCAGGCTGGCCCGCCACCTGCGTGACGCGCCAGCTTAGGTTACGGGTATCCACGAGGGCATGATGCGCCCCCTCTTTTATTGTCGGGATCCCCTGTCCGTAAACGAACAGCGGTATGGAATAGCGCATCTGCAGTTTAAGGCCGATGGCGGGGTCGGCCTTCGCGTCCGGCTGGGGAATTTCATCCACGATAATGCGATAGGCTTGTTCAACGCCCATCGGAACGGTACCCTGTTTGATCAGGCGGATCAGCTGTTTACTGCCTTTGCCGATGGTGACGATGGGCGGGCTGGCGACCACGTCCTGCTGGGCGGTATAGCGCTCAAAGCCCCCCTCCTGCTTCCAGCGCACAATGCGCACCTGCATCGTTGTGGCACTGTTTCCCTGATTCTGGATCCACAATTCAGTCGCTTTGCTGTCGGCCGACAGCCACGGATCGATGGGCCATAACAGAATGGTCGCCGCCGCCTGCGCCTGTCCCGCCGCCATGGCGGTCACGCCCAACATACTCACCAGGTACCAATGCCTGAATAGTGGCTTCATCGAATGTTCTCCCTTTTTCACCATGAAAAGGTCACGGTGAGCTGATCGGAATAGGTGCCTGCCGGGCTAAATCCCGTCAGCAGCGCTACGCCAAAAAGTGGTAGTGCAATATTGTTGCTGTTGGTGTAGGTCACCGGGATGGCCTGGTTGACCCCAATCTCACTGTTCGCCGCCAGTGAACTGCTGCTGTAAAGCCGGTAGCCCACCACGTCGGTGCCGCCTGAACGCGTCATGCGGCGCACCGAGGCGTAGTTTTGCCCGCCGTTGATGCTCATGCTCAGCGCCACGCCCGGCGTGCAGGCGATGGACAGCGCCCCGTTGGGCACAAAGCTGGTGCTGACCGGGGCACTCTCCACGCCGGTATGGGTTCCAAAATCCAGCGTCCCGAAGATCCCGCCGGTCCCCGTCGTGACAGAACATCCCGGCACGACGGTCGCGCTCACCTTAAACGACTGCGACGTCACAGCGCCGGCCCCGGAAACCAGGGTCAGCCCCAGCGCCAGCGCAAAAAAAGGCTGCACGATCCCCTCTGCGCAAGCGCGCAGACTTAAAAAGGAGGCCTTCATGGCTGGAGCTAGTAGGTGACGCTGACGTTGATCGTGTCGGTATAAGTGCCCGGCACCACCGTGACGCTGTTACCGCCGCCGGTGATGCGCCCGTAAAGGGTGTAGCTGTTGACCCCGCCCGCCGTCGACGCGACCGGCAGCGCCGCGTTGTTGGCGATGACGTTGTTAAATCCGCTGTCGCTGTACAGACTGTAAGCCACGCCCTGCGCCGCATTGGCGGTATTGATCAGATAGCGCGCAGGCGTGCCCGGCGTGCCGACCACGGTACCGGGTGCGGTGGAGTTAGTGTTGCCGGTGATCGCCACCGTATAGCTGGCGGTGGTGCACTGAATGGTGAACGTATTCCCGCCGCTGGCGCCGGTGAGCTGGGTGGTCAGCGTGGAAAACGTGGCGGGATGGGTACCAAAATCGAGTGTCCCGAAGTTAATACCGTTTTGCGTGGGCGATCCGTTAATCAGACACCCGTTTGTGAGGGTCAGCGTCGCACCGATGGTGCCGCTGCTGGTCACGGCCAGCGCAGGATGTACCGTTGTCGCCGCCAGTAACGCGCCAGCGCAGATTAAAAGGCGTTTTCTTTTCATTTTCCACCCTCCGGAAGTCAAACGCGTTCCCTTGCCACATTTTATTTATGCTGTTCAAGATGTTAGCCCCGCTTAAGGTTCCTCTGAGAGGGGTTAATGAGAATTTAGTTTACGGATATCGCTTCCACCACCCGCCCCAAAACGCATAATCCTTGTGTCCTATTGACTTAATATTCTTATAAATAACAATGAATTAAAATTATTTTGGCCGCATTTTTATTTTTTCAGAAGAGAATATATCCCTTATAGTGTGATCACCATCACAATATATCGTTATGCCACCAACAACAAAATCAATAAAACTTAAAAACTTGTTGTAACCCCCTGCGCTTTGCGTCAATTTATGTGCCGAATATTTTCCCGTGCAGTAATTAAAAATTTATATGTATCGGCGCGGGCGACATCTGATAGCGCATAGAGGGTCTTTTTTCGTGGCAAGTGCAAACAAACTTACACTCTTCATCGTGATATTCATGCTGGCGGGTATTCTTTCAGGGGCGGCAATTCACGAGTACGCATCTGCGGATGCCATCAAAGCCTGGTCGGATAATATTACCCTTCTGACCGATATTTTCCTCCGTCTGATCAAAATGGTTATTGCGCCGCTGGTCTTCAGCACGCTGACCGTAGGCATTATGAAGCTGGGAGAAACCTCCACCATAGGCCGGGTGGGCGGCAAAGCGATGGTATGGTTCATCAGTTCATCCGTGCTTTCTATTCTGGTCGGACTGTTTATCGTTACGCTGGAGCGTCCGGGAAGCGGCCTGAACCTGACTATTCCAACCGAGGCGGTGGATACCGGTCTGGCCGTGGGCGGGATGACGCTGAAAGCGTTCCTGTCTCACACCATTCCCACCAGCATCGCGGGGGCGATGTCGAACAATGAGATCCTGCAGATTGTGGTGTTCTCGATGTTCTTCGGCATCGGCGGCGCGTCGCTGGGGCAGAAATTCAACGCGCCGCTGGTGGCCGCACTGGATGTGGTTTCCCATATCATGCTGAAGGTAACGGGTTATGTGATGTACGTTGCGCCACTGGCCATCTTCGCGGCGATCTCCTCCGTCATTGCCACACAGGGTCTGGGCATCCTGTTGAACTACGCCTCCTTTATTGGCGGCTACTACGTTGCCATTCTTCTCACCTGCATGGTGCTGCTGGCCGTGGGTTACATGGTGCTGAAAAAAGAGGTGTTTCGCCTGGTCAGCATGCTGAAAGATCCGGTGCTGGTCGCGTTCACCACCAGCAGTTCTGAAGCGGCCTACCCTAAAACGCTGGAGCAGCTGGAGCGCTTTGGCTGCTCGCGCAACATCGCCTCTTTCGTTCTGCCGATTGGCTACTCCTTCAACCTCGTGGGGTCGATGGTGTACTGCTCGTTTGCCTCGATGTTTATTGCGCAGGCGTACAACATTCACCTGAGCTTCTCTGAGGTGACGGTGCTGATGCTGACCCTGATGCTGGCGTCAAAAGGCATTGCGGGCGTACCGCGTTCTTCGCTGGTGGTGCTGGCCGCAACGATCCCGAGCTTTAACATTCCGGTGGCGGGGATCCTGCTGCTGATGGGGATCGACCACTTCCTGGATATGGGGCGTTCCGCGATTAACGTGCTGGGGAACGGGATTGCGACGGCGATGCTCTCGCAGAATGAAGGTGCGCGGGAAGCTGAAGCTGAACTGGTAAAGCAGGAAGCGTAATGGCATGAAAAAGGGTGAGGCCTGATGCCCTCACCCCAGCCCTCTCCCTGTGGGAGAGGGAGCAAACACTAAAAACGGCAACCTGGGTTGCCGTTTTGCATTTACCTACGCTACATGATTCGCCGCGATATCCAGCAGCGCCATCTCTTCACTGTTCAGCAGCTTCTCAATGTTCACCAGAATCAGCATACGCTCGCCGAGCGCCCCCAGGCCGGTCAGGTATTCGGTCGACAGCGTGACCGCAAACTCCGGCGCAGGACGAATCTGGTCAGAGGTCAGGGAAAGCACGTCAGAGACGCCATCCACCACGATACCCACGACGCGCTGCCCCAGGTTCAGGACGATCACCACGGTGTTGTCGTTGTAATCAACGTCGCCCTGGCTGAACTTCACGCGCAGATCCACGATTGGCACAATCACGCCGCGCAGGTTGGTGACGCCTTTAATAAACGCAGGCGTGTTAGCGATGCGGGTAACCTGGTCGTAACCACGAATTTCCTGCACTTTCAGGATATCGATGCCGTACTCCTCATCGCCCAAAGTGAATACCAGGAACTCCTGCCCTGATGGCTCGCCCGCCAGTTTCGTTACATTACTCATACCGGTCATGTTATTACCTTCTACTTAATCAGGCGGCTGTGTACGCCACACGTTGTTCACGATTTAATCCCTGAAGCGCCGACACGTCGACGATCAGCGCCACGCTACCATCCCCCAGAATGGTGGCAGCAGAAATACCCGGCACCTTGCGGTAGTTGCTTTCGAGGTTCTTCACCACCACCTGGTGCTGACCAATCAGCTGATCGACCAGCAGCGCGTAGCGACGGCCCGCGCTTTGCAGGATCACCACGATACCCTGCGTGGCCTCGGTCTTCGCCCCGTCCACTTCAAACACTTTCCACAGCTCGACCAGCGGCAGGTACTCACCGCGCACTTCGAGGACGCGCTCGCCGCCCGCCAGCGGATGCAGATCTTCTTCACGCGGCTGGAGGGATTCCATCACCGCGTTCAGCGGCAGAATGAAGACTTCGTCCGCGACTTTGACCGACATGCCGTCGAGGATCGCCAGCGTCAGCGGCAGCAGGATGCGGATGGTGGTGCCGGAGCCCTGTTTAGACTGGATCTCAACGTGGCCGCCCATCTCCTGAATGTTACGTTTCACCACGTCCATGCCGACGCCGCGTCCGGAAACGTCCGTCACCTGCTCGGCGGTCGAGAAGCCCGGCGCGAAGATCAGCATGCCCACTTCTTCGTCGGTCATGTTTTCATTCACCGCCATCCCCTGTGAAATGGCTTTCGCCAGGATGCGCTCGCGGTTAAGGCCCGCGCCGTCGTCGGTCACTTCGATGCAGATGTTCCCGCCCTGATGTTCCGCAGAGAGGATCAGATTCCCGACCGGCGATTTCCCGGCAGCAATGCGGTTTTCCGGCAGTTCAATACCGTGGTCGAGGCTGTTACGTACCAGGTGCGTTAACGGGTCGATGATGCGCTCGATCAGGCTCTTATCCAGCTCCGTAGAGCTGCCCATCAGGGTCAGTTCAATCTGCTTATTCAGCTTGCTGGCAAGGTCGCGCACCAGGCGCGGGAAGCGGCTGAAGACATATTCCATCGGCATCATGCGGATGGACATCACCGATTCCTGCAGGTCGCGGGCGTTACGCTGCAGCTGGCCCATGCTGGTGATCAGATCGCCGTGCGTGACCGGGTCCAGTTCGTTAGAACGCTGCGCCAGCATGGACTGGGTGATCACCAGTTCGCCAACCAGGTTAATCAGCTGGTCAACCTTCTCAACGGCAACGCGAATGCTGGTGGACTCACTGGAGCGCGCGGCCGGTTTTTCACCACGGCCAGGCGCTGCGGCCTCTTTTGTCACCGCCTTCAGCACCGGGGCCGCTGGGGCCACAGCCGGTGCGGCGGCCTGGGCAACGACGGCAACCTCTTCTTCTGCAGCCGGAGCTGCTACCGCGGCGGCTTCCGTTTCGAAGGCGATCTGGTCGGCTTCAATGACAAAGCACAGCACCGCCACGATATCGTCCTGACTGATACCGTCATCGAGGGTCGCCGCGAGGCTGTCTTTGCCTTTCACTACGTTACTTAATTTCGCCAGGTTACCCAGCTCTTCTTCCAGCAGGTTAACTTCGCTCTCTTTCAGGCGTGACAGCACAACGCGCAGCTTGCCCGCTTGCGCAGCGGCTGGCGCGGCCTCTTCAGCAGCCACCGCATCGACAACGCTCAGCTTTGTCGCAGGGACAACGGCTGCAGCGACCTCACCTTTTGCTTCCAGGGCGAGCTGGCGCAGCGCATTGCAGATGTATTCAAAGCTGGCGGCATCAGGCTCTGCCGAACTTTTATAGGCGTCGAGCTGTTCCTGCATAATATCTTTGGTTTCCAAAAACAGGTTGATAATGTCGGTATTGAGCTGCATCTCACCGCGTCGTGCTTCATCAAGCAGGTTTTCCATTAAATGGGTCGTTTCCTGCAGGATGGTAAATCCAAACGTTCCGGCTCCGCCTTTAATAGAATGCGCCGCGCGGAAGATGGCATTGAGCTGCTCGGAGTCCGGTGCTTCGGGCACCAGATCGAGCAAATGTTGCTCCATATCCGCCAACAGTTCGTCGGCTTCATCAAAGAATGTCTGGTAAAAATCGCTAATATCCATGCTCACGCTATCACCTCGGATTGGCTGGTGGCGATGTTGGAACGGCAGCCGCAGGGACGGCCCCAGGCTGTTTTAAATCGTCCAGTGACTCATTCTGACTTTCGGCGTTTTCGTGCAGGATGGCCTGCTCCGCCTGCTGGTTCAGCACTAAAAGACTGATACGACGGTTGATGGCGTCATCCGGCCCGCGGTCGGAGACCCGCATGGTTGCTGCCATGCCGACCACGCGCAGTACCTTGCCATCATCAAGCCCACCTGCCACCAGCTCGCGACGCGAGGCGTTGGCACGATCGGCAGAAAGCTCCCAGTTGCTGTATCCCTTCTCCCCACTGGCGTACGGGAAGTCATCCGTGTGGCCCGACAGGCTGATTCGGTTAGGAATGCCGTTCAGCACCGGCGCAATGGCGCGTAAAATATCGCGCATGTACGGCTCAACTTCCGCACTCCCGGTTTTAAACATCGGGCGGTTCTGGCTGTCGATAATCTGAATACGCAGCCCTTCCTGGACTAGATCGATTTTCAGGTGCGGCCGCAGCGCGCGCAGTTTAGGATCCGCTTCAATCAACTGGTCGAGATCGCCACGCAGTTTTTTCAGACGCGCCTGCTCCATCTTGCGTTTCAGCTCGTCGATGTTCGGCTCTTTTTTCACCTCACCCTTCTGCTGGGTGTAATCATCGCCGCCGCCAGGGATCGGGCTTTCGCTGTTAGAGATACGCGGCCCACCGGTCACCGCCGTCGCCAGCGGGGTACGGAAATATTCGGCAATCTGGATAAGCTCCTTCGGGCTGGAGATGGAGATCAGCCACATCACCAGAAAGAACGCCATCATTGCGGTCATAAAGTCGGCGTACGCGATTTTCCAGGAGCCGTGGGAACCGTGCCCACCGCCCTTGTGCTTGCGTTTTTTGACGATGACGATCGGATGGGACTGGTTTTTCATGCGTCCTCAGTTGTCGTCTGTTGGTTTGGGTTTTTCACCGCGCGCACGTGTTCTTCAAGCTCGATAAACGACGGACGCTCGCTGGAGTAAAGCGTTTTACGGCCAAATTCAACCGCGATCGGTGGCGCGTAACCGTTGAGGTTGGAGAGCAGCGTGATCTTTACGCACTGCATCATTTTGGTGGTTTCCGCGCTTTTCTGGCGCAGCACGCTTGCCAGCGGAGAGATAAAACCATAAGCCAGCAAAATACCGAGGAAGGTACCCACCATCGCATGGGCAATTAGCGCGCCCAGTTCAGCCGCCGGGCGGTCCGCCGAGGCCAGGGCGTGTACCACCCCCATGACCGCCGCCACGATACCAAACGCCGGAAGGGAGTCGCCCACCAGCGCCAGGCTGTTGGCCGGCACTTCAGATTCGCTTTCGTGGGTTTCGATCTCTTCGTCCATCAGCGCTTCAATTTCGAAGGTATTCATATTGCCGCTGATGATGAGACGCAGGTAATCGACGATGAAATCCAGCATCATGGCGTCCGCCAGAATGCGCGGATAGCTGGCAAAAATTTCGCTCTCTTTCGGGTTTTCGATATCCCGTTCAAGCGAGAACATCCCCTGCTGACGCGACTTCGCCATCAGGCGATAGAGCAGCGCCAGCAGATCCATATACATGCTTTTGGTGTATTTCGAGCGACGGAACAGCAATGGAATTGCTTTCAACGTGCCCTTGATCGATTTACCGTTGTTGCCAACGATAAAAGCCCCTACCCCTGCGCCGCCGATGATAATAAGTTCAGCCGGTTGATAGAGTGCTCCAAGGTGCCCGCCGGTCATCATGTAACCGCCGAAAACTGTACCGAGAACTACCAGGTAACCTAATAAGATAAGCACGACATCATCCTTCCGCTAGTGACTATGGCAAGGACGTCCAGCTCGCAGCGTTTACCGTTTGCGGGGTAAAAAAAAGCAGCGGTAATGACTTACCGCTGCTGGAATCTTGCCCACACGTTCGGGTTAAACAGCTTGTTCGATCTGTTCATCCAGCAGTTGTGGAATAATATCGGCAGCATCCCGGGAAAGTTTACGTCTTTTTACTGCGCGGGATGGAGGCTGACATAAACTACAGGCGAAGCTGCCTGCAGGCTGATGAGCATGGGTAATAAAATTGCCGTCGCAGCAATTGCAGCGCGACAGTTCAAGCATTCCGCTCTCAACAAAACGCACCAGCGTCCATGCGCGGGTCAGCGCCAGCAGAGGGCCTTCTTCCTGCTGTGGGCATTGTTCAAGGTAAAGTTTGTACGCTTTGATCACGGCGTCTACGCCGCTACACAAACCGGTTTTGAGAAGATACTGCCAGGCATTACAGAACATGGAAGCGTGGATGTTCTGCTCCCAGGTCATAAACCAGTCCGTAGAAAACGGCAGCATGCCTTTCGGCGGGGGACTACCGCGTAACTCTTTATACAGTTTGATGAGGCGACCACGGCTCAGCTGAGTCTCGCTTTCCAGCATTTGTAAACGAGCACCCAGCGTAATCAGCTCCATGGCCAGCTGTATGTCACGCGCTTCCTGAACAATGCTTTTTTCGCTCATTGCTAGGCCCTTTTCTTACGGGCTGCGTCATCAGGCTGACTGATGTCGCTAAGCAAGCGAGTGGAGAGCAGGATACCGGTATGGATCTGTTGCAGATCGTCCACGCGGGATTCCTGCGTCAGACGCGTTATCGTCTGCGGATTATCAAAACGGAACTGGCACACCAGTTGATTCGTTTCCGCCAGTTTTACCATCTGCGGGAGGGTTAATCCACCCAGCATGGTTGCCATTTCTTCGTTAATACCCAGACGAAACATCGCGGACGCTTTGTCCTGACTAATTAAACGCTGCGCGAGCAGTAAATATGACAAATTGATGTCATAGATATGTTTTAGCAACTCGGATGTATGCATTGTTCCCATCCCGAATAACCAACTATTATTTTTATGCGGAAAGACCGCACCCCGTGATGTCGCCGGGAAATCACCCGGTATAAAAAAGAAAAGGCTAAATGCATAGTTGAATCTAGGTTTGTATTCATCCAAACGCGTAAGGGATGCAACGCGGTTACATCTCTTACAGGTTTTATCATTTCTTACAAATAACTAAGATTTTTCCTAATTCGACGCAAACTCTACTCGCCAGATTTGACACATACAATGCAGCCACCCTCAAATTTAAAAAAAATGTGATCCACGTCACACAATTTAAGTGAATGTTACCCATAAATCCATCAGTATGACTTCTAATTTGCTCATTTTTTAAGCAATCAGCACTGTTTTGTATTCTTAATCGACGAATACTCATGCATACGCGTGAGAATAAGTGGCACGCAATGTGCTTTTACCCGTGCGTGCGGTATCAGCAATCGTTTACATCGCGTATGCGTCAGGGACACATTTTGATTACTTCGATAAAACATACAGTTATGCATTTCTGGCAAAAAAATTGTTTCATTGCGTGATCATTCGAAATGCGTTTATAACTTGTTAGAACGATTTAATAGTGAAAGCGAGGATTTGTGTGACTTACGTTAAGTTGTTAATTTTTTTCATTTAGGCGCATTTATCAGTTATTCTTCTTATAAGAATAATTAATGAATAATTATGATAAGCTTCACACTAATGTCGTATTCAAGTCTTGCGAAACCAGGAAATTCGCGGTAATGGTGATGAAACGCTGTCTGTTAGGCATCTAAGGAGTGCGCCATGAGTTACTCCCATCTTCTTGTTTCTGTTGCCGTTTCCCCCGAAAGCCACCAGCTTGTCGCCCGGGCCGTTTCCATCGCCCGGCCGCATAATGCGCGCATCAGCCTCATTACCCTCGCGGCCGAGCCCGAGATGTACAATCAACTGGCGGCCCCGATGCTGGAAGATATTCGTGAGGTTTTGCAGGAGGAAACGCAGCAGTTTCTGCGAGAGCTTGTCGAAAAAGCAGAGTACCCCATTGATCAAACCGTTATTGCGACGGGGGAACTGAATGCCCATATTCTTGATATGTGCCGCAAGCAGAATATTGATTTAGTGATTTGCGGGAACCATAACCACAGCTTTATATCGAGGGCTACCTGCGCGGCAAAATCTATTATCGCCTCAAGCCAGGTTGACGTGCTGTTAGTGCCGCTTGGGGGGGCTTAACCCCCCCAGAGGAATATCAGGCGAGTTTAGGGAAGGTCGCGATCTTTTTTTGCAGATCGCCTTCGTGACTTTGCGGGGCTATTTCGCGTAGATCCTGAATAAAACGCGCCTGCCAGTGATTTATATCGTTATTCCGGATCGTCTCCATCATTTCGGCATGGCGGGAAATTCGCTCCGTCAGCGGCATGGTCAGCGCGCGGTTGAGGGCATTTGCCACATCATCCCGATCGTAAGGGTTAACGAGCAGAGCTGAGGTCAGTTCGTTCGCTGCCCCTGCAAACTGGGAAAGCACCAGCACGCCCGGATCCGCCGGGTCCTGAGCCGCCACGTACTCTTTTGCCACCAGGTTCATCCCGTCACGCAGCGGCGTAACCAGGCCAACGTCGGCGTAGCGGAAGACCTTCATCAGGATCTTACGGTCAAAATGCTGATTCAGATAAAAGAGCGGCGTCCAGCCCAGTTGGCCGTAGCGCCCGTTGATGCGCCCCGCTTCGGTCTCCAGCTGATGACGAATATCCTGATAGGCCTGCACTTCCCCGCGCGACGTTGGCGCGATCTGGGTATAGCGAATTTTACCGTGGTGCTGAGGGTATTTATCCAGCAGCGTTTCATACGCCAGGAAGCGTTCCGGCAATCCTTTGGAATAATCCAGACGCTCTACCGAGAAGATATTCTTCACGTGCTTGAGTTCATTCTTAAGCTGGGCCAGCTTCGGCGGCAGCGGGCCCGAGGCCTGTTCCGCAATTTCGTCGGGTTCAATACCAATCGGATAGACCTCGGTGTGGAAGGTTTTTCCCCACGCCGTATGGGTTTTGCCGCCGTTGGTTACCAGGCGCGTTTTGCCTGACACGGAGTCCAGGAACGCGAGACGGTCATTTTCGGTCTGGAAGCCCAGCAGGTCATAATCACACAGCGCCTCCAGCAGTTCTTCATGCGGCGGCAGCGCGGTGAAAATTTCCGGCGTCGGGAACGGAATGTGCAGGAAGAAGCCAATTCGGTTATTGACTCCCCTTTTACGCAGCTCTCTGGCGAAGGGGAGCAGATGATAATCGTGGATCCATAAAATATCGTCTTCCTCAATTAAAGGCAGCAGTTTATCCGCCAGCAGCGCATTCACCCGCGAGTAGCCCTCGAAGGATTCACGCTGGAATTTCACCAGGTCAAGACGATAGTGAAACGCAGGCCACAGGACCGCGTTGGAGAACTGCGAGTAATACTCGTCATAGTCTTTCTCTTTGAGCGCAAATGATGCCCACGTAATGTTCCCGCGCGTCACCTTTTTAAGCGGTTTCTCTTGTTCATTGATTTCACCGCTCCAGCCAAACCACAGCCCGCCAGCAGCTTTTAAGGCACCTAATACCCCTACCGCCAGGCCACCTGCACTGGCTTTTTTATCATCAGGCGGTGCAATTCGGTTAGAGACGACGACTAAGCGACCCATAATGGTTTCCCCCTTTGTTTTGCGCTATTTGTTGTTGTTGCTGGTTAGCGATATCAGAAATCCACTGCCAGACGGCCTCGACATTCGCCAGACGCCATTCAGCGACAGTGTCACCAGGCCCTACCTTGACGGCGATCCCTCCGGCCTGTTTCACCACACGAAAACCGGCCTCATCGGTCAGGTCATCGCCAAAAAATACCGGTGTACGTCCCTTAAATGGCGGTTCCACCATAAACGCCGCAATAGCGGCCCCCTTATTGATGCCCTCAGGTTTTATCTCAACGACGCACTTCCCCGGCTGCAGCGCGAGCTGCGGATGTGCATCGGCCACGCTGCGGGCAATCGCAAAGATCGCCGCTTCGTGATGCGGAGCCTGCCGATAGTGCAAGGCGAACGCCATGCCTTTCGCTTCCAGTTCCGTGCCCGGGAGCGACGCCAGCGCCGAGGAGAGTTCAGTATGTAACGCCTGAATTAAGGTATCGGGGAGTGATACAACATGCAGTTGATCATGGATATCGCGGCGCTCCGCTCCGTGTACACCGGCCAGCGGAAAGTGGTAAGGACTGGCGAGCACGTCCAGCTCGGCCATTGAGCGCCCTGAAATCAATGCCAATGCGCCCTCGTTCAGTCGAGAGAGCTGCTGCAAATTCTCTAGCACCGTATCCGGTACGACCACGTCGTCAGGATGCGGCTGGATCCCGGCGAGCGTACCGTCGAGGTCAAAAAAGAAAGCATATTTTCCGGGCAGTACAGGCGGTGCGGTTAACAAGTCAGCCACCCTAATCCTCCTTACGGTTTACGAGAGGTAAACGCCTTTACCTCTTTCATAGCCATGTAAGTATAGACAGTGTGATGGGCCTCGCCATTTGACAACCGCCCCGCCAGCAAAACTGGCGAGGCGGTTCAGGGGTCAACTATGGTTATTAGTTGAGCAATAAAAAGTCAGCGCTGGGGTTACACGGTACGCTTCGCTTTTTGCTTGTAACGGTCGAAAATCACGGCTGCCAGCAGGATCAGGCCGCGCACGACGTACTGAGAGAACGGCGAAATATTCAACAGGTTCATGGCGTTTTCCACCGTACCCAAAATCAGGATACCGGCCACCACATATGAGATTTTTCCGATGCCTCCCTTGAGGGAAACGCCCCCTAAAACGCACGCCGAGATGACGATCAGCTCATAACCGATAGACGTCATTGGCTGGCCGCTGGTCATACGCGACGCCAGAATAATCCCCGCCGCGGCGGAGACCAGCCCGGAGAGCACGAAGATAATAATCTTGGTGCGTACAACCGGCACCCCTGCCAGACGGGCCGCTTCTTCATTGCCGCCGATCGCCAGCGTATTACGGCCAAAGGTGGTGCGGTTCAGCAGGAAGCCGAACAGGATCAGGCAGGCCACGGTGAGCCAGATAGGCGCAGGCAGGCCCAGCCAGTTGGCGTAGCCCAGCGTAAAGAAGCGCTCGTCTTCAATCCCTACCGCTTTACCGTCGGAGATGATATAGGCCAGACCGCGGACTATCTGCATCGTTGCAAGCGTGGTAATCAGGGCATTAATCTTCAGGCGTGCGATAACAAAACCGTTCACCAGACCGCTGATCACGCCGAGCAACAGACCGGCAAAAACGCCAATCCACAGGCTTTCCGTCATGTTGATCACCACCGCCGTGGTGACGCCCGCGCAGGCGATAACCGAGGCCACCGACAGGTCGAAATCACCGGAGGCCAGACAGAAGAGCATGCCGCAGGCCACCATGCCGGACATGGAAATCGCCAGTCCCAGCCCTTTCATATTAATGAAGGTGGCAAAATTAGGGACGAAGATTGCACAGGCGATGAAGAGTGCGGCAAAGACCACCAGCATGCCGTACTGATCCCAGATGCGTCCAAAACTAAAAGCCGACTTCGGCGCTCCGGATGTAGTAACAGAGGACATCATTAACTCCTTACTCAGGCGACAGCCTGGCTGACTTTAGGCATGGCGAGGTTCAACGCCTGTTGTTCATTCGCCTGTTCATGAAGTAATTCACCGGCGATTTCGCCTTCGCGCATCACTACAATGCGGTCAGCAACGCCAAGCACCTCAGGCAGATCGCTGGAGGCGAACAGCACCGCCACGCCGCGTTTTGCCAGTTCATATATCACGTTGTAAATCTCGTGTTTTGCGCCCACATCGATACCGCGCGTCGGCTCGTCCAGCAGAATGACCTTCATATCCTCCGACAGCCAGCGGCCTAAAATGGCCTTCTGCTGGTTTCCTCCTGACAGATTCATAATCAGCTGTTCCGGTCCCGGCGTTTTGATATTCAGCGAGCGAATATGATGGTCGGCGTTGCTCGACTCCCAGCCGTCGTTAATCAGGCAACCCGCGCGGATAAATTTACGCCGGGCGGAAATGTTGATGTTGTCGCGCACCGAATGCACCGGAATGATCCCCTCCGCCTTGCGGTCTTCCGGGCAGAGCATCATCCCGGCCCTGATTGCGTGGGCGGGTTTCTGGATATCCACCTGCTCGCCGTCAATGGAGACCTGCCCTGCGGTAATGCGTGTACCGCCGAACAGCCCTTTCATCAGCTCGCTGCGCCCCGCCCCTACAAGGCCAAACAGACCGACGATCTCACCGCTGCGTACGGATAACGAAACCGGCGTCCGCACGCCCGGCGCTTTGACGTTGTCCAGACGCAGGCGCTCGGGGCCGTACTCGCGCGGTTTCCAGTGATAGATATCGCCCAGATCGCGCCCGACCATCGCCTGAACAAGCTGGTCATGGTTAACCTGCTGCATATCGGTAAAGGTGCGCACATAGCGCCCATCCTTAAATACGGTGATGGCATCGCTCAGCGCAAATATCTCCTCCATGCGGTGCGAGACGTACAAAATGGTGCGGCCTTCCTGCCGCAGCTCGCGGATCACGCGGAACAGGTTTTCGATTTCACGCGCGGAAAGCGAACTGGTGGGTTCATCAAAGGCAATAACCCTGGCGTTACGCGCCAGCGCCTTGGCAATTTCAACCATCTGCCACTGGCCGATGGAGAGGTATTTCAGCGGGGTCTGGGGATCGACGTCCAGACCAAGATGCTTAAGCTGCAGCCCCGCTTCATAATTAAGTAGCGAACGATTCACCACGCCGCTTTTGTGCGGAAGCTGGCCTAAATAGATGTTTTCGGCCACGGTCATCTCAGGGATGAGGTGCAGTTCCTGATAGATAATGGCGACACCGGCGTTGAGCGCCGCCGTGGTATCGGCAAAGGCCACCTCTTCACCGCGAATGGCCAGCGTGCCGGTTGTTGGCGCGTAGTTGCCGCTGAGGATTTTTAGCAGCGTGGATTTCCCCGCTCCGTTTTCCCCCATCAGGGCATGAACCTGGCCGGCATAGCAGTCGAAGCTGATATCGGTCAGCGCGTTAACACCGGGAAACGTTTTCCCGATGCCGCGAAAAGAGAGATACGGATTAGACTGTTGCATAACGACTCCGTGATTCCTGTAGTGTGTACGTCTGGCCCCTTACGGCGAGTAAGGGGCACAATCACAGCGTATTACTTACCGCCCAGTCCCTTTTTCGCCAGTTCTTCTTTGAAGTTGTCGCGGGTAATCAGCACCACGTCGGTCACTTCGGTAAATTTCGGCGGTTCAGCCCCTTTGGTGACCCAGTTGTAGAGCATTTCGCTGGATTTGTAGCCGTGAACGTCCGGGCTTGGCAGCAGAGAGCCGTAGAAGCCGGTGGCCTGCGCTTTGGACAGCTCGCTCACCGCATCCACGCCGTTGATGCCGATCCCGATAACGTCAGGCGCCTTGAAGCCCTGACCTTCCGTCGCACGCACGCCGCCCAGCACGGTGTTGTCGTTCATGCCGACCACCAGCCAGTGCTTCACTTCCGGGTGCTGGACCAGCATAGAGTTCGCCGCGTCAAAGGCGCCCGGGATGTCGTTAGATTTGGTTGGCACTTTATAGATCTGTTTTTCAGGGAAGCCGGCCGCTTTCAGCGCGTCCATTGAACCGGTCGTACGACGACGCGCCGTGTCCAGCTCGTCTGCGGTGATGGCCATGACGGCGGTCTCTTTCACATCCCAGCCGCGTTTCTGCATCTCTTTATAAAGCTCCTGCCCCTGACGTTCACCGATTTTGGTCGCCGCCATCATGACCAGCGGAACGCTGTCCATCGGTTTGCCTTTGGCGTTAACGAACTGATCGTCAACCGCAATAACCTTCATGTCGTAACCGCGGGCTTTCGCCGCAATTGCCGATCCGAGTTTTGGATCCGGAGTGCAGATAACAAAGCCTTTCGCGCCGCTGGCCGCCAGGCTGTCGATGGCGTTCAGGGTTTTTTCACCGTCCGGCACGGCGATTTTAATCACTTCAAAACCTAAATCTTTTCCGGCTTTATCAGCGAATTTCCATTCGGTCTGGAACCAGGGTTCTTCCGGCTGTTTTACCAAAAAACCGAGTTTTAAATTCTCAGCGATAGCGGATTGTGACATAACGGCAGCCAGACCGATGGCCGCCAGCGCTTTAGTAAATTTGTGCATGGTAAACTCCAGCTTTAGCATTCTTTTCTGTAGGGAAGATTTGCGTGCTTCTTATTTAATCGGACTTAAAACAAGGCATTAGCGCTTACCTCGTCATAAGCGTTATTGCTGGTGATAGTTTTAGCGGGAAATTAATCATCCATAAGAGAGCCCCATCACACCGCAGAATTACAGTAATTGCGTACATAAATTCAGCGAAAAATGACATAAAAAAGGCAGGAATTGTCTGACAAATGAAAGCGGGGTAAGCAGAATTATCCATAAGATTAGCTAAGAAATCCCTGATGCCTTACGGCGGATGTCGCTGTGGCTCTCCCCTGACGGGGGTCCATGCTTTTCATCAAAAAAACGAACGCGTCATGAAAAGGCGTTATTCCGTTAAAATTGACTTAGCGCAAATTCAGCAACGCATCATATATTTGAAATGAATAATCTGTATTTATTTTTCTTACAGAGCATTATTCCGGCTAAATGTTCACGAAAGTAAATCAGTATCCCTCGAAAGACACTTAACCTTTAATATCAACAGGTTAATAAAATTTCATTTGGTGGCTATATATTTGTATTTTTGTACTATATTAAACTTTGTAATGTATGGTAAACACAGCCTAATTAAGAGTTTTCTTAATCATAAGACAAAGGTATGCTTATTTATATCGAACACAGGAAGTGAATTTTCGATCGATTTTAGTCACTGCAAAAATTGCAATTCTGTTTTTCTTCGTATTTGCCTGGCTGTCAGGTTAAGCAGCGGACATCACGTCCCACAGTCTATAAGGATATGAGTATGGCTACCCAAACGATGATGCAAAAACTTAACGCGCAGATGAACCTTGAGTTCTACGCCTCGAACCTGCACCTTCACCTAAGTGCATGGTGTTCTGAAAAAAGTCTCACGGGCTCTGCCACGTTCTTTCGTTCACAGGCACAAAGCAACGTCACCCATATGATGCGCGTCTTTAACTTCCTGAAGGCCGCGGGGGCTAACCCGGTTGTTAAAGCCCTTGATGGGATCAACGAAAATTACTCTTCTCTGGAAGAACTGTTCCAGAAAACGCTGGAAGAGCATGAGCAGCGCTGTACGACGCTCAACAAGCTGGCCGATGAAGCCAGAGCACAGCATGACATCATCACTCTTAAATTTTTACGCGATATGGATAAAGAACAGCAGCAGGACGGTATGCTGCTGAAAACGCTGGCGGATGAGATCCACAATGCGCGCCAGGCCGGTTTACGCCCGGAGCAAGCCGACCGCCACCTGCTCGATCTTGTGACGGTGCAGCACCACTAAGCGTTTAACCTGCCTTGGCCCTGGTTCAGGGAGGCAGGTTCCTTCTTATCTCCCCAACCCTCTGCTTTTGCTGAAATTTAACAAATCAGATCTCGCTCTCAATGATTAACCCTACAAAATGTAATGATTTATTTAATTACATAATCATTGACGAGGGAAAAGCATGATCACCATTGAGTTTGTTGTCATTCTCCTCTGCCTGCTGACGGGAACACGTTTCGGCGGCATGGGGCTTGGGTTAATCAGCGGTATTGGCCTTTTTATTTTGTGTTTTGTCTTTGGGCTCCAGCCCGGCAAGCCTCCGGTTGACGTCATGTTAACCATTCTCGCGGTGATAGGCTGTGCCGCTACCCTGCAGACCGCGGGTGGCCTCAACGTCATGATGCAGTTTGCTGAACGCCTGCTGCGCAAACACCCGCAGCACATCACGCTTCTCGCCCCTTTTACCACCTGGATGCTGACCTTTCTGTGCGGCACTGGGCACGTGGTCTACACCATGTTCCCCATCATTGCGGATATCGCCCTGAAAAAAGGGATCCGCCCGGAACGCCCAATGGCGGTGGCATCGGTGGCATCCCAGATGGCGATCACCGCGTCTCCGGTTTCCGTCGCCGTTGTGTCGCTGGTCTCCATCCTGGCCGCACAGCATGGGATTGGGCACGCGTGGGGGATCCTGGAAATCCTCGCCGTATCGGTTCCCGCTTCGCTTTTCGGCGTCGCGATCGCGGCCCTGTGGAGTTTACGTCGGGGGAAAGATTTAGCTGACGACGGGGAGTTTCAGGAGAAACTGAAAGACCCCAAACAGCGCGAGTTTATCTATGGCGGCACGGAGACGTTAATGAACCAGCGTTTTCCGAAGCAGGCCTACTGGTCGACATGGATTTTCTTTGCCGGCATTGCGGTGGTAGTCCTGCTCGGGGCTTTCCCCGACCTGCGCCCGTCCTTCGAGCTGAAAGGTAAAATGACGGCCCTGTCGATGAACCTCGTCATTCAGATGATGATGCTCATCGCCGGTGCCGTGATGCTGATGGCCTGCAAGGTCAATGCCTCAGCCATCTCAAACGGTGCGGTATTCAAGGCCGGTATGGTGGCGATCTTCTCGGTGTTCGGGGTGGCGTGGATGAGCGATACCTTTTTCCAGGCGCATCTCGATGAGTTAAAGCTGGCGCTGGAAGGGGTGGTGAAAAGCCATCCGTGGACGTATGCCATCGTGCTTTTCCTGGTGTCGAAGCTGGTAAACAGCCAGGCGGCGGCCCTGACAGCCGTGGCGCCGATGGGATTGATGCTGGGCATCGATCCAAAAATGCTGATCGCCTTCTTCCCGGCGTCCTACGGCTATTTTGTTCTGCCGACTTACCCGAGTGATTTAGCCTGCATCGGCTTTGATCGCTCGGGAACAACCCGCATCGGCAAATTCATCATTAACCACAGCTTTATTCTGCCGGGGCTAATTGGCGTGAGCTGCGCCTGCGCGGCGAGCTACCTGCTGGTCCAGACCTTCTTTTAACGTTTTCAACGGGCGACACGCGCGGTCGCCCGTTCGCGTTTTAATGAGACTCGCCCTGCGGCGTAAAGCGCAGTTCAATCAGCGCGATGGCTTTCTGGATCGCGCGAAGCGTCACCGGGTCGGCAGCCGCGGGATGGCTGGCAAAATCGATGTTTTTCAGCTGCGTGGACATCTTCTCGCGCACTTCAACCGGTGCAATAACGTCCAGAACATCAAGAATTTGCTTGATAACCAGCTGGCAGGCAACAACGTCAGAGACCAGTTCCTGATCGGCGCTCAGGTTTTGTGACATGGGGCTTTCTCCTTATTCAAAGGCCGCCATAGTATCAAAACGTGGCCCGTGACATCTGCCCTTCATTGCCGCAGGACACAAAAAAACCCGCCGAAGCAGGTTTTTTTATCAGAACATGGCGCCAGGCGGCACGTCTTTAAAAGTGCGGCAGTAATTGGCCCACATACTTTTCAGGATTTTGCGCAGTTTCATTGTGATGCTCCATTAACTTGTTATACAACTTTATCGTCAATGTGCCTATAATATGACCATCGTCACAAAAATCAATATTTTTGTGATGCATATCACAATTTAAACTGCGCAGTGCGCATTAACCCACGATACCGCGAACAAAATCCTCGATCGCCTTATCCTGGCAATTTTCAAAGAAGCACTGCTGGAAACGCGGGCCGGAAACAGCGGTCTTCACCAGCTCAGGATCGATGGCGCGCAGCGAGTCAAGATAGTTATCTTTTACCACGGCCGCTTTTACCTGGTTCAGAATACCGGCGTTACGCACCTGCGGCTCTTTACGCTCTGGAGGATAACCCTCCCCTTTTCGGCCGGTAAACGCCTTTTCAAAGATAAAGCGAACGTTTAGCTCCGCTCCCCAGCCAAACCCTTTGGCAAAAGGCAGAGAGAGCGCATTGCCGTTATTGATTTGCGCGAAGAGAAACGCGTCTGCGGGATCGATGCAGTAGCCGCAAATCACGCCAGGGTGGATGTTTAACGACATCAGCGCCCCCTGCCCGGTGCCGCAGCCGGTGACCACAAAATCCACCGCTTTCGCATTCAGCAAAATGCTCGCCATAATGCCCAGGTGGATGTAGGTCAGGTGATGATCGTTTTCGTCGCTCATACCCACGTTGTAAACCGGGAACCCTTTTTCATCGGCTACCGTTTTCAGCTCTTTTAATATGACTGGGTTTTTAGCCGCCTGGCTGTTTTCCATCATCAGTGCAATTTTCATCGTGTCTCTCCAGAATGCGCTGCGGGCGCTCCCCGCCATGGATACCTGTTCCCGTTCATTCTGGCATCAAATAAACAGACTTTCAAAGTAAATGAAATACAGTTTTAAAAACTAAATGCACGCTCACAATTTTGTGAAGGGGAGGATCTACGCCGTCCGTTGCAAAGAGTGAGGGTAGATCGTCCGGCTATTCCTGGCATTGCAGCGGGCATCTGCGGGTACGATAACGTATTTCCATCCACTCAGAGCGAACCATGAAAAGAGCCATCGTAGCCGCTACAGTCCTGCTGCTCGCGGGATGCAGCGTTAAACGCCAGGCGGAAATCAGCAGCCTCGACGCGCCGAACGGCATTGTCCGCCTCGACTATGGCCAGGCCGTGCTGCAAAACGCCTGGTCCGATGAATATGTTAATAACGGTACCGCGGTAAAAGCCTGTCAGAACATGGGCTATGCCACCGCCTCTGCCTACGGGCAACCGGTCAAAACCTGTACCCTGACAAGCGGCTCTTTGTGCCTGAACGAGAGCGTTACTATCCACTATAAGTGCATGGGGTATGCCGTTAACCCTAAGGCAAATAATCCCTGGTATTAATCAAAGCTGCCAGCGTTTGCTGGCGCTTTATTTAACTAAGAACAAAAATAATTCGCATTAATAAAAATAAATATCGCCAATGCGTTTTATTCCCATTCGTATTTTAAACGAACAAATATTTAATTTTACGTTTTGCAAATAATTAAATAACAAATTATAGTGTCGCTCATTATGAACCCGTAATAATAATCCGGAGCGCCACCATGCTGAAAACTGAAATGATCGACAAGCTCAATGCGCAAATGAACCTTGAGCTCTATTCATCCCTTCTCTACCAGCAGATGAGCGCCTGGTGCAGCTATCACAGCTTTGAAGGTGCGGCCGCGTTTCTGCGTCGTCACGCCCAGGAAGAGATGACCCACATGCAGCGCCTGTTTGATTATCTGACCGATACGGGCAGCCTGCCGCGCATCGAGAACGTGGCATCACCTTTTGCTGAATATAATTCTCTCGACGAACTGTTCCGCGCCACCTACGAGCACGAACAGCTGATCACCCAGAAAATTAACGAACTGGTTCATGCGGCAATGATCGGCCAGGATTATCCAACCTTTAATTTCCTGCAGTGGTACGTCGCGGAACAACACGAAGAAGAGAAGCTGTTTAAATCCGTGCTGGATAAATTATCCCTGGTGGGTAAATCCGGCGAAGGACTTTACTTTATTGATAAAGAACTGTCGACTCTCGATACGCAGAATTAATATCAGCGCGGTGCCGGTTTACGGCGCCGCGTTAATTTACCTTTCCCCTGCATTAAAACACGCATTTTATTCCCCATACGCCCTATTTACGTCACGCCTGACCTTCGCCCCCACTCAGGATGGGCAGTAGCGCAATACGTAAACCTTTCATTACACGCCTTGTAACGGTGGTTTGACGAATTACCGCTTTTGCCTTACTCTGCGCCGCAGATTTTGTTGCGGTTAAGCGTCGTTGTAGAGGAAAGCGTGAAGAACAGAACCCTGGGAAGTATTTTTATCGTCGCCGGAACGACGATTGGCGCAGGAATGCTGGCAATGCCTCTGGCTGCCGCGGGAGTGGGATTTGGGATGACCCTGCTGCTGCTTGGCACGCTCTGGGCACTAATGTGCTATACCGCACTGCTGCTGCTTGAGGTTTACCAGCATGTGCCCGCCGATACCGGGCTGGGTTCGCTGGCGGCGCGCTACCTGGGACGCTACGGCCAGTGGATCACCGGCTTTAGCATGATGTTCCTGATGTATGCCCTCACGGCCGCGTATATCAGCGGTGCCGGGGAGCTAATCGCCTCCAGCGTCAACGACTGGTTTGGCTCTGACATTACCCCTGCAACGGGGGCTATCTTCTTTGCGCTTATTGGCGGCGGCGTGGTCTGCGTGGGCACATCGCTGGTCGATCTCTTTAACCGTTTTCTCTTCAGCGCCAAAATTCTGTTTCTGGTTGTCATGCTGGCGCTGCTGGCACCGCACGTGCACAAGGTGAACCTGCTGACGCTGCCGCTGGAGCAAGGGCTGGCGCTTTCCGCCATCCCGGTCATTTTCACCTCGTTTGGCTTCCACGGCAGCGTGCCGAGCATAGTCAGCTATATGAACGGTGATGTCCGCAAGCTGCGTCGTGTGTTTGTTATCGGCAGCGCCATTCCGCTGATCGCCTACATTTTCTGGCAGCTGGTGACGCTGGGTAGCATTGACTCTTCAACCTTCGTCGGGCTGATGGCGCAGCACGCTGGCCTGAACGGTTTTCTGTTGTCGCTGCGCGAGGTGGTCACCTCGCCGCACGTGGAGCTGGCGGTTCACCTGTTTGCCGACCTGGCGCTCGCGACCTCGTTCCTGGGCGTAGCGCTCGGCCTGTTCGATTACCTGGCCGACCTGTTCCAGCGTCGCAATACTGCCGCCGGACGGTTACAGACCGGAGCCATTACCTTCCTGCCGCCGCTGGCGTTTGCGCTGTTTTACCCTCGCGGGTTTGTGATGGCGCTGGGCTACGCGGGGGTGGCGCTCTCTGTCCTGGCCCTGCTGCTCCCTTCCCTGCTGGCGTGGAAAAGCCGTCAGCAGCATCCTCAGCAAGGATATCGCGTCGCGGGAGGAAAACCGCTGCTGTGCGTTGTGTTTGGCTGCGGGGTAATGATTATTCTGGTGCAGGTGTTGATTGCCGCCGGGATGCTGCCGGAAGTGGGTTAAAGATAAAAGGGGCTATCATCAGCCCCTTTTTTTATCAGTGCAGGCAGCAGCTCTTAAACTTCTTCCCGCTGCCGCAAGGACACGGATCGTTACGCCCCACTTTCGTGCCGTTCACGACAGGCTTCTTCGCTTCCGGCTGCTGCGGGTTCTCCACCCAGTAGTTGTATAAGCGCAGGGCCGCAGGCTGGATGCTCTCGATGCTGGCGATATACTCCTCTTCGGACAGTTCATCCAGCTTCTCGCTGTTCTCTTCCGTTCCGTGCAGGGCAATCACGTCGAGATCGGCCTTCAGGGTTTCCGGCAAGGCTGACCAGTCCGTCAGCGCCACGCCGCGCATGTAGCCATAGCACCACTCTTCGACCACGGTGTAACTCTCACCGTCAACGTCGTTATAGCCGAACAGCGGCTCAAACTGATCCGGATATTCGCTCAGGCGCTCGGCAATGTCGTTCATATGCTTAAAGCAGAGATCGATAAAAGGTTCATCTCGCGATCGTTTTTCCAGCGCGGGATGTACTTCTCCCCGCCCCACACCGCCACCAGCCAGGCATCTGGCTCAACGACAACAGGGCCGGAAAGCACTGCAGTTAGCATGCCGTCCAGTTCGGACACGTCAATCACGGACGCATCGTCATGACCGTAAGACATTAATGTCTCTTCCAGCCACGCCATTTCGCTTTCATTTAATGGACCTTCCGTCATCGCGGACACTCCTGATAAAAAAGGAAAGGATCCTACCACAGATCGCACGCCTGCCCTGGCTGAAGTTTAGGTCTTTATTGCTGCAAAAGTGTGCAAATCGTGACCGTTGCACAACTTATGGGCTTTATTGTTAACGATGTGTGATCTCCGCTGTAAATTCTTCTCCTGGCGCAGGGCGGGATAACGCGGCGCTCTATACTCAAACATGTCATAACCCCGTCAAGGGGTTAACCATTCTGGCAACGTTTTTGCTTGCTGTTCTTCGCGCGACGCTGCGCATGGAAACCTCGCCGTATCACGCAGGATGCCGTTCGTTTAGTGCATTTTGTTCTTGCTCGTGTTTTTGGATTGGCTGCGCCCTGGGCGTTCAGGCTTACGCCGTGGTGCAAAAACCTCTTTGCTAAGGAACATAATAATGTCGCTGAAATTTATCAAAACGCCTGTTTCTCTTGTGCTGGCCGGTTGTCTGGTAACGGCATTTTCCGCCCGGGCAGATATCGTGATCGGTGTCGCCGGACCGTTCACGGGCCCTAATGCCACCTACGGCGATCAGTACTGGCACGGCGCAACGCAGGCCGCAGAAGACATTAACGCCGCAGGCGGTATTAACGGTGAGAAGATCAAACTGGTTCAGGGGGATGACGCCTGCGAGCCTAAGCAGGCGGTGGCCGTCGCCAACCGCTTAGTCGACCAGGATAAGGTCAACGCCGTGGTCGGCCATTTCTGCTCCTCTTCCACCATGCCCGCCTCCGAGGTGTATAGCGACGCGGGCATCATCGCGATTACTCCCGGCTCAACTAACCCGCAGATCACCGAACGCGGCATGAGCGACATGTTCCGCATGTGTGGCCGCGACGACCAGCAGGGTCAGGTCGCCAGCGACTTCATTATCGACAAGCTGAAAGCCAAACGCGTGGTCATCATTCACGATAAAGACACCTATGGACAGGGGCTGGCAGACGCCACCAAAGCGGCGCTGGCGAAGCGCGGGGTGAAGGATGTGATGTATGAAGGTTTATCCCGCGGTGAAAAAGACTTTAACGCGCTGGTGACGAAGATCGGCGCGCAAAAACCGGACGTGGTGTTCTTCGGCGGCTGTCACCCGGAAGCTGGCCCGCTGGTTCGCCAGATGCGTGAACAGGGGGTGCAGGCGAAATTCTTCTCCGGCGACTGCATTGTCAACGAAGAGATGGTGACGGCAGCGGGCGGCCCGCAATATACCAACGGCATTTACATGACCTTTGGTAAAGATCCGCGCCTGATCCCGGACGGTAAAGCGGTTATCGACAAATTCCGCGCCGGTAAATTCGAGCCGGAAGGTTATACCCTCTACTCCTATGCCTCCGTACAGGCCATTGCCGCAGCCTTCAAGGCCACCGGCGGCAAGGATTCCGCGAAAGCCAGCGAGTGGCTGAAAGCCAATTCTGTCGATACGGTGATGGGCAAAAAAGCCTGGGACAGCAAAGGCGACCTGAAAGTGTCTGACTACGTGGTTTATCAGTGGGACGACAAGGGAAAATATAAGGAAGTGCAGTAACGGGACGGAATCACGCTCAACGTCGGCGGGCTTGCCCGTCGGTGCGTAATAAACATCAGGCTGCGCGCCTCGCGCAGCCTATAAAACGAGCGCGCTAAGATGAGTACATTCTTCCTGCAGCAGTTAGTCAATGGCTTAACGCTGGGCTCCGTCTACGGCCTGATCGCCATCGGCTACACCATGGTGTACGGCATTATCGGGATGATCAATTTCGCCCACGGCGAAGTGTATATGATTTCCGCCTATCTCTGCGCCATTGGTCTGGCGCTGCTCTCTTTCTTCGGGCTTGAGTCCTTCCCCCTGCTGATTCTGGGTACGCTGGTGTTCACCATCGCGGTAACTGGCGTGTACGGCTGGACTATCGAGCGTATCGCCTACAGGCCGCTGCGCAACTCCACGCGCCTGGCGCCGCTTATCTCCGCCATCGGGATGTCGCTTATCCTGCAAAACTACGCCCAGCTGAGCCAGGGCCCGCGCCAGCAAGGGGTGCCGACCATGCTCGACGGCGTGATTCGACTGCATCTTGGCGACGGGTTCGTGCAGATAACCTACACCAAAGTGTTTATTCTGCTCGCCTCGTTTGCCGGCATGCTGGTGCTTACGTGGATAATCAACCATACCCGGCTGGGGCGGATGTGCCGCGCGGTACAGCAGGATCGCAAAATGGCCTCTATTCTGGGGATCAACACCGACCGGATTATCTCCCTGGTCTTTGTTATCGGCGCGGCGATGGCCGGCCTGGCGGGCGTGCTCATCACCATGAATTACGGCACCTTTGATTTCTACGTCGGGTTTGTGATTGGCATTAAGGCCTTTACGGCGGCGGTGCTCGGCGGTATCGGTTCCCTGCCCGGCGCCATGCTCGGTGGCCTTATCCTGGGCGTCGCGGAAGCCCAGTTCTCGGGCATGGTGAACTCGGACTATAAAGATGTCTTCTCGTTTGGCCTGCTGGTCATGATCCTGATTTTCCGGCCCCAGGGTCTGCTCGGGCGCCCGGTTGTGGCCAAAGTGTGAGGAAGAGAATGATGACATCGCACGGTTTTTCTCTAAAGCGCTGCGTTCTGGACGCGATTTTTTCCGGGCTGATTGCGCTGATTATCTTCGGCCCGATTGCTGGCGTGGTGCTGGACGGGTACAGCTTTAACTTTGCCGGACAACGGCTGGCCTGGATGGTCGGCATTGTAATGCTGGGGCGTTTTCTCTTGAGCGCTTTTTTGGGTACCGCCGCGGGCGCTCGTTTCCAGGCTCGCTTCGAAGCCGATAACGCGGGCGTCTATGTTAGGTCTCCGGACTACAAAAGCCGCATGCGCTGGATTATTCCTCTGGTGATTGCGCTTGCGGTTTGCTTCCCGTTTGTCGCCACCAAGTATGTACTGACCGTCGCCATTCTCGGGCTGATCTACGTGCTTCTCGGTCTGGGGCTGAACATCGTCGTGGGGCTGGCCGGCCTGCTGGACCTGGGATACGTCGCCTTCTACGCGATTGGCGCGTACGGTCTGGCGCTGGGGTATCAGTATCTGGGGTTAGGCTTCTGGAGCATGCTGCCGCTGGCGGCAATCATGGCCGCCGCCGCCGGTGCCCTGCTCGGCTTTCCGGTACTGCGCATGCACGGCGACTATCTGGCGATCGTCACCCTCGGGTTCGGGGAGATCATTCGCCTGATCCTGAACAACTGGCTGACCTTCACGGGGGGGCCAAACGGCGTGTCAGCCCCTCCCCCCACCTTTTTCGGCCTGGAATTTGGACGACGCGCGAAAGAAGGCGGCGTGCCTTTTCACGAGTTTTTCCACCTGACCTACAACCCGAACATGAAGTTTATTTTTATCTACGCGGTACTGTTTCTGGTTGTGATGCTGGTGCTCTACGTCAAACACCGCCTGACGCGGATGCCGATTGGCCGGGCGTGGGAAGCCCTGCGAGAAGACGAAATTGCCTGCCGCTCGATGGGGTTGAATCACGTCCTGGTGAAGCTTTCCGCCTTTACGCTGGGCGCGTCGACCGCGGGGATTGCCGGGGTGTTCTTCGCAACCTATCAGGGGTTTGTGAATCCGACCTCCTTTACCTTCTTTGAATCCGCGCTGATCCTCGCCATCGTAGTGCTGGGCGGCATGGGCTCGACCCTTGGCGTGGTGCTGGCCGCCTTCGTGCTTACGGTAACGCCGGAGCTGCTGCGCAGTTTTGCTGAGTACCGTGTCCTGCTGTTTGGCATGCTGATGGTGGTGATGATGATCTGGCGTCCACGCGGCCTGATCCGCATTAACCGCAGCGGGTTTGCCGTGCGTAAGGGCGTGGCGCCATGAACGGGACGATATTGCGCGTGGAACATCTGATGATGCACTTCGGTGGGATTAAGGCGCTTAACGACGTTAATCTGGACGTGCAGCGCGGCTCCATTACCGCCCTTATCGGGCCAAACGGAGCGGGAAAAACAACCGTGTTTAATTGCCTGACGGGTTTCTATAAGGCTTCCGGCGGCAATATTTTATTTTCTACCCGCACTAAAACGACCAACGTTATTCAGGTCCTCGGACAAAAATTCCAGCCGGGCGACTGGATTAACCCCGCGCAGTTCGGGCAGCGCCTGTTCTACAAAATGTTTGGCGGAACGCACCTGGTGAACCGCGCCGGGCTGGCGCGCACCTTTCAGAACATCCGCCTTTTTCGCGAGATGTCTGTCGTGGAAAACCTGCTGGTCGCGCAGCATATGCGCGTTAACCGCAATCTGCTCGCCGGGATCTTAAACACGCCGGCATATCGGCGGGCGGAAAGCGATGCCCTGGACAGGGCCTTCTACTGGCTGGAGGTGGTGGACCTGGTGGAGTGCGCCAATCGCCTGGCGGGAGAGATGTCGTACGGGCAGCAGCGGCGTCTGGAGATCGCGCGGGCAATGTGTACCGGGCCCGAGATGATCTGTCTGGATGAGCCTGCCGCCGGGCTTAACCCGGTCGAAACGCATAAGCTGAGCAGCATTATTCGTTTCCTGCGCGATCGCCATGACATCACGGTCTTACTGATTGAACATGATATGGGGATGGTGATGGAGATTTCGGACGACATTATCGTGCTCGACCACGGCGATGTGATTGCCAGAGGTAAACCCGAGCAGATCCAGCATGATGAAAAGGTCATTGCCGCCTACCTGGGTACGGATGAGAGCGAGGTGTCCCTATGAGCGAACCGCTGCTGGCTTTTCGCAAGGTGGATGTGTTCTACGGCGCCATTCAGGCGCTGAAGCAGGTCTCCCTGGAGGTCAATAAAGGTGAGACCGTGGCGCTGATTGGCGCTAACGGCGCGGGTAAATCCACATTGCTGATGTCTATCTTTGGCCAGCCGCGCATCCGGAGCGGGCAGATTCTGTTCAATGGTGACGACATCAGCCATCAATCCACCCACTACGTCGCCTCCGGCGGCATTGCGCAGGCGCCTGAAGGCCGGCGTGTCTTCCCGGATATGACCGTCGAAGAGAACCTGCTGATGGGAACCATCCCCATCGGCAACCGGTTTGCGGCTGAAGATATGCAAACCATGTTCGACCTGTTCCCTCGCCTCAAGGAGAGGCGCAAGCAGCGCGCGATGACCATGTCAGGCGGGGAACAGCAGATGCTGGCGATCGCCCGGGCGCTGATGAGCCGTCCCAGGCTGCTGTTGCTGGATGAACCGAGCCTGGGCTTAGCGCCGATAGTGGTGAAACAGATCTTCCAGACGCTGCGCGAGCTGGCCCGCAACGGCATGACCATTTTTCTGGTGGAGCAGAATGCGCACCATGCGTTGAAGCTTTCCGACCGCGGATATGTGATGGTTAACGGGCAGATCCGGTTGAGCGGCAGCGGCGAGGAGCTGCTCGGAAATCAGGAGGTGAGGAAGGCGTATTTGGGCGGATATTAAAACGCCCGCGATAGCGGGCATAAAGATGCCGTATGGATTAACCAAACACCATTATCCAAACAGATAGTGGTTTAATTCCGATCACCCTTATTTACAAAAAACTGCAACTTCCAGGCGTAATGTTTCCCTTGTTAACCATTAAGTCTATAAGGGATTAAATTATGTGGAGTGCCCATAAAGCCGCAGTTTATGCCCGCCAGCATGCGGGCGAGCATAGCCAGAAAAGATGTGCAGAATTTGTTTCAAAAGCCATTCGCGCTGGCGGTGCTAATCTGCAGAACACACATTATGCTAAGAATATGAAAAGCAATTTGATTTTGGCTGGCTTCCATCAGATTTACGGCGAGCCTGTTGAGGGTGACGTGGCAGTGATCCAGCCTACAGCCCACCACCCCTATGGCCATGCATGCATCTATGGCGGGAACGGCGTCTGGTACTCTGATTTTGTTCAGCGAACAATGTATCCGGGAAAAGAATACCGGGAAGTAAAGCCAGCGTATGCAATATACAGGCATGACTAACATGAAAAAAATAATTCTTGCTGCCCTGCTTCTGCCCACTCTCGTATCAGCTGCACAGAAGCTACCCCCTGAGGCATCCGCCGCCCTTCAGTTTAATAAGTGGTACATCTCGCAGATTCTTAGCGGGAAAGAGCCAATAAAAAACTATGAAGCGCTGAGCCGATACGTTACCCGCGAAACAATCAGCAAGCTCAAAGCCATGGATAAGCTGGATCCGGATGAATATGACGTGCCTGACGTCGATATGTTCATAAAGGCCCAGGGATATGATGATGACTGGGGCATCGTCAGTGCGCGGGCATTAGATTACGATGCCGCATGCATGCAGGTGTATATATCATTCGGCAAAAAGCGGGATCACACCGTGATTGACTGCATGGTCAAAGAAAATGGCGCATGGAAAGTTCAGTCCGTGGCAAGCGTGAATATTTCTGACAACCTGAGCGCAGAATGATATCGGCGATATGACAGGGGTACTGATGCAATGCATCTTCGCGAATCCCTGTCGTATCGCCGACAAATACACCTTCGCTCTGGATAACTGAATAACTGAATAACTGAATAACTGAATAACTGAATAATAACAATGATGCAAGAAAGTGGATTTCAGGCACAAAAAAACCACCTTTCGGTGGTTTCACGACACTGCTTATTGCTTTGATTATTCTTTGTTTCCCATGGTACCCGGAGTGGGACTTGAACCCACACAGCGCGAACGCCGAGGGATTTTAAATCCCTTGTGTCTACCGATTCCACCATCCGGGCTCGGGAAGAAAGTGGAGGCGCGTTCCGGAGTCGAACCGGACTAGACGGATTTGCAATCCGCTACATAACCGCTTTGCTAACGCGCCGTAAAACTTTTCTAACTGACACCCGCTATTGCGCATGTCTTTAATCTGGAGCGGGAAACGAGACTCGAACTCGCGACCCCGACCTTGGCAAGGTCGTGCTCTACCAACTGAGCTATTCCCGCATGTTATCAAGTTAACTGCTAACCACTTGATTTCATTATCGTCCGGCTTGCTGTGCCGCCGTTCGATGCGTTGCATTCTACTGATATGACGTGATGAGTCAACGTTATTTTTTGCTTGTCTGGATTGTTTGCTGAAAATTACGGCGAAACGATCACTGATCAAGCAAATCCCCGCGCGCAGCGTTCAAATATTGCAGCATTGACCACAGCGTCAGCACTGCCGCCACCCACAGGAGGCCAATCCCCGCCCACTCAACCCAGGCGTTCGGACGCCAGAGCATCCACACCAGCGAGGCCATCTGCGCGGTGGTTTTCACTTTACCAATCCAGGATACCGCGACGCTGCTGCGTTTCCCCAGCTCCGCCATCCACTCACGCAACGCAGAGATGATGATCTCACGGCCAATCATAGTTGCGGCGGGCAGCGTCACCCACCAGGTATGATAGTGCTCAGCCACCAGCACCATCGCGATCGCGACCATCACTTTATCCGCTACCGGATCGAGAAAGGCGCCGAAACGGGTGCTCTGGTTCCAGCGGCGCGCCAGATAGCCATCAAACCAGTCGGTGACCGCTGCAATAAGGAAGATCAATGCGCAGGCGAACGGTGCCCAGACGACCGGCAGGTAAAACGCCAGCACAAAGAACGGAATGAGTACAACACGAAAGAGAGTGAGCAACGTAGGGATATTATATTGCATAGTGACGGTAACTATTTGTTGTCAGTAAAATTTAGCTCTATGTTGCTACAGAGCCCTCAATGTTTCAACGAGTAGTAGATCTTTTCTGCCAGCCCTTGCGAAATACCCGGCACTTTTGCAATTTCCTCCATACTGGCGTTGAGTAATCCTTGCAATCCGCCCATATACTTCAGCAGCATCTGGCGGCGTTTTGGCCCAACGCCCTCAATAGTCTCAAGCGTGCTCGTGTTTTTGACCTTCGCCCGTTTTTTACGGTGACCGCTGATGGCGTGATCGTGTGATTCATCGCGAATATGCTGAATGACGTGCAGCGCCGGGGAGTCCGGCGGCAGGCTGAAGCCCTCACCTTCCGGCTCGAAGAACAGTGTCTCCAGACCAGCCTTACGATCGGCCCCTTTTGCCACGCCTAACAGCAGCGGATGGTTTTTGTCCCACTCAACGTCGAGCGACTCGAATACCGCTTTCGCCTGACCTAGCTGCCCTTTCCCACCGTCGATAAGAATCACGTCCGGGATCTTGCTCTCTTCAATCGCTTTACCGTAGCGACGGCGCAGCACCTGATTCATGGCAGCATAGTCGTCACCCGGCGTGATGCCGGTGATGTTATAGCGGCGATACTCGGCGCGAAGCGGGCCGTTGGCGTCAAATACCACGCAGGACGCCACCGTCTGCTCACCCATCGTATGGCTGATATCGAAACATTCCATTCGCTTCACTTCCGGCAACTTCAGGAGCGTCGCCAGCGCGGTTAGACGCTGGTTAACCGTCGATTGCTGGGACAGTTTAGTGGTGAGCGCCGTCGCCGCGTTGGTCCGCGCCAGCTTCAGATAGCGTGCACGGTCGCCGCGCGGTTTGGTTTGAACATTGACCCGACGCCCGGCCAGTTCGGAAAGCGAATCGGCCAGCAGGGTTTTGTCATCAAGGCTAAAATCGAGCAGGATCTCCGAGGGCAGCGTACGCATCTGGCTGCCCTGAAGATAAAACTGGCCAACAAAGGTTTCCACCACTTCACCCAGCTCGGTGCCGCCAGGCACCTTCGGGAAATAGCTGCGGCTGCCGAGCACTTTGCCCTGGCGAATAAACAGCACATGCACGCAGGCCATGCCGGCGTCGAAGGACACGCCAATAACGTCGAGATCGTCGCCGGTATTTGAGACAAACTGTTTCTCAGTGACTCTGCGCACCGCCTGGATCTGGTCGCGGATCCGCGCAGCCTCTTCAAACTCAAGTGCGGCGCTGGCTTTTTCCATTCTGGCGATCAGCTGGGTTAAAACCTGATCGTCTTTGCCAGCTAAGAACAGGCGTACGTATTCCACCTGCTGCGCATACTCGTCTTCACTGACCAGCCCGGCAACACAGGGGCCAAGGCAACGCCCAATCTGGTACTGTAAACACGGGCGCGAGCGGTTGCGGTAGACGCTGTTTTCACACTGGCGGATCGGGAAGATTTTTTGCAGCAGCGCCAGCGTCTCTCGCACGGCATAGCCATTCGGGAAGGGGCCGAAATATTCCCCTTTCGCGTGTTTTGCGCCGCGGTGCATCGCCAGACGCGGATGGGTGTCACCACTCAGAAAGATAAACGGATAGGATTTGTCGTCCCGCAGCAGCACGTTATAGCGCGGCTGGTAGAGCTTAATATAGTTGTGCTCAAGCAGCAGCGCTTCCGTCTCGGTATGCGTCACGGTGACATCAATATTCTGAATGAGTGAGACCAGCGCTTCGGTCTTACGGGAGGCAAGGTTACTGCGGAAATAGCTGGAAAGACGCTTTTTAAGATCTTTGGCCTTCCCTACATAGATAACCGTACCGCCAGCGTCATACATCCGATAGACGCCTGGCTGGCTGGTTACGGTTTTCAGAAATGCTTTTGAATCGAATACATCACTCACTGACTTAACAACGTCTCCGCGTTACATAAACCGTGCCGGATGGCCAGATGAGTCAGTTCAACATCACCATGAATGTTCAGTTTACTGAACATACGATAACGATAGCTGTTGACCGTTTTCGGGCTGAGATTCAGCTGCTCTGAGATCTCATTCACTTTCTGACCCTTGGTGATCATCAGCATAATCTGCAATTCACGCTCAGACAAACTGGCAAACGGTGATTCCGTTTTCTCGGGTTCGATCTGGCTCAGCGCCATCTGCTGCGCAATGTCGGAGGCAATGTAACGCTGGCCGGCAAATACAGAACGGATAGCATTGACGACCTCCTGCGGTGCGGCGCCTTTGCTAAGGTAACCGGCTGCCCCCGCCTGCATCACCTTCGCGGGAAGCGGATTTTCAGTATGCACGGTCAGCATGATGACTTTTGTATCAACAAAGGTACGCGCGATTTTGCGTGTTGCCTCAAGGCCACCGATACCGGGCATATTCATATCCATCAGCACCACATCGGCCGAGTTTGTGCGGCACCATTTTACAGCATCTTCCCCACAGCACGCCTCACCGGCAACTTTAATACCTTTAATATCTTCAAGAATGCGTCGTATCCCTGCGCGCACCAGTTCGTGGTCATCAACAAGAAGGACGTTGATCAAAGGAAATGTCTCCAGAATAGGGATAACGCTACTGAGTGATAATTTGGCTTATATTAACGGTTTTCATCACAAGATTAAAACGTTAAAAAATCGGCTATTCGATTTTGCTC
Organism: Enterobacter cloacae complex sp. P27C; assembly: GCF_014895705.1. Taxonomy (NCBI): domain Bacteria; kingdom Pseudomonadati; phylum Pseudomonadota; class Gammaproteobacteria; order Enterobacterales; family Enterobacteriaceae; genus Enterobacter; species Enterobacter cloacae complex sp. P27C. The sequence continues at coordinate 198,361 of NZ_JADBQB010000007.1, forward strand.
TCGTTTTTGGAAATTAGCCTGTACAGTCCATGGAAAGAGAGCCCTTGCCATCAGAGCTTTTGCGGCTATTTTTAAGCATCTGTATTCAAAAAGTTACAAAAAGCTTGCACGCTTTCCTCGCGGAAAAACTGTTCTCAATTTTTGTAACAATAATTAACGGCAAGTAAACCAGGCGCAAACAATTAATAGCCGTACCAGAGCATCAGTTTACCGGCTGGCTCTGTTTACGCAAATAAACACTGGCGTAAAAGTACGAAAAACAACCGCTGCATTTTTTGCTGCAGCTTGTGGTATACTCCGCCGCCTTGACTTTCGTCGTCGCGCTTTAGCGCCGTTTAATAATGAGGAAAATAAATGAGCACCCCTGAATTTGCCACTGCGGAGAATAACCAGGAACTGGCACAGGAAGTAAACTGCCTGAAAGCGCTGCTAACGCTGATGCTGCAGGCGATGGGCCAGGCTGATGCTGGTCGTGTGATCATTAAAATGGAAAAACAAATCGCGCAGATGGAAGACCAGGCGGAATCGGCCGTATTTGCTAACACCGTTAAGCAAATCAAACAAGCGTACCGCCAGTAACAAAAAACGGCTGGATGCAGTGCATTCAGCCGTCCACCCGTCTGTCACGCAGAACGTACTCTCTAATCAGATCAGTCCCGTAGCCGCCGCATAACAGGCAATCTGCGTCTTGTTTGGCGCATTAAATTTTTTCTGCATATTCTTCTGATGGAAGTTAACCGTATTCTCTGAAATAGAGAGAATGATCGCTATTTCCGCCGACGTCTTACCTTCCGCGGTCCATTTCAAAATTTCTCGTTCGCGTTTGCTGAATTTCATCTCAGGCGGCATAACCATCTTATCTTCAAAACGCAGCAGCGCTGTTAATGCCATTTGCACCAGCATCTGCAGCCGCAGCTCTATTTCCTCGCCGGCAAACGGTCCTTCCTGCGCGCGAGTACGGGAAACTGAGAGGAAGCCGAGCGCATGATTAGGCAGCATCAGACACTGCGTTATTCCCGAACGTAGACCGAAGTCCTGCGCCCTATGCCATAATTCCTGAGCATCCGCAAATAATTCGTCCGTCCAGGGTAAATGCCCCTGAATGAAATTCTCCGGCTTTAGCACCGGATCGATGGTGAAATAGTTCTCTGATTGATATTGCGCCAGCCACTGTTGCGGATAAGTGGCATGCACAGCGATTTTAGGCCGCGTAAACGGCACCGGATGGCGCACACAGAGTGAGTAATAATCGAATTCCAGCGCCTGAGTTTGTCTCTGAAGTTCATGATATACCTCGGCGGCACAGGTCAATTCCTGAAACCGCAGGGAGCAATCCCGTCGCCAGGTGAAAAAGTCTGAATCCTTCATACTTACTAAAAGAAGCCTCTGAAAAGATAATCATTATTATGGTGAATATAACCTAACACATAAAACTTATTTCTAACTACAAAATATCGGTACTAGCACAATTAACTGTGCTATGGATAAGGATTATTCTGTTCGGGTAGAATAAAAGAACACCGTTTAAGGCGAAGAGCGAGAATAATTTGCTCCAGAAGAACTTTCTGGAGCAAATGAGTACATAAATGCTACTGCATAAGGAATTTTTCCAGGAATTGACGGGTTCGCGGCTGCTGAGGGTTAGCAAATAAGCTTTTCGCCGGTCCCTGCTCTACAATCCGCCCCTGGTCCATAAAGATGGCTCTGTCCGCCACGTCGCGCGCAAAGCTCATTTCATGGGTCACGATAACCATCGTGCGTTTTTCCTGCGCCAGCTGGCGGATGGTGTTCAGCACCTCACCCACCAGTTCGGGATCGAGCGCGGAGGTCGGTTCATCAAACAGGATCACGTCAGGGCGCATCGCCAGCGCGCGCGCGATGGCCACGCGCTGCTGCTGTCCGCCCGACAGGCGGCGCGGATAGCTGGTCTCTTTCCCTGCCAGCCCGACTTTGGCGAGCAACTCGCGGGCGCGTGCCGTCGCTTCCTCTTTGGGCTCACCTTTTACAATGACCGGTCCTTCAATAATATTTTCCAGCACCGTGCGGTGCGGGAATAGATTGAAGCTCTGGAACACAAAGCCAACATGCTGACGCAGGCGGCGAATCAACCCTTTCTGCTGGCTGATGGATTTACCGGTATCAATCGTTATCTCCCCAACCCGAATGGTGCCCCCTTCCGGCTGCTCAAGCAGGTTGATACTACGCAGCAGCGTGGTTTTCCCCGACCCGCTCGGGCCAATAATCGCCACGACTTCGCCCTGCTCAACTTCCAGGTCGATGCCGTGGAGCACCGTTTGCCCGTGGAATTTTTTCACCAGGTTTTTGACGTCAATTGCACTCATTTTGGATCACGCTCCTGGCGGTTAAGCTGGTTTTCAAAGTAGTTTTGCAGCGCAGACAATACCGTCGCCATCACCCAGTAGATCAGCGAGGCGGCCAGATACATGGTGAAAACTTCAAGGGTGCGCGAGGTAATGAGCTGCGCCTGACGGAACAGCTCCGGCACCTGGATGGTTGCCGCCAAAGAGGTATCTTTCACCAGGCTGATGAAGCTGTTGCTCAGCGGCGGAAGCGCTACCCGCGCCGCCTGCGGCAGAATGGCGCGTCGCAGCGTCTGCCACGGCGTCATTCCGATACTGGCCGCCGCTTCCCACTGGCCTTTATCAATCGACGAGATCGCCGCGCGCAGGGTTTCGGAGGTATAGGCCGCCGTGTTAAGCGACAGGCCAATCATCGCCGCCGGGATCGGATCCAGCTCGATGCCGAACTGCGGTAAACCGTAGTAGATCATAAAGAGCTGAGCGATAAGCGGCGTACCGCGAAACACGGAAATATAAAAGCGCGCCAGCCAGCGTACCGGCAGGATGGGCGACATGCGCATTAAGGCCAGTACAAAGCCCAGCACAAGACCGAAGAACATCCCGCCGATACTGAGCTGTAGCGTGAATACCGCACCTTTCAGCAGGAATGGCAGGGAATCAATAACCAGTTGAATACTTTCTTGCATTATTATTTTTCGACCTGATTTTTAGACATGAGGATGATAAGCAAACAGCGCGGGCGCCCCGCCGGTGTGCACAAATAAAATCGGCCCTTCATCCTTAAAGCGTTTCTGCGCAATGCCATCGATAAGCCCGGCCATCGCTTTACCCGTATAGACCGGATCGAGCAGTATACCTTCAAGGCGCGCCAGCAGCTTAACGGCTTCCATCCCCTCTTCATTAGGCGTACCGTAGCCCGGCGCAAAATAGTCATCCCAGAGCAGGATCTCGGCCCTGGCCTTCAGCTCCAGCTGCTCTGCCACCGCCTGTTGCAGCGCCACTACTTTTGGCTTCTGGTCCGCGACGCTGCGGGAAACCGTCACGCCAATCAGCTCGACATCCGGCAGAAGCTGTTCCAGCCCCACCGCCAGCCCGGCATGCGTGCCCGCGCTTCCGGAGGCGACAACGACCGACGAGAGGCTAACGGCGCCCTCGCACTGCTGGGCGATTTCCAGCGCGCTTTCCACATAGCCCAGCGCGCCCAGCGCGTTCGAACCGCCGACGGGAATAACGTAGGGGCGGAAACCCTGCGCTTCCAGACGCGTGGCCAGATCGTCGAGCTGTGCGGTCGGGTCGGTCAACGCATCCACCATCTCCACCTGCACGTTGAACAGGTCTAAAAGCAGACGGTTACCGTTGGACAGATAGTTTTCCGCCCGCGTGCCAATCGGGTTTTCCAGCAACGCCACACAGTGAAGACCGAGTTTTGCCGCCACGGCGGCCGTCTGACGAACATGGTTGGACTGAATGGCCCCGGCAGTAATAAGCGTATCCGCGCCTTCGCGCAGCGCGTCGGCCGCCAGAAACTCCAGCTTGCGCAGCTTATTGCCCCCCATCGCCATCGGCGTCACGTCATCGCGCTTAATAAAAATATCGCGTCCCAGATAATCAGAAAATCGCGGCAGGTACTCCAGCGGCGTCGGCGCACCGATAAATTCCAGACGGGGAAAGCGCGTTAAATTCTGTAGTGACATGGACTCTCCGGTAACTCAGACAAAATGTGATATTTTTCATTATGCACGCAGACGCGTAAGAAATAAAAAAGGCGCTTTTAAAAGCGCCTTTTTTCCAGGTCAGCGACTTATTTGGTGACGTCGGCCCCGAACCACTTCTCAGACAGCGCCTTCAGGCTGCCGTCTTTCTGCATGTCAGCAATCGCGGAATCAATGGCTTTCACCAGATCCTCGTTGCCTTTACGGACGGCCACGCCGGATTCCTGACGAGAGAACGCATCACCCGCTACTGCCAGGGTATTGTTGGTTTTCTTCACCAGATCCAAAGCGGCCAGACGGTCAACCAGAATGGCGTCGATACGGCCTACGCGCAGGTCCTGATATTTCGTCGGGTCATCATCATAGGTGCGGATGTCCACGCCCTGAACGTTCTGGCGCAGCCACTCTTCGTAGTTAGTTCCCAGACCGACGCCGACTTTTTTGCCTTTCAGATCGGCAGCGGATTTAATGGAGCCTTCGTTACCTTTCTTCACCAGCGCCTGAATACCGGACACGGTGTACGGCGTGGAGAAGTCATACTTCTTCTTACGCTCGTCAGAAATGGTCACCTGGTTAATCACCACGTCAATACGTTTTGAATCCAGCGACGCCAGCATACCGTCCCATTTGGTCGGTTTCAGGGAGGCTTTAACGCCGAGGTGCTTCGCCAGTTCTTCTGCAAATTCCACTTCAAAACCGGTCAGCTTGCCGTCATCGCCCTGGAAGCTGAAGGGAGGATAGGTTCCTTCCAGCCCGACCAGCAGCGTACCGCGCTCTTTTACTTTATTCAGCAGGTTTTCTGCAGCGAACGTTTTCACGCTCATGCCCGCAACCAGCGCGACGGCCATAACACCCATCAGCGCCTGACGACCCAGAAGTGCAAATTTCATAAATACCCCGATATAGTGGAATTTTTACGTAGTGTAGAGAAATCGCCTACAACGTCAAAGGCGACTGCGCTACATCTTATTCTTTTTTAATATATATCAGAAGTTGTTCCGGCGAGCGCTTTCTGCTTCACGGAACCCGGCATTTGCACCTTATATTGCGCATACTTGCGCAGCGCAATACGGTAGTTGTTGGTGCTGGTTGCAGGCAGCCACGGCTCCAGATTTTCATCCAGGTAACCGGTCTTCAGCAGATCGCGAGAGATATTGTTAACGCTCAGATGCTGCCCAAGACGGCGCAGGCGAACCACATATTCGCGCACGGTGCCGTGGCTCATCTCCGTTTGTTCAAACAGGAATTGTTTGAAGCCGATGATATCGAAGAAGTCGCTTTGCTCTTTGCAGTGGAGATCGCCACAGAAACGGCAAAGCGCCACCCACTCTTTTTGCTCTTCGAGCCACGCGGCTTCATCCATTAACGTGTCGAGGCGAGAGATAGCGATTTTATTCACGATCTCGCCGCGGCGAACCAGCGTGATACGATCGAGTAATTTGTTACAGTGGGCGCAATGCGTCTGGCTGTGTTTAAAGTCTTTAAGGTAGCGGCTTAAAGGCCGTCTTTTAGATTGCTGCACCGTCATGATAACTCCTGGTTGTCAATACGTTGTGCGGCATTTTTCGGGTGATTGGATCACCTATAACTTACCCAGTTTGGTTCGTAAGCGTTTAATGGCCTGGCTGTGCAGCTGGCTAACCCGCGACTCCCCCACCTCCAGAACCGCGCCAATCTCTTTGAGATTAAGCTCTTCCTGGTAATAAAGGGTCAACACCAGCTGTTCGCGCTCGGGCAGAGCTTCAATCGCTTCCATTACGCGCTGGCGTAAATTCCCTTCCATTAAATGGTGTAACGGGTTTTCCTGCTGGTGCTCGTCCGTCACCAGCTCGATGCTATCGCCATGCTCTTCGCGCCACTCGTCATAGGAGAAGAGTTGGCTATTATTGGTATCGAGCAACATCTGACGATACTCTTCAACAGCAATGCCAAGACGTTCCGCCACTTCGGTTTCCGTTGCGTTGCGTCCCAGTTCCTGTTCCAGCTGCCCCATCGCATGCGCCACTTCGCGCGCGTTGCGGCGAACGCTGCGCGGCACCCAGTCGCGGCTGCGCAGCTCGTCCAGCATCGCACCACGAATACGCTGAACTGCGTAAGTCGTAAATGCCGTTCCTTGCAGAGCGTCGTATCGGTCAACTGCATTCAATAACCCGATACCGCCCGCCTGTAGCAGATCGTCAAGTTCCACGCTCGCCGGCAAACGCACCTGGAGGCGCAATGCTTCGTGACGCACCAGCGGGACATAACGCTGCCACAGCGAGTGTTTATCCATTACACCTTCAGCGGTATAGAGTGAATTCACGATAAACAGCCCTGCGTTAGTTGAGTTATCGGCATGATTATCCGATTCTGCAGGGCGTTCAATTGGATGAATAATGGGTGAAATGGGGGGTTATTTTGAGATTAGATCAGGAAAAACAGCAGCCAGTGGTTTTTCCGCAACTGGCTTGCTGAATGTTATAATGCACTCTTTAATGACTAACTGCATATTTTTTATAGATTTTTTCCAATTGCCGAGTGACTTTTTTTGTATTCTCAATAGTAATATCAGTAGGCATGAGACCACGCTTTTGTTTAAAACGTTGCAAAGCCACTGTCACTATCGCCCTGAAAGTGAGTTCGCCTGAAATTGTGGATTGCTTAGTACTCCATCCTTCATCACCAATATAATCTTGTGAGTCTGCGATGTCTGCAAAATAACCGAACGGAGGATGCATGCCAGCATCAATAATCGCAATAGTATGATCAACATGCTCAAGAGCATTATAGAAACGTTCGTCCATCAGACCCACTGTATCGAGCGCCAATGCAGTGTAGTAACTAAATGCTCCCACGCAGGAAGGGAACATAAATAGTTTTTCACTTGCATAATCGCACCGCATTCGCACGAGTGGCTGTCCCTGTGGATTAACATTCAGTAACCCATGCTGACTAAAATTAAAATGTTGTATGCCTGTGAGTCGGGCCATTTCAATATAGCGAAGAAAAACATCATCCCGTTTAACAAAAACGTCATCCTCAATAAGAAAATAGTGGTCAACGCCTTTTTCTTGCAGATATGACAGGGCCCGATTTTTGCTGCACCCGACCCCGAGATTTTCCTCATTCAAAATATAACAACAATCAAGACCTGAATACTCAGGATAATGTTGTCCGTCATTAATAATAACCAGTTCATCAATATATTGGCGCGGCAGAGAGTTAAATAGTTTAAGCAAACCGTCTTTACGATTAAAAGTGACGATCCCCACACCAATTTTTTCACCCTGATACATACATCATTTACCTATTCTTCGTTTCAGACACCGCCAGTTTCTGACGCTTTCCCACTTGGGTACAAGCATTAGCCTATCCAGGCACGTTGCCAATCATCCAGACCACTCTCTCTTAGCATCCAGTCTCGGTGTACTGCGTTGCGCAGTTGTTCCCCAGCCTTATTAAGTGCATTCCTGTCGTAAATATGCTCACGAACAGCAGAAATCCACGCACTGGGGGTATTTTTTACCCGATGAACGGGCAGGCCACAGCGATAGGGTTCGATATCGGTGCAGATAATGGGGAATCCACAACTTCCCAGTTCTAAGAGACGAAGATTACTTTTACATTCATTGAACCGATTCTGTTCAAGCGGGACCAATGCCAGATCAAGATCAAGTTCACTCAACTTTTGCGGATAATGTTCAAAAGGTACAGGTAAATGGAATTCACAATTGACACCTGCAGGTTTCATCCCCATAAACACCCATTCCACTTCATCCTGTAATTCATGAATGATAGGTAACAATATTTCAAGATCGCCCGTATGGCTCGAGCCTCCTGCCCAGCCTACACGAGGTTTTTTGCCACAACGTTTAGCAGACTTGAGGGTTCCCCACAGTTCCATATCCAGACGATTTTTTGCCACACGGATATCCGAATGGAAACGAGAATAAGCTTCAGCCAGCGGCTCAGTCGAAACAACAACCCAGTCGGCCAGAGCAAGGGCTGAACTCAGGCGATTCTGAATGTCTTTTGGCACATTCTCCCTGAAAATATTTTTCTCCGGGACGTCTAAATAGTAATCATCAAATTCCATAATAATTTTGGCATTACAGACCTGACGATAGCGTTTTACTGTCTGAGGAATATCATCAGCAATAGGTACTTCAAGAATCAGTCGATCGGGCTGGAATTGGGCCACTTCCATCACCGTTGGCAGTCCCAAGATCAATCCACCATCAGCTTTCAGCTCTTGCTGAAGTGCATGAAGAGGTTTAATGACGCGATAATTACCACATCCTGTCCAGTTAATGTGGGTCCCCATGATCACAGGTAACGGCCTTCCTGGCAGCGCATTCGGTAAGCGCGACATACGTGTATTTAGGCTGAATGTCGACCCGAGACGGTTCATATTAGAATTATAATAAGGATCACGTGCCAGTTCTGCTCCCCATTTATCAAGTAGCGCATCATGACATGCTTCATCCGCATGAGTAGCGACTGAAAATTTTTCTGGGAACAAACGCGAAGCTCCGCCAAGGTGCTTAACGCTGCTAAAAGGTGTCCACAAGGTGATATAACCTTGCGCTTTTGCTTTTAATGCCAAATCAACGTCAGCGTAGTAGATCGGGAAATTCTCTTCATCGAATCCGCCAAGCTCATCAAATACTTCTTTACGCATCATCATGCAGGCCGCACTTACTGCATGAGCGCCCCGAGGGATCTTCAACCGGCTAAGAAAGCCGCTTTCTTCCTGAGAGCTTCCTCTCCCACAGACAGTCACGCCGTCATTGATGCCCGTGATATACCCACCATGCTCCAGCGTGCCATCAGGATAGACAAGTTTACTACCTACTATACCGACTTCCGGGCGTTGAGCGAGTTCGAGCAATGCCCCCATCCAGTTGCCTTCATTAATTTCAATATCATTATTCATAAACAACAGGTATTCACCTGTTGCATAACGGCTGGCATAGTTGTTGATAGAGGCAAAGTTAAACGCCGCATCCCAGCGCAGAACTTTAATTTGCGCCAACTGCATGGACTCAAGCTGGTCCAAGTACTTTCTCGCATCTTCATCAGTAGAACCATTATCAACAATAATAATTTCATACAGATGGTACGCCGTTTTCTCCATCAGAGAGTCTATACACCGCTGGAGTAACACCAGACGGTCCCGTGTTGGAATAATCACCGACACCTTTGCGATGGCTGGAAGTTGATACATCACGAACTGAACGCCAGGCTCTTCGCCAGCTACGATCTTTGCATGTATGCCACAGCGTGAAAGATGCGCGGCAGTGATGATTTTCATTTCATCCATGATGGCGGGATTTTTACACCACTCACTAATGCTGATGGTCCCGGAGATCAACGCCTCAGGAATATGGCCGATTACGAGAGGACCTTTTTCTTCAATTAATTTCCAACAAATATCGATATGACTCAAATACTGATAGTCAGTATTAAAGTCATTGTGGCGACTTACTGCATCTTTTGAAACAAAGACACTGGAACCGATGTAAGGATGTGCACGCAGCATATCTATATCACATTCCGGCTTCAGAATTAAGCCATCTTCATCATCATTACGTATAACGAGCTCGTCAAAATACCAAAGTTCCCGCCGGGGATCACGCATCGTAAACTCGGCACAGGTAAGTAGCGCATGCTCTTCCAGAGTATTGCCCGAGTCCATAATGAGCAGATTAGTTGACGTGATTTCATCCACCGCCCGGTTGAGATTATCCACGAAGCGTATTGTCGGGCAATCGTTAATATCAAATGATGGCAGTTTTCCTACTACGATGATTGCGTCGGCACTTAGTGTTTGGTTATTAACAGAAAGCAAACTCGCACGCAGCTTATTTCTATCGCCTTCGCGATCAATAATTATGACAGTAATACTGGCACAGGTAGGGAAAGACTGAAGCAAAGTCCCTATAATAGCGGAACGCAGCGGAGTTGGTTTTCTTTCATTTATCCAACTACTCACCGATCGCGTTGTTTCTTCCCCAAAACTGTCCATAACCTTACGATGAAATTCAAGGTTACTGTGCTGTTCCTGCGAAATTTGTAGTTTTTTCGGCGCAGGTAAACGATCCAGTATCTTGCCTACGCAGGTGTCTAAAGAAAATTGCGCGTTTGCTTCAGCCCGGTATTCCCAGGCCCAGCAGGCTGCCTGCGGGTAACCGTCAAGGATTTCTTTGACCCAGCGGTTTTGGTTAACAATTTTGGAAGCACCTGTCAGTGCAAAATGATAATCAGTTCGTTCCAACAGATTTGCTTCTGTTAGATAACCATGCGAGGAAATACCGTCTGATATCACAACCGGCAACCCCATACTCATGGCATATACAGCGCGCGCTTCATCGCCAATAATTAGCTGATATTGTGACAGCAATTCTGGGGTTACGGGGCCAGGCGCAGAGTCCAGATTATAATAATCTAGTTCAATATTTTTGGTCTTGAATAACTCAATAAGCTCCACTAAATTCTTATTATAACCAGTAGAAATCAGCAGTGCTTTTTCGAGTTTATCTGTGAAGACCCTTCCGGCAGAAGAAAATTGATTATTAATGGTAAGCGGAAAAATCTTGATCCGCGGTTGTTTAATGCCCTTTTCAACTAAGCGGACATAGCTGGCGGTTGAGCAGGCAAAACTGGTGCTAGAAAGCGCATTTTCAGCATCTGCGCCATAGGGTAAATCATAGTCAGCATAGCTGTAAAAATGATGAAAGAAGACCCTGGAAACACAATCTCCTCGCATAAAAGTCGTATTCAGTACGGCCGGGATATAGCCGTTAAATATCCACATCAGGTCGTAGGAAGCATGCAACTTACCATTGGGTTGTTCCAATAACCGAATGTTTTTATTTTCATTTATGACATTTAAATTGTTGAGCCAATACCGACCCGTTGTTTTGGCAACAACATCGACCTGCCAGTTATGACGATGAAAATATTCTATCAAATCAAAAAATATACTCTCGTGTTGACCGTAGTGTTCGAACCTGTCAATGGTAAGTAAAATTTTGCGCATAATATTTTCAAGTCTATCAACATAAAAGTGGAGTGAGGCAATATAACAAAAACCCGGCAACGCCGGGTTTTGAAATATCAAGGGCGTAAGAATTAACGCAGCAGAGACAGCATTGCCTGAGGAACCTGGTTTGCCTGAGACAGTACAGAAGTACCAGCCTGTTGCAGGATCTGTGCACGTGACATGTTAGACACTTCGGTTGCGTAGTCAGCATCCTGGATACGAGACTGTGCAGCAGACAGGTTAGTCACTGAGTTGTTCAGGTTGTTAACTGTAGATTCGAAACGGTTTTGCATTGCACCCAGGTTGCTACGCGCGCCGTCGATACCTTTAAGAGCAGTATCAACTGCATCAATAACCGCTTTTGCAGTGGCGTTGTCGCTAATTGCTGCAGTGCCGCCAGAAAGTGCAGTACCCGATGCCAGGGAGCTCAGTTTAGCATTGATCAGAGAATCAGAGCCGATGCTGATGGTATCACCGGCTTTAGTGTTCGCACCAACCTGAATGGTTACGCCGCCGCTCTGAGAACCATCCAGCAGGTTTTTACCGTTGAAGTTCGCAGCACCTGCGATACGGTCAATTTCAGATAGACGCTGGTTGATCTCGGTATTGATAGAGGCCATGTCAGTATCTTGGTTGGTGCCGTTTGCTGCCTGTACAGACAGTTCACGGATACGCTGCAAGTTGGTGTTAATTTCGTTCAGGTTGCCTTCAGCAGTCTGAATCATAGAGATGCCATCGTTGGCGTTACGAGCAGCCTGAGTCATGCCCTTGATCTGTGAATTCATGCGGTTAGCAATCGCCTGACCAGCAGCATCGTCTTTCGCGCTGTTGATACGCAGGCCAGAAGACAGACGCTCAATCGCAGTACCCAGAGCAGACTGAGATTTATTCAGGTTGTTCTGAGTAGACAGGGATAACAGGTTAGTATTGATTACTGACATATTTTAATTCCTTCAAATTGGATTCTAGGGTCGGTGCTTAACACTCACGGCGTCTCTCACCGTCAAAAAGGTTATCGACGAACGTCATGAAGACTTTAGAATTTTCATTGAGTTTTTTTTAATTAACTGATTTTAAATGAAAAATATTCATCAGCATGGTAAAAAACCACGATTTCTACTGGCGTTCAGCCTTTTATTGTAAGAAGAAATATCCCCGAACTGCATCCTTCCTACCGATAACAAAGAGGGTATATGCCGAAAGGAATGCCGCTTATTCTGCCGATAATTTTATCAACTAATGATTAAACTATTTTCTCCTCTCGCCGATAACTAGCTGAAACTACCATTGACTAAAGGAAACAATCTAATGGCAAGTGCAACAATCAGTAGTCTTGGCGTCGGCTCAGGTTTGGACTTACAGACGCTCTACACTAACCTTGAAACCGCTGAAAAAACAAAATTAACAACAATAACGAATCAGCAAACCTCTTATAATGCGCAGCTCAGCGCATTCAGTAAGCTGCAAAGTGCGATGCAAACGCTCAATACCGCCACTGCAGCACTCTCTAAAACTGACACATGGAACGCAACAGCAGTCGGATCGACCAATACCTCCTTTACGGCAACCACGGCAACGGGAGCCACCGTCGGCAGCTATACCGTTCAGGTTAAATCGCTGGCAAAAGCACAGGTACTGACTACTGCGAGTCAGGCTAGCGCGACCTCGCAGTTAGGCGCAACAACGGGTGGAACTCGTACGATAACCATTGCACAAGCCGGCTCGACAACGCCGCTGACCGTTACGCTCGGTGATTCCGATACCTCATTAAATGGAATCGCCAGCGCGATCAACAAAGCGAACGGGAACGTTACTGCTACCGTCATTAAAGCGAAAGACGGTGACTACACTTTAATGCTGACCTCTAAAACATCTGGTACAGCAAATGATATGACGGTGAGCGTCTCGGGCGACAGCACATTACAAAATATCATTGGATATGATTCTTCAACTCACACAGGCGTGATGAATCAACAGACGGCATCCAAAAATTCGCAAGTTATTATCAACGACATCACGATTGAGCGTTCAACTAACACGATTACTGATGCCCTGCCGGGTATTACCCTGAGTCTTAAAAATGAGAGCACGAGCAGTGAAAATCTGGATATTACTCGTGCTGCTGACACCACTCAAAAAGCCATAACTGACTGGGTAACTGCCTATAATGCTTTACAGTCGACCATTACATCCGTCACCAAATATATAAAGGTTGATGCCGGTGAAAGCCAGTCTGCAAATAACGGCGCGTTAATTGGCGATAGCACGGTACGCTCGGTGCAATCTCAGCTACGCGGATTATTAACTGAGGTGCAGTCAGGCTCTTATGCAATCCTGGCTCAGCTGGGTGTCACGCAAGATACCGCGACGGGGGCCGACGGTTCGTTAGGCAATCTTAAGATTGACTCGACCAAATTGAGCAAAGCCTTAACGGATAATCCAGAAGCGGTACAGGAATATTTTGCCGGTGATGGGAAAGCAACCGGCCTTGCGACACAAATGGGCACGATGCTCACAAACATGTTAAGCACGACCGCGGGTAAAGAAGGGATTATCAAGAATGCGACTGACGGTATAAACACGACGCTTAAAACGCTTGATCAACGCTATGACGCGATGGAAGCAAATATAGAAGCCACAATGGCGCGATATAAGGCGCAATTCACGAATCTGGATACGTTGATGAGCAAAATGAACAATACATCCACCTATCTGAAACAGCAATTTAGTTCGTCCAGCAGTTAAGGAATAATCATGTACTCACAAATTGGTGCGCGTGCATATCAACAAATCGGTCTTGAAAGTGCGGTAATGAGTGCAAATCCGCACCAACTTGTGACCATGCTTTTTGACGGGGCACTCAGTGCCCTTGTCCGTGCTCGGCTTTTTCTCAACGAGGGTCGTGTTGCCGAAAAAGGTGAAGCTTTGTCGAAAGCGATAAATATCATCGACAACGGGTTGAAGGCTGGTTTGAACATGGAGATTGAAGGTCCGCTTTCTGCGAACCTTGCAGCACTTTATGACTATATGATTCGTCGTCTCTTACACGCTAATTTACGTAATGACGAAGGGGCAATTGTCGAAGTTGAGGACTTATTGAATAACATTGCTGACGCGTGGAAACAAATTGGCTCTAATGTCTCCTCTCACCAGGATAATTTTTAATGAACAACCCCAACTCTGCTCTTAGCGCCTGGCAGGCGCTACATGATCTCAGCCTTTCAATGCTCAAGCTGGCTAAAGCAGGCCAGTGGGACGATCTCATCACGCAAGAAATCACTTATGTTCAACTTATTGAAAATATTTCGCTTAATCCAATAGCATCAGCACCACGGCCCCATATCGAACAGGCCAGATTCTTGCTTGAAAACGTGCTCAAAAATGAAAGTCAACTCAAAGAGTTACTGGCAATTCGAATGGATGAGCTTAGGCATCTCATCGATCAAACCGGCAAACAGCAATCCATCACCTCTACCTATGGAAAGCTGTCAGGGAATATTCTTTATCCAGAAAGTGTTACCCGCGACACACAATTATGATTTCTTCATCCATACTCCAGAAGTCTGCCATATGGCTTCTGGAGCACGGACGATGAAAAACCCCACCCTGTTACAATGCTTTCACTGGTATTACCCCGCTGGCGGTGAATTGTGGCGAGAAGTCACGGCGTTAGCCCCCAATCTTAATGAAATCGGCATCAACATGATCTGGCTGCCGCCCGCGTATAAAGGGGCTTCCGGCGGGTATTCGGTTGGCTATGACTCTTACGATCTGTTTGACCTCGGCGAGTTTGACCAGAAAGGCAGTATCGCCACGAAATACGGTGACAAAGCGCAGCTGCTGGAAGCCATCGACGCCCTCAAAAGCAACGAGATTGCCGTCCTGCTGGACGTGGTGGTGAACCACAAAATGGGGGCTGATGAGAAAGAGCCTGTCCGCGTGCAGCGCGTGAACGAACAGGACCGTACACAAATTGATGATGAAATCATCGAGTGTGAGGCCTGGACTCGCTACACCTTCCCCGCCCGCGCCGGGCAATATTCGCAGTTTATCTGGGATTACAAATGCTTTAGCGGCGTCGACCATATTGAAAACCCGGATGAAGACGGGATCTTTAAAATCGTCAACGACTACACCGGCGAAGGCTGGAATGACCAGGTCGATGATGAGATGGGCAACTTCGATTACCTGATGGGCGAAAACATCGACTTTCGCAATCACGCCGTCACCGAGGAGATCAAATACTGGGCCCGCTGGGTCATGGAACAGACACGCTGCGACGGTTTTCGTCTGGACGCCGTCAAGCATATTCCCGCCTGGTTTTACAAAGAGTGGATTGAGCACGTTCAGGAAGTCGCCGAACAGCCGCTGTTTATCGTGGCGGAATACTGGTCTCACGAGGTGGATAAACTGCAGGCCTATATTGACCAGGTCGACGGTAAAACCATGCTGTTTGATGCCCCGCTGCAGATGAAATTCCACGAAGCGTCGCGCCAGGGACGTGATTACGACATGAGCCAGATCTTCACCGGCACGCTGGTGGAGGCCGACCCGTTCCATGCGGTGACCCTCGTCGCGAACCACGACACTCAACCCTTGCAGGCGCTGGAAGCCCCGGTCGAAGCCTGGTTTAAACCGCTGGCGTACGCGCTGATCCTGCTGCGGGAAAACGGCGTGCCGAGCGTCTTCTATCCGGATCTGTTCGGCGCAAGCTATGACGATACGGGAGGGGACGGTGAAACGTACCATATTGATATGCCGGTGATTGAGCAGCTTCACGAGCTGATCCTCGCCCGCCAGCGTTTTGCCCACGGCGTGCAGACGCTCTTTTTTGACCATCCAAACTGCATCGCCTTCAGCCGCAGCGGCACGGAAGACGATCCCGGCTGCGTGGTGGTGATGTCGAACGGCGACGACGGCGAGAAGGTAATTTGCCTGGGGGAAAACTACGGCAACAAAACGTGGCGTGATTTTCTCGGCAATCGTGAAGAAACGGTCACCACCGCGGCGGATGGCGAAGGCACCTTTACCTGTAAAGGGGGAAGCGTCAGCGTGTGGGTGATTGAGGATGCGTTGTAGAACGGGAAACGTGCGGCCTGATGCCCTCACCCCGTCCATCTCCCACAGGGAGAGGGCGCAAACACCACAAACGGCAACGAGGTTGCCGTTTTGCTTTTACCCTTAGGGCAGTTTACTCTCCAGCGGATTCTTGCTCAGGTAATCCGCACATTCCACCGTTGGGCGATCAACCTTCTGCAGCTCCATCCCGTCATATTCAAGCGTAGCGCCGTCGCGCTCCAGCGGATAGATATCCAGCTTGCGTGTGACGTTATAATAGCTGTCTGAACGCAGCATGATCTTACCCGGTACGGCAATCACACGCTGCCACTGGCGGCAGTCCAGCGTATCGCCCTCTTCCGTCAACACCAGTGTGGCAATCGCTTCAGGGCTGACCAGACTGCTCTGCGGCCCTTTCGACTGCCAGTATCCCGCCAGGTTCGCCGGGACGGGATGCTTGATCACGTCATTATAGTTATCGACCTGAACGCACCCGGTCAGTGCCAGCAGCGCGCCAGCAATTGCTATTTTTTTCATCATCTTTCCTGCATTCGAAGAAAAAAATATTGTGGCATTAAAGCGCTGAGGCTGCCAGCGAAGATCAAGGGGGCTTAAACCTGCATGCCCATCACTTCCTGATACGCCGACACCAGCTTGTTACGCACCTGGATCCCCATCTGCAGGGAAACCGAGGCTTTTTGCAAATCGGTCATCACATCATTGAGCGCCACGCCCGGCTCGCCGAGGGTGAACTTCTCCGCCTGCGTACGCGCAGCGGTCTGGGTATCGCTGATACGGTCAAGAGCGGCATGCAGTTGCCCCGCAAAGCTGATGGTCGGCTGCTGTTCTGCCACATTCTGATTACGGGCCGTCATCGCCGTTGCCTGCAACTGACTGATGACCCCTTCAATGCCCTGTATAGCCATGACTCTCCCCTGGATGGTTTTTTATGCGGTCAAGACTAACAGCTTGTCAATAAGATAATGGCGGTAAATAGCGTGAAAAAACCAGGTTATTTGACGCATAGAAAATCCGGAATCGTCAAATAATGGCAGGGCCATCAATATGGAACTTTTGTCGTGTTTGCCGACCCGGGAGTCAGTTTTGTTTCTCTACACGAATAACGTAAACCACCAGGATTTAAGAGGTGCGCAATGAGTGCAACAGCATCGACAGCGCCACAAAATAAATCACTCGAGTGGATGAACCGCCTTCGCGCGAATCCTAAAATCCCGTTGATCGTGGCAGGCGCTGCCGCAATTGCGATCCTTGTAGCGATGGTTTTATGGGCGAAAAGCCCTGATTACCGCACGCTCTACAGCAACCTTTCCGATCAGGATGGCGGCGCCATCGTCACCCAGCTTACCCAGATGAACATCCCGTATCGCTTTGCCGATAATGGCGGTGCGCTTGAGGTACCGGCGGATAAAGTGCACGAGCTTCGTCTGCGCCTGGCACAGCAGGGCCTGCCAAAGGGCGGCGCGGTCGGCTTTGAGCTGCTGGACCAGGAAAAATTCGGCATCAGCCAGTTCAGCGAGCAGGTGAACTATCAGCGTGCGCTGGAAGGCGAACTGGCCCGCACCATTGAAACGTTAGGCCCGGTGAAGAGTGCCCGCGTGCACCTGGCAATGCCTAAACCCTCTTTATTTGTTCGGGAACAGAAATCCCCTTCAGCTTCCGTTACCGTGAACCTCGAGCCCGGCCGCGCGCTGGACGAAGGGCAAATCAGCGCGGTAACGCATCTCGTCTCCAGCGCCGTCGCCGGCCTGCCGCCGGGTAACGTGACGCTGGTGGATCAAAGCGGACACCTGCTGACGCAATCCAATACCGCCGGGCGTGACCTCAACGACGCGCAGCTGAAATACGCCGCCGACGTTGAAAGCCGTCTCCAGCGCCGCATCGAAGCGATCCTCGGCCCAGTGGTGGGCAACAGCAACGTGCACGCCCAGGTGACCGCGCAGATTGACTTCTCTAATAAAGAACAAACCGAAGAGCAATACAGCCCGAACAGCGATGCGGCTCAGGCGGTCATGCGTTCACGCCAGATAAACTCCAGCGAACAGATCGGCGGGGCCTACCCTGGCGGCGTGCCGGGCGCGCTCTCTAACCAGCCAGCGCCGGCAAACGCGGCGCCGATTTCAACGCCGCCGGCCAACCAGCAGAACGGTCAGCAAAATAATCAGCAGACCACCTCAACGACCAATAACGCCGGTCCGCGCTCCAGCAGCCGTAACGAAACCACGAACTATGAAGTGGACCGGACGATCCGCCACACTAAGCTGAACGTGGGCGATATTCAGCGTCTTTCCGTTGCGGTAGTGGTGAACTACAAAACCCTGCCGGACGGCAAACCGTTGCCGTTAACCGCCGAGCAGATGAAGCAGATTGAGAACCTGACCCGCGAAGCGATGGGCTACTCCGAGAAGCGCGGCGATACCCTCAACGTCGTGAACTCTCCGTTTAACTCGGTTGAAGAGACCGGCGGTGAACTGCCGTTCTGGCAACAGCAGGCGTTTATCGACCAGCTGATGTCCGCAGGCCGCTGGCTGCTGGTGCTGATTGTCGCGTGGCTGCTGTGGCGTAAGGGCGTTCGTCCTCAGCTCCAGCGCCGTGCTGAAGCCGAAAAAGCGGCTCGCGAGCAGATGAATACGCGTCAGGAAACGGAAGAAGCGGTTGAAGTTCGCCTCAGCAAAGATGAACAGATGCAGCAGCGTCGTGCTAACCAGCGCATGGGCGCTGAGGTGATGAGCCAGCGCATTCGCGAAATGTCAGATAACGATCCGCGCGTCGTGGCGCTGGTCATCCGCCAGTGGATGGGTAACGAACATGAGTAATACGCTTACGGGCACCGATAAAAGCGTCATCCTGCTGATGACCATTGGCGAAGATCGCGCGGCAGAGGTGTTTAAACACCTCTCCCAGCGAGAAGTGCAAATTCTCAGTGCGGCGATGGCCAACGTGCGTCAAATCTCCAACAAACAGCTGACCGAAGTGCTGTCAGAGTTTGAACAGGAAGCCGAACAGTTTGCCGCGCTGAACGTCAACGCCAACGACTACCTGCGCTCCGTGCTGGTCAAGGCGCTGGGTGAAGAGCGTGCCGCCAGTCTGCTGGAAGACATTCTGGAAACCCGCGATACGGCCAGCGGTATCGAAACGCTCAACTTTATGGAGCCGCAGAGCGCCGCAGACCTGATTCGCGACGAGCACCCGCAGATTATCGCCACCATCCTGGTTCACCTCAAACGTGGTCAGGCGGCCGATATTCTGGCCCTGTTCGAAGAGCGCCTGCGTCACGACGTGATGCTGCGTATCGCGACCTTCGGCGGCGTTCAGCCGGCCGCGCTGGCGGAGCTGACCGAAGTGCTAAACAACCTGCTCGACGGCCAGAACCTCAAGCGCAGCAAAATGGGCGGCGTAAGAACGGCGGCGGAAATCATCAACCTGATGAAAACGCAGCAGGAAGAAGCCGTCATTTCGGCGGTTCGCGAATTCGACGGCGAGCTGGCGCAGAAAATCATCGACGAGATGTTCCTGTTCG
Source organism: Enterobacter cloacae complex sp. P27C (assembly GCF_014895705.1). NCBI lineage: Bacteria > Pseudomonadati > Pseudomonadota > Gammaproteobacteria > Enterobacterales > Enterobacteriaceae > Enterobacter > Enterobacter cloacae complex sp. P27C. The sequence goes on from NZ_JADBQB010000007.1 coordinate 218,014, forward strand.
AAAACCTCGTCGAAGTGGACGACCGCAGCATCCAGCGCCTGCTCCAGGAAGTGGATTCCGAGTCGCTGCTTATCGCCCTCAAAGGCGCCGAACAGCCGCTGCGCGAGAAGTTCCTGCGCAACATGTCCCAGCGTGCGGCGGATATCCTGCGCGACGACCTTGCCAACCGTGGCCCGGTGCGTCTGTCTCAGGTGGAAAACGAACAGAAAGCCATCCTGCTTATCGTTCGTCGTCTGGCGGAAACCGGCGAGATGGTGATTGGCAGCGGAGACGACACCTATGTCTAATGAGCTGTCGTGGAAGCGCTGGACGCCGGACGATCTGGCCCCTCCCCTTGCCGAATTCACGCCCGCGGTGGTCTCGCCCGCAGAGCCCGACGCGGACGTTGAACAGCCCGAGCTGAGCGAAGAGGAGCAGCAAGCGCAGATGCTGGCGCAGCTGCAAATGCAGGCGCACGAGCAGGGCTATAACGCCGGTCTGAACGAAGGCCGCCAGAAGGGGCACGATCTGGGGTACCAGGAAGGCCTGGCGAAAGGGTTAGAGCACGGCATCGATCAGGCGCGCCAGCAGCAGGCGCCGATCCATGCCCGCATGCAGCAGCTGGTCAGCGAGTTCCAGCACACGCTGGACGCGCTGGACAGCGTGATTGCCTCGCGTCTGATGCAGATGGCGCTGGAGGCGGCGCGTCAGGTTATCGGCCAGACGCCCGTGGTGGATAACACCGCGCTGATTAAACAAATTCAGGGTCTGCTTCAGCAGGAACCGCTGTTCAGCGGCAAACCGCAGCTGCGCGTCCACCCGGACGATCTGCAGCGCGTTGAAGAAAGCCTGGGCGCAACGCTGAGCCTGCACGGCTGGCGTCTGCGCGGCGACCCATCCTTACACCACGGCGGATGCAAAGTCTCTGCCGATGAAGGCGACCTGGATGCCAGCGTCGCCACCCGCTGGCAGGAACTGTGTCGCCTGGCGGCACCGGGAGTCGTCTGATGACCGCACGCCTTACCCGCTGGCTCACCACGCTCGACAACTTTGAGACGAAGATGGCACAACTGCCATCTGTTCGTCGTTATGGGCGACTGACGCGCGCCACCGGTCTGGTACTGGAGGCCACCGGCCTGCAGCTTCCCCTGGGTGCGACCTGCGTCATTGAGCGTCAGGATGGGCAGGAAACGCGTGAAGTGGAAAGCGAAGTGGTCGGGTTTAACGGCCAGCGCCTGTTCCTGATGCCGCTTGAAGAGGTGGAAGGCATTCTGCCCGGCGCGCGTTTACGCCAAAAACATCAGCGGCGACGGCTGCAAAGCGGGAAACAGCTGCCGCTTGGCCCTGCCCTGCTCGGCCGCGTGCTGGACGGCAGCGGGAAGCCACTGGATGGCCTGCCCGCGCCGGACACCACCGAAACCGGCGCGCTGATTACCCAGCCGTTCAACCCCCTGCAGCGTACCCCTATTGAGCACGTGCTGGATACCGGCGTGCGTCCGATTAACGCCCTGCTCACCGTAGGGCGCGGACAGCGCATGGGCCTGTTCGCCGGTTCCGGCGTCGGGAAATCCGTCCTGCTCGGCATGATGGCGCGCTATACCCAGGCCGATGTGATCGTCGTGGGGCTGATCGGCGAGCGTGGTCGCGAAGTAAAAGACTTTATTGAAAACATTCTGGGTGCGGAAGGCCGCGCCCGCTCGGTGGTGATCGCCGCGCCGGCGGACGTGTCGCCGCTGCTGCGTATGCAGGGTGCCGCCTACGCCACCCGTATCGCCGAAGATTTTCGTGACCGCGGCAAGCACGTGCTTCTGATCATGGACTCCCTCACCCGCTACGCGATGGCGCAGCGTGAAATCGCGCTGGCCATCGGCGAGCCGCCGGCCACCAAAGGCTATCCGCCTTCGGTCTTCGCCAAACTTCCGGCGCTGGTAGAGCGTGCGGGGAACGGCATCAGCGGCGGCGGCTCCATCACCGCGTTCTATACGGTGCTGACCGAGGGCGATGACCAGCAGGACCCGATTGCCGACTCCGCGCGCGCGATCCTTGACGGCCATATCGTGCTGTCGCGCCGCCTGGCCGAAGCCGGGCACTACCCGGCAATTGATATTGAAGCGTCCATCAGCCGTGCGATGACGGCATTGATTACCGAGAAGCACTACGCCCGCGTGCGTAACTTCAAACAACTGCTTTCCAGCTTCCAGCGCAACCGCGATCTGGTCAGCGTGGGGGCGTATGCCAAAGGCAGCGACCCGATGCTCGATAAGGCGATTAGCCTGTGGCCGCAGCTGGAGGCGTTTTTACAACAGGGCATTTTTGAGCGTGCCGACTGGGAAGATTCAATCCAGGCGCTGGAGCTGATTTTCCCGCAGGTGTAACACAGGTGGAGGGCGAAGGTCATGGCGCAAAACAGCGCGTTATCAACGCTGAAAGATCTGGCTGAAAAAGAAGTTGATGATGCCGCATTGCAGCTTGGCGCAATGCGACGCGGGTGCCAGCAGGCTGAAGAACAGTTGAAGATGTTAATCGACTATCAGCATGAATATCGCACCAACCTCAATACCGATATGACGCAGGGCATTGGCAGCCAGCGCTGGATTAACTATCAGCAGTTTATCCAGACGCTCGAGAAGGCGATAGAGCAGCACCGCCAGCAGCTAAACCAGTGGACCCAAAAAGTCGATACCGCGCTGAATTTCTGGCGCGAGAAAAAACAGCGGCTGCAGGCCTGGCAGACCTTACAGGACCGGCAGATTGCAGCCTCGACCCTGGCGGAAAACCGCCTGGATCAGAAGAAAATGGATGAGTTTGCCCAGCGCGCATCAATGAGGAAACCGGAATGATCACACTGCAACAACTGCTGATGAGCGACAGCGACCCGTCAGGCGGGATGCAAACAGGGAAAGGCACCGAGGGTGCACAGGACTTTCTCTCCCTGCTGGCGGGCGCCCTGACGGACGCAACGGGCAAGGGCAACGATGCGCCGCTCACCCTGGCGGATCTGAAAGCCGCCGGCAGCAAGCTGTCGAAAGTCGCGCAGGATGCCAAAGGCGATACCGCTCTGCAGGCCAAAATTGCCGACCTGCTCTCGCGTCAGCCTGCGCTGAATGGCGTTGAAACGTCGGAGTCCGCGCCGCTTGAAACGTTGGTCTCCGGGCTGGTACCGCTGTCAAAGAGCGACGCGCTGAAGACGCTCACTGCGGCCAACGGTAAAGATGACGCTAAAACCGAGCTGAGCGAAGAAGAGCTGGCGGGGCTAAGCGCGCTGATGGCGATGCTGCCGCACCAGCAGACGACCGCCTCTCGTGCGGCAGGCAGCGACGGCGTTCACGCCACCTCGGCGCTGAGTTCAGCCACGCTTTCGCAAAACGGTGCGGGACAGCCGCCGTCCCTGAACGCGCCTGCGGGAAGCCATGATAAAGCGCCGCTTTCTGCGTCCTATCAGAGCCAGGCGAAGAACAACGGTCCGGATCTCGCCGCCAACGCGCCAGCCGCACCGGTCGTGGCCGCAGCCGCTGAGAAGCAGGACTTCGCCAGCGCCTCCTCGTCATCTTCGCCGACTGCTACCCTGGCGCCGATTATCTCCAGCCATGCGGCCAGCCAGCCTGCCGCAACCGTTGCCACCGCCCCGGTGCTAAGCCAGCCTCTGGGCACACATGAATGGCAGCAGTCCCTGAGCCAGCACATCACCCTGTTCACTAAGCAGGGCCAGCAGACGGCGGAGCTGCGCCTGCACCCGGAAGATCTGGGCCAGGTGCAAATCTCGCTCAAGCTGGACGATAACCAGGCACAGCTGCAGATGGTCTCTGCGCACAGCCACGTACGCGCGGCGCTGGAAGCCGCGCTGCCGGTCCTGCGGACCTCGCTGGCGGAAAACGGCATTCAGCTTTCTCAAAGCAGCGTCAGCAGCGAGAGCTTTGCCGGGCAACAGCAGTCTTCATCCCAGCAGCACAATGCTTCACGCCCGGGCCAGCACGGCGGTTTTAATGAAGAGAGCGATGAGCTCCTGCCGACCCCTGCCGCCCTGCAATCCGCGGCGCGCGGTAACGGTGCCGTAGACATCTTCGCCTAAACGCCAGAGGTAGCGTGATTATCCCCGTCTTTTCCACGCTTTGACGACGGCAGGACACGGGATAATCACCTTATTAAGCTGTACCGAAACAGGAAGCTCGTATCAGATGACAGACTCCGCTATCACCAAAAAAAGCAAGCGTTCCATCTGGATCCCGCTGCTGGTGTTGATCACGCTCGCCGCCTGCGCTACCGCGGGCTATAGTTACTGGCGTATGCAGCAGGAACCTTCAACCGCTGCGGCCAAAGCCGAACCTGCCCCACCGCCGGCGCCGGTCTTTTTCCCTCTGGACACCTTCACCGTTAACCTCGGTGATGCGGATCGCGTGCTGTATGTCGGTATTACGCTGCGCCTGAAGGACGAAGCAACCCGCGCGCGCCTGAACGATTATCTGCCGGAAGTGCGTAGCCGCCTTCTCCTGCTGTTTTCTCGTCAGGACGCCTCCGCGCTGGCTACCGACGTGGGTAAGCAAAAGCTGGTCGACGCCATCAAGCAGACGCTGGCCACCCCGCTGGTAAACGGTCAACCTAAGCAGGAAGTCACTGACGTTCTGTACACAGCCTTTATTCTGCGGTAACGACATGGGCGACAGTATTCTTTCTCAGGCAGAAATCGACGCGCTGCTTAACGGCGACAGCGATAAGAGTGACGACCCGCAACCGGGTCTCACCGGCGACGATAATATTCGTCCTTACGATCCCAATACCCAGCGTCGCGTGGTACGTGAACGTCTGCAGGCGCTGGAGATCATTAACGAACGTTTTGCACGTCAGTTCCGTATGGGGCTGTTTAACCTGCTGCGTCGTAGCCCGGATATCACGGTCGGTGCGATCCGCATCCAGCCGTATCATGAGTTTGCCCGCAACCTGCCGGTGCCAACCAACCTTAACCTGATTCATCTGAAGCCGCTGCGCGGCACCGGTCTGGTGGTGTTTTCCCCAAGCCTGGTGTTCATCGCGGTGGATAACCTGTTCGGCGGCGACGGGCGTTTTCCGACCAAAGTGGAAGGTCGTGAATTTACCCACACCGAGCAGCGCGTCATTAACCGCATGCTGAAGCTGGCGCTGGAATCCTACAGCGACGCGTGGAAAGCGATTAACCCGCTGGAAGTGGAGTACGTCCGTTCTGAGATGCAGGTGAAATTTACCAATATCACCACCTCCCCGAACGATATCGTCGTCAATACGCCGTTCCACGTGGAGATCGGTAACCTGACCGGTGAGTTCAACATCTGCCTGCCGTTCAGCATGATTGAACCGCTGCGCGAGCTGCTGGTTAACCCGCCGCTGGAGAACTCACGCAACGAAGATCAGAACTGGCGCGAAAACCTGGTGCGCCAGGTGCAGCACTCGCAGCTGGAGCTGGTGGCGAATTTCGCCGACATTTCGATGCGGTTATCCCAGATCCTGAAATTACAACCCGGCGACGTTTTGCCGATAGACAAACCCGACCGCATTATTGCCCACGTAGATGGTGTCCCCGTACTTACAAGCCAGTACGGCACGATTAACGGTCAGTATGCGTTACGCGTTGAGCACTTGATCAACCCGATTTTGAATTCGCTGAATGAGGAACAGCCCAAATGAGTGACATGAACAATCCGTCCGATGAAAACAGCGGAGCACTGGACGATCTGTGGGCTGACGCGTTAAACGAGCAAAAAACGACTCCGACAAAAAGCGCGGCGGACGCGGTATTCCAGCAGTTAGGCGGCGGCGACGTCAGCGGCACGCTGCAGGACATCGACCTGATTATGGACATCCCGGTTAAGCTGACCGTTGAACTGGGACGCACCCGGATGACCATTAAAGAGCTGCTGCGCCTCACGCAGGGTTCAGTTGTGGCCCTTGACGGCCTGGCCGGCGAACCGCTGGATATTCTGATCAACGGTTATCTGATTGCCCAGGGTGAAGTGGTGGTGGTTGCCGATAAATACGGCGTGCGCATCACCGACATCATCACCCCGTCTGAACGCATGCGTCGTCTGAGCCGTTAAGCATGAAAACCCAGGCAACAATATCACAGCCTTCCGCCGTTCCCGGCTCCCCGCTGCTCCAGGTGAGCGGGGCGCTGTTCGGTATTATTGCCTTTATTCTGATCGCCGCCTGGCTGGCAAAGCGTTTTGGCCTGGCGGGTAAAACTGCCGGCACCCGCGGCCTGAAGGTCAGCGCCAGCACGACGCTTGGGCCGCGCGAACGCGTGGTCATCGTCGATGTGGAAGATGCGCGTCTGGTACTGGGCGTAACCGGCTCAAACATCAACGTATTACATAAACTGCCGCCCGCCCCGGTCACGGTGGACGAGCGCGCACAAGCCCCTGCGGATTTTCAGTCCGTCATGAAGAGTTTGCTTAAGCGTTCCGGGAGAACCTGATGCGCCGTTTGTTATCCCTGACGCTTGCGGGCGTTGGCCTGTTTGCTCCTGCGGTTTATGCGCAGCTGCCCGGTCTGGTTTCCACGCCGATCGCGGGTGGCGGCCAGAGCTGGTCGCTCCCGGTTCAGACGCTGGTCTTCATCACCTCGCTGACCTTTATTCCGGCCATTCTGCTGATGATGACCAGCTTTACCCGCATCATCATCGTTTTTGGTCTGCTGCGAAACGCGCTGGGCACCCCTTCGGCGCCGCCAAACCAGGTGCTTCTGGGGCTGGCGCTGTTTTTGACCTTTTTCATCATGTCGCCGGTGATCGATAAGATTTATACCGACGCCTACCAGCCGTTCAGCGAAGATAAAATTTCGATGCAGGAGGCGCTGGAAAAAGGCGCGCAGCCGCTGCGAGAATTTATGCTGCGCCAGACGCGCGAGGCGGACCTGGCCCTCTTCGCCCGCCTGTCCAACACCGGCGAGCTGCAGGGGCCGGAAGCGGTACCGATGCGCATTCTGCTGCCGGCCTATGTCACCAGCGAGCTGAAAACCGCGTTCCAGATTGGCTTTACCATCTTTATCCCGTTCCTGATTATCGACCTGGTGATCGCCAGCGTCCTGATGGCGCTCGGGATGATGATGGTGCCGCCCGCCACCATTGCCCTGCCCTTTAAGATCATGCTTTTTGTGCTGGTCGACGGCTGGCAGCTGCTGGTCAGCTCGCTGGCGCAAAGTTTTTACAGTTAAGGAACGGCAATGACACCCGAATCGGTCATGATGATGGGCACGGAAGCGATGAAAGTCGCGATTGCCGTTGCCGCGCCGCTGCTGCTTGTCGCGCTGGTTACCGGCCTGATTATCAGTATTCTTCAGGCCGCCACGCAGATTAACGAAATGACGCTGTCGTTTATCCCGAAAATCATCGCCGTGTTCGTGGCGATTATCGTGGCCGGACCGTGGATGCTGAACCTGCTGCTGGACTATATGCGCAACCTGTTTACCAATCTGCCGTACATCATCGGCTGACCTGACGATGCTGCACTTCACCAGCGACCAGTGGGTTCAGTGGCTCGGCGTCTATTTCTGGCCGATGCTGCGCATTCTGGCGCTGATCTCCACCGCCCCCATTCTCAGCGAGAAATCGATCCCCAAGCGCGTTAAGGTGGGGCTGGGCATTATCATCACCATTATCGTCGCCCCTTCCCTGCCACCCGTGAATATTCCCATCTTCTCGGCTAACGCGGTATGGGTCGCTTTACAGCAGGTGATGATTGGCGTCGCCGTGGGCTTTACCATGCAGCTCGCCTTCGCCGCCGTGCGCACGGCCGGTGAGTTGATTGGCCTGCAGATGGGGCTATCTTTCGCCACGTTTGTCGATCCCGGCAGCCATCTCAACATGCCGGTGCTGGCGCGCATCATCGATCTGCTCGCCATGCTGCTGTTTCTGTCGCTCAACGGTCATCTGTGGCTCATCTCCATGCTGGTGGATACTTTCCATACGCTGCCGATCGGTGATAACCCGGTCAACAGCAATGCCTTCCTCGCGCTGACCCGCGCGGCGGGGCTGATCTTCCTCAACGGTCTGATGTTGGCTCTGCCGATCATCACGCTGCTGCTCACCGTCAACCTGGCATTAGGTTTACTGAACAGAATGGCACCGCAGCTCTCGGTGTTTGTGATTGGTTTTCCGCTAACGTTGACGGTCGGAATTTTATTAATGTCATTACTGATGCCACTTATCGCCCCCTTCTGTGAACATTTATTCGGCGAGATATTCAATCTGTTAGCGGATATTGTCAGCGAATTGCCACGTAAATAATAGTCCTCACGGTTGCTATTGTCTTTCTGAGGATATTCCTAAAATAAAACGCGAAAAACATCTTCCAGGATATATCTGACGCGGTTTAAATGTTTCTAACCACCTCACAATACTTAATATTTACTTTACTTTAAGAAGATTCCTGGCAAATTATACGTAACTTTACGGGATAGTGAGTCCGCCTGAAAGTCTTTGTCATGCTCACAGGTTTATTATTTTTTTCCATCCCGTATGGCTGTTTTGAGCTCTCAGGCAGATGGTGAATTATCGTTACGCATTGAGTGAGGGTATGCCATGTCAACGATCATTATGGATTTATGCAGCTACACCCGGCTAGGGTTAACCGGGTACCTGGCAAGCAGAGGGGTAAGAAAGAGAGACATCAACGATGCACACACCGTTGAAGAACTCGCAGCCGCTTGTGACGAACTCAAACCAGGCGTGGTGTTTATTAATGAGGACTGTTTCATTCACGATCCAGCCAACAGTCAGCACATTAAGCAAATCATTAATCAGCATCCAAAAACCCTGTTTATTGTTTTTATGGCGATCGCGAATATCCATTTCGATGAGTATTTGTTGGTCCGTAAAAATTTATTGATCAGTTCTAAGTCGATTAAACCCGAGTCGCTGGATGACATTCTGGGTGATTATTTGAATAAAGAAGTTAAAAATGTAGGAGCGGTTAACTTACCCACCCTTTCATTAAGCAGGACTGAATCAAGTATGCTGCGAATGTGGATGGCTGGACAAGGGACTATTCAGATCTCTGACCAGATGAATATTAAAGCGAAAACCGTTTCGTCACACAAAGGAAATATTAAAAGGAAAATTAAAACGCATAATAAGCAAGTGATCTATCACGTGGTACGTCTGACCGATAATGTGACGAACGGGATTTTCGTCAACATGCGTTAGTGGCTTAAACCCCTCTGCACCCTACCTTTGATCTCTGGCCTGGCCAGAGATTTTTGCTTTTGCGGACGTGGTCGGGCACGCGCAATGCCACCCGACGCCGTACTACTCCGCTTTCTCAACAAAAATGCCGTCCGGATGCCCCAGTTCGTTAAAAAACCAGATGCCGAGCGGGTAGTCTTCCAGTGAGACCAGGTACATTGTGCCTTCACTAAACTCTTCAATTGCCAGCACCACCCCCGGGCGGCGCGGCCCACCGTCCGTTTTAACGGTTACCCGATCGTTGACCTTCATACATTCCTCCTCTGGTTTTGAGCCAGTGTAGAACAAAACGCAAAAACACACATCGCCGCACGGCGTGAATGGCGTTTTTATACACAGTCTATACTTACCGTGGACACGGTTTAATGAGGAGCCCCGTAATGAAGACCGATAAAGAGTACAGCGACACCATCAAACGCGAGGTCGAGGTGGATGTCGATGCCCTGCTGGCCGCCATCAATGAGATCAGTGAGTCAGAAGTCCGCCGCACAAACGATGGTTCGGACCACGTCATTGTTAACGGGAGGGATTATCACACCTACCGCGAGCTGGCGGAGGCCTTCGAGCTGGATATTCATGACTTTAGCGTGTCTGAAGCAAATCGTTAGCACGAAAAAAATCCCGGTCATGGGGATGGCCGGGATCAAAACTTGCTTATGCAAGAAGCACTTGAAAATTCGTTACACCAGGAAATCTGATGTACAAACAACACTATCCCCAACGATTTTGCATGACAAGCATATATTCTTACGATGAATATAATATTTTTAACATAATCGTTTTGGTTATGAGCAACAACATGCGCCGAATGCGGGTTTGGCTGGATCGGTTCTCCTCAATCCGGTTTAAGCCCAGATATTTTTTAGGAATATTCTTAGATTAAGGCTCATTCGTTTTCGGGAGTTAATATGCTTTCACTCCGGGGTCCCCTGCTGATTTTTTCCGATCTGGATGGGTCGCTGCTGGATATTCATACCTATGAGTGGCAGCCCGCAATGCCGTGGCTGGATAAACTGCAGGACAACCAGGTGCCGGTGATTCTTTGCAGCAGCAAGAGCGCGGCAGAGATGCTGGATATTCAGCAGGATCTGGGTCTGGAAGGGTTACCGTTTATCGCTGAGAACGGCGCGGTGATTCAGCCTGACGTGCGCTGGGAAATGGGTCAGCGCCACATCAACGGTATGACGCACCGGGAGATTCGTCCGCTTATTGAGCAAATCCGCCAGCAGGCGGGCTTCAAATTCACCACCTTTGACGACGTGGACGAACGCGTCATTAGCGAATGGACGGGGGTGACCCGCTACCGGGCGGCGCTTGCCCGCAAGCATGACGCCTCCGTCACGCTCATCTGGCGTGATTCCGACGAAGCCATGGCCCGGTTTGAAGCGGCGCTGGCGCAACGCGGGCTGAAATGCCTGCAGGGTGCCCGTTTCTGGCATATTCTCGATGCCGGCTGCGGTAAGGACGTTGCGGCTAACTGGCTAATCGCGCAGTACCGTGAACGGGAAAATATTGAACCCACGACCCTGGGGCTCGGCGATGGGCCGAACGACGCGCCGCTGCTGGACAGCGTGGACTTCGCGGTGGTGATTAAGGGGATAAACCGCCAGGGTATTACGTTACGGGACGATAACCCCCGCCGGGTTTATCACACCCGGCAGGCGGGACCGCTCGGCTGGCAGGAGGGGCTGGATCACTTTTTGTCATGATCGTGCCAGACAACCCGGTTACGTCCGTCCTGTTTAGCTTTATATAACCGGGCATCCGCCACGGACTGCAGCTGTTCGAAATCGTAATTTTCGTTTTCCCGGGCGCTGCTGACGCCGAGTGACGCGCTGATGCGCAGGGTCGTACTCTTCTTCACCAGAATCTCCTTGCTGTTGATTCGGCAGCGAATACGCTCCGCGACGCCTCTCGCCTCCTCAAGACCGAGCCCCGGCAGGACGATACAAAACTCTTCCCCGCCCACGCGTCCTGCCACGTCGTTTTTACGCAATGCGCTGGAAATCAGCCCTGCCGAGTGGGAAAGCACCTTATCACCGGCCTGGTGACCGAACCGATCGTTGACGCTTTTAAAATGGTCGAGGTCTAACTGAATGACCGAGAACGGCAGCGACTGTTGATGACACTTCTTCGCCAGCAGTTTCGCGCGTTCGAACAGCGCACCGCGATTATTCAGGCGGGTTAGCGGGTCGTGCCAGGCCTGCCACTTGAGCGAGTGCTGCAGCGTATACATATTGCTAACCATCCGGCGGATCACCAGCCACGAAATCAGCAGCATCGCGGTAAAGAGTGCCCACAGTAATGCCAGTACGATACTGATGCTGCCGAAGTCGCCCTGTACCCCTTCCTGCAGAGTATGGACACGCAAAACCAGGCCATCAAAATGATCGAGCCGCTGCCAGCTAATGAAACGGCTGCCGAGGCGGATGCCACCACCAGTATCGTGCTCGATCGCCTGCGCTATCTGTGCTAGTTCGCGTTCATCGAAATGGTTCACCTGTTTATCTGTCTTTTCAGAGGAGGCAATCATATTGAGCCGGGAGTCGTACAGCTGATACTCCCCCTCCGTACGGTCGTCCGTCGCCTCTGCCAGCAGGCGTTGCATCGTATTCAGCGAAAAATCCATCGCCACCACGCCATACCAGTAGCGATTGAAATAGATGGGGACGCTGGCAGTGATCGTTCGCTCGTCACCGGTCCAGGATGACGGCGTGGAGATAAACCAGCGCACCGCGCGGGAGCGATTGTTACGTTCCGACTGCTGGGTAAACCAGGACTGCGTGACCAGGTGATAATAGCGGGGGATAATATCGCTCGCCTCTGTTAGCGTATCCGTCGAAAGATAAAACCCGGCGCGTGAAACGTAGATCACCCGCGATTCACTATGCCTGCTCGACGTCGCCAGCCTGAGCAGATAACCCACCTCAAGCGCGGCTGAAATTTCATTGCTGATGCGTTCAGCGTCCCGGTTCAGTATCGACGTTTTTTCAACAAACGCATCCGAGACACCGTTAATCGGAAGTGTGCGATTTCTGTCAACGAGGAGCTGCCAGGTGGGACGCATGCGTAATGCGTTAAAGTGCGATACTGCATCGTGCAAAACATTGAAGGCCAGCGGCGTCTGTAGCGCATCGCGCATGCTCTGGCGAAATAACAGCATTTTATCCACGCTGTACTGCAGCTGCCTGTCCAGCGAGCTGGCCACGGTTTCCAGGTGGTTGCGCTGGCTGGAGATATACGCCTCTTCGAGGACCACCACTTCACGCCAGGTCAGGAGGGTTGAAAACACCAGAACAGTGATAAAACAGAGGTTAACAATCAAACCCGGATTGCTACGCTTATGCAGCCATTGCAGAAAAGTTCGTCTTACAACAAAGGTATCGCGCTGCACACACACTCCCTGATTACTGCCTTACACCCGGTACTTCAGGTAAAAACGCCCGGCAAAGCCGGGCGTTATGTGATTAAGCCTGATCGTGCTTGCGCTGGCCGTCACCCGGCTGAAGCTCATCTTCACGAAAGGCTTCCTGCTTAATGCTGTAGCCATCATGCCACCGACATTCCACCATTCCGCTGGAATACCCGGTGACAATCATGCGCGGGCCGCCCTTCTTAGGCTTAACTTCATCACTGACCAAAAAGACCATACCTGCCTCCTGTATCAGGGTGAAACTGTTTCAATTTAGACGAGGAATGGTCTTTTTGCACCCTGCGACGGGTAACAATTAGTGCGCCGTACCGCGCATTTTTTCGATCAGTTTCACCGCCGCCACCACGATAGCGCCAACGATAAAGCCCAGCACCAGATTAAGCAGCGTGGGCAGAATCGCTGCCACCACGCTCCCCTGCGCTGAGGCGAAATGTTCGATGGCATGGTGCAGCGGCGCAATGCCGTGGACCACAATGCCGCCGCCCACGAGGAACATTGCCAGGGTACCCACCACGGACAAGCTCTTCATCAGCCACGGCGCCAGCGTCAGTAAGCCTTTGCCGATGCCTTTAGCCACCGCGCTGGATTTCTCCTCTAGCCAGTAGCCGATATCATCCAGCTTCACGATCAGCCCGACCAGGCCGTAAACGCCCACCGTGACCAGAATGGCGATCCCGGAGAGGATCAACACCTGATTCAGCAGCGGCGCATCGGAGACAATGCCCAGCGTAATGGCAACAATTTCAGCCGACAGAATAAAGTCGGTGCGAATGGCGCCTTTGATTTTATCGCGCTCGAAAACTTTCGGATCCTGCGCGGCAAGCGCTTCAAGGCGCTGCTGGCGCGTCTCAGGGGTATCCTTCTGCTTGCGCGAGCTCAAAGAGTGCAGGACCTTCTCCACGCCTTCGAAGCACAAGAATGCCCCGCCAATCATCAGCAGCGGCGTGATGGCCCAGGGGATGAATGCGCTAATCAGCAGCGCCAGCGGCACCAGGATCACTTTGTTCAGAAACGAGCCTTTTGCCACGCCCCACACCACCGGCAGCTCACGGTTAGCCCGTACCCCGCTCACCTGTTGGGCGTTAAGCGAGAGATCGTCCCCCAGCACCCCTGCGGTTTTCTTCGCCGCCAGTTTCCCCATCACGGAAATATCATCCAGTAAGGTGGCAATATCATCCAGCAATGTTAATAAGCTACTTCCTGCCAAAATGGTGATCCTTCTTTTTTTGGTAATTAAGTGAATAGTATGGAGCAAAAGCGCAATCGCGGAAACAGGCAGCTTTCGTCAACAAAAAATTCACATCAACTACACAATTAAAGGGCTCGCCAGCGCGATAGTTTTCGCGTTTACTATCAGCGACCTTTTTATTTCGTCGTGAGGGATTATGCGTTTCCGGCAACTGCTTCCGCTTATCGGGGCACTTTTTCGCTGTATATCATCTGGGGTTCAACCTATTTTGTCATTCGCATCGGCGTGGAAAGCTGGCCGCCGCTAATGATGGCGGGCATTCGCTTCCTCTCGGCGGGTGTGCTGCTGCTGGCCTTCCTGCTGCTGCGCGGGCATAAGCTTCCCCCGCTCCGATCAATGCTGAACGCCGCCCTGATAGGCCTGCTGCTGCTGGCGGTGGGGAATGGCTTTGTGACCATTGCCGAGCACCAGAACGTACCGTCAGGGATCGCCGCCGTGGTCGTTGCCACCGTACCGCTGTTTACCCTCTGCTTCAGCCGCCTTTTCGGCATCCGCACCCGCAAGCTGGAGTGGCTGGGGATTGGCATCGGCCTTGCCGGCATCATTCTGCTTAACAGCGGCGGTAACCTGAGCGGGAATCCGTGGGGCGCAGTGATTATCCTTATCGGCTCGATGAGCTGGGCGTTTGGTTCCGTATACGGTTCGCGTATCGAGCTGCCGACCGGCATGATGGCGGGGGCAATAGAGATGCTTGCGGCTGGGATTGTGCTGCTGCTGGCCTCAGCCCTGACGGGAGAGGAGCTGACTACCCTGCCGCCGTTGTCGGGCTTCCTGGCGGTAGGCTATCTGGCGCTGTTTGGCTCAATCATCGCCATCAACGCCTATATGTTCCTGATCCGTAACGTCTCGCCGGCGGTCGCCACCAGCTATGCCTACGTCAACCCGGTCGTGGCCGTGCTGCTCGGCACCGGGCTTGGCGGTGAAACGCTCTCTCCGGTTGAGTGGTTAGCTTTAGGGGTGATTGTTTTTGCCGTCGTGCTGGTGACCTTAGGCAAATATTTGCTGCCGGCAAAGCCCGTGGTTACGCCTTGCGAGGTGGAGAAACCGTAAGCGCGTGGATCCCCTGCGTGTCGATCTGCGCGGCCTGGCCGCCGCCGCAGATCCACTCTTCCAGCCGTTCGCTCAGATCGGCATCGTTCAGCTTTAACCGCCCTCTCAGCGCACATTCCCAGACGATCAGCACTCGCCAGCCCTGCGCGACAAGCGTGGCGAGATCCCGGGCGTCACGCTCAACGTTCTTGCCAATCTTTTCCAGCCAGAAATCGGTGCGCGTCGCCGGGACTTTAAACAGGTAGCAGTCGTGATGATGCCAGAAACAGCCGTGGGTGAAGATAATGCACCGATACGCGTCAATGACGAAATCCGGGCGACCCGCAAGTGCGGGATCCTGCACGCGAAAGTCGAAGCCCGCCTGTGTCAGCAGCCCGGCCAGACGCTTTTCTATCGCGGTGTCACGCGTGCCGATGGCACGCATGTTTTTGCTCCGCGTGGCCTTATCGTGAACGTCCGTCATTGACGGCCTCACCCTGGCGGAGCGCCACCGCCTGTCTGATGCGCGGGGCCAGCAGTTTTGCCACCGCCGCGAACGCGGGCACCACCACCGAGTTACCAAACTGACGGTAAGCCTGGGTGTCCGAAACAGGAATGCGGAAGCGGTAGCCCTGTGGCGTTTCAAAGCCCATCAGCCGGGCGCACTCCCGCGGCGTGAGGCGCCGCGGACGGTGACGCTGGTTTTGCGGATCGTCGAAATCTTTCTCGCCCAGCGCTTTATCCCAGCCTCTGTCGATCAGGATTTCCGCGCCGTCTTTATAGTAGCGAGCGGACAGCGTGCGGGTCACGCTGTGCGGATCGTTTGGGTTCACCATGCCAAACCCGAAGCCGTTGCCTTTGGCCTGATGCTTTTTGGCATAGCGGTAGAGGTATTTCCACAGGATCGGGGTAAGGATAAATTTCGCGTCGACCACCGGCTCCAGCAGGTCGGCAATCGTTGGACGACGCTCGGGGTATAAGGAGGGAATATCCCGCAGGGTGAAATCCCCCTTCAGATTGAGATCGCGGCGGAAACCGACGAGCACAATGCGTTCGCGATGCTGGGGCAGGAAATGTTTCCCGTCGATAATTTTCGGGTCATCCGCGCCCATGTCCTCGGAATCAGCCACGTCATAGCCCAGCTCGTCCAGCGTTTGCATGATAATGCGGAAGGTCTTTCCACCGTCATGGCTCTTTAAGTTCTTGACGTTTTCCAGCACGAATATGGCCGGGCGACGGGCGTCAATGATTCGGGCCACATCGAAAAACAGCGTTCCCTGCGTATCGCAGGCAAAACCGTGGGCACGCCCGAGGGCATTCTTTTTGGAGACACCGGCCAGCGAGAAAGGCTGACACGGGAAGCCCGCCAGCAGCACGTCATGCGCCGGAATCGTCTGGCGAATGTGCTCGGCGGCTTGTTCATCCGTGACGCCGCTTTTATGGCTCAGGGTAACGTCGCGGATATCGGCGTTGAAATGATGTTCATGCGGATCGCAGTACCAGTTCGCTTTATAGGTGCGTACCGCATGTTTGTTCCACTCGCTGGTAAACACGCACTGACCGCCGATAGCTTCAAAGCCGTGCCGGATGCCACCGATGCCGGCAAACAGATCGATAAAGCGGAAGGCATAGTTCGGGTGCGCGGCAGACGGCCGCGGAAGCAGATCTTGCAGAAAACGAAACTCGCTTTCGCTCAGGCGGCGCCCTGCCCGATCGCTGGTCAGCAGTCGCTTAAGGATGGCCGGGCTCCAGTGGCTCTCGCCGTGCGCCACCAGCTGGTTTGCCAGCGTTTTAGCGTCATAAATATCCAGCAGCTGGCGCAGTAATGCCTGCACCGTTGCCGTTGACTTCTCAGCCTGCTCAGGCGCGGGCTCTGTCACTGATCGATTTTCCTGCATTCTTTTAACCGGGCAATAAAGACTGGAAACAGATTACCACAGTTCACTTTCGCAAACTGCGACGGAAGCGGTGTTGAATCTGGCTATCCAGCCCGATGCAGTCGCCCTGTAATTCAGCACTGAGTTTCGCCATAAACTGAATCAGAAAATCGGCGTTGTGCTGCGCGAGCTCGCGCCCGACGTCGGTTTGCATTGTATCAGGCAAGCGCAGCAGCTTGGTCTGAAAATGATCGAGCGCAAACGCCCGGTCATCAAGCGGGCGCGCGTCGGCAAACGGATCGTCCGCGTTAAAAAGCGGTACTCCCAGCGCGCCTGACACGGCAAACACGCGCGCCAGGCCAATCGCCCCCAGCGCCTCCAGACGATCTGCATCCTGGACAATTTTGGCCTCAATCGTGTGCGGCGTCAGGCCGGCGCTGAAACTGTGCGCCTCGATGGCGTGCTCCACGGCGGCATAGCGATCGGACGGGAAGTCAGGGAAATCGCGGTGCAGAATGTCCCGCGTTCTGCGCGCAGCCAGACGCGACGACTGGCTGCGTTCAGGATGATTTTTCGGCAGGCTAACGATGTCGTGAAAATAGCAGGCGGTCAGGATCGTCAGCGGGTCGACGTGGTGATGAACCATGATTTTCTGCGCCGTCAGCCAGACGCGACGGAAGTGTGAAATATCGTGCGCGGTGTCATCGGTCGCGTGATGTTCATCAAGCCAGGATTCAAAGCGCTGCTGCCACTGTATGAGTTCCATCATCCTTTCCTGTTACGAAAATGGGCACTGAATTATAACATAGCTAAATAAAATAAATTAAAAAATAGAACCCCGAAATACTTAATAATAATTACCCGCAATGCTTTCAATCGATTAATTCATTTGAAAAATAAAGAGATTTTTGGAAATATTTTGTAATATTTTCACTGGTTTAATTACATTTATTTCTGAACCAAATTCAGGAGCCATAGAATAGTATCAAACACGTAATTACGGAGGGTGATTACATATATTCATATAAATTATCTTTAAAGGGAATATATAATGAAAAGAAAAGTTCTGGCAATTCTTGTACCCGCATTATTAATGGCTGGCGCGGCAAACGCGGCTGAAATGTATAACAAAGACGGCAATAAAGTTGACCTGTACGGCAAGGTTGACGCGCGTCATACCTTCTCCGACAACGCGGGCGACGACGGCGACGAAACCTACGTGCAGATTGGTTTCAAAGGCGAAACACAGATTACCCGCGATCTGGTCGGTTACGGTCAGTGGGAATATAAAACCTACGCAAATGATACCGAAGATGCCGGGGATACCTCTTTCAACCGTCTGGCCTATGCGGGCCTGAAATATGGCGAATACGGTTCATTTGATTATGGCCGTAATTACGGCGTCGTGTATGACGTTGAAGCCTGGACCGATATGCTGCCGGTATTTGGTGGCGATTCCTACACCTGGACTGACAACTATATGGTTGGCCGTACCAACGGTGTTGCGACCTACCGTAATAATGATTTCTTCGGTCTGGTTGATGGCCTGAACTTCGCGCTGCAGTATCAGGGTGCTAACGAAGGCGCAAACGCTAACGAAGATCAGGAAGGCACCAAAAACGGTCACGACGACGTACGCTTCCAGAACGGCGACGGCTTCGGTATGTCTACCACCTATGACTTCGACTTCGGCCTGACGCTGGGTGCGGCGTATTCTTCCTCTGACCGTACCAACGATCAGGTTGCTTATGGCGCGGGCAACTATAACCGCTTCAGCAAATACGCAGGCGGTGACCGTGCAGACGCATGGACCGTTGGCGCAAAATATGATGCTCAAGGCGTCTACCTGGCGATGATGTACGCGGAAACCCGCAACATGACGCCGTACGGCAGCGACGGCATCGCCAACAAAACGCAGAACTTTGAAGCCGTAGCGCAATACCAGTTTGACTTCGGTCTGCGTCCATCCCTGGCGTGGGTCTATTCCAAAGGCATCGATCTGGGCGGTAACGATTATCACCCACGCAATGGCTATGACTATGTAGACCAGGATCTGGTTAACTACATCGACCTGGGCATGACCTACAACTTCAACAAGAACTTCTCCACCTACGTTGATTATAAAATCAACCTGCTGGACGAAGATGACGCCTTCTACAATGACAACGGTATTGCAACCGATGACATTGTTGGCATCGGCATGATCTACCAGTTCTGATCCCTGAAAATACTAAAGCCCGCATTTGCGGGCTTTTTTGTTTCAAGGGGCACTATTTTACGGCGCTTCCTGCAGCGCCACGCGGATAAACCCGTTATTCTGCGCCAGCAGCTCATGGGCTTTCCACGCATCAAGGCCTGTCAGCACCATCAATACCGCGGTTTTACATTGATGGTTACAGCTCTCCAGCGCGGCCTTTGCCTGCGCCCTGGTGCATCCCCCCGCCTCCATCACGATGGCGATCTGCCGTTCGGCCCATTTGGTACTGCTTGCCTCAAGATCCACGCGCAGGTTGCTGTAAACGCGCCCGGTGCGAACGGCCAGCGCGGTGGTAATCATCGAGAGGATCATTTTTTGCGCGATCCCCGCCCTGGTATTGCGATACCCGGCAACCACATCAGCCCCAAGCTCTGGGGCAATTACCATGCTTGCCAGCTGTGCTGCTTCACTTTGTGCATCACCGGTGATGACCGCAACCGGCGCTCCCAACGACCACGCATGCCGCATTGCCCCCCAGACCCACGGCGTTTTTCCGCTGACGGTCACGGCAAGCATCATATCGTGCTCACCAAATTTAATGGCCTGCAGATCAGCCACCCCGCGCTCGTAGCTCCCATCCCCCTCTTCTGCCGTCACGGCAATTACCGGCGTTTTCCCCGGCGCATACTCATCTGCAGCCTGTTGTGCGATGCAGCCTGACGGGCCCGCGCCGACAATCACCAGACGGCCGCCGTGGTTAAGCGCCGAGGCGGCGTTATCCACCGCGCGGGCGATTGTCGTTAAGCAGGGGGTTATAGCAGCAGAAATGCGTGCATCTTCCTCGTGGATAACCTTCAGCACGTCCAGCGTGGACAATCTATCTATATTCATCGTGCTGGCGTGCCGTCTTTCCTTGACTGAACCGGTAAGCGTAATGCTCATAAACAGCCTCCTTATTATGAGTACCCACACACTATAAAGTGTTTTATATAGATGACCTGCGAGTGGGGTCACGAAAAGAAGAGTAAATCGACGCTTTTACATGGCTTTAAGAAAAGCCCATCATCAGCGATAATCACTCCCTTTCTTAATCATCGCGGAGTGTTGATGAGCGATTTGCAGCCTTTCCCTCTGACGCGCAAGCGCCCCATGAAACTGTACACGCTGGTCACGTTGATGGTGTCCGCGATTATCGCCTCTGTGCTGCTGGTGGTTTTTGCGCTCTATTCCGTGCAGATCACCCGGGCGACCCGCGATGATGTAAAAGATACCGCTCTGGGCATCGCCCGCACGCTGGCCGACAGCCCGGAGATCCAGCGCGGCCTGATGCAGTCGCCGCAGGCCGACATCATTCAGCCCATCGCCAAAGCCGTTACCCAACGCAACGATCTGCTGCTTACCGTGGTGACCGACATGCGGGGGATTCGCTACTCGCACCCTAACGAGGCGCTCATCGGCCTGCATTTTATCGGCAACGATCTGGAACCCGCGCTGGAAGGCAAAGAGAATGTCTCGGTTAACCGCGGCGCCCTCGCCGAGGCGCTTCGCGTTTTCACGCCGGTCTATGACAGCCAACACGATCAGATCGGTGTCGTCGTGGTGGGGATTTCCCTCAAAAAGGTGGAAGACCAGATAGCCCGCGGGCGGCTGAACGCGCTCTGGACGATTCTGTTCAGCATATTTATGAGTTCGATGGCGATTTGGGGTCTGGTACGGGTGCTGAAGCGCATTCTTTTCGGGCTCGAACCCTATGAAATCTCCGCCCTGTTCGAACAGCGCCAGGCGATGCTGCAGTCGCTTCGCGAAGGTGTGCTGGCCGTCGATATTCACGGCCGCGTGACGATGATTAACCACGCTGCCAGAGAGATATTACTTCTTCCCTCCGGCAAGCAGACCGAAAACACCAGCGAGCCGCTGCTGGCAAGCCTGCGTGAGGTATCGAAAACCGGGGTTGCGCGTCAGGATCAGGAGATCAGCTGCAACGGACGACTGCTGCTCTGCAACATGGTGCCGGTCAAAAGCCAGAATCGGGTGATCGGGGCTATCAGCACCTTCCGCGATAAAACGGAAATCAGCCAGCTGATGCAGCGTATCGATGGCATGGTCAACTACGTCGACGCCCTGCGCAGCCACACGCACGAGTTTATGAATAAACTGCATGTGATCCTGGGCCTGCTGCACATGAAGCGTTACGACAAGCTGGAGGAGTACATCATCCAGACGGCGCATAATTACCAGACGGACATTGGCACGATCCAGAGCAAGGTAAAGTCCCCGGTCGTTGCCGGATTCCTGCTGGGTAAAATCAACCGGGCGAAAGAGGCCGGCGTCACCCTGACGCTGGCGGATGAAAGCCTGATACCGGATACCGCCAGTGAAGAGCAGGTTGCGGTGCTGATCACCGCCCTTGGTAACTTAATCGAAAACGCGCTCGACGCGATGGCAGGACAGCAGGAAGGCGAGATTGGCCTGCTGCTGCATTATCAGAATGGCTGGCTCAGCTGCGAAGTCAGCGACGACGGCCCCGGCATTGATCCCACTCAGCTGGAGGCTATTTTTACTAAAGGGTTCTCAACAAAAGGTGAAAACCGCGGCGTTGGGCTGTTCCTTGCTCGCCAGCAGATCCAGAACCTGGGCGGCGATATTACCGTCGAGTCTGAGCCTGGCGTATTTACCCAATTTTTTGTTCACATCCCCTGGGATAGCGAGAGGAATATCGCGTGATAAATGTATTAATTGTCGATGATGACGCCATGGTAGCCGATCTCAACCGTCTGTACGTCAACCGTGTTGAAGGCTTCAGCTGCTGCGGCGTCGCCTCCACGCTCAATCAGGCCAGGGCCTTTATCAATAACCCCAGCCAGCCTGTCGATCTGGTGCTGCTGGACGTCTACATGCAGCAGGATAACGGGCTGGATCTGCTGCCCGATATTCGCGCGTCAGGCCGCCCGATTGATGTGATAATGATCTCCTCGGCCGCCGATGCCGCCACGATCCAGACCTCCATCCACTACGGCGTGGTGGATTATCTGATAAAGCCTTTCCAGTTCCCGCGCTTTGAAGAGGCGCTGAACGGTTGGAAGGCAAAGCACAGCCTGATGGGCTCGCACCAGTATTACGAGCAGGCGGACGTCGACAGGCTGATCCACGGCGGCGCGCCGGAGCTGGCGGACACTAAAAAATTGCCGAAGGGGTTAACGCCGCAAACGCTGCGCACGATTTGCCAGTGGATTGATGGCCACCCGGAGACGGAATTTTCCACCGACGATCTGGCTAACGCAGTCAATATCTCCCGCGTCTCCTGCCGTAAGTACCTGATTTGGCTTGCGCAGATCAACATTCTGTTCACCAGCATTCACTACGGAGCCACCGGGCGTCCGGTGTATCGCTACCGCTTACAGCCGGAACAGATCGGGCTGCTCAAACAGTACTGCCAATAACGCGGTAGCTCTCGTCCAGAAGGGTAAAACGGAAGTGGTGCATCGAGGAGATCACCACTTCTTTTGTTTTGGTCACAAAGATAGCTTCAATATCGGGGCGCGCGCGCAGGGCGGCACAGCCCTTTTCTACCCCCATGCCGTACATCAGCGTGGTCCAGATGTCGCCGTCAATGGAGTCTTTTGAAATGATAGTGACGCTCTCCAGCTCGTTGTCGAGCGGATACCCGGTGCGCGGATCGAGAATATGGTGATAGCGCTTGCCGTTCTGCTCGAAGTAGCGCTCGTACGTTCCCGAGGTCACCACGGAGAGGTTCTCCACCGTCATCGCACCGATAAGCGCGTCACCGGCGAACGGTTTTTTTAGTCCCACGCTCCAGCCCCCTTCCGGCGAGCCTAGCGTCTGGATGTTTCCGCCGAGGTTGATCAGCCCCAGCTCAGCGCCCTCTTTGCGCAGGTAGTCCCGCACCCGGTCGGCGATATAGCCTTTGGCGATGGCACCCAGATCAATCTCCATCCCCGATCTGGTCAGAAACACGCTGGTCTGCGCCTCATCAAGGATGACCTCCTCGGGCCGGGTTATCGCCAGCAGGGACGCAATGTCATCGGCAGGCGGAACGCTGTCTCCCTGAAAGCCAATCTTCCAGCGCTTCACCAGCGGGCCGATCGCCAGGTTAAACGCGCTGTCTTTTAGCATGCTTGCCGCTTTGGCACAGCGGATCAGTTCAAACACCGGACGACTGACGGCAACCGGATGCTGGCCCGCCGCATGGTTGATGTCCATCACCTGCGAATGCGCCCGGTTAACGGTGAGGAGATCTTCGTACTGTTTGATCAGGCGGAAAACGCGGGACGCGAGGGCTTCATCATGGGAGAAGAGCTTCAGGAGAATGGGCGAGCCCATCAGAACGGCGGAGTAGCTGTAAACGCGATGGCTATCAGGCATTGCATGTGTCCTCAGATGTAGCCCCGGCAGGCACCGCGCCGCCGGGGAGACAGGAGCCTTACGTTCTTTTTGAGCGCATCGCCGCCTGATGTCCTGCAAGGGTACCAAAAATAATGATATCCGCCACCGCGTTACCGCCGATACGGTTGCCGCCGTGGATCCCCCCGACCACTTCACCCGCCGCAAACGCCCCCGGCAGCACGTTGTGGTTGCTGTCCAGCACGCAGGTTTCGGTGTTGATGGTCACACCGCCCATGGTGTGGTGCACGCCTGGCGCAATCTGAATAGCGTAGAAAGGCCCTTCGTTGATAGGCGCACGCAGCGCGGTGGTACGACCAAAATCGTCATCGTGCTGTTTTTCAACGAAACCGTTGTAACGTTCCAGGGTCGCGAGGAAAGCGTGGTGATCCATACCGAGCGCTTCCGCCAGCGCTTTTGGCGAGCTGGCGCTGGTCACGAAGCCTTTCGCAATATACTCATCCGCGGCTTTGTTCTTGGCACGTACGTGCTCGTCAAAGACGATGTACGCGTATTTCTCCGGCAGCGCGATGATTGACGCCGAGACTTTATCGCGGGTCGACATTTCGTTGTAGAAGCGCTCCCCTTTCTGGTTGACCAGAATCGCCCCGCCCCCGCGGATGGATTCGGAAATCAGGTACGAGGTGTTCTGCTCAACGGTTGGGTGAATTTGGATTTCGCCCATATCCACGGTGCCCGCCCCGATGCGCTCCAGCAGCGCGATGCCGCCGCCGGTTGCCCCTTTGTGGTTGGTGGTGACGAACCCTTCCAGATCCGGACGGTATTTGACGACCATCTGGCTGTTGGCGCTGAAGCCGCCCGTCGCCACGATCACGCTTTTCGCTGCCACGGTGACGGTTTCGTTCTCTTCAGTGGTCAGGCGAACCCCGGTCACTTCACCGTTCTCGAAGATAATGTCGCTGACGGAGGTATCCAGCATCACCTCGATGTTGCGTTTGTTGACGTTACGCACCAGGCCGCTGATCAGGTAGCCCCCCACCGCAGAGCCGTCTTTTGGACGGTGAGTACGGTCGATGCTCATCCCACCGGTGGTGGTGATGTCGTTCAGCATGATGCCGCGCGTTGCCAGCCACTCGATCGCCTGCGGCGCGTTCTCGACAAAGCGGCGCAGCAGTTCAGGGTTGTTCTTGTTGCCGCCGCCTTTCAGGCTTTCCTGGTAGAACAGCTCTTTGCTGTCCTGAATGCCCTTCACGCGCTGGAAGCGGGTTTCGGCGGCATTCATACCGGCAGAGGCTTTAATGGTGTTCCCGCCGATGGTCGGCATCTTCTCAACAATCAGCACGCTCGCGCCTTCGTCGTGAGCCTGAATCGCCGCCGCCAGACCGGCGCCACCGCTACCGACCACCACCACGTCCACGCTGCGGGTTTCGTTCGGGTCAACGCCCTCTTCCGCTGCCAGCGCTTTGCTGGATTTCAGCATCGCTTTAGAGACCGCTTTCTTCACCGCTTCACTCTGGCTGGTTGCACCGGTGATGGCATCCACGTGCGGGGTATTGGCGTCCAGAATGCGGGTACGGATCTCTTCAAAGCTGGTGACGAACTCAACGTCATCGCTCGGGCCAGAGGCCAGCTCGATGTCCGCAATGCGGTCGGTTTCCAGACTGACGTTAATCACCAGCTCGTTCGCGTCGTCCTGCACCTTCTCGGTGAACATGCCCGGTTTGAATTTCGATTCGCCCATGCTCATGTCGCGGATCATCGCTTCCACCAGCGAGAAGCGCCACAGCGGTTCAGGAATGCTCAGTTCCTCGCGTTTGGTGCTGTCCATAAACAGCTCAAGGCTTTCACCCGTCGCGATGCGGTCGGTCCAGTCCGGGTAGGCAATAGTGGCGCGGCCAACGGCAATCAGGTCGTAACCGTGATCCAGCGCTTCATTCACGTCTGACGCATTCACCACGCCGCCCACGCCCATCACCGGAACCTGCGCCAGCGTTTCAGAACGCATCGCGCAATATTTTTCGATCAGCGGCGTCGGGTCCTGGGTGTCGACAATGGACGGACGCAGGGTCGCGCCGACGGAGAAGTGCAGGTAGTCCACGCCGCGCGCCGCCAGTTTTTCCAGCAGGTACATGGTGTCTTCAAAGCGGATGCCCGGCACTTCCAGCTCTTCAGGGGAGAAGCGGTAGCCAATAATAAACGCGTCGTCCGCGTACTGGCGCACCATTTTGTGGGTGATGTCCAGCACCGCCAGCGGGAACTTCGCGCGGTTGTCGCGGCTGCCGCCCCACTCGTCGTCGCGCTGGTTAGAGTTTGGAGAGTAGAACTGCTGAATCAGGTAGGTGTTCGCCCCGTGGATTTCCACACCGTCAAAACCGGCCTGGATGGCGCGGCGCACGGCTTCACCAAACTTGCCGATCATGCCTTCCACTTCTTCGGCGGTCAGGGCAACCGGCGTTGCGGCACCGTCACGCGGCGCGGCCACGGCGCTTGGGCCAACCGGGGTACGGCCACCGATCAGTTTCGGATCAACCATGCGGCCACCGTGGTAGATCTGCAGCAGGGCCTTAGAGCCTTTGGATTTAATGGCCTCGGCGATTTTCGCCAGCCCGGCGATTTTCTCGTCGTTATCAATACCAATTGCGCCCGGGAAGGCGAGGCCGAGATCGTCGACGAAGCAGCACTCCACGATGATGGTGCCAATGCTGCCGGAACGGGCCCGATAGTACTCCACCAGCTCGCTGGTGACGGTGCCGTCATAATAGCCGGTACAGGTGGTCATAGGGGCCATTAACAAACGGTTTTTCAGTTCAGTGCCATTCGGTAATGTGAAGGGGCTAAGAATGCGTTCGTTAGTGCTCATAATAGAAACTCCAAACTTTTAAAAATTGAAAATTCGTTATCGGATTGATTTTTTATTTCGTCGTTCTTTGCCGATGTCATGATATTAATATAATGATTTTTTTAGTTTATAAAGTTATTACGTTAGTTAAAAAACTATTTAATCCCTATAATAACACTAATAATACATTGGTGTTAGCGATTGTCATTCAGGCATTCACAATATTTTAAAATACGTTAAATAAAAAATGGTAAAACCATTACACCAAAAACCAAAAACACCTTTTAAAATCAACTAAATAGCAATTATTAAAAATTCAAATTGTTACAGAAATGATAAAATAAACCCGCAAAAAAGATAATAACCACATACGCCAGAGTGGTTATTAATAAAAGCATAAAAATAACGCTGCAATTCTGTTTTTTTGATCTCGATCAATAGTCATGGCATTTAAAAGCGCAATATAAAAACATCATCATTTTTTAATTTAACGCACACAAAAAAGCGTTAAATCGCTATTACTGAAAATACAAAAACGCACCTTTAATAACTAAAAAAAGCAAAGAAACTTAAGAAAGCAATTTTGACTTTTCAGTGCGACCGAATTTTTGACAACTTAAGACGTGAAACTATGAATACAAAAACTGCTGTAACGCCCCCTGTGGCGAACCAGGCATCAAATGGAAACGCAAAACGTCTGCTGATGATGGCACTGCCCGTCATCGTCGCCGTACTGCTGCTGTTTGTTCCCGTTCCTGAAGGGCTGCCGCCTTACGCGTGGCACTACTTCGCCATCTTCGTCGGCGTGATCGTCGGTCTTATCTTCGAACCCCTGCCGGGCGCGGTGATCGGTCTGACCGGCGTGGTCGCCATTGCCCTGTGCAGCCAGTGGGTGCTGTTCAGCCCTGAACAGCTGGCTGACCCGAAATTCAAGCTGGCGGGCGCCTCCTTTAAATGGGCGGTGAGCGGGTTTGGTAACTCCACCGTCTGGCTGATTTTCGGTGCCTTTATGTTTGCCGCGGGCTACGACAAAACCCGCTTCGGCCGCCGTCTGGCGCTGATTCTGGTGAAGTATCTTGGCCGTCGTAGCCTGACGCTCGGTTACGCGATTACGTTTGCGGACCTGCTGCTGGCACCGTTCACTCCGTCCAACACCGCGCGCAGCGGTGGGACCATCTACCCGATCATCGCTAACCTGCCGCCGCTGTACGGTTCAAAACCCAACGACCCAAGCGCGCGTAAGATTGGTTCGTACCTGATGTGGGTGGCGATCACCGCGGCCTGTATCACCAGCTCAATGTTCCTCTCTGCCCTTGCGCCGAACCTGCTGGCCCTGGCGCTGGTGAAAAGTACGGTTGGGATCGACATCTCCTGGGGGACCTGGTTCCTCGCCTTCCTGCCGCTGGGCATCCTGCTGATCCTGACCATGCCGCTGCTGGCCTACTGGTTCTACCCGCCAGAAGTGAAGGTGAACAACGAAGTGCCGCTGTGGGCGACCCGAGAGCTGGAAAAACTGGGCAAACTGTCGCGCAATGAGATCCTTCTGCTGGTGTTCGTATGCTGCGCGCTGCTGATGTGGATCTTCGCCGCCGCGTGGATTGAACCCGCGATGGCGGCCCTGCTCATCGTCGGCCTGATGCTGTGGACCGGCGTGCTGGAGTGGAACGATATCACCGGCAACAAAGCGGCGTGGAACACCTTCGTCTGGTTCGCCACCCTGGTGGCGCTGGCGGATGGCCTCTCCTCTACCGGCTTTATCAGCTGGTTAGGTAAAGAAGGCGGCCTGCTGATGAGCGGTATCTCTCCGGGCGTGGCGACCATCGTCCTGCTGCTGGCGTTCTACCTGCTGCACTACCTGTTTGCCAGCACCACCGCGCACACCACGGCGCTGCTGCCAGCGATGCTGACCATCGCCTCCACCATTCCGGGCATGAATATGGAAGTGTTCGTTCTGCTGATGGTGACCTCGCTGGGCGTGATGGGGATTATCACCCCGTACGGCACTGGCCCAAGCCCGATTTACTACGGTAGCGGCTACCTGCCAACCAAAGACTACTGGCGCCTCGGCACCATCTTTGGTGCCATCTTCCTGGCGGCCCTGCTGCTGATTGGCTACCCGTGGATGTCCATGATGTTCTGATTCCTGACCGCCGGACTTCTCCTCCGGCGGTTTTATTTTTGTGGAGCAATACTATGTCGAATAAACCGTTTTTTTATCAGAACCCCTTCCCTCTTTCGCATGACGACACCGAATACTACCTGCTGACCAACGAGCATGTCTCCATTGCCGAATTCGACGGCCAGGAAGTGCTGAAGGTGGAGCCCGAAGCCCTGACCCTGCTGGCGCAGCAGGCCTTCCACGACGCCGCATTTATGCTGCGTCCTTCCCACCAGAAGCAGGTCGCCGCCATTCTTAACGACCCGGAAGCGAGTCAAAACGATAAGTACGTGGCCCTGCAGTTCCTGCGCAACTCTGAAATCGCCGCCAAGGGCGTGCTGCCAACCTGCCAGGATACCGGCACGGCAATCATTATGGGTAAGAAAGGCCAGCGCGTCTGGACCGGCGGCGGTGACGAAGCGGCCCTGAGCCAGGGCGTGTATAACACCTATATTGAAGATAACCTGCGCTACTCGCAGAATGCGGCGCTGGATATGTATAAAGAGGTGAATACCGGCACTAACCTGCCCGCACAGATTGACCTCTACAGCGTCGACGGTGACGAGTATAAATTCCTGTGCATGGCGAAGGGCGGCGGCTCTGCCAACAAAACCTATCTCTACCAGGAAACCAAAGCGCTGATTACCCCGGCGAAGCTGAAAAACTACCTGGTTGAGAAGATGCGTACCCTGGGGACCGCAGCCTGCCCGCCGTACCATATCGCGTTTGTTATCGGCGGCACCTCAGCGGAAGCCACGCTGAAAACCGTGAAGCTCGCCTCCACCCGCTACTACGACGCGCTGCCAACCGAAGGCAACGAGCACGGCCAGGCGTTCCGCGACGTTCAGCTCGAACAGGAACTGCTCCAGGAAGCACAGAACCTCGGCCTCGGCGCGCAGTTCGGCGGGAAATACTTCGCCCACGATATCCGCGTGATCCGCCTGCCACGCCACGGTGCCTCCTGCCCAATCGGCTTGGGGGTCTCCTGCTCCGCTGACCGCAACATCAAGGCGAAGATCAACCGCGACGGGATCTGGATTGAGAAGCTTGAGCACAACCCGGGTCAGTATATTCCTGAATCCCTGCGTCAGCAGGGCGAAGGCGATGTGGTGAGCATCAACCTGAACAAGCCGATGAACGAGATCCTGGCGCAGCTTTCCGCGCACCCGGTCTCTACCCGCCTGTCGCTGAACGGCACCATTATCGTGGCGCGCGACATTGCCCATGCGAAGCTCAAAGAACTGCTGGATAACGGCGAAGCGCTGCCGCAGTACGTCAAAGATCATCCGATTTACTATGCGGGTCCGGCAAAAACCCCGGAAGGCTACGCGTCTGGCTCACTCGGCCCGACCACGGCGGGGCGCATGGACTCGTATGTCGACCTGCTGCAATCCCACGGCGCGAGCATGATCATGCTGGCGAAAGGCAACCGCAGCCAGCAGGTGACCGACGCCTGCCATAAGCACGGTGGCTTCTACCTGGGCAGCATCGGCGGCCCGGCGGCGGTGCTGGCGCAAAACAGCATCAAGAGCCTGGAGTGTGTGGCCTATCCTGAGCTGGGTATGGAAGCGATCTGGAAAATTGAGGTGGAGAACTTCCCGGCGTTTATTCTGGTGGATGATAAAGGCAACGACTTCTTCCAGCAGATCCAGAACAAGCAGTGCAAAGGCTGTTCACAGCGCTGAGTGCTTCCATACGTCCGGCAGGAGCGACAGCGTTTCAGCGATCGTGCTGCGCTTGTCGCTCCCCGGCTTCCAGATGGTGACCATCGTCTGACCAATCCCCTGGCTGCCCACTTCGGTGTGCAGCCTTTTTACGTTTTGCCACTGACCGGCATGAAAATGCGTCGGTAAGAATCCCCAGCCGCAGCCGCGCTCCAGCAGACCGCGCAGCATCTCCGGTTCGTTGGTAAAGAGAGTATGCCCGGAGATCTGCAGGCGGCGCGCCACCGGCTCGTCCGAGGCGGGGTGCATGACGACCTGGGGCACCAGGGAGAGATCGAGCAGCGACAGTGGGGAAGCACTGTCCGCAAACAGCCCGCGGGCGGCATAAAAATCCATATCAATGGCGCCGAGGGCGCGCCACTCCATATCATTGCCCACGCTGCGGTTGCGCGCCTGGCAGATGGCCAGATCCGCGTCGTTGTTCGCCAGCAGCCGTTCCGATTCATCCCTAGAGGTGCAGATAAGGCTCAGCCGGATGTTTCGCGCGGCCATTTCAGCAATCACCCCGTGCAGAAAGGCTCTGGGCGTAAAAGGATCGTAGGCCAGCGTCAGGTCCTGCGTGGCACCGTGCGGCACCTCTCTGGCAAAGGCCTCAAAGGCTTTTACCTGCCGCATCAGCAGGTGCGCCTGGCGCTGAAGCTGTTCCCCTTCGGGCGTGAGCCGCAGGGTGCGGCCGTCGCGAATAAACAGTGCGTAGCCCAAGCCATCCTCAAGAAAATCAACCAGATCGCGAAGCGTCGTGCGGTCCTTCTTCAGCGCCACCGCGGCTTTACTCAGGCCCCCGTTCTCGGCCACGGCGGTAAATGCCTCGAGCTGTGCAAAAGAGTAAATCAGTCCCGCCACGCTACGCTCTCTCTGTTTTATAGGGGGATTTTCCCCCACTACGCGTTTTTTATTATAGCCCCGGAGTTTTTAAACTGAAGCCGTTCTTAACCTGAAAGAGACGGATATGAAAAACAGAAAAGTAAACCATGCCCTGCTGGCGGGCCTTATCTTCAGCGCCCTGCTCTCCCCTGCGGCAGTGGCCGCCTGCAAAGGCACCGACCTTAGCGCCTGCCCTGCCCCCTTTGACGCCGCGCTGCCGGACACCCATAAGATGCTCACCTGGAGTCAGGCCGACCGCGTGGTGGGCTTTCGCAATGACTACCGCAACTACGCCGGGGATGTTTTCCGCCACGGTAGCGCCGTGGCGCTGGAAATGTCGGATAAGCCGCTCACTGACGCATGGTATCAGGTCAACGGCAGGCGCTACGGCCTTCAGGAGTACCTTAAACGCCAGAACGTAAGCGGCATGCTGGTGCTGAAGGACGGCAAAATCGCCTGGAAGTACCTTGGAGAGGGCAATACCGACTCCACGCTCTGGACCTCGCGCTCGGTTGGGAAATCGGTGGTATCGGCGCTGGTGGGCGTGGCCCTCAAAGAGGGAAAAATTCACTCGCTCGACGACCTGGTCACGCGGTATGAACCCGACCTGAAAGGCACCGCGTGGGACGGCGTGACGCTTAAGCAGCTTATCACCCATACCTCCGGCGTGGCGTGGAACGAGGATTACACCAACCCTAAATCCGACTTCGCGCAGCTCACCGAGTGCGAGGCGAAGCCGGGTACCTATGACTGCGTGCGCAAGCTGGTGAAGGGGTTACGCAGGGCGCACCCGGCCGGAGAGAGCTGGTCTTACTCTTCGGGCGGCGCCTGGCTGCTGGGTGACGTGCTGGAGCGGGCCACCGGCATGACGCTGGCGGCCTATCTGGAGAAAAGCATCTGGCAGCCTTACGGCATGGCGAGCGACGGCGTGTGGCATGCCTACAGCAAAGGCCAGCATGACGTTGGCGCGCACGGCTTTAACGCCACACTGGAGGACTGGGGGCGCTTCGGGCAATTTATCCTGAGCAACGGTACGCTGCCGAACGGTAAGACCATCCTGCCGGAAAACTGGATCCGGCAGTCGTCAGACTGGACGAAGGCCAAAGGCTCGGTCTCAGACGCCCATCCCGAGGGGCTGTACGGCTATCAGTGGTGGAACAACGAAGTGCCCGCCAACGCCACGGGCGTAGAGCCGACGGCCCAGGATTCGCTGAAAGGTTCACTCTGGGCGCTGGGCATTTTCGGGCAGATGATTATGGTGAACCCGAAGGAAAATCTGGTCATCGTCCAGTGGTCTACCTGGCCGCAGGCGGAACCGTCCTTCAGCGCCCAGCCGCTGGAAGCCTCTCTGATGTTTAGCGCGATTGCCAGGGCGCTGCGCTAAATGGCCTCCGCCGGGTAACGACGCGGTTACCCGGCTCATTCTAAAACGCGCCTCTGCGCTACATCACAAAATCGCAATATCAGAGACTTACAGAATGTTGGTGAATAAAAAGCCAATATTTTGTTAAGTTATTGTTGCCATTAATTGTATTTATTCGCCGGATTATATTCATGCAAGAAATGCATCAGTCGATGCGGCATTTGCGCTTATCTAATTCCCCATCCTGATCCAGTTTTCAGAAACAGACGCGTAAAACGTCAACAATAAACTGGAGATAACCATGTTTTCCTCAACCTCACCTGCAACCGTACGCTCTAAGGCGGGCGCGATACTTCGCGTGACGTCCGGCAACTTTCTTGAACAATTCGATTTCTTTCTTTTCGGCTTCTACGCCACCTACATCGCCCACACGTTCTTCCCGGCGAGCAGTGAATTTGCGTCGCTGATGATGACCTTTGCCGTCTTCGGCGCGGGCTTCTTGATGCGTCCAGTCGGGGCCATTGTGCTGGGGGCTTATATTGACAAGGTGGGTCGCCGCAAAGGGCTGATCGTGACGCTTTCCATCATGGCGGCAGGCACCTTCCTGATCGTGCTGATCCCGTCCTATCAAAGCATCGGGCTTTGGGCACCGTTGCTGGTACTGACGGGCCGTCTGCTGCAGGGCTTTTCCGCCGGCGCGGAGCTTGGAGGCGTCTCGGTCTATCTCGCTGAAATCGCCACACCGGGCCGCAAAGGGTTCTATACCAGCTGGCAGT
Organism: Enterobacter cloacae complex sp. P27C; assembly: GCF_014895705.1. Classification (NCBI taxonomy): domain Bacteria; kingdom Pseudomonadati; phylum Pseudomonadota; class Gammaproteobacteria; order Enterobacterales; family Enterobacteriaceae; genus Enterobacter; species Enterobacter cloacae complex sp. P27C. Next base: position 251,072 of record NZ_JADBQB010000007.1, read on the forward strand.
CCGGCAGTCAGCAGGTTGCCATTATGGTCGCAGCGGCGATGGGCTTTGCCCTGAACGCGCTGATGGAAGAGAGCGCCATTCGTGAATGGGGCTGGCGCATCCCGTTCCTGTTCGGCTGTTTAATCGTGCCGTTTATCTTTTTCCTGCGCCGCAAGCTGGAGGAGACGGAAGAGTTCAGCGCGCGCCGCCATCATCTGGAGATGCGTCAGGTCTTTAAAACGCTGCTTGGCAACTGGCAGGTGGTGGTCGCGGGCATGCTGATGGTGGCGATGACCACCACCGCGTTCTACCTGATCACCGTCTACGCGCCAACCTTCGGCAAAAAAGTGCTGATGCTGAGCGCCTCGGACAGCCTGCTGGTCACGCTGCTGGTGGCGATCTCTAACTTCATCTGGCTGCCGGTGGGCGGCGCGCTGTCGGACCGCTTCGGGCGTAAACCGGTGCTGATTGCCATGACCCTGCTGGCGCTGGCCAGCAGCTATCCGGCCCTGACGCTGCTGGCTGACGCGCCAAGCTTCTCCATGATGCTGAGCGTCCTGCTGTGGCTCTCCTTCCTGTACGGGCTGTATAACGGGGCGATGATCCCGGCGCTGACGGAAATTATGCCCGCTGAAGTTCGCGTGGCAGGGTTCTCTCTGGCTTACAGCCTCGCAACGGCGATCTTCGGCGGCTTTACCCCGGTGATGTCCACCGCGCTGATTGAATACACCGGTGACAAAGCCTCGCCGGGCTACTGGATGAGCTTCGCCGCGGTGTGTGCCCTGCTGGCAACCCTCTACCTCTACCGTCGTCGCGCGGTTTCGGTGCAAAACACCGTTAAGTCGCAGGGGGCCGCATGACTCGCACTTCTCGTTATACCGTTACCGCGCTGATGCTGACGTTCCTGAGCGCCAATGCCTGCGCTCAGGAGGTGAAAGTGATGATTTCAGGCGGTTTCAAAGCCGCCCTTGAAAAGCTGGCACCGGAATATGAACGCCAGACTGGCGATACCATCGTGATTATTCCCGGTCCGTCAATGGGCGCTACGCCGCAGGCGATCCCAAACCGGCTCGCGCGCGGCGAGAAAGCCGACGTGGTGATTATGGTGGGCGATGCGCTGGCGAAGCTCGAAAAAACCAGCCAGACCCAGCCGGGTTCGCGAACCGAACTTGCGGACTCCCCCGTCGGAATGGTGGTGAAAAAAGGGGCGGATGTCCCTGATATCAGCAGCGAGGCGACGCTACGTAACGCGCTGCTTCAGGCCAGCTCCATCGCCTACTCAGATAGCGCCAGCGGCAGGTATGTCAGCCAGACGTTGTTCAAAAAGCTGGGGATTGAAAAGGAGGCGGCGGCTAAAGCAACGATGGTCGAACGCATTCCGGTTGCTTCGGAAGTGGCAAAAGGGAAATACGCCGTGGGCTTCCAGCAGGTGAGCGAGCTGCTGCCGGTTCAGGGCATCACCTTTATCGGTAAAATCCCGGATAATCTGCAGTACATCACGCGCTTCGCAGGCGCGGTCACCCGTCACGCTGAACATCCTGACGAGGGGAAAGCGCTGCTGACCTATCTCGCCTCACCGCCCTCACGCGCCGTCATCGAGAAGACGGGGATGATCCCCGTTACGTCCGGCGATACCGCTCGGTGATCTCTTTTTCCAGTTCAGCCGCGATATAAGACTGGATGCGCCCCCGGCGCCGGATAAGCCCAACGGTGCGTTTCACTTCCGGCGCCACCAGCGGCAGATGCGTCAGCGGCGTGTGCTCTGAGGTCGGCATTGACATGGCGGGAACGGCGGCAATGCCGATCCCCGCCTCTACCATACCGAGCATCGTGGTGACGTGGCGCGTTTCGCAGACGCTGGGGCGCTCGGGAATGATATCCCCCAGCATCCGATCCAGCAGGTTGCGGTTCCCCGACGTTTTATCGAGGGAGATATAGTCCTGCTGGTAAAACGCCTGCCAGGTCAGATGGCTCTTCTTCGCCAGCGGGTGGTCCTTTCTGCACGCCACAACGTAGACATCCTCCACCAGCGGGAAAAATTCAATTTCAGACGGCAAGTTTCCCGCAAAGCAGATGCCAAAATCCGCCTGGCTTCGGGCCACGGCGTCAATCACATTCCCCGCGCTGCTGTCGATGAGCTTAATGCGAACGCGCGGAAAGCGGGACTGAAAGCGACGGATCACATCAGGCATAAAGTAACAGGCGGCGGAAGGTACCGCGGCGACCGTAATCAGCCCCGTCCGCTCTTCACTGGCCTTATCGACATCCGCCAGCATTGATTCCACGTTGTCGAGCAGCTGTGCTGAGCGTTCAGCAAAGTTTTGCCCGTATAACGTCAGGGCGACGCGGCGGGTGGTTCGGTCAAACAGCCTGGTTCCCAGCGCGGCTTCCAGCTTTTCGATCCTGCGGCTCAGCGCCGACTGGGATATGCAGATTGATTCAGCGGCGACACGGAAGTTACCGTATTCCACTAACGCCCTGAAGGCATAGAGATCGTTAAGGTCGAAATTCACGGGCATAGCGTCTGGATGTCCTGTCAGGGAAAGCAACAAAGTCAAAAATAATAGCGTCTTATTGACCTTCCGCAACCGGCGCGGTGTTGAAATAGGTCAGAGGTCGTTGAGATTGAGGCGAATGCGCCCGGCCTGGTCAGCAATCGCCTGCCGTTCCTCTTCCTTCATATCCGCAAGCTGTTTATAGACAATGCCCAGGCGGGGATTGTTACCGAGGCGCGCCCGGTTGCGCGCAAAGAAATCCCAGTAGAAGGCATTGAACGGGCACGCCAGCTCTCCGGTGCGCTGGTTGTGCTGATACCGACACCCCTGACAGTAATTACTCATCTTATGAATGTAGGATGCGCTTGAGACATAGGGCTTACTGGCCAGTAACCCGCCATCGCCAAACTGGCTCATGCCGAGAGTATTGGGCAGCTCCACCCATTCAAACGCATCAATATAGACCCCCAGATACCACTCATGAACCGCCTGCGGCGACAGGCCGCTGAGCAGACTAAAGTTCCCGATCACCATCAGGCGCTGGATATGGTGGGCGTAAGCCTCGGTGAGCGACTGCCCAACGGCATGCGCCAGGCAGCGCATCTGCGTTTTGCCCGTCCAGAACCAGTCCGGCAGCGGGGCGTGCTGCTCCAGGGCATTCAGCTCGCGATAGCCCGGCATTTGCGACCAGTAGATCCCGCGCACGTACTCCCGCCAGCCGAGAATTTGTCGGATAAACCCTTCAACGGCAGGCAGCGGCGCGTGGCCAGAACGCCATGCCTGCTGGGCGGCGGCCACCACTTCCCGGGGATTAAGCATTTTGGTATTCAGCGCAAAAGAAATTAACGAATGAAAAAGAAAAGGTTCTTCCGCGTGCATCGCATCCTGCCAGTTTCCAAACTGCGGGAGCACGTGAGAAATAAACGCATCCAGACTGGCTTTGGCTTCCGAACGGTTGAGCGGCCAGCGAAAATTGTCGGCCTGCGGTTCGCCGAAGGTCTTTACGCCGCAGCGTTGGATCTCTGCCCACAAGGCTGAACGATCCTGGCGGGGGCGCGAGTCACCCGGTGCGGGCGGCTCGCCGGACCAGCGCCTGCGGTTTTCAGCATCATAATTCCATTTCCCCCCTTCCGGCTCGCCTTCAGAGGTCAAGAGAATCCCGTGCCGACGGCGCATTTCCCGATAAAAGTATTCCATTCGCCAGCTTTTACGCGACGTAAAAAACGCGCTTACCGCGTCCCGGGGGGTGAAAAAATGCTCGCTGCTGACGCAGGCTGTTTCGACGGACGCTGTTTTCGCCCACGCCTGCAGCTGCGCATCAAGACGCCATTCGTCGGGCTCCTGCCACAACACCCTGTCGGCGCTGTAATGCGTAACAAGCGCGTTGAGATTGTCTTCCAGCGCGCCGCGGTTTGAACCGTCAGAGAGCCGGACATACCTCACCCGATGCCCCTTCTCTTTCAACGCTGAGGCAAACGAGCGCATGGCCGCGAAGATAGCGATAACTTTCTGGGCATGATGCAGCACGTATGCGGTTTCCGCCCGCAGCTCCAGCATCACGTAAATGACGTTTGGGTTGCGGGTATCAAACCAGCTGTGATGCGGATTAAGCTGATCGCCCAGGATCAGACGCAGCTCGGTCAACGATGGCTCCTGCGGCAACGCTCGGAACAGTATTTGACCTCATCCCAGCATTTCGCCCATTTTTTGCGCCACGTCATGGGCCGCTGGCAGTGCACACACAGCCGACTGGGCAGGTCCTGCTTGTTGCCTTTGAAATCGCTCATCTTTTCAATACCGTAATGATTTATTCACCCCACCTGCGGATAAAGGCTACGACAGACGTCACAAAATGAAGGTGATGCCTGCAAAGCGCTACCCACCGCTACGTACGAAATGATAGTTTATTCGGGCTGTAAGTGTTGCAATGATAACGTTCCCCTTTGTGTTCAAGTGACGAGTTTGCGAGCAAAGTGATGATTAAGTGGCCCTGGAAAACGAATGAGGCTGGCCGGGATATGGCGCTGCCGTGGGATGACGCGCTGGCGATCCCTGTTCTGGCGAATCTTAAGCCGGATGAACAATCGAAACTGGTTCAGATGGCGGATCGTTTTTTGCAGCAAAAACGTCTGGTGCCGCTGCAGGGGTTCGAGCTTGATCCGCTGAAAAACGCCCGCATCGCCCTGCTTTTCTGCCTGCCGGTGCTGGAGCTCGGCATTGAGTGGCTGGACGGTTTTCATGAAGTGCTGATTTATCCTGCACCGTTCGTCGTCGATGATGAGTGGGAGGATGATATCGGGCTGGTACACAACCAGCGGGTGGTGCAGTCCGGACAAAGCTGGCAGCAGGGGCCAATTATCCTCAACTGGCTCGACATTCAGGACTCGTTCGACGCCTCGGGCTTTAATCTGATTATTCACGAGGTGGCGCATAAGCTTGATACCCGCAACGGCGATCGCGCCAGCGGCGTGCCTTTTATTCCGCTACGTGAAGTCGCAGGATGGGAGCACGACCTGCATGCGGCAATGGATAACATCCAGGATGAGATAGACCTGGTGGGCGAAAGCGCGGCCAGCATTGATGCCTATGCGGCAACTGACCCCGCCGAGTGCTTTGCGGTGCTCTCGGAGTACTTCTTCAGCGCCCCCGAACTCTTCGCGCCCCGTTTCCCGGCGCTGTGGCAGCGTTTCAGCCAGTTTTATCAGCAGGATCCGCTCCAGCGCCTGCGGCAAAATGAGGGCGCTGGCGGCCCTTCATCCCACCACGTCCATTAATTTTTTTCGACAGGGGTACGCTCGGTTAACCGTACCCCGATGCTCAGCGCTAAAAACAGCGCCGCTACGCCAAAGGCCGCCGTCGTTAAATAGTGTTCGCCGAAAAAGCGCGTCACAACGGGCACCAGCAGCGCGCTGACGCCATAGCCCAGCGTGTGGCTGGTCGCAATAGCGCCCGCCCCCTTCCCCGTGGTCAGGCGATCGTTCAGGAGCAGCTGATAGCCCGGTGTTGCCATTGCCGCGCCGAGCGAAGTGATAGCAATCCCCACATAGAACAGCGCCAGTTCGGCGATACACATTAGCGCCAGCCCAGCCACCATCAGCACCGCCGCCATGCAAAGCAGGGTCAGCGGGCTGAAATGCTGCGGACGAACCACCAGGAACTGCGCCGCGAGCGTAGCCAGCGCGGCCAGGCTCAGCAGGAGCGCAACATGATGGCTGATATCCCGGGCGTTGCCGTCCAGCAAGGGGCTGAGGTGCGGTGACAGGCCGAGCTGCATCAGGCTCACCAGCGCCGCCAGCAGCATCGCCAGCAGCAGGAACGGCAGCATGGACATCTGCAGACGGGTCGCCTGGTGTGCCACCGGCGGCAGCGGCGGATCTGCCACCTCCCGCAGCACCAGCAGCAGAGCGATTAACGGCGCGATCGCCATCAGCCAGAGCGGCGCGACCGGGTTAACGCTGAGCATCAGCGCCGCCAGCGGAGGCCCCAGCAGGCGGCCGCAGCTGAGGCCGGAACTGATGGTTGCCAGCGCCGCCATGCGTTTATCCAGGCCCGCACGCTGAATGGCCCACGTCTGCGCGGCAGGCACCATGCCCGACACCGTCAGGCCATACAGCAGACGCGAGAGGATCAGCCCCGCCAGCCCCCAGGTGCTTTCCAGCCTCCCTGCCGCCATCGCCCAGACCACCAGCGCCATGACGCCAAAGCTGGCGAGATAGCCGCTGAGGGAGGACACCATAACGACCTTACAGCCGCGGCGCTCGCTCTGGCGTCCCCACCAGGGGGACGCGGGTAAAAAAAGCATGGAGCCGAACATCAGCAGCCCGGCCCAGACCGAGAGTGAAAGTCCGGTCAGGGTCACCAGCTGCGGAAGCATGACCAGCAACCCGTTTTGCCCGATGCCCAGCAGGCCCGCGCAGAGCGCCAGGGGCCAGTTGGCTTTGGAGGTGATATTTTCGGTCAACGTTTCAGAATCAGCGCGCATGAAAATGTGAACATAGTGTCAATAAATGTGTGGAAATTATGAAGTTAATGAAAACAAATATTGCAAAAATAGTTGCCACTGTAAACAGAATGAATATCATAACGAGAATTATTATCAGTCATGGAATGAGGTACATCTATGCGTGCTCTGCCCCGCTCTGCCGGTACAGACGTTGCAGCCCAGTGTTTTTTAAACGCCCTGTTACGCGAAACGAAGGACTGGCGCTATCTCCCTGCAGCCGCAGCGGATGAGTTAGCGCACATTCATATTCCACTCTCTTCCTCCCAGGCCCTTCGGGTTCCGGTACGCTATTTCTCCCCAACCCAGCATCATCAGTACCGTTTCCCGGCAACGCTTATTCAGAGCGATAGCGACAGTGGTGACGCCGTCACTTTCACTCAACTGATTGATTTAATTCTTGAAAAACCCTCAGTAAAAGGCTCACTGGATGCCGATACGCTGACGCGTTTTAAACAGCGCGCGCTGGAAAGTCATACCCATACCTGGCAGGCGATTGATTTGCGCCACGGCTGGGCAACGTTGCGCGACAAGCCCCTGACGTTTGCCGAAGCGGAACAGGCGCTGCTGGTGGGCCACGCGTTTCACCCTGCGCCAAAATCCCACGAGCCATTCAACGAAACCGAGGCGCGCCGGTATCTGCCGGATTTCGGCTCCCGCTTCCCGCTGCGCTGGTTTGCCGTTGAGAGCACGCTCGTTGCCGGCGACAGCCTGAACGTCTCCCTGCGCGAGCGTCTGCTGCGCTTCGCCGCCCAGAGCGCGCCCGAACTGCTCGGCCACTTCACCGACACCCGCTGGCTGCTGCCGATGCATCCGTGGCAGGCCGACTATCTGCTGGAGCAGGACTGGTGCCAGCGTCTGGTGGAAAACGGTTCGTTGCAGGACCTGGGTGAAGCGGGCGCACAGTGGCTGCCCACCAGCTCCTCCCGCTCGCTGTACAGCGAGACCAACAGCGACATGATTAAATTCTCCCTCAGCGTGCGCCTGACCAACTCCGTGCGCACGCTGTCGGTGAAAGAGGTGAAGCGCGGCATGCGCCTGGCGCGGCTGGCGAAAACAGAACGCTGGCAAGATTTACAGGCCCGCTACCCGACCATGCGCGTGATGCAGGAAGACGGCTGGGCGGGACTGCGTGATGAAAGCGGCGTCGTTCAGGAAGAGAGCCTGATGGCCCTGCGCGTTAACCTGCTGTTCGATACGCCAGACACCCAGACCAACGTGCTGGTCAGCCTGACGCAGGCCGCGCCTGACGGCGGCGACAGCCTGCTGGCCGCAGCGGTACGCCGTCTTAGCCAGCGTCTGGATTTACCGCTCGCCCAGGCAGCCCGCTGCTGGCTGGACGCCTACTGCGACCGCGTGTTGCTTCCGCTGTTCAGCGCCGAGGCGGACTACGGTCTGGTGCTGCTGGCGCACCAGCAAAATATCCTCGTTGAGATGCAGCAGGATTTCCCCGTCGGGCTGATCTACCGCGACTGCCAGGGCAGCGCCTGGACCGAAGGGGCCGACGCGTGGCTGAAAGAGGCGGGCGAAACCGACGTGGAAAACCGCTTCGGTGAAAGCCAGCTGCTACGCTACTTCCCTTATTACCTGCTGCTGAACTCCACCCTTGCGGTCACCGCCGCTCTCGCCGCCGCCGGTTTCGACAGCGAAGAGCACCTGATGTCCCGCGTGCGTGACGCGCTGGCCGGGCTGCGCACGACGGCGAAGCAGACCCGCTGCCTCGACTACGTGCTCGACAGCCCGACCTGGAACTGCAAAGGCAACTTCTTCTGCTACCTGCACGATCGCAATGAGAACACCATCGTCGATCCGGCGGTGATCTATTTCGACTTTAGCAACCCGTTTTACAAGGAGAAGGCGTGATGGCCATCGCGAATATCGTCCATTCCGGCTACGGCTTTCGCTGCACCGCAACGGAACAAAATCTGCCGCTGACGCTGGGTCTTGACGGCAGCGCGGTGCTGGAGCGTCTGACCGGGATCCCGGCCGGCTGGCTGGTGGAAGCCCTCGATCAGCTGTTTGTTGCCGCGCCCGCCCTGACCGGCATTACCCTGCCGTGGGCGGACTGGCAGGATGAACCCCAGGCGCAGGCGCTGTTTAGCCAGGCCCACGGGGATTATCTGGCGCGAGAAACCTTCTGGCAGCTACCGCTGTGGCTGCAAGGCGAACGTCCGCAGGCAAGCGGTGGGATGCAGTTTGATGAGAGCCGCCAGCTGTACTTCCCGCTGCGTCCTCGTCGCCCACAGGGCGAGGTGTATCGCCGTTACGATCCGCAAATCAAGCGCACTTTAAGCTTCCGCGTGGCGGACGTGGCGCTGGACGGCGAACGTTTCACTCAATGGATGAATAACCCGCGCGTGAACGCCTTCTGGGAGATGGCGGGCCCGCAGGCCGAGCAGGAAAACTACCTGCGCCGCCAGCTTGACTCGACCTACTGCTACCCGGTTATCGGCTGCTTCGACGACCAGCCGTTTGGCTATTTTGAACTCTACTGGGCGGCAGAAGACCGCATTGGCCGCCACTACCGCTGGCAGCCGTTTGACCGCGGGCTGCACATGCTGGTGGGCGAAGAAAACTGGCGCGGCGCGCAGTATATCCGCAGCTGGCTGCGCGGCCTGAGCCACTATCTGTATCTCGATGAACCGCGCACTGCGCGCATCGTGGCCGAGCCGCGCTTCGACAACCAGCGCCTGTTCCGCCATCTGGCCTCCGCCGGTTTCGACACGGTGAAAGAGTTCGACTTCCCGCACAAGCGCTCGCGCCTCATCATGAGCCAGCGTCACCGCTTCTTCAGCGAGGTGGGCCTGTGAACGCGCTCTGGCAGAAAGTGAACCGCGAGATGGTGGCGAAGATCCTCGCGGAGCTGGAATACGAACGCACCCTGCGCGCTGAGCCGGTTTCATCGGACGGCTGGCGCATCGCCATGGGCAACGAGTCCTGGCAGTTTCGCGCCGCGCGCGGGATCTGGGGCTGGCTGCATATCGATCCGGACAGCCTGACCACCGCCAGCGGCGCCGCCGTGGAAGCGGAAAGCGCGCTGCTGCAGCTGGCGACGGTGCTGGAGATGAGCGACGCGCAAACGGCGGAGCACATGGAAGATCTCTACGCCACGCTGCGCGGCGACATGCAGCTGCTGCAGGCGCGTGAAGCGCTGGACGCGGACGCGCTGATCCACCTCGACCCGGACGAATTACAGTGCCTGATGAGCGGCCACCCGAAGTTTATTTTCAACAAAGGCCGCCGCGGCTGGGGTCTGGACGCGCTGCGCCAGTACGCGCCGGAATACCGCGGGCGCTTCCGCCTGCACTGGGTCGCCGTCCAGCGTGAACATCTGGTCTGGAGCAGCGACGCCGATTGCGACATTCACGCTCTGCTGGCCAGCACCATGGATGATGCCGAGCGCGCCCGGTTTGACGCTCGCTGGCAAGCGCTGGGTCTCGACGACGGCTGGCTGCCCGTGCCGCTGCACCCGTGGCAGTGGCAGCAAAAAATTGCCATTCATTTTCTTGCGCAGCTGGCGCGCGGTGAAATGGTTGAGCTGGGCGAGTTTGGCGATGAGTACCTGGCCCAGCAGTCCCTGCGCACGCTCACCAACGCCAGCCGTCGCGCGCCGTATGACATCAAGCTGCCGCTGACCATCTACAACACCTCCTGCTATCGCGGCATTCCGGGCAAGTACATTGCCGCCGGTCCTCTGGCCTCGCGCTGGCTGCAGCAGCAGTTCGCCGCTGACGCCACGCTGATCCGCTCCGGCGCGCAGGTGCTGGGCGAACCCGCCGCCGGGTATCTGTCGCATCCGGGCTACGCGGCGCTGCCGAAAGCGCCCTACCGCTACCAGGAGATGCTGGGCGTGATCTGGCGCGAGAACCCATCCTGCTATCTGCAGGACGGCGAACAGGCGGTGCTGATGGCGGCGCTAATGGAAACCGACAACGCCGGGCGCCCGCTGATCGACGCGTGGATCACGCGCTCGGGGTTAAGCGCCGACGCGTGGCTGGAAAAGCTGTTCGAGGCAACGGTGATCCCGTTCTACCACCTGCTCTGCCGCTACGGCGTGGCGCTGATTGCCCACGGCCAGAACGTGACGCTGGTGATGAAGGACTACGTCCCGCAGCGGACCCTGCTGAAGGATTTCCAGGGCGATATGCGCCTGGTGGACGAGGATTTCCCGCAGGCGCAGAGCCTGCCGGAGCAGGTAAAAGCGGTGACGGCGCGCCTGAGCGCGGATTACATCATCCACGACCTGCAAACCGGCAACTTTGTGACGGTGCTGCGCTTTATTTCACGCCTCACGCTGCAAAGCGGCGTCAGCGAAACGCGTTTCTATCAGATCCTCGCCGGGGTGCTGCACCGCTATATGGCCGCGCACCCGGAGCTTGCGGAGCGCTTTGCGAAATTCGATCTGTTTAAGCCGCAGATTATTCGCGTGATCCTCAACCCGGTCAAACTGACCTTCTCCGAACACGACGGCGGCAGCCGCATGCTGCCGAACTACGTCACCGATCTTGATAACCCTCTTTTTCTGGCCTCCCGGGAGTCCGCGCAATGAAAACCTATGATTTCATCGGCATTGGTATTGGCCCGTTTAACCTCAGCGTCGCCGCCCTCGCAGAAGGTCTGGACGGCTTTAGCTCGCTGTTCCTTGAGCGTAAACCGCACTTCTCATGGCACCCGGGCATGATGGTGCCGGACTGCCACATGCAGACCAGTTTCCTGAAGGATCTGGTCAGCGCCGTGGAGCCGACCAACCGCCACAGCTTTCTGAACTACCTGGTGCAGCGCAAAAAGTTCTACCGCTTCCTGACCACCGAGCAGCGCACGGTTTCCCGCGAAGAGTTTGCCGACTACCTGTGCTGGGCGGCGGACAACCTCACCAATCTCGCCTTCAGCCAGCAGGTGCAGCAGGTGAGCTTTGATGAGCAACGCGGCCTGTTTGAGGTGGTGACCCAGCGCGACCGCTTCCTGGCGCGCCACGTTTGTGTGGGGATTGGCAAACAGATCAACCTGCCTGACTGCGTCACGGCGCAGGACGATACCTGCTTCCACGCCAGCGAGATGATGCTGCGCACGCCGGATCTCGCCGGCAAGCGCGTCACCGTTGTCGGCGGCGGCCAGAGCGGCGCCGACCTGTTCCTGAATATTTTCCGCGGCGAATGGGGCCAGCCGCTGAGCCTGAACTGGGTCTCGCGCCGCAACAACTACAACGCGCTGGATGAAGCCGCCTTTGCTAACGAGTATTTCACGCCGGAGTACGTGGACAGCTTCTCCACGCTCGGTGAAGAGGCGCGTCGTCAGATGCTGCACGAGCAGAAGATGACCTCCGACGGCATCACCACCGAGTCCCTGCTGGCGATTTACCGCGCCATGTACCACCGCTTCGAAGTGCTGCGTGAAAAACCCTGGGCGCACCTGATGCCGTCCCGCTCGGTGACGGCCCTGACGCGCCAGGAAACCGGACATCGTCTGAGCATTCAGCATCACCTCGACGGCGGCCACGAGCAGCTGGAGAGCGACGTGGTGATTTTCGCCACCGGCTACCGCGCCGTGCAGCCCGCGTTCCTCGCGCCGCTGTCTCACCGCCTGCATCTGGATGCGGACGAAGCGTTCTGCATTAACAACGATTTCACCCTCGAATGGGACGGTCCGCAGAGCAACCGCCTGTTCGCCGTGAACGCCGGGATGCATCGTCTCGGCATTGCCGAACCCCAGCTCAGCCTGATGGCCTGGCGCGCGGCGCGAATTCTGAATCGCGCACATGCCGACGAGCCGTTTGAACTGGCCACCACCCCTGGCGTTATCCACTGGCGGAGCACCACCAGCCCGGAGAGCAGCCAGGTTTTTAAATCGTTAGCAAAAACCACTGAGTACTGACACACACAATCAGGATCAACATAACAATGAAACGTTCTCATCTTTGGGTTTTAAATCCTTGCTTGCTTGCAATGCTTTCTACCTCTGCGTGGGCGGAAGAACAAAAGGAAGAAAATATCGTGGTCTCTGCCAGCCGCGCGCACCGCAGCGTGGCCGAGATGGCGCAGACCACCTGGGTCATAGAACGCTCTGAGATCGAGCAGCAGGTTCAGGGCGGGAAAGAGATTAAAGAGGTGCTGGCGCAGCTGATCCCGGGTATGGACGTCAGCAGCCAGGGGCGTACCAACTACGGAATGAACCTGCGCGGCCGCTCCATGATGGTGATGGTGGACGGCGTACGCCTGAACTCGTCCCGCAGCGACAGCCGCCAGCTCGACTCCATCGACCCGTTCAACATTGACCGCATCGAAGTCATCTCCGGCGCCACGTCACTGTACGGCGGCGGCAGCACCGGCGGCCTGGTGAACATCGTCACCAAAAAGGGCCAGCCGGAGACCGAAGTTGAGTTCCAGACCGGAGCAAAAAGCGGGTTTAACAGCCACAATGACCACGATGAGAACGTGTCGGCTGCGGTCAGCGGCGGCAACGACAACGCCTCCGGTCGTCTGTCGGTGTCGTATCAGCGCTACGGCGGCTGGTATGACGGCAACGGCGACGAGGTGATCATCGACAACACCCAGACCGGCCTACAGTATTCCGACCGTATTGATGTGATGGGAACAGGCACCCTCAACATCGACGATCACCAGCAGCTGCAGCTCACTACCCAGTACTACAAGAGCGAATCCGACGGCAAGCATGGGCTGTATCTCGGGAAGAACTTCTCGGCGGTAACGGGCGATGCCACCGCGTACAACAAGGATAATCTCGACTCTGACCGCGTGCCGGGCACCGAGCGCCATCTGATTAACCTGCAGTACTCTAATACTGATTTCTGGGGCCAGGATCTGGTCGCGCAGATTTACTACCGTGACGAGAGCCTGACCTACTACCCGTTCCCGACCCTGACCAAAGGCGTGGTGAGCAGCATCGGCGCGTCGCAGCAGAAAACCGATTTTTACGGCGGCAAGCTGACACTGAACAGCAAGCCGGTGGACGATTTGACGCTGACCTGGGGTGTCGATGCCGACCACGAAACGTTCGATGCCAACCAGCAGTTCTTTGACCTGAGCAAAGCGGCGGCGAGCGGCGGCATGGAGCTGGACAACGCCTACAACGTGGGCCGTTATCCTGGCTACAGCATCACCAATCTCGCCCCGTTCCTGCAGGCGAGCTACGACATTGACGCCATCACCCTGAGCGGCGGCGTGCGCTACCAGTACACCGAGAACAAGGTGGACGACTTTGTCGGTTACGCCCAGCAGCAGGCCATCGCCACCGGGAAAGCCACCTCCGCCGACGCGGTGCCGGGCGGGAAAACCGATTACAACAACTTCCTGTTTAACGCCGGGATCCTCGGTCGCCTGACCGAACAGCAGCAGCTGTGGTTTAACTTCTCCCAGGGCTTTGAAATTCCTGACCTGGCGAAGTACTACGGCTCCGGCACCTACCAACTCAGCAACGGCCACTATCGCCTGCTGAACAGCGTGAACGTCAACGACTCAACGCTCGACGGCATCAAGGTCAATGCCTACGAGCTGGGCTGGCGCTACACTGGTGACAACCTGCGCACGCAGGTAGCGGCGTATTACTCGCTCTCGGATAAAACCATCACCATCAACAAGACGGATATGACCATCAACCTGGAAGACGACAAGCGTCGTATCTACGGGATTGAAGGCCAGGTGGACTATTTCTTCACCGACAGCGACTGGAGCACCGGCGCGAACTTTAACGCCATCAAGTCTGAAACCCGCGAAAACGGTAAGTGGGAGAAGCTGACGGTCGACAGCGCCAGCCCGTCGAAAGCCAGCACATGGGTCAACTGGGCGCCGGGCGACTGGACCCTGCGCGTGCAGAGCACGCAGACCTTTGACGTGTCTGACGCTGACGGCAAGAAGATCGATGGCTATAACACGGTAGATTTCCTGGGCAGCTACGCCCTGCCGGTGGGGAAAGTCAGCTTCAGCGTGGAAAACCTGCTGGACAAAGACTACACCACCGCCTGGGGCCAGCGCGCGCCGGGGCTGTATAGCCCAACCTACGGTGCACCGGGCCTGTACACCTATAAAGGCCGCGGACGTACGTTTGGTCTGAACTACTCCGTACTGTTCTGATCCTTCGCGCCGCCTGCGGGCGGCGCATTTCGTTGTGTAATTTCAACGCGAATTTGCTATAAAATCAGCGATTTGCTGAAATAGTCGGCAAACGAACAAAAAGCGCGTTTTCACCCTTTGACAAGGCGTACCGAGGTCGATAATATGCGCCTCGTTCACACGATTCCTCTGTAGTTCAGTCGGTAGAACGGCGGACTGTTAATCCGTATGTCACTGGTTCGAGTCCAGTCAGAGGAGCCAAATTTGAAAAGCCTGCTTTTGAAGCAGGCTTTTTGCTTTTCATTTTCCCCTCCGCATCGGGAGAATTTCGGAGCCAGGTTGAGGTCCCCCCATCATGGCTTCATAACAATACGGCCAAGCGGTTTCGCTGTCTCGGCGTATTCATGGGCCGCGGCGGCGTTAGCCAGGGGGAAGATTCGATCAATGACAACCCTGATGCGCCCTGCCGCTACAGCCTGCAACATCTCGTCCACGCTTGCCCGAACCTCAGGCCTTTCAAAAAGGGGGCCCATGAATACCCCCATGAGCGTCTGGTTAGACTGCATTGCCGGCCATAAGTCGGCTGTCAGGCTGCCACCGCCCGCATTACCGACGAAAACGAGACGCCCTTCCGGCGCGAGTGCAGAAAGCGACGCAGGCAACGTCGTCCCTACCGGATCGATGACGAGGTTAACACCGGTGCCACGAGTGACCTGTCGGACACTCTCCACGACGTTATTCTCTACACGATCCACAACATGATCGGCCCCCAGTTCCAGCAAACGGTTTTTTCGCTGCGTTCCGCTTGCCACGGCGATGACCGTCGCGCCAGCTTGTGAGGCAAGCTGAACGGCCGCGAGCCCCACGCCACCCGCTGCAGCCTGAATCAGAACGGTTTCTCCGTGCCGGAGCATGCCTCGTGTGAAGAGGCAGTGATATGCTGTTCCAAAGGAGATCGGTACCACCGCCGCTTCTGCTGCATCCACTCCGTCTGGTATAAGCCAGGTTCGTTCCGCAGGCACAGCCCAACGTTCCGCATGCGATCCCTGCATGCTAAAAGCAGTCACTCTGTCTCCAACCTTGCGGCTACGGACTTTCGACCCGACGGCAACCACCGTCCCCGCGGCCGCGTAGCCAACGATCCATGAAGGAAAAGGCGGCGGAGTTGAACGTCGGTTGATCAGATCTCCCCCTTCAATCGAGATAGCCTCGACTGAAATCAGCACATCGTCAGGCCCTGCGACCGGATCCGGAACATCGACATATTGCAGGACGCCGGGAGCGCCTTCCTCGTCATAAACCGCTGCCTTCATAAATTTTCCTCTGTCTCGTCTTTTGACCGTCAGAAAGATCCGTAACGCTCAGGGTAGCCTGGCAATCACCTTTATCTCAAACTGGAATCCGTACAGCCACGTCACGCCGATCCCGGTCAAGGTTGGGTAAGGTGCCTCCCCCCAGTATTCTGGCAGGACACTCCAGATAGCGTCGAGGTTTGACTCGGGATCGACAACAAAAAGGGTAACGTCAACTACGTCATCGAACGTGCAGCTGGCAGCCGTGAGAACAGCATTAAGGTTATCAAACGCCAGACGGATCTGCGCTTTTATATCCTCTTCAGGCGAACCATCTTCCCGGCTACCCACCTGCCCCGAAACAAACAAGAAGCCATTAGATTTGATGGCGGGTGAATAGCGATTGCGCTCATAGAGCGCCTGGCGCCCGAAGGGAAAAACGGCTTCGCGTATTGTCATATGTGTACCTTTGTAATGGGGCAAACTCTACCCGGTGAACGTAAAGAGACTTTACAGCTGCTGAAGCAGAGGGATAAACAGGCGACTTTGTCCATCATTGTTTGTAATATCCAAACAATCGGTGAAAAGAGAGGACATGGGATGGATCGTTTTGATGCGATGCGCGCCTTTGCTCGCGTGGTGGAGGCAGGCAGCTTCACGAAGGCTGCCCAAACGCTCCATATGAGCAAAACCACGGTGACGCAGCTTATTCAGCAGCTGGAAGCGCGCCTGCGCGTCAAGCTACTCCATCGCACCACCCGCAGGCTCGGCGTCACTCCCGATGGCGCGGTCTACTACGAGCGCGTTATCCGCCTGCTGGCGGACATGGAAGATGCAGAAAACAGCCTGTCCAGTGCGGCGATGACGCCCAGGGGACGGTTAAGGGTGGATGTGCCCACTCCTCTCGCCCGCCTTGTGCTGGTGCCCGCGCTACCGGCTTTTCACGCGCGCTACCCTGATATCCAGTTTGATATGGGCGTAAGTGACCGGGTGGTGGATCTGATCGGCGACAACGTGGATTGCGTCCTGCGGGGTGGCGAAATCAATGACCAGTCACTGATCGCGCGCCATGTCGGCGATTTGCAAATCGGTGTTTACGTCGCACCGAGTTATGTGGAACGCCTCGGTGCCCCCGCGCATCCGCGAGAGCTGGAAAACACGGACCATCGCATCGTGGGATTCTTGTCCTCACGCACCGGTAAGATTGATCCTCTGGTGCTGCACGGTGAGAGTGAACGTATTGAAATTACGGGCAACTATGTGCTTGCTGTGGATGATGGCAATGCTTACCTCGAAGCTGGGCTAGCGGGATTGGGCGTGATTGCGCTGCCGGTCTATATGGCGGCAGCACATCAGGCTCGCGGTGCCTTGATTCCGCTATTTGAACGCTGGCGTATCGCTCCAATGTCCCTGTACCTGGCATTCCCGCCTAACCGCCACGTCAACGCTAAACTGCGCGTTTTTATTGACTGGATCGTTGAGTTGATGCAGCGGCATGTCCCCACAACTTACAATAAGTGACGACATCCCTGCCCCCTGATTCGGCAGCGCTACCTGGCAAGCCCAAACCTAAATCTGATAATCAATCGCCACTTCTTCCGGCTCCATCACCTGCCGTTTAATCTCATCCACCGACAGCCCGGCATTGCACAGCTCGATAAAGCGCCACACATAGTTGCGCTGCAGCTGCCCGCGCTTCAGGCCCAGCCACACTGTATTGGCGTCAAACAGATGCCGCGTATCCAGGCGCACCAGGTTCCCGTCTTCGCGTTCGCCGCTGGACTGTTCCGCCACCAGGCCAATGCCCAGACCCAGCTCGACGTAGGTTTTGATCACGTCAGAATCCTGCGCGCTCAGCACGATGTCCGGCGTTAATCCTTTACGGTTGAAGGCCTCGTCTATGCGCGAGCGTCCGGTTATGCCCTGGCGATACGTAATCAGCGGCCATTTCGCGATCGCTTCCAGCGTCAGCGGTGAAACCTGATTCAACGGATGATCGAGCGGGAGCAACAGGCTGTGGTACCAGCGGAACCAGGGGAAGGCCACCAGCAGCGGGTCGTTGCTCAACCGCTCGCTGGCAATGCCGATATCTGCCCCACCGTTTTGCAGCAGCACTTCAATTTCCTGCGGCGTGCCCTGGATAAGCTCCAGACGGACGTCAGGGAAAAGTTCGCGGAACGCTTTAATCACCGGCGGCAGGCTGTAGCGCGCCTGGGTGTGGGTGGTGGCGATGGTGAGCACGCCCGAGGCATCGTTGGTGAAGAGATCCGCCAGGCGACGCACGTTGCTGGCCTCGTTGAGGATCCGCTCCGCGATGGTGAGCAATGCTTTACCCGGCTCCGTCATGCCGAGCAGCCGCTTGCCGCGGCGGATAAAGATCTCTATGCCCAGCTCCTCTTCCAGCTCGCGGATATGGCGGCTGACGCCGGACTGAGAGGTATAAAGCATATTGGCGACCTCGGTCAGGTTGTAGTCCCGCCTGGCCGCCTCACGGATAATTTTAAGTTGCTGGAAATTCACGATTCACTCCGGCGCATCTGACATAGCTCTATTGTTAGAGTCAGCCGAGCTGCAGAACAAATAATAAAAACCAGCATCTTATGCTTTTATGGAATATCAGCTCACGAGCTGGAGCTCACGGTTCTCAAGCGACGGCTTGCTGACCAGCGACATTAAAATCTCTTTTACCGCCTGCGCCTGAGGCGACAGCGAGCCGCGAGCGGACATGTTCAGCGACAGCGGCAGGCTCATCGAAGGCGTGGTGATCCGCGCCATCCAGCCGTTTGCCGCACCGCACAGCGAGCGCGCGGCGGATTCCGGCAGTACGGTGACACCCATTCCGCTGGCAATGGCCGCGGTCAGCGTGGAGATCGAGTCGATTTCGCCGATGATTTTGGCCGTCAGGCGGCGCAGGGAGAAAGCTTCGTCCACACGCACGCGCACGGCGCTGTAGTCGCGCGGCAGATAGAGGTTCATCTCTGCCACGGCGGTAAGATCGACGCTCTGGCCCGGACAGTCGCGGGTACCCACGAGGTAGAGATCTTCTTTCAGCAGCGGCTGGCTGGTGATCCCGGCAACCGGGGAGCGATCGTAAAGGACCGCCATGTCCAGCTGGCCGTTGAGCAGCTTGTCATTCAGTACAGAGCCACTGTTTTCATGCAGATAGACAAGCACTTCCGGAAGCTCAGCGCGGACGGCCTGCAGAAGCGGCATCGTAATAGAGGACGCCGCCGTTCCCGGCGCCAGCCCGATAGAAACGTGCCCGCTCAGGGTCTGGCCCACGTTGTTCACCGCCAGCTGCGCCTGTTCACACTGACGCAGGATAGTGCGGGCATGGGTATACAGGATCTTGCCTGCTTCCGTTGGCGTGACGCCGCGTTTGGTGCGGATCAGTAACTGCTGATCCATCTCGCCTTCCAGAGTAGCCACCTGCTGGCTCAGCGCAGGCTGCGCGATGTGCAGCACTTCTGCCGCTTGAGTCAGGCTGCCGATATCGACGATTTTTACGAAGTATTTCAGTCGTCTTAAGTTCATTTTGCCCCCTGTTCGAAATGCATTGCCGGAACCGGCTGTCGTTGTTGAACAGGTTTTGCAATATGAATGCCACTTTTACCGTGCGGTCTGAATTGTTCGCTAACCGCCTGAAAATAAGCAAACCTAATCATGGAGGGGTGATTTATTACTGAAACAGCAGTTTACGATCTGCCCCATTAGAGGTATATCCGCACCATTACGGTGCATTGTGCTGTCAAAAACATCATTTTGCCGATTTTGTCAGCAAACGATCAAAAGGCGCTGATCCACCCTTTGACAAGGCGAACGCAGGTCGATAATATGCGCCCCGTTCACACGATTCCTCTGTAGTTCAGTCGGTAGAACGGCGGACTGTTAATCCGTATGTCACTGGTTCGAGTCCAGTCAGAGGAGCCAAATTTGAAAAGCCTGCTTTTGTAGCAGGCTTTTTGCTTTTCTGCGCAAGGTAAATGCAAAACGGCAACTGGGTTGCCGTTTTTAGTGTGTTCCCCCTCTCCCGTGGGAGAGGGTTGGGGTGAGGGCACCAGCCCGCACTATGCCCTTACATGCCGATTTTAACCGGCATCCCCGACCGCCGTTCCAGTTCAGCGCCCGCCCCCTCGTTTATCAACTGTGTCTGCTGTGCGGCGGAGATGGGCAGAGGCACTTTCCGGCTCGATTCAAATTCCGCCCGATTACGCGACAGCGGTTCGTGAACCTCCACCCAGCGGCTGCCGTCCGGCTCCGTGGTCACCTTAACGGGCCGATCGATAAGCTGCACGCGGGTGCCCACGGGGACATTATCGAAAAGATATTTAATGTCGTTGTTACGCAGACGAATACAGCCCTGGCTCACCCGCAGCCCAATGCCGAAATTGGAGTTTGTGCCGTGTATGGCATATAGCCTGCCGATATATATCGCATACAGCCCCATCGGGTTATCCGGCCCGGCGGGCACGAAGGCGGGCAGCGTTTTCCCCTCTGCCGCATAGGCACGACGCGTGTTCGGCGTAGGTGACCAGGTGGGGCCCTCCTGCTTGCGCTCAACCGCCGTGACCCAGTTACGCGGGGTTTCGCGACCGGCCTGACCAATGCCGATGGGCAGTACTTCGACGGTATTGCTGCCCGGCGGGTAATAGTAAAGACGCATTTCCGCCACGTTAACGACAATCCCCTCGCGCACGGTGTCGGGTAAAATCAGCTGCTGAGGAATGACCAGCCGGGTGCCGGATTTGGGCAAAAAAGGATCCACGCCCGGGTTCGCTTCCAGCATATTGCTGAGCCCCAGCCCGTGCTGTGCAGCAAAGGCCTCAAGCGGTAACGTATTGCGCTCGGGAACGGTGATGGTAATCGGGGTTCCCACCAGCCGACTGCCTTCCGGCGGTAGGGTATAGGTTACGGCAAACGCACTGGGAACAGCGGCACACAGCGTAAGGACGAACCAGGTAAGTCGCATCATAATTTCCTGTGCTCACAAAAGAGAAAGCCTGGACTCAGGCAGGCTTTCTCAGTTTACGCTATTACGCTTCGATTTTACGCCATCTGCGCGTCAGCACTTTTTCCGCCTCGACAATAAGGAACATCACAAAACCAATCAGGAAGGTAATGACCCAGTAGCGGAACGGCAGCGCTTCGGTGCCAAACAGCATCTGCATGAACGGGGCGTAAATGATAAGAAGCTGTAGCGCAAGCAGTACGCCGCTCACGATCCAAATCCCTTTATTCGCCAGCAGACCTTTGCTCAGCGAGAAGCCGTCATTAACGCGACAGTTGAGCATGTAGAACCACTGCGCGGTCACCAGGGTTTGCAGCAGCACGGTGCGGATGAATTCCGCCGAGTAGCCGCGCGGCTGTAGCCAGGCTTCCAGCACAAAGGCGCTAATGGCAATCATCAGACCGACAAACACCACGCGCCAGATAGCGTAGCCGTCCATCACATGCAGATTCGCCTTGCGCGGTGGCCGGTTCATGATGTCCTTCTCACCCGCTTCAAACGCCAGGCCAAACGACAGGGTTGCCGACGTCGCCATGTTCATCCACAGGATCAAGACCGGCGTCAGCGGAATCAGGTTCCCCGCCAGCAGCGCGATGATGATCAGCAGGGCCTGCGCGATGTTGCTCGGGATAACGAACAGAATTGTTTTTTTCAGGTTATCGTAAACCCGCCGTCCCTCGTGGACCGCACTGGCAATGGTGGCAAAGTTGTCATCCGTTAACACCATGTCGGCGGCTTCCTTGGTGACCTCAGTCCCCTTAATTCCCATGGCGATACCCACATCCGCCCGCTTGAGCGCCGGGGCATCGTTTACGCCATCCCCGGTCATGCCCACCACTTCCTGTTTACTTTGCAGGGCCTGCACGAGGCGGAACTTATCCTCCGGGCTGGTTCGGGCGAAAATATCGTACTGCTGCGCGGCGTCGCTCAGCTGACGGTCGTCCATCGCCTCCAGCTCACGTCCGGTGATTGCGCTTGCGGCGTTACCAATCCCCAGCATTTGCCCGATGCTCATGGCCGTTTGCGGGTGGTCGCCGGTGATCATTTTCACGCGAATCCCGGCCTGCAGACAGTCGGCAATCGCGGTAATGGCCTCCGGACGCGGCGGATCCATCATTCCTGCAATACCCAGCAGGATCACGCCATCATGGAGGTCCGGGTGATCCAGATCGCGCTGTCCCTCGCGGGCAGGTTTCCAGGCCGCCGCCACCATGCGCAGCCCTTCCCGGGCATACTCTTCAATCTTCCCTTCCCAGTAAGGTTGATCGAACGGCTGCAGTCCGTCATTCGTCTGCTGGTACTGGCAGAGGCGGAACAGGACGTCCGGCGCGCCGGTGATTAAAATCGCCTCTTCTTCACCCAGTCGGTAGAGCGTGGACATGTATTTATACTGCGAATCAAACGGGATTTTACTGCGCATTTCCGTATCAAGCGGTGGGAGCGGGATTTTCGCCGCCAGCACCTTCAGGGCGCCCTCGGTTGGTCCTCCGGTGATTTTCCACAGCCCCTGCTCGTCTTTGATCAGCTGGCTGTCATTACAGAGGTCAATGGTGCGCAGGTAGCGTTCCAGCAGGGAACCCTGCGTCACGCTGACGGGGGTCGCGTCATCTACGGGGTGAATATTCCCCACCGGTTCGTAGCTGTCGCCCTCCACGCGATAGGTCGTGTCAGCGGTAATCACCGCTTTGACCGTCATTTCATTCATCGTCAGGGTGCCGGTTTTATCCGAGCAGATGACCGTCATTGCGCCCAGGGTTTCCACCGTGGGCAACTTGCGAATAATGGCCTTACGACGCGCCATGGCCTGTACGCCAAGCGAAAGGATGATGGAAATGATGGCCGGCAGGCCTTCCGGCACGGCGGCAACGGCGAGGCTGATAAGCGACAGCACCAGTTCAGAAACCGGCATATCCCGGAACAGGAGGCTAAAGACGAACAGCGCTACCATCATCACCAGGATAGTGATGAAAATGGTCTTACCGAGCTTGTCCATCTGCACCATCAGCGGCGTGCGGTGCTTTTCAATGTCGGACATCATCTGGTTGATGTGGCCAAGCTCGGTCTCCCCCCCGGTGGCCACCACCACGCCTTTACCGCCGCCGGAGCTGACGGTGGTGCCTGAGTAGAGCAGATTATAGCGATCGCCTAAGGGCAGTTCCCCGCTTAACGCATCGCTGTTTTTCTCAACAACGGTGGATTCGCCAGTCAGGATGGCCTCCTCCACGCGAAGGTTATGCGCCTCAATCACGCGCAGGTCCGCAGGGATACGATCCCCGGCGCGGATCACCACGATATCGCCCGGGACCAGCGCCGTAGTGGGGATCGTTTCATGATTCCCCTGTCGTACCACCACGGCTTCGCTGGAGAGCATATTGCGAATACTCTGCAACGATTTCTCAGCATTGCTCTCCTGGATATGGCCGATCAGCGCGTTAATGATGGCAACCCCAAGGATCACAAACATGTCTACCCAGTGGCCCATAAAGAGCTTAAGCAACGCGGCCACCAGCAGAACGTAAATCAGTACATCGTTAAAATGCGCCAGGAAGCGCAGCCAGGCGGGTTTGCCCTTTTTTTGCGGTAACGCATTCTCACCATGCTGCTGAAGTCGGGCTGATGCCTCAGTACCACTAAGTCCTTCCAGAGTGGAGTGGATATTCGACAGGGTTTCATCAACGGTTTGTTGATAATACGGACGTTCAGGTTTTCCTGTTTTCATTGTTACTTCCTCAGGTTCTATTCAGAAATCACCTTGCTTTCATGAAATTAACGAATAACGAAAACAGGAACATGGGCGTAACGAACAATACTTGCCGCCTCCGATCCTAACAAATGGGTTTGAATATTTGGATTGCGGGAGCCGACGATAATCGCGCCAGCAGCAAGTTCATCCGCCAGCTTAATAACCTCATCACGAACATTTCCGCTGCGAACATGGAGGTGAACGCGCTCTTCTGGCAAATTCAATTTTTTGACCAGGTCAGACAGTTTTTCTTTTGAATTATTAATCATATATTCATCCATCTTTCGCGCATCTGAAATAAAACCGCGCGTCAGCTCGGCTGAAAATTTTGGCATGACGTGCAGCAAATGAATGTCACCCAATGCGCTTTGCGCCAGAAACTGTGCATGCTGCAACGCTTTATCCGCCAGGCTTGTCTCGTAGACATCCACCGGAACGAGAATGTTTTTATACATATCGAGCATCCTTTTTATAACCAACATGAGAGTGAATGAAGCAAAAAAAAACGCATTAAATGCAGGGGGTTGCCCTTAATGCCAGTTACGGTAAAAGAGATGAATAATATTAAACGTAGCACAGGAATTTCAGGTTTAGCGCGTCCCCACTGCTAATGGTTATTTAACATTTATCTTTTCGCCGACTATGCTCATAGTGAGTTACCGCTTCCGGCTCATGGAGGAATGTATGTATGGCATAAGCCTGATCCGACTGGGTATGTTTATTGCGCTTGCCATTATCGCCAGCACGGCGATTGGTTTATTTACCTATATGGTCGTCACTGTTCTGGCAGAATAGTGTCACCCCTGTCCAGGTTATGGAATAAATAAAACAGTTATTTATTAGGGGAATACAGTGAACCGCTACCTCTCTCTTTTACCGTTCGTTTTGTTAACGCTCACGGCGTGCGATCCTAAACCTGAACAAGCCTCCCCCCTGCCCAGAATGGTTAAAGTGGCGGAGGTGACGGTTCCCGGTCATGCCCAGCAGCGCGTTTTTCCCGCCCGCATTGAATCGGGCGATGCCACAGACCTTTCCTTCAAGCGCGCTGGTCAAATTGAAGCGCTCGATGTGCGTCAGGGCGCAGCCATCAAGCAGGGCCAACAGCTTGCAAGATTGAACGCCCGTGAAGCCCAGCAGCGGGTTAACGACAGGCAGACGGCGGCGACGCTGGCCCAGAGGCAGTTCGATCGCTTCCAGACGCTGGCGGGCCGCCAGGCGATTTCGAAAGCCGAAATGGACGTGCAGCGTGCGAACCGCGATTCGGCGAATGCGGCGCTGCAGATTGCCCGAGAAGAGTTGAATCAGATGACGCTCGTCGCCCCCTTCAGCGGGACGGCGGCCAGCGTACATGTCCGAAACCATCAGGTGGTGTCTGCCGGTCAGCCCATCGCGACGTTAACCCGCACCGATCTGCTTGACGTGGTGTTCAGCATCCCTGAAAACCTGTTTAAGACCTTTGATATCCGCAACGCGCAGTATCGTCCGGTCGTGAGAATTAACGCCATTCCGGATCGGGAATTTACCGCCGTCTACAAAGAGCACTCGGGCAGCAGCGACAGTAATACCCTGACCTGGCAGGTGATACTGACCATGCCGCGACCAGATGATTTTCCCGCCGTCGGTGGCGTAAGCGGTACGGTGACCATCAATTTAACCAACCTCCCGGCTGGCGCGGACGCTCAGGCGCTGGTTGTACCGGTTGAGGCCGTCTTTAACCCGGACAACAGCCCACGCAATGAGCCGCACGTCTGGGTTGTGGCGGGAGAAGGCGACACGCTCCATCTTGAAGACCGCAAGGTCAGCGTGGGGCAAGTGATAACCGAAGGCGTGACGATCACCAGCGGGCTTAAGGCGGGCGAGCGCGTGGTGGCCGCAGGCGTGGGAGAGCTCCATGCTAACCAGCCGGTGCGTATCTGGACGCGTGAGCGGGGACTGTAATGGATATCACTCGTCAATTTATTAATAACCCGGTTCGCGTCTGGCTAACGATTCTGCTGCTGGGCATTGGGGGGGTTTTCGCCCTGTTGAATATCGGCAGGCTGGAAGATCCCGCCTTTACCATCAAAACCGCTGTGGTGGTTACCCACTACCCCGGCGCATCCGCTCAGCAGGTTGAAGAAGAGGTGACGCTGCCGCTGGAGAATGCCCTTCAGCAGCTGCCTTATCTGGACAACGTGAGCTCCATCTCATCAAACGGGCTGTCGCAAATCACCGTTAACATCGCTTCACGCTATCACTCGAACGAACTGCCGCAGATTTGGGATGAGCTGCGCCGCCGAGTGGGCGATGCCTCGCGTCAGTTCCCGCCCGGCGTCGTCACGCCCTTTGTGAATGACGATTTCGGCGACGTGTTCGGCTTCTTCTTCGCCATTTCCGGGGATGAATTCAGTAATCCTGAACTGGTGAGATATGCAGAGCAGCTGCGCCGCGCGTTGATTCTCGTTCCCGGCGTCGCGAAGGTCGCCATCGGCGGGGCCATTAGCCAACAGGTCAACATCGATATTTCCCTGACCAAAATGGCCGCGCGCGGCATTACGCTGAACCAGCTTTCCGCCCTGCTCAGCAGGCTCAACGTCGTTTCCAGCGCCGGAGAAATCACCTCGGGCAGCGAATCCATTCGTCTGCACCCCACCGGTGAGTTCGAGAATCTCGATGAACTGGCGGATCTCATCATCACGCCTTCCGGCACCGGGGCGGCGACGCGCCTGCGGGATATCGCCACGCTGTCGCGCGGGCTGAACGAATCGCCCGCCAGTATCTACCATGCCAACGGCAAAAAAGCCGTCACCATGGGCGTCTCGTTTATTCCCGGCGTGAACGTGATCGACGTGGGCCACGCGCTGGAGGCGAAGCTAAACCAGATGTCGGCGGAAAAACCGGCAGGCATACAGATAGATCTGTTTTACGATCAGGCAGCCGAAGTGGGCCACTCTGTTAACGGTTTTATTATTAACTTCCTGATGGCGCTGGCGATTGTCATCGGCGTGCTGCTGATCTTTATGGGCGTACGCAGCGGGATCATCATCGCGGTTTCTCTCGCCCTTAACGTGCTGGGCACGCTGCTGATTATGTATCTGTGTGGCATTGAGCTACAGCGCATCTCGCTCGGGGCGCTGATTATCGCCCTCAGCATGCTGGTGGATAACGCCATCGTGATTGTCGAAGGGGTGTTGATTGCCCGGCAGCAGGGCTCCCCGCTGTTAACCGCCGTTAACAACATCATTCGCCGCTCCGCCCTGCCGCTGCTGGGGGCGACGGTGATCGCCATCCTTGCGTTTGCCCCTATCGGGCTATCGCAGGATTCCACCGGGGAATACTGTAAATCTCTGTTCCAGGTGCTGCTGATTTCCTTGATGCTGAGCTGGTTCTCGGCGCTCACCCTCACCCCGGTGCTGATTAAGTGGTGGTTGTTTAAAAACGACAGCGCGCCGGACACTACTGACGAGTCAGATCCTTACGACAAACGTCTCTACCGCCTTTACCAGCACCTGCTGAACGCACTGCTGCACCATAAAGCGCCGACGCTGGTAGTGATGGCCGCCCTGCTGGCCGCGTCTGTCTGGGGGTTTGGCGCGGTGCGGCAAAACTTTTTCCCGTCGTCCAATACGCCGATTTTCTTTGTCGACCTCTGGTTACCCTACGGGACCGATATCAAATGGACCGAGAAAATGACCGGCGACATTGAGAAAACCATCAAGGGACGGCCCGGCGTGGAAACCACCGTCTCGACCATCGGTCAGGGGAGCATGCGCTTTATTCTGACCTACAGCGGACAGCGGCAATACAGCAACTACGCGCAGATCATGGTGCGAATGGATGACCAGCGCAGCATCTCCGCGCTGACGCGCTACGTGGATGAGTACATCGCGCGTAACTACCCGCAGGTCAACGCCAGCACGAAACGGGTGATGTTTGGGCCCTCCGGCGACAGCGCCATTGAAGTGCGCATTAAAGGCCCGGATCCTGACAGGCTGCGTCTGATTGCCAGCCAGGTGGACGATATCCTGGCGCGCGACCCGGCCACGGGGAGCGTCCGAAACGACTGGCAAAACCGCAGCAAAGTGATCCGTCCGCAGTACGTCGCCGCGCTGGGACGCGAGCTTGGCGTGGATAAGCAGGACGTCGACAACGCGCTGGAGATGAATTTCTCCGGCAGCCGGGCGGGGTTGTATCGGGAAGGCAGTGACCTGCTGCCCGTGGTGGTGAGGCCTCCGGAAAGCGAAAGGCTGGACGCCAGCCACCTGAACAACGTGCTGGTGTGGAGCCATGCGCGACAGCAGTATATCCCGCTGAGTAACGTCGTTAGCAGCTTCACGCTGGAGTGGGAAGATCCGCTCATCCTTCGACGCGACCGCTCGCGGGTACTAACGGTTCAGACGGATCCGGACCCGCTGAGCCAGCAAACCTCCGGTGATATTCTCGCCCGCGTGAAGCCGCAGGTGGATGCCCTTCCCCTGCCACACGGCTACAGCATCGAGTGGGGGGGCGACGCGGAAAACTCCAGCGAAGCGCAGCAAGGACTGTTCACTACGCTACCTCTCGGGTATCTGGTGATGTTTGTTATTACAGTGCTGATGTTCAGCTCGGTAAAAAATGCCGTCGCGATCTGGCTGACCGTACCGCTGGCGTTGATTGGCGTCACGCCAGGATTTTTAATTACCGGCATTCCCTTTGGCTTTATGGCGCTGATTGGTCTGCTGAGCCTGAGCGGAATGCTCATCCGCAACGGCATCGTGCTGGTGGAAGAGATTGAACAGCAGAAAACGCACAAGGATCAGCACAGCGCGATCGTTTATGCCGCCACCTCGCGCCTGCGCCCTATCCTGCTCACCGCGTTCACGACCGTACTTGGCCTGGCACCGCTGCTGCTGGATGTTTTCTTCCAGAGCATGGCCGTTGTGATTATGTTTGGACTGGGGTTTGCTACAATCCTGACGCTACTGGTACTCCCCGTGATCTATGCGTGTTTCCATCGTAAGGACGAAGCCAAACAACAATGAATGCGACAGGGCTGAACATTATCAAGACGCTGGGCTGTATGACGGCGGTCACCTTCTTCACCATCTACAATACCTGGGATCATTATGACTATGACTATCACTGGATCCTGGGCTTTTTAACCTTTATCTCGACCATCGCCACGCCGCTGTTCTTTGTGGTGTCGGGCTATCTCGACGGGCAATCCCGGCACGGCACACGCTGGCAGCTGGGTAAAATAAAAAGTCTGGTGATTGTTTTTCTGTTCTGGATAACGATCTACTACCTGTGGGAGCCTTATCAGCGCGGGTATTTAATTCAGCCCTGGTTCGTGTTCGCCTTTGTCGTGATTTACACCTTCCACCCGGCGGTGGAGTGGCTTAGCCAGCGGAGATCGCTGTTCTGCGGCGCGATTGCTGCTCTGCTGTGCTTTTCCTACGGATACGATCTGTTATCGGCGCTTTATCCTGAAACGCACGTCCTTTCGCTTTCGCCGCAGTATCGGCTGTGGACATGGCTGCTGTTTTATCTGACCGGGCAGCTCTTCTGCGACCCAAAAGTCGCCGAGTGGATAAGCCGCAAAAACGTGGTTCGGGCGGCGGTTGTCGCCATCCCGTTTATCTATCTCTTCACCTGGTTTTACGAGCGCCACTTCTTTTTTGCCCTGTTTAAGGCCGACAGAAACGCCTTTATTCTCACCGGCTCGCAGATCTACATCCTGATTATTGCCCTGGTGATTGCGGCGAACGGCGTTCGCTTTCGCCGCAATGCTGAATTAAAGGAGTCCATTCTGGCCGCCATCAGCAAAACGATGACCGGCGTATATATTGTGCACTACTCGGTGTTTCATCTGCTGACGGCGCTGATACCGGTGACCTCTCTCGGCATGAAGCTGGCGCTGATTGTGCTTACGTTCGTCACCTCTGTTCTATTCTCCATGCTGGTCTTGTCTAACGCCGTGGCAAAAAAGGTGATCACCCTTTAAAAGCCTAAGCGCAGCCAGGCAAAGAGCACGTTGCCGTTGTTATACGTTCCGGGAATATAGGTGAACTGGACGGTAACGCGCTTATAGCCAGCTGAAAACAGCGGGAAGATGAACGGCAGAGGCACATAGTTTGCAAAATCATCTCGCGCCGTGATGCCCGCGGCGGCACCGAGCCCAAGGCGGAAATCTTTGGCATTATCCAGATACCAGCCCTTCTCCCAGCCATAGCCCATCGCGGGCTGCCATTCGTTGTGCGAGTCCTTGAACATCATTGCGAAAAGCGCGCTCCAGTTGCCCTCTTCGTTATAGCGGGACACGCCCAGGCCGCCGCCCCACGGCATTTCGTTGTACTCGTCGGTTTTTTCTTTGTCGTACATAAAGCGGGCGTGCCAGCTCAGAAACGGCAGGTACAAATCGTAACGTTGCGGCTCTTCCCAGGTCTGGGAGATATTATCCGTCAGCGCATTCCACCAGCCGCTAATACGCTGTTCGCCATAGACTTTCGGCTCGGCATGAAGCGGTGCGGCGAATAAAAACAGGACCATCCAGAATGCCGAAAAGTTACGTTGCATCGTTTTTCCCTCAGCTTTAGTCACGCAGCGGTATCTATTACTGTAATCCATTCAGCACGAACCGGAGCCAAACAGACGGATTTATCTCGAGGAAGGGGAAGATGAAATTTATTTATTCAGCGCCTATCGGAAAGATAAAAACGTTTTCTCAGGCGTTTTGTCGCGGTAGTCTCAGAGGTTCCGTTTATATGACGGCAGCTATGTGAGTGACATTTTCTTATACCAATAATAAAAAACAGTACGGACAGGATAACTATGGACTCCACCCTCATCTCCGATCGTCCCAACGAGGAGACACCTTCGCTCAATCGCGCCCGCCGCGCTGCACTCGGCAGCTTCGCAGGTGCCGTCGTCGACTGGTATGATTTTCTGCTCTACGGCATCACCGCCGCGCTGGTGTTTAACCGCGAGTTTTTCCCTCAGGTTAGCCCCGCGATGGGCACCCTCGCCGCGTTTGCCACCTTCGGCGTTGGCTTTCTGTTTCGCCCGCTGGGCGGGGTGATTTTCGGCCACTTCGGCGACCGGCTTGGCCGCAAGCGGATGCTGATGCTTACCGTCTGGATGATGGGGATTGCCACCGCGCTGATTGGCATTCTTCCTTCGTTTTCCGCTATTGGCTGGTGGGCGCCGGTGCTGCTGGTGACGCTGCGCGCCATTCAGGGCTTCGCCGTGGGCGGCGAATGGGGCGGCGCGGCGCTGTTATCCGTTGAGAGCGCGCCAAAAAACAAGAAAGCGTTTTACAGCAGCGGCGTGCAGGTCGGGTACGGCGTCGGGCTGTTGCTTTCCACCGGGCTGGTGTCGTTAATCAGCCAGCTCACCACCGACGAGCAGTTTCTGAGCTGGGGCTGGCGCATCCCGTTTATCTTCAGTATCGTGCTGGTGATTGCCGCACTGTGGATCCGCAACGGGATGGATGAGTCGGCAGAGTTCGAACAGCAGCAGCGTGAGGAGCCGTCCGTCAAAAAGCGGCTGCCGGTGATGGAAGCCCTGATTCGGCACCCTGGCGCTTTTCTGAAAATCATCGCCCTGCGCCTGTGCGAGCTGCTGACGATGTATATCGTCACCGCCTTTGCGCTGAACTACTCGACGCAGAATCTCGGCCTGCCGCGCGAACTGTTCCTGAATATCGGCCTGGTGGTTGGCGGGATAAGCTGTCTGACCATCCCCTGCTTCGCCTGGCTGGCGGACCGGTTTGGTCGCCGC
Organism: Enterobacter cloacae complex sp. P27C; assembly: GCF_014895705.1. NCBI lineage: Bacteria > Pseudomonadati > Pseudomonadota > Gammaproteobacteria > Enterobacterales > Enterobacteriaceae > Enterobacter > Enterobacter cloacae complex sp. P27C. The sequence continues at coordinate 282,392 of NZ_JADBQB010000007.1, forward strand.
CGCGTCTATATCACCGGCGCGCTGATTGGGACCCTCAGCGCCTGGCCGTTCTTTATGGCGCTGGAGGCGCAGTCTGTGTTCTGGATTGTCTTCTTCGCCATTATGCTCGCCAACATCGCCCACGATATGGTGGTCTGCGTGCAGCAGCCGATGTTTACCGAACTGTTCGGCGCCAGCTACCGCTACAGCGGCGCGGGCGTGGGCTACCAGGTGGCAAGCGTGGTCGGCGGCGGGTTTACGCCGTTTATTGCCGCCGCGCTGGTGACCTTCTCCGGCGGTAACTGGCACAGCGTGGCGATTTATCTGCTGGCCGGCTGCCTGCTGTCGGCAGCGACGGCGCTTCTGATGAAAGAGACGAGCCACCGCTGATCTCCCTTTTGTTTCACAGGCGTGTGACATACTATCGGATAGAGTCGCACACCTGTGGAACAAGGAGACAGAGATGAATAATAAGGGCTCCAGCCTGACCCCGGCTCAGGCGCTGGAAAAACTCGACGCGCTGTATGAACAGTCCGTCAACGCGCTGCGCAGCGCCATCAGCGAATACATCGAAACGGGGAAACTTCCCGATCAAAAGGCCAGAAACGAAGGCCTTTTTGTTTATCCATCGCTCTCTGTGACCTGGGACGGCAGCGCAAGCACGACGCCGAAAACCCGCGCCTACGCCCGTTTTACCCACTCCGGCTGCTACAGCACCACCGTCACCCGCCCTGCACTGTTCCGCCCCTATCTGGAAGAGCAGCTAACGCTGTTGTATCAGGATTACGGCGCGCACATTGCCGTGGAGCCTTCGCAGCACGAGATCCCGTATCCGTACGTGATTGACGGTTCGGCGCTAACTCTTGACCGCTCCATGAGCGCGGGACTGACCCGCCACTTCCCAACGACGGAACTGTCACAGATTGGCGATGAGACGGCTGACGGGATTTATCACCCGGCAGAGTTTTCACCCCTGTCGCACTTTGACGCCCGTCGGGTGGATTTCTCCCTGGCGCGCCTGCGCCACTACACCGGCACGCCCGCCGAGCATTTCCAGCCGTTTGTGCTGTTTACCAACTACACCCGCTACGTGGACGAGTTCGTTCGCTGGGGCTGTAGCCAAATCCTCGATCCGGACAGTCCATATATCGCCCTCTCCTGCGCGGGCGGGATCTGGATCACCGCCGAGACCGAAGCGCCCGAGCAGGCCATCTCCGATCTGGCGTGGAAAAAACACCAGATGCCCGCCTGGCACCTGATCACCGCCGACGGTCAGGGGATCACCCTGATCAACATCGGCGTCGGTCCGTCGAACGCCAAAACCATCTGTGACCATCTGGCGGTGCTGCGCCCCGACGTGTGGCTGATGATTGGCCACTGCGGCGGCCTGCGCGAAAGCCAGCTGATTGGCGATTACGTGCTGGCCCACGCCTATCTGCGCGACGACCATGTGCTGGATGCGGTACTGCCGCCGGATATCCCAATCCCGAGCATCGCCGAAGTACAGCGCGCGCTGTATGACGCCACCAAAGAGGTGAGCGGCATGCCGGGTGAAGAGGTGAAGCAGCGCCTGCGTACCGGTACGGTGGTGACAACGGATGACCGCAACTGGGAGCTGCGTTACTCCGCCTCCGCGCTGCGCTTCAACCTGAGCCGAGCGGTGGCGATTGATATGGAGAGCGCCACCATCGCCGCCCAGGGGTATCGCTTCCGCGTTCCTTACGGCACGCTGCTGTGCGTGTCCGATAAGCCGCTGCACGGCGAAATTAAGCTGCCGGGTCAGGCCAACCGTTTCTATGAAGGGGCGATTTCCGAACATTTGCAGATCGGCATTCGCGCCATCGACCTGCTGCGGGCGGAAGGCGACCGACTGCATTCGCGTAAGCTGCGCACCTTCAACGAGCCGCCGTTCCGCTAATAACAATAAGGAAAAACCATGCACACCCCTACTCCGCTCTCTGCCCTGCGTCAGTGGCTTCAGGAAAACAGCCTCGACGGGATGATCGTTCCGCGCACCGATGCCTGGCAAAGCGAGAATTGCGCGTCGAACGACGAAAAGCTGGCCTGGCTGACAGGCTTTAACGGCTCTGCTGGCGTCGCGCTGGTACTGAGGGATAAAGCGCTGCTGTTCGTCGACGGGCGCTATCAGGTGCAGGCCCGCGTTCAGGTGAATATGGATGAGGTTGAGATCCACCATCTGCACAACGAGCCGCTGGCAGACTGGCTGACGGCCAACGTCGCGGCGGGCACGCGCATCGGTTTCGACCCAATGCTGATGACGAATACCGAGTTTACGCAGCTGTCTGCCACACCGTGCGCGCTCGTGCCGCTGAATGCGTCACCGTTTGACGCCTTATGGACCGATCGCCCTGCCGCACCGGCGGGGCTTATCCGTGAGATGCCGGTTGCGATAAGCGGTGAAAGCAGCGAAGACAAATGTCAGCGCGTTGCCGCCGTGCTGGCCGCGAACAACGCTGACTACCTGGCCGTTACGCTGCCGGATAACATTGCGTGGCTGCTCAACGTGCGCGGCTCAGATATCCCCACCAGTCCGGTACCGCTCTCATTTGCCCTGCTCGGTCGCGACGGCCGCGTTGAGTGGTTTGTTAACGATAATAAGCTCGCAGAACTCCCTGATGCAGTTCTGAACGCCTTCACGATTGCGCCACAGGACACCTTTATTGAGCGCTGTCAGCAACTTGCTGAAGGGAAGCGGGTGATGGTTGATGCCGACTCCGCGCCGGTGGCCCTGCGTTTTGCCATTGAACCGCGCGGTGAAATTGTCTGGCGAACCGATCCCATTACCCTAATTAAGGCTACCAAAAACCCGGTCGAGCTGGCAGGGTATCGCGAGTGCCATCTCCAGGACGGCGCCGCGTGGGTCAACTTCCTGGCCTGGCTGAGCCGCGAAGTGCCGCTGCGTGCGGCGGCGGGACAACCGCTAACGGAGCTGGAAGTGCAGGCGCAGCAGCTGGCATTTCGCAAACAGCAGCCCGATTTTATCGAGCAGAGTTTCGCGACCATTTCCGCCTCTTCGAGCAATGCGGCGATGTGCCACTATCATTCAAGCGAGGCCAGCAACAAGCCCATCGGCCATAACCATTTTTACCTGAACGATTCGGGCGGTCAGTACGCTAACGGCACCACCGATGCCACGCGCACGCTGGCGTGGGGTAATGTCCCCTCGCAGCAGCGTCTGCACTACACCGCCGTGCTGAGAGGTTTTCTGTCGCTGATTACCCTGCAGTTCCCTTCCGGTACGCAGGGGCACCAGCTGGATGCTTTCGCGCGTCGTCCGCTGTGGGAGATGGGGCTGGATTACGATCACGGTACCGGGCACGGCGTGGGCCACCAGCTTCTGATCCACGAAAACCCGCATCGCATCGCCAAAAAGGTCAACCCGTGGCCGCTGGTGGCAGGGAACATCATGACCATTGAGCCGGGATACTATCTGGGCGATAGCCACGGTATCCGTATTGAAAACCAGGTGGAGATAGTGGAGAGCCGTCCGGGGTTTTGCAAATTTGCTTCTCTGACGCTGATCCCGATTGATTTAAGCCAGGTCGAGCTGGATCTGTTGAGCGAGCAGGAAAAGCAGTGGCTGGATGAGTATCATCAGCAGGTACGTGAGGCGCTGACGCCGCTGGTGAATAGCGAGGCGCGTTCGTGGCTGGAGGCGGCGACGGCGCCGGTTCGTATGTAATTTCGTGCGGTATGATGCCCTCACCCCATCCCTCTCCCACGGGAGAGGGTGAAAACACTAAAAACGGCAATAAGGTTGCCGTTTTGCATTTACTTGACGCAGAAAAGCAAAAAGCCTGCTTTAAAAGCAGGCTTTTCAAATTTGGCTCCTCTGACTGGACTCGAACCAGTGACATACGGATTAACAGTCCGCCGTTCTA